>CAJULR010000050.1 GCA_910587375.1 Candidatus Gastranaerophilales bacterium | reverse complement strand
TAAAAAAGAAAAAAAAGAACAAAAAGCAATTTTTTCTTTTGGAAAAGAGGGGGGGAATCCCAAAAACGGTAAGGATTTTGGAAGACAAAACATGCAGAAAGATTTGCCCAACAAGCGAACACCGGGTGTTGAAGAAACGAGAAAGATTTTGGAAGAAAGAGAGAAAATTAGCGCAATGAGTGCTAATCCACAGAATTTTAGCAGAGAAGAAGCGCTTAAGTGGCTTGAAAATATTCCGAAATTTTGGCTTGAAAAGTCAAAAGTAGCCGAATTTCTTGTGCAAAAGTACGAATTTAGTGAGTTTAAGCAGATTTTAAATAAAAAACAAGATTCTGCGGCTTCAAATCAAAATTCAAATGATAAATTAAATTTGAATAATGCCGCATTATAAAAACGCAGGAAAAAGTCATTTTTGCTTTTGGAAAATCCTGAAAACATTTTTAAACAGAAGATTACAGGCTCTTGGAATTTCTTGAAAAGTTTTGTAAAGTAATGTAAAGATTTTATGTATAATGAAATTTCAAAATCGTTAAATAGCAATAAAAATAAGACTTTCCGCCAATTTTTCAGAAATTTTACTTGAGTAATTTTACTCTCTGTACAAAAAAATTTATTTTGGTATAGTAAAAATATAGTTTGGAAAAAACAGACGGTGTCTGGAATTTAGGCGTCTGGTAGTCAAAAAACAGTTCTCTTGAGCTGAATTAAACAAGAAAATAAAACTATGCAACAATTGATTGAATCGGATTTTATTTACGGAATTTCTTCAGTTGCTATGAGCTTTTTTGCACTTGCAGCAAAGCTTTTGGCGTTTTTTGAATTTTGTTTTTCAAAACTTTTACAAACTAAGCACAACGTACACACTACCCGGTTTTGGGGCGATATCGCCCCCTTGTTTTTAAGCTTTGTATCAAAAAATAAGTTCAAAACGGGTTAAACTCAGCAGCAGCGCTCTTTTGAACACATATTAGAAGTGGGGACAGAAATGGAATTAACGAGTAAACAGGAACAAATTTTGTCGCTTGCGGCAAGAGGCCTGAAAGACAGACATATTGCGGATAAAATGGGGCTTTCGGTGCGCACGGTGCAAAATCATCTAGCCCGAATTTATACTAAAAACCATACAAACAACCGTGTTGCGGCGATTTGGCTTTATATGAATTCGGAAATTGAAATTGTGGAAAGACACGCAGTGCAAGGAAAAAAGCGTGTTTCAAAAAAGGAAAAATGCTGAAGGGATAATTGATGGGAAATTTTTATTACAATTTACAGGGCGGTTTAAACACGCAATTGACGCCGATTATGCTTGGTGCAGACACTAAAAAAGTTTACTGGGCGGACGGTTACAATGTTGAACCATACAAAAATCAAGGCATAACAAGGCAAAAGGGCAATCAAACCGTTTTTGATATTTCTGCCAAAATAAAACCAAAGCAAATTATCCCTAAAAGCCTTAGTATAAGGACAATACGGGCAAATTTCAAACAAGCGGAGCCAGAAGCCGTTTCAAAGGACTTTGTACCCGCAGGGATTACCGAGTATCCTAAAGGGTCAAAAAATTTCGTTCTCGCGCTTTCTGACGGGCGAATTTTTCACTTTACGGACTCCACGGGCGGGCTGAATCTCATTTATGATTTTGACTGCGAAATTTCAAGGTTTGTTTTTGAATATTTTTTGGACGGGCTTGTGATTTTGCCTGAAACCTATGAAAATGAGGCGCTTGACGGAATTTATTTTAATCCTGCGAATAAACTGCAGGTTGATTTTTTGAATTTTAAAAATCCGCGCGGGGAGCTGATTGCCGCAACTTCAGTTTGTCAATACGCAGGCAGATTGTGGATTTCAAGTGAAAGTACCCTTTACTATTCCGCGCTAGGAACGTATAACGACTGGACAACAGCCCATGATGCAGGATATATCTCAAATTTTCATTCAAGTACGGCTAAAATCGTTGCGCTGTGCGAATATGGAGGTTCACTTGCAATTTACAAAGAATTTGAAGTTTTTCTTTTAAGCGGAAATGACCCCGAAACCTTTGTTATCACTAAATTTGCGGATAAGGGCGCAACGGGTCCGGGGAGCGTTTTAACATGCAATAACAGGCAGTATTTTTTCAATGGCTGCGGGCTTTTTAGCCTGTCGCTTGCGGGTGAATTGTCGCAGATTGTAATGAGCCAAAATCGCGCAAAAAACATTGCCGATTTCTTTAGAAGGCTTGATATAGGGCGGCTTAGCGAGGTTAAAATGCTTTCGCTGGAATTGAAAAATCAAATTTGGATTTTCCCCCCTATAATGGGCGAATTGCTGAAAAAAGAGGTCTGGATTTACGATTGGGAGCTTGATTGCTGGTTTACAAGGGTTATTCCCTTTGATATAACGGACGCGGCAACGGTTTGCGGCGAAATTTACACCGTGACGCCTGAAGGAGGCGGCAGGATTTTTGTTGAAAATAAAGGAAATACCTTTAGCGGAAAAACAATCAAATTCAGCGTTTCAACCCCGTTTTTTAATTTTTCAAAACCCACCGTGAATAAAATTATTGATGGATTTGAAATTGTCTGCGGCGGAAATTCCGAAAACGATTTCTATATCTCGCTTAGCAACGATTATATGAGCGACAGCGCAACTCTGCCCGAACGTATCAGCATTTATTCCCCTGAAACCCTTGTGTGGGATGATATGAACGGTTCTCTTGCGGATACATATTGGGCGGATGATAATTTTGGCGGCATATGGTCTGAAATCGTTCAGGAGAGCATACAATTTGATATTTTTGATACCAATAAGTCTATACAGCTTCATTTTATGGGAGAAAAACCGGGGCAAGACCTTACTATTATTGGTTTTGAGTTTAAAGGAATTATTTATGACGAATAATTTTAAAAAAGATTTTCCCCACGATAAAAACCCCCAAAGTGCAGGCTCTGCTTGTCCTTTGGGAGGATTTACGGGGGATGAAGAATTTTATCTTGAATACGCCGAAAGTCTCACTGCGGGGGATATTCGCCCGATTGTTATAAAAGATTATGTTGAGGAAGAAGAATGAACTATTTTGAAATTTTTAACAAGGTGCTTTTAGAGCTAAATTACAGGCCTGTCACGACTTTTGAGACAATTTACAAATCCGAGCACACAAAAATTTTAGACCTTATAAACCGCGTAAACAGCGAGGTTTTGGCTTCCTATCAGTGGCCTTTTCTTGAAAAAAACTGTGTTTTGGATGTCAAGGAAGGCGAAAACGTTTATAAATTGCCGTTTAAAGGTAATATTAAGGCTGTATACAAAGACAATGAGCGCCTTTTATATACTCAAAAGGTGCAAGAACTCCTTTCAGGTAAGCTTTGCGGGAAATTTTATTCTGTTTCGGACGGCTCGATAATTTTCGAGAAGGGCTGCAAAAAAGGCACCTGCAGGATTTTACACGAAAGCACGGATTATGCGCTCGGCTCTGACGGGGAATTTAAGGAAAAATTGAGCGAAAAAGAAGACATTTCTGTGCTTCCTATGCCTTTTGCAGAACACGTTTTGGTGTATGGTACCTGCCTGAAAACCAAAGCAAATCCTGCTTATCCGAAATTCGGTTTCTGGAATACAATGTATATAGGTGCTTTAGGGAATTTATTACAAAAAAGCCCGCAAACAAATGAATGCGGACCTTTTATAAGTTTATCTTAGCCTGATTGTCGGCTTTTTCGGATTTTAACCCTTGAAAACCCTTGTTTTATATGCCTTTAGGAGCAGATAAGAATTGGATTAAGAAATACGAAAAAGTCAAAAGGAAAGCTACGAAAAGCAAAGCGGTTAATCCTTTTTGAAAATCGGCAAAAACCATAGCTTTTTTCTGTCTTTTGGCTTCTTTAAATTCCTCAAACTCTTTATTATAAGGTCTTTCAGGCAATTTAGTTTCTAAATATTCCAGCACTTTTGAATATTTAATCTTAATCCAAAACTGGTAAGAATCAATGTTTAACCACCATAGCACCGATACGACCATCCCAAACGCGCCCGTAACAAGGATTGGTACGTATGCAGGGGTCAAAGCTATAAATAAATAGCACACAAACAGCAGCACAAAGCTCAAAACCATATAAAAACGGTTGGTTTGGAAGTGTCTGTCGATATATTTTTCCTTAGCAAGGCTGTACGCCTGATATTGCCCCAAAATTAATTCTTTGTCGTCCATCGCAAACTCCTTTAAAATAGCGATTTTATTATACAAAATTTTCGAGGATTTATCAATATGTTTACAATCGATTTTTATAATCTTAGCGAAAATAGGCTGAATACCCTTGATTTTAATGTGTTTCAGACGATTTTTGATTTGATGATTGAATATCGCCGCAAACTTTTTGACGATGAATATTTTAAAAGCGATAAACCGTATATACAGCGGGTTTTCGAGATTATACAAGCCTATATTCCATATTTTTGGGTCTTTTACAGAGTTGAAACGGGCGAAACCCTTGGTTTTTGCTATTTTTACGATATTATCCCCGCTAAAAACAAGATACATTCAGTATCTGCGACCATTTGTTTCAAAAAATCCGCACGCGGCCTGCCTGCATTAATCGGGGCAAAAAAGCTTATATTACACGCTTTTAGTACGCTAGATATCGCTAAAATCAAGGCGGAATGTTTTTCAGACAATTTTTATATGCCGAATTTCCTTACCAAGCTGGGTTTTGAGCATGAAGCAACCCTGAAAAACGAGACTATAGTTAATAATGAGGCAAAAAATCTTGAAATTTGGAGCATCTTTAATCCGAAAACGCTGCAAGAAAACCTTAAAACCCCTTTATAACAAGCATTTTACCCCTTTTCTCATATATTTGTACTATTTTTTAAAACAACGAAAGGAAAATTTATGACTGATGAAACCGTAAAGACAGACTACGAGGCCTTTAAAAGGGAAGTCTGGAGCCAGAAATTAAACGCCGGGCTTGATAAAAACTGCGTAATGCTTCAATGCGTAAATCGTGATTATCAGGGCGATGCAGACAAAGGCACAAGCCAGATTAACATTATAACGCCGCTTGAGGTCACAACAGGAAAGTATACAGGCTCAATTGATTCATACGGCGCGGCACAGAGCGATAAAAGAACCCTGAAACTCGACCAGAGCGTGTATTTCGGCTTTAGCGTGCCGGATATCAACCAGGCGCAGACGAATATTAACATTCTCGATACGATTGTTGATAAGGCGAAAACCGCCGTGGAAACTGCAATTGACACCTATTTATTTAACGAATTTGAAAACGTCGCCGCGGCCAATGTGCTTGGAAGCGAAAGCGAGCTTGTGGCGCTTGATACAGCTACAATTTATTCAAAATTTGTTTCCCTTGCAAAAATTTTAAAATCTTCAGGTGCGATTACGTCTGAAAAGCAAGGCTGGGTTGTAATTCACCCTGATGTAGAAGAGTTATTGCTTCTTTGTGATGAATTTACGGGCGTTGCAAATCTTGGTAACACAACCGTTTCCAATGGTTCAATAGGCAAAATTGCAGGTTTGGAAGTATTTGTAAGCAACAACGTAGGTAAAAACTCAAACGGCTACACGATTTTAGCAGGTACAAAAGCCGCAATCACCTATGCTTCACATATTAAGAAAATTGAGACTATCAGGGCGCAGAGCTCGTTTTCATCAATTGTAAGAGGGCTGTATACCTTTGGTGCATTGACTTTAAACCCCTCTGCACTGGCTGTAATTAAAGCGAGCATTGCATAAGGAGCATATTTTATGAATAATTTTATTAATACTTTACAATCAGGGCAAAATCAAGGCCACAATTGCAATTTAAACCTTGATGACCACCTGAAATACGTTGACAGCCTTGTTTTATTGAAGATTATCGATAACAGCACGGGAGAATCAATTAAGCGGAATATAGCGGCAACATTCAGTAATAACAAGGCTTTTTCGGCGTATCAGGGAGGCGCCCCGGAGACGTTTGATTTTTCGCAAAGCGAATTTTTAAAGGCGCGCAAATGCCTGCTTAACTACCTTCAAAATTCAGGCGTGGAGCTTGATGAGGCGGATTTGAAAAATATCGAAGCCGTGGTGCTTGAGCTTGAAAAAAATGCTCTTGCACGCGGCAATAATACGCAAATTCCGCTTGACAGGCTGAATATGGATAATGAAATTGCTAAAGAACGCCTTATGACGGGTTCTATGCGCGGTTCGGGAGTTCAAAAGGCGCCTGAAAAGCTATTTTCACGTGATGAAATTGCAAAGATGAGCACGGCGGAGTTCATAAAAAATGAACCGGTGATAAATTATCAGCTTCAAAATGGCTTATTGTAAGGTTTTTACCTTTTTTTATTCAGGATATAACCTTACATAATATCTATTATCATTACATTTCAAATAGCTATAATTCGGGGTGTAATTCTTCAAATATCTTAATTCTTATTTTACACCCCTTTTTTTAAAAAATCCGGCTTCAAAACGGATTTTAGGCTAAAACACGCTTATGGTAAGCGTTTTAGGGAAAATAAACAATTCGGGGCAAATAAAAGGGGGCAAAAATCGCCCCATTCGCATACTAGCCGAAGCATTAACAACATTTTTATCATACCATATCGGCGAAATTTAAGAACACTTTGTTAAGAAATATTAAGCAAATACGGGGCAAAAAACATGAAAGACACTGAAAACAAGCAAAAACAGCGGAAATTTCTTGAGGAATACTCAAATACTCTTGACTTAAAAGCCTCTGCGCTCGCCGCAGGGTATAAAAAGCAGACGGCGGTTGCGAATATACGAAATTATTTAAAAAATCCCGCAGCGGAAAAAGAGCTGAAAGCCCTCTGTGAAAGGAAAGCGGGGCATCTGGAAATTTGCAGAGGGTATATTGTTGCAGGATACCTGAAAATCCTTGACTGGGCGCTTTCTTTGGATGATAACGGCAAGCCGAACGATGCAGGGGCTGCTTTAAGGGCGCTTGACGGTATTGTAAAGCAGACAGGGCTTGAAATTTCGCGAAGCGCTGCAAACCCGCTTGAAAATACATTGCAAAACCCCGAAATAGTAACAAATATCAAGGGTTTAGACCCAAATAAAATATAAAGGAGACATATGCAAAAATTTAATGATGAAATGCTAAATGCCTTGCCCGATAAGATTTCTAAGCTTTATGAACGCTTAAATTCTGAACGCAGCGGACAATTAGCCGATATAAACACCGTAAAATCCCATATTTACAATACATCTGCGGGTGAACACGGTTTTATGCTGCCTGATATTTATGAACAGGCGCAAACCCTTAAAGCACACATACTTGAAAGCCTTTCATCACACCCCGAGGGCTTGTTTGACGTTTTCCCGGGCGATTTAAAATATTCTGAAAACGCTAAAAAGCAGAAAATAATGCTTGTTTCGGCGCTTGAAAATATGAAAATGACCGATAAGCTTGATTCCATTGTAAATGACCTTGTCGAATGCGGCGAAAGCATTGTTTTTATTGGCTGGAAAAAGATTTACAAAAAAATCAGAAAGGCCGTCACGGAGGGGGATAAAATCGCCTTTATTGCAGATGACAAGCTGGTTTACGACGGACCCGTTTTAAGGCGGATAGCGCCTGAAGATTTCGTTTTTGATGTGAAGGCGGATTTTGAAAATGCGGCAAAAATTTTCAGGTATAAAGCCTTGCCACACGAGGTTTTTGAGGATAAAAACAATAATTGCTTAACAAATCTTATTAAAGATGAACTTTACAATTGGGCTTCTTCGGGCGCTGATAAGGAGCTTAAAAAGCTTGATATACTTGAATATTGGGGTGATATTAAAACGGAAGACGGGAATATAATTAAAAATCAGCTTGTTGTAATTGCTCAAAACCGCTTTGTTATTCGTTTTGAAGACAATCCGTATTTAAATTCGCCTTTTATATACGCAAATATCATTGAAAACCCTTTTACGGGGCGGGGTATAAGCCCTCTGCGCGCCGCAATCGACCTTAACAAGGCAGCTAACGACATTTTAAATACTCAATTAAAGGCTTATTCATTAATTGTAAATCCGCCGTATCTTGCGCCGAAAGGGGCTTTTCGCGGTGAACAAAACGTGAAACCCGGTAAAATCATAGAATATGATTCTGCGCTGCTGCCGCAAATGCCTGCACCGTTGAATTTCAGTCAGGCACTATGCGGCTGGGACTTTATAAGGTATTTTAAAAGCTCAATCGAAAGTGCCACAGGCGTTTTTAACACAATGGGCGGAGAGCTTGAAGCTCAAAACCGTACAGCGACTGAATTAAACATGACCGCTACAGGTCAAAGTGCACGTATCAACCTGCTTTTGGATGTTATAAACCGCAAAATCATTCTTCCCGTTGTAAAAAAGACCGCCGATACTATTGCTAATTTTAAATTTGGAACCGAAAGCCTGCTATGTCGCGCCGCAGGCGAATTAAAGATGTTAGAAATCACTGATGACGTACGTTTCGGAGATTATATTTACAGATATAGCGATAGAAAAGCAAGCCTTGAGCGCAAAAGCAAGGAAAAAGAGCTTGTAAATCTGCTCACAGGCTTTGCAGGAGTTGAAAGCGTTTCTTCAAAAATCAACTGGGAAGAGTGTTTTAAGCTTGCATTAGGCAATCTTGGAGTTGAAAACATTCAATTATATATTAAAGACAGCGTTTCAGACGTATAAAAAAGTGGAAAGGCAGCTTACACAATGGAATACAGGTTATTAAAAAGTCAAAAAAAATTTCTTGAAGTTCCGCACGGGCTGGATATGGACGTGTGCGTGTATCAGGGCGGTTTTGGCTCTGGTAAAACCTGGGCGGGGTCGCTTCTCGGGGTGCTTCTTGCATTAAAATTTCCCGGTATTACGGGGCTTGTCGGCGCGCAAACATACTCACTTGTCCGTGATACAACACTTTCCACCTATTTTGAACATCTGGAAAATTTTGGAATGAGGGAGGGGCGGGAATTTTTTTACAACAAATCCGCTCAAAAATTAGAGTTTAAAAACGGCTCTACGATTTTATTTCGGCACTTTGACGAGCCAAACAAGCTGAAATCACTGAATTTGGGGTTTGTTGAGATAGAGGAAATGAGCGATATACCTTATTCTACGTTCAAAATGCTTTTAGGGCGGATGCGCCAACGCATCCGCCCGGAATGGAAAGGCTTTAAATACAGGGTTTTCGGGCATACAAACCCCGAAAATCAGCGAGGGTGGATATATAGAACATTTATAACCTCAAAATTACCTAATTTCAGGCTAATTCAGGCACCTTCAACGGAAAATATCCACCTTCCCAAAACCTATCTTGAAAATATGAAAAATTTATATGATGAAAATTACTATAAAATCAATGTTTTAGGGCAATTTGACGATTCTGCAAATAATCTTGTCATAAAAAATTTCAGTGATGAAAATCTTAAAGAAATACTCTACAAGCGGGATTTACCCCTCCATATAAGCTGTGATTTCAATGTAGACCCGATGTGCTGGGTTTTAGGGTATAAAGATGCAGAAAGAGCCTACTTTTTAGACGAAATCGTACTTGAAAATACTACAACAGTGCTTGCTTGCGAGGAATTCGGGCGCAGATACGGCGGGCACCGAGGCAGAATAATAATTAACGGGGATGCATCTGGAGATAATCGTTCTTGCACAAGCGAATACACGAATTATATTCTAATGAAACGCTGCTTTTCAAACATGGGCTTCAGGCTTGTAGACATTGAAATCAGGGGATTTAACCCGCCTGTTAAAAACAGAATAAGCGCTTTCAATTGTATGATTAAAAGCCAGAACGGCAGGCGCAGACTATTTATTGACCCTAAATGCCAAAAACTGTTATACAACATTGAAAATTTAAAATACAGAGAAGGCACATCAATGCTGGATTTACCGGCATATACCACAATTCGCCAGAATCCCGAAACAAAATTTCTGGGCCACCCGTTTGATGCCGCAAGTTACCTCGTTGAGTACTATTTCCCGATTGTGTAGGTAAAAATTTCACGGCATGGAATTGTATTCTGGCATGGAATTTTGGGTAAAAGCATGGTTTTTTGAGGGCTTTGGAGAAAAAGTTCATAAAAATTCATATATTTTTAGATAATTTTAGTGGAAAGGAATAAAAAGTAGTGGAAAATTATGAAGCATTGATACAGTATTCGCCGCTAATAATGCCGGTTTTGCTTTATTTTATACAATTAAAAATTTTTGTTACACCTGCAGAGCTTGAAAAAAAACACAGAGAGATTTTGTTTGAGGCGGAAAAGCGCTTTGCAGCCAGCGGAACGGTGCCGGATCTGAAAGAACAGATAAATGAAATTAAAGAAAAAATCGATAAAATTTATAATTTCTTTTTGACAAACAGCCAATAATAACAAGGAATTTCAGGATATTCAAATGTTGCGGATATTAATCTTTCTTAAAGAAACTTAATAATGTTCCGCGGGACTGCTTGTTTTTGAGGGCTTGAAGCTCCAATTTAAGCGAGTTTAGCTCCGATTCTTTTTTCTTTAATTCAAGATTTAATTCGTGATATTTTTCCTGCCAGAATTTTACATTTTCTTTCTCTTCATTTCTAAGAATTTCCAGCTGTTTAAAACGGCCCGCATCAAGCGCAAGCTCTTCAATCCTGGAAATAAGCCGTAAAGTAACATTCTGAGTGCTTTTTAAAGAATCATCCTGGGTATCGTTTTCAAGAATTTCCGCGTTAATTACAGGAGTATCGGAAGAAGCAGATTCAGAGGAAGTTTTTTGCAAAGTCTGCTTTGCAACCTTATTTCGGCGGGATTTTAAATTAAAATTTCTGATTTCTTCCGCTTCTTTTCTGGAAATTATAATAACCTTTCCGCCCGGAGTTTCCGCAGATTGAAGCTTGCCCTTGTCTATCCAGGAATATACCGAAGACTGGCTTAATAAAAGCATTTCCTGCGCTTCCTGTATTGTAAGTTTTAATTCGTCCATTTTATATTCCTATATTTTCTAAATAATTCCTAAAATTTCTAAAAATTTGGCGGAAATTGCGGTTAAGAAATTGTTTGTGCCCCCTTGACAAAGATTGTAACATGGAATACCATTTGAAAGAATATAATGTGAAGAGACGTAAAGTAATATAGTTAAACCCTTAAAGGGAATTACGGAAAACGGCCGTTTCGGGAAAACCCCGCGGCAGGCAATAAAAAGGAGGAATACGCTTTTTTAGGATAGCTTAAGGATATCAGGAAATTATGCACGTTTAAATACGCATTTTAACAATTAGACAGCAGTTAAAAAAGAAAAAGTGCCTCAAACGAAGCACTCACACTACTTTAGTTATTATAGCACAAATGTTTGATTTTGCAAGCAAATTTTGTGCTGAAAATATCGATAACGCCTCGTTTCAGGTCTTTTTTGCTGATATTACGGGAATTTACATTTTGTAAAACGCTAAAAGGCTTTTACAGCAAGCATTAAGGAGACTTATGAACAGAATTAATCGAAAAATTACAGAAGAATCTGCAAGCGAAAATAAGGTTATAAGACTTAATATAAGTCAATTTGAGCTTACAAAGATTTTGTATGCGGGCGGAATTTTGGCGGAATGCGATCTTACACCATCCGCAAAACTCTTTCTGTGGGCACTTTGCAGTCATTACAACCCGCAAAATAAGACCATGTTTCCATCTCAGCAAACCGTGGCAGCAAAGCTCGGAATTAGCGAAAAATCTGCACAAAGGGCGGTTAAAGAACTGAAAACTCACGGCTTGATTGATTATGAGACAAAAAGAGTGAATCATTACGTGTTCGGGCCAAAATTTTTTGAACTGGTCAAAATGTCCGGTGCGACAGGTCAAAATGTCTTAAAAGAAGGGGGTCAAAATGTCCGCCTAACAAATAAAAAAGAAAAAAAAGAACAAAAAGCAATTTTTTCTTTTGGAAAAGAGGGGGGGAATCCCAAAAACGGTAAGGATTTTGGAAGACAAAACATGCAGAAAGATTTGCC
>CAJULR010000049.1 GCA_910587375.1 Candidatus Gastranaerophilales bacterium | reverse complement strand
ATATTTTGTATGCTCCAAAAAGTTTAAAGGTTGCAATATTTTTTGTTGTGTTATAATCATAACACAACAAAATAAAAGTAAAGCATATGGAATTTAAAAACGCGGACAGTATAAAATATACAAGAAAAACTGGTGCCATGCTTGTTGGGGCAAGCAACCTTATTCGCATATATGCTTGGCAGGTCTTTGCAAAAAAAAGTTTTGATATAACGCCTGAACAGTTTGCGATATTGGAAATTTTAATAGAGCAAAACGGCCTCTATCAAAGGCAATTGTCTGAAATCACTATGAAAGACAGGCCTAATATTTCAAGAATAGTAACAATCTTAGAGAAAAAAGGCTACATAACAAAAAAAGGCGAAGACAACAACGGAAGAAAGGTGCAAAAGCTTTATACAACAGAAAAAGGAAGACTTGAATATAACAAAATAATTGATTCTGTGATGGAAATGCGCAAAAGCTATATTGAAGGCGTGGATGAAGAAGATATGAAAGGCTGCCTGAATGTTTTGGCGCAGGTAAAGAAAAATTTATATGACAAAGTGAATATGCAAACATAAACTGGAGATAAAATGGACAATAGCGAAGCAAACAACAACAAACAAATAAATAATGAAAAACAAGATATTAAACCTGAAATTCAGGGCAAAAAAGCAAAAAAGAAAAAACACAAAATAAAGCCTAAAAAAAGAATTATTTTTCCTGTTATAGGATTTATTTTGATGGTTGTTGCAGGGATTTATTTTTCAATCCATGCGCATTATTTTCAAACAACAGACGACGCCTTTGTGGAAGGAAGAATTGTATCTGTGTCCCCAAGGGTTTTTGGGCCGGTTGTAAAATTATACATTGATGATAACCAAAGAGTGAAAAAAGGCGATTTGCTTCTTGAAATCGACCCTGAAGATTATAAGGTTTTATTGCGTCAAAAACAGGCAGAGCTTTTGTCTGCGCGTGCTTCTTTAAACGTTGCAAATAAAAACATTGTTGAAAGTGAAGCAGGCTTTAAAAAAACAGAAGAAGACCTTTCTGCTGTAAAATCAAGGCTTGATTATTCTAAAAAAACATATGACAGAGATTTAATCCTGAAAAAAGACGGTATAGTGTCTGAACAGGAATTTGATAAAAGCAGAATGGAATTTAATTCAAGTGTTGCAAATTATAATTCAGAGCTTCAAAAGCGCCGCGCCGCAGACATTCAGGTGCAGTCTTCAAAAGCAAGAAAAGACGCTGCTATGGCTGAAATTAAAAGGCTTGAGAGCGAAATTGAAGAAGCAAAATTAAACCTTTCTTATACAAAAATTTATGCACCTGCAGATGGGAAAATTTCTTCAAGAACTGTTGAAGAAGGGAATTATGTCCAAAAAGGCCAGCCTTTGTTTTCAATAGTGTCTGATGAAGTTTGGGTTGTTGCAAACTATAAAGAAACCCAATTGACCAATATGAAAGAGGGGCAGGAAGTTGTCATAAAAATCGATACATATCCGGACAAAAAGTTTATGGGAAAAGTGGACAGCATTCAAAGAACAACAGGTGCCAAAGCAAGTCTTTTTCCGCCCGAAAACGCGGTTGGAAGCTATGTAAAAATTGTGCAGAGAATTCCTGTGAAAATAAAATTTACTGAAGAATATAAAGACTTTAACATCGTGCCCGGCATGTCCTGCGTTCCAAAGGTTCGCGTGAAATAAGCTCCTTATAAGGCGTATATTGTCTTTGGTGCGAAAGTGCAAGATATTTTTGGTGCAAAACCCTCAATATAGAAGATTAACAACAATGGAAGAAAATTCTACAAAACAAGTGAATAAATATTTGGTGGCGCTTGCCGTAATTTTGCCAACGTTTTTTGTTGCTCTTGGGACGTCTGCTGCAAATGTTGCAATGAAGCACATTGCAGGGTTTTTAGGAGCAACGCAGTATGAAACAAACACTGTTGTTACAATGTATTTAATTGCAAATGCAATGGTATTGCCAATTTTAGGGTGGCTTACAAAAACAATCGGCCAAAAAAATACGCTCTACCTTTCGATGATAATGTTCATAGGCGGTGCCATTCTTTGTGTTTCAACGCATAGTTTGAATGTTCTTCTAGTTGCAAGGACAATTCAGGGTTTTGGCGGCGGCATAATGATTCCTATGTGTCAGGCTGTGCTTTTGTATACATTTCCAATTGAAGAGCGCGGCAAGGCAATGAGCCTTTTTGGTTTTTCTGTAATTCTTCCTCCGCTTTTGGGTCCGACGTTTGGCGGTTTTATTACGGATAATTCCTCTTGGCAGTGGATTTTCCTTATAAATATTCCCGTCGGGATACTTTCTGTTATTTTAATGTATCTTTTTATTACAGACCCGCCTGAAATTAGGGAAAAACACCAAAAGCAGTTCGATATTCCGGGGCTTATATCTGTAATTGTGGGCCTTGGGTGCATGCAGTATGTTTTAGATAAAGGCCAGCAGTATAATTGGTTTGACACAGGCTGGATATGTGTTTTGAGCGCTATAAGTGTTACAATGTTAACATTTTACCTTGTTTGGGAAACGATTTATAAAAACCCCATATCGGATGTTCGCGTGTTTAAAGATGTAAACTTTGCAGTCGGAACAGCTTTAGGGTGTTTCATTCAGGTTGTTCTATATTCAACTCTTATGCTGTTGCCTGCCTTTTTGCAGACGATTTTAGGATATTCCCCCACAATGAGCGGCCTTTCGATTTTGCCAAGGTCTTTAAGCGTAACCATTATGCTTATTGTGGTCGGAAAAATTGCAGATAAAATAGATAACCGCGTGTTAATTGCAATCGGGCTTATAATTATTGGCTTTGGGACGTTTATGTTTACAAACTTAAACTTAACATCTTCAATTGCCTGGGTTGTTATTCCAAACCTGGTTTTGGGCGCAGGAATAGCTTTTACATTCACTGCTTCAAGTTCTATTTCTTTTGCAACACTGCCCAAAAATAAGCTCCATGACGCAGCAGGGCTTGGTTCTCTTGCCCGTGCAGTTGCAGCCGCTTTTTCAACCTCTTTAACAGCTACTTCCGTTGAAAGGTTTTCCCAGGTGCACCAAGGATATTTGGTTTCAAACCTTTCTCAATATAGTTTAATTTTTCAAAATAAACTTGCGCAATTGCAATCATATTTTTCTGTAAATTTACCGGCGTTTCTTGCCGCAAAGAAAGCAAATGCCGTAATTTACCATGACCTTTTAATTCAATCCCGCCTTATGGCATATTTTGACACCTTTGCATTTCTTGCGGTTGTGTCTTTTTGCGCCATTCCTCTCTGTCTTTTGTTTCAAATTAAAAGCTATTCGGGCAAAAGCTACCTTAAAAAGCAATACATTTGGTTTATGTATTCAATCAGGCATTATAAATTAAAGGATATAAGAAAAAGAATTCGCGGATAAGTTAATTTCAGGATGTAACAGGTTGAATTTCTAGACATGGTAAGTTTTTTTGTGTTAAAATTCAAAGTAAAATTAACAATATTAACAATATGGGGAAAAACTTATGGCAAATGTGTTTGAAGGAAAATTAGTTGCAGATAAAAATGACAGATTTTGTATTGTTGTTTCAAGGTTTAATGAATTTATCGGTTCAAAACTTCTTACAGGCGCAAAAGACGCTTTTATCCGCCACGGAGTTGAAGATTCAAACATTGATGTAATCTGGGTTCCGGGCGCTTTTGAAATTCCCCTTGCTGCAAAAAAAGCCGCAAAAAAAGGATATGCGGCTATTGTAACTCTTGGTGCTGTTATAAAGGGTTCAACATCGCACTATGATTATGTTTGCGCCGAAGTTTCAAAAGGGGTGGCAAATGTTTCCCTCCAAACTGAAATTCCTGTGATATTTGGTGTTTTAACAACAGATAATATTGAACAGGCAATTGAGCGTGCAGGCACGAAGGCCGGAAACAAGGGTGCAGAGGCCGCTGAAACTGCAATTGAGATGGCAAATTTATTTAAAGCTGTGTAAATATAGTAAATAATTTAATTAAAATTTTATAGATCTTTAGGTTGATACGATTTTTAAATCCAAAGATTGATGATATACCTTTTCTAAAAAGTTATTGTTAT
>CAJULR010000048.1 GCA_910587375.1 Candidatus Gastranaerophilales bacterium | reverse complement strand
GTCTTTATCATATTGAGCAGCACCTACTCCTGATATGTTTAATTTTGCTTCATCCATTCTTTTTGTCATAACAGGGGCTAATGCCGCCATCAATAACGACGCCACCAGCAGCGCCATCAACATTTCCACCAACGAAAACGCCCGGCATTGCTTGAGACCCTGAAATAAATTCAGGGTGACGGTTGTACGTTGATTGATTGCTTTTTTCATTGGTTGAGCAGCCGTCATTGCGAGGGAAACGACAGTGACGAAGCAATCCAGGAAGGTTTTACGGAATCCATGAGAACTTTTTAAACTAACACTTTCAGCGTTATGTTTTACTGGATTGCCGCGGTACGCTGACGCTACCCTCGCAATGACGGTGTTCATTGAATGACTTTCAGTCGAATCCTCGCAATGACGGTGACCATTGAATGATTGCTGACCACTCGCAATGACGGTGTCCATGGGTTGACCCGTAGGCGCATTTTTGCACTGCCCGGGGTCATTTTGTAACAATTTGTTAAGCACGTTAAAACGGGCGCCAAAAAGGGTTTCAAATTTCAGCGCACGGGAAAGTAACCTTTTAAAAGGCTTTAGATAAACAACATTCATTTATTTGCTCCAATTTTCGATAAACAGCTTCTCGTATAAAAGAATTTTTCACGGGCTTTCACGAACATTTCTTTCACGTTCGTGAACGTGATAATTTTATTTTAACTTATTATTGAAAAAATGCAAGAAGAGAAGAAAAAATTAATATGCGCCCTTGCGGGGCAAGCGCTCAAAAAAATGCGCGGAAAAAAGAGCCTGTACACACTTTCAGGCGAATATGAAATTTCAACGTCACTTTTAAATAATTTAGAGCGGGGGCTTAAAGACCCGCAATTGACGACGGTTTTCAAGGTTGCAGAGGCGCTTGGAATAAAGGCTTCAGAATTTGTAAAAATGATAGAAGAGGAACTGCCGGAAGGCTTTTCGCTTGTGGAATAGGGTTATCTTCCCGGGGGTTTTCGGAAAGTAAAATTGTTGTGCACCTGCATTAAATACATCTTTAAATCGCCAATGTTTTGGTTTTCCTGAACCAAATCTTTCATCGCAGAAGAGCCCATAAGCCCGTCTTGAACCTTTTGAAACTCGCTTTTTTCGCCCGTTAGAGCCATTACAAGTTCATCTAAATCCCTTGCGCCTGTGTTTGGGTGCATTGCAAGGATTTCTTCCCACCCGCGGCCAACATCAAATTTATACAACCAGCGAAGCGTCTGAATATCCCGCTGTGAAATGTTTACAACGCCATATTGGTGCGGCGTATACATAATATCTTCTTTATAGGGCGAGTGCCCAAGGCCCATAGCATGGCCTATTTCATGCAAAATTGTATGATAAACTTCCGCTTCGTCCATATATTTTTTATGGATAATGCCGTCTGACAGGCCGATTTGCACCTCCGCAGAATAATATCGCCCTTGCGGGTCATAATGAAACTGGCACTGGCCAAGGGATTTACGGTCTATCCTTTTCCATTCAAGGTTAATTTGCGAATCGTTAAGCGTATTTACAACATTAAAACTAACACAGCCCGCAGCGGCGCTTTGCCAGGTGTTCAGGGCGTCAATTACAAGGCCTGCATATTTATAGGCATCCGCCTGTGACGTTGCTTTATACCACCTGAAAGGGGCAATATAAAACGTCAAGGGCATCATATTGCTTGGCCACCTTGAAATTTTTCCTTTATTATTTAAGCAGTGTTGAAGATAAGTTTTTCTTTGCATATAATAGATAATTATAACATGCTTTTTTACGATAGATTTAGGGAGAAAAAAATATATGAATATGATTCAGATGATGCAGCAGGCGCAAAAAATGCAGAAAAAACTGAAAGACGCGCAAGATTCTTTAAAAGAAATTGAGGTTTTGGGAAAATCTGCAGGCGGCGCTGTTGAAGTAACTTTTGACGGACAGTCAAAATTTAAAGGTATTAAAATTAAGCCTGAAGCGATAAATTCTGAAAACCCGGAAAGCGTTGACAAGGAAACAGTTGAAATGCTTGAAGATTTAATTTCAGAAGCAATTAAAGACGCAACCAAAAAGGCAACTGCTGAAATGGAAAAATCCATGAAACAGGTGACAGGCGGAATTAGCATACCGGGGCTGTTTTAAAAAGCGTAAGCCGGGGTGAAGAATTTTGGCAATGCGTGAGCGTTGGCAAAATTTGAAACTATCGATTGGCGACGTAGGATGTGAGCAAAATTTGTGACAACGTCAGTGAAACAAATTTTTGCGAAACACCCACAGGAGCTTCCAACAGGGCAGAATTATGGAATACACAAAACCGCTTGCAAAATTAATAGAATATTTTCAAAAATTGCCTTCAATCGGGCCAAAAACCGCACAGAGGCTCGCTTTGCATTTGCTTAAAATGCCTTTGAGCGAGGTTGAAAAATTTGCAGAATCTATGATTGAAGCTAAAACCACAATAAACTATTGTGACGTTTGCTTCAATATGAGCTCTTCAAACCCTTGTGAAATCTGCCAAAGCACCACAAGAAACAGGGATACAATCTGCGTTGTGGGTGAAACAAAGGATTTAATTGCAATTGAAAAAACAAATGAATACAGGGGGCTTTATCATGTTTTACAGGGGCTAATTTCCCCAATTGACGGCATTGGCCCTGATGACATCAGAATTAAAGAATTGCTCACAAGGGTGCATGCAGAAGACATTAAAGAAGTAATTTTGGCCCTAAACCCTTCTGTTGAAGGCGAAGCAACAAGCCTTTATTTAAATAAACTCTTAAAGCCCTTTGGAATAAAGATTTCAAGGATAGCATTCGGCATTCCTTTGGGTTCCGAGCTTGAATACGCAGATGAATTAACATTAATTAAAGCGCTTGAAGCAAGATGTGAAATGTGACAAAAAGGCCCGGTTTCAAAGGGCCTTTTTTAATGCAAAAAATTTATAAATAAAAAATGAACAATTTTAGTTTTAAATCGTTATAAATAATGTAAGATAAAAATGTAAATTATAACGAGGCGAAATTAAAAAATGAGCAACGAAAAATGCAAAAAATATGAAGAACTTTTCATAAAAGAGGATGAAACAGAGCTTTTAGAACACATAAAAACCTGCCCAGATTGTGCAAAAGAATATGAAAATATGCAAAAGGTGTCAAACCTTGTGAAGGAAGTTTCCTTTTCATACAGGCTCAATATGAAGAAAAAGCGCTTGCAGAAAAAAATTACCGTCATCGCAGCAACCTTTTTTGCCGCATTCTTAACCTTTTTCACCCTCCAGCTTGTAAACCCGGATTCATATGTGAATGAAACTATGGCATATCTTACGGGGGACAGCTATACATATGAACAAATGGGCCTTCCTGTTGATGATTACGGGTTTATAATGGTGGATTTAGACCAATAAAAACAAAAAATCAAGGGAAGGAAATTTAAAAAGGCTAAAGAGAAATGAAATATAGGGAAATTTTTAATCAAAACAGGCAAAAAGTAAAAAATATTATAAGGCTTGTAACAAAAGAAAATGCGGATGTTTGCGAGGATTTAGAACAAGAAGTATATCTTAAGGCCCTTAAAAATAAGGATAAATATAAAGAAAAAGGGAAATTTTTAAACTGGCTTACAACGATTACCTACAACGTTTCAAGGGACTACCTTAAAAGTGCCCAAAAACGAAGTGAAACAGGCTTTGAAGATGAAAATGTTTTTATAAATATTAAAGATAAAAAAGCAAGCCCTGAAGAAAGGCTGCTTCAAAAAGAACGCCAAGAGCGAATTACAAATGCAATTAACTCTTTAAACAAAAAACAAAAAGAAGTTATTGTCTTGTATGAAATTGAAAACGTGAGCTATGAAGACATCGCGCGCAGGCTGGATTGCCCCGTGGGCACGGTAAAATCAAGAATTTACAACGCAAAAAAAGAACTTTTTAATATATTAAAAGACTTAACATAAAAAAATAATTTGAAAGGAAATTTTAAGATGAAAAAAGAATTTTTAACAATGGCGCTTGCCGCAACTGTTGTGCTGGGCGGATTTAACATCGCAGGGGCAGTGCCATGTAACGTTGGGGAAGCACAAAAAGCACCTGCGCAAAACTGTGTAAAACCAGAACCGAAAGCTGAAACCTGCAACCTTCCAAAAAAACAACCCGGGGTAAAAAAACTTTCCCCCGAAGAAAGAAAAGCAAGGATGGAAAAAAGGGTGGAAGAATTTAATAAAACCCTGGGGTTAACTGATGAACAGGTTGCAAAAGCAAAAGAAATCAGAACAAACGGCCACAACAAAATGAAACCTTTAATGGAAAAGAAAAAGGCAAAATTTGAAGAAATGCGCACGCTTGAAGCAAACAGCTCAATGAGCGTAAAATCGCAGGATAAAAAAATGGAAGCCCTGCACAACGATATGAGAAAAATTGACCAGCAAATGCGCCAAATAAGACGTGATAACGAAAAAGAATTTGAGGCAATTTTAACGCCGGAACAAAAAATAAAATATGAACAAATTAAAGAAGAGGGCAGAAAACATTTCAGAGAACACAAAAGGCCGCAAGGCCCGGAAAATTTCGGCCACAGGCCGCCGGTTGGGGACCATAGATATAAACCTGCTCCAAAGAAATTTTAACCCTTAAATTTTATCACTTTTAATACGTCGGCAAACACAAGCCGGCGTATTTTATTAAATATATTAAAGGGATATTAAAGGAGATTAAAGAAATTGCAAACATTTAAAAACTATAATATAATGAGTTCAAGAATTTGTATTGGAGTATTCGACTATGAAATTGAATGTTTTAAATAATCTAAAAGAACACATCTGTGCCGCAAAAACAAGCGGCAAAAAGGGTTTCACCCTTGCAGAATTAATGATTGTACTTGCAGTTTTAGCAGTAATTGCCGCAGTTTTAATGCCTACGGTGTTTAACTCTATGCCGGATGAAAACAAATTAAAGTTCAAAAAAGGTTACTATACGCTTAAAAGAACAATTGACCAGATGGTAAATTCCGATAATTACAGCCAAACAAAAGGCGAATTCGGCAAAGTTCTTAAAAATGATGATACAAATTGCCCGTTTGAAGGCGGCGGAGACGTTACAAGTGCTGATTGCAAAAGATATTTCTGCATTCAGTTTTCAGAAATGTTAAACAGCACGTCAACCCAATGTGATAACTTCAAAAACGAAAATGGCTTAACAACTGACAAATTTGATACAACTGACATTTCAGGCGTAGTCACAGCAGAAGACGGCACAGTTACAGCAAGTGCATTAGACACAGCTTGTTCAGGCTTCCCCGCAAAAGACTTAAGCGATGTTAACGTTGCAACACAAGATGGCGTATATTGGTCTGTTCCATCAGAAAGTTTCTCCGGCGACTCAAGCTCAGATCAGGCAAAAACTTTAACCGGCGTTTATTCAAAAATTCCTGCATACTATGCAGTGCTTTGCATGGACGTTGACGGACACGGCGGAGAGGACGCATTTGCTTTCGGCATCAGACGTGACGGAAAAGTAATTGCTGGCGCACGCGCAAAAGCATGGCTTCAGGAAGGCACCACAACTACAGTTCCAACCCCTGAAGATGATAACTAAGAAATAGTTTTAAGGTGCTCTTTTGATTTTCAATTTGATTTTCAAACGGGCACCTTTTTAAATAGCACCCAAGGCTTTTTAGCCGTTTATTATTTATATTAGAAAGATTAAGAATGAAAAATTTAGCTACAATAGGCGTTTTTGGCGGTTCAGGTTTTTATGAATTTTTAGAAAATGCAAAGGAAGTCACAATTGAAACGCCATACGGACACACAAGCGATAAAATTACAATTGGCGAAGTTGCAGGCAAAAAAGTTGCTTTTATGCCAAGGCATGGAAGAAATCATTCCATAACGCCTGAAAACGTAAACTATAGAGCAAACGTGTGGGCGATGAAAGAAATCGGCTGTAAAAGGGTGATAAGCCCGTGTGCGGCAGGCTCTTTGCAAAAACACATAAAGCCAGGCGACATTGTTTTTTGCGACCAATTTGTGGATTGGACCTTCGGCAGAAGAAAAGACACATTCCTTGAAGGCCCGCTTGTAACGCATGTCAGCGCGGCAGACCCGTATTGCCCAAATTTAAGACAAGTGGCGATTGAATCTTGCGAAAAATTAGGGTTTAATTTCCATAAAACAGGAACTGTTGTTGTAATCAACGGGCCGCGCTTTGCAACAAAAGCAGAAAGCAAATTTTTCACATCTCAAGGCTTTGAAGTGATTAATATGACGCAATACCCTGAAAGCTATTTGGTTAAAGAAATGGATATGTGTCCTTTAAATATTTCCTTAATAACAGACTATGACGCAGGTTTGGTGTCTGACAGCGAGCCTGTTTCCCATGCGGCTGTTATGGAAGTGTTTAAAAACAATATTGAACATTTGAAAAAACTTCTTTACGAAATTATTGTGAATATTAAAGAAGAAGAGTGCGCATGCCACAGCGTGGTTGAAAATTCAAGAGTATAGAACTATGATATCATACGGCGTTTACCAACTTTTTAATTTAATAATGCTTTTAATGCTCATCAAGGTTTTGTTGAGCTGGTTTCCAAATATAAACTGGTACAATGAACCGTTCCGTTCTTTGAAAAAATTTACGGACATTTTCTTTGAACCGTTTAGGAAAATCATTCCGCCTGTCGGGATGATTGATTTTTCGCCAATTGTAGCATTTTTAATCCTGGGGTTTGTTCAACAAGGCCTTACAAGGCTCCTTATGGCCTTTGGACTGTAAAACACTGCTTTTTGGGACGTATGGGTTTTAAAGTAATATTTTTGTTTGAGTTTTTATTTTAACACTTGCACACAGACTTTGTTTTTGATAAATTATTGTTTGTATCTATGCCCTGGTAGCTCAGCTGGATAGAGCAACTGCCTTCTAAGCAGTAGGTCATGCGTTCGAATCGCATCCAGGGTAAATCTTTAAATTTAAAATCGAGGGCTAAGCCCTCTTTTTTATTTCTAACCATTATTATTTATTGTTGTTGGCTAAAGGCTTAATCCGCTATTAAAATTGTATTCCAGATCTTTTTAATTTATAATTAGTTATATTTATATAATTAAGAAGGCAGGCAATATGGCAAATGAAATTAAGGGAGAGCCTAGAAATATTTCTGAAGTTTTTAGAGGCAAAAGATACTATATTGATTTTTATCAAAGAGAATACAAATGGACAAAAGAAACAGTTAAAATACTTTTAGATGATATATTTTACAAATTCGACCCAATTTATAAAAATAAAAGCAACTTGGATATTACAGCAGAAGCAATTAGTGAGTATCCTTGGTATTACTTAAATACGTATATTACAAACGACAACAATGGAAAAGCATATATTGTTGATGGACAGCAGCGTCTTACCACAATAACCTTAATTCTTATTCAATTATTTCATATTGCAAAAAAGTATGATGATAAACTAGTAATAGATTTAACTAGCCAACTAGTATATACAACTACACCATTCGGATATGAATATAGTATGGGGGATAGAAATAGAAGTCATATATTGGAAAAACTCCGTAATAAAAATATCAAAGATATTGATATATGCGATAAATTTACAACCTCTGAAAAAAATAT
>CAJULR010000047.1 GCA_910587375.1 Candidatus Gastranaerophilales bacterium | reverse complement strand
TTTTATGCCCCGCAGCGCTTCAAGTGCTTTTGGAAATAATATTTTACTTGTTTGCTGTTTTAAGTCTTGCGAATACTGCATTTCAATTAATAATAATTTTATTAATTCTGCATTTTTTTCAAAAAATTCAAGCCTTTCTTCAATGATTGATTTAAGAAAATCCCTAAAGGGGTATTTTTTTGAGCTTTCAATGTTTTTTACAAGAGGAATTATTGAAATATTTTCCACAATTTCGCTTATGGCTATTGAACCGATTTCTTTTAAAAGGTTTTCTTTGTTTCTAAAATGTTTAAATATTATGGCTTCAGACACTCCGGCTTCTTTTGCAATTAATGTTGTTGTTGTTGCGCTGTAACCTTTTGATGAAAACAACTTAATTGCTGAATTGATAATAATTTGCATTGTTTGTTCTTTTTTAACTGTTGTTTTCATATCTGATTCCTATATTTTTATAAAGTGAGTAATTACTTACTTTATATGATAAAATTTTTATTTTGTCAATAACCGGGTAAAAGTAATGCACACCGGGTATAATACTTTTGGTTTAAATTTTGGAACCTTAGTTCTTGGTTTTTGCACATTAAAAAACTCCCTTATAAAAGGGAGTTAAATGGTGGGCCTGGTGGGACTCGAACCCACGACCAAAAGATTAAGAGTCTCCTGCGCTACCAACTGCGCTACAGGCCCAAAATATTATTTTAAAATGTAAAATGTTCGATTTTTGAAGGCGTAGCGCAGAGTTTAACTGCTGTCCCATCTTGCTCAAATACTCTCGCAAGTCTTATTGATAAGGACGTGCTACAGGCCCATCTTTTTTTACAAAAAAATTCTATCACAATAAAAATATTTTTCAAAGAAAATTTTAAAACATAAAAAATGAATGTATAATATGTTTATGGAAAAAAGCACAAAAAGAGCCGCAATCTTTGCTCACTACAGCGAAAATAACCAAATCGAAGACTATGTGGTTTTCTACCTTGAAAACTTAAAAAAAATTGCCGATTTTGTCATCTTCGTATCAGACAGCGCGCCTGATGAGGCTGAACTTTTAAAAATTTCTCCCTATGTTGATAAAATCATCGCAAAGCCCCATGGGGAATATGATTTTGGTTCTTATAAAAGAGGATATTTTTATTTAAAAGAAAAAGGCCTCCTTGGCGGCCCCCTGGCTGTAGAACATCAAAGAACAGAAAGTTCAGCAATATATGAACTAATCCTTGCAAACGACAGCTGCTATGCGCCTTTGTTCCCGTTTGAAAATATGTTTTCTGAAATAGAAAAAAGCGGGGCTGATTTTTGGGGAAACACCCAAAACCGCATAACAACAGGCAAAAAACAAAAAAACGAACACATTCAAAGCTATTTCCTTGTTTTTAGAGAAAAAGTCTTTAATTCCAAGGCTTTTGACGATTTTATGTCAAATATTAAAAAAGAAAATTCCAAACAAGATGTCATTGATAAATACGAAATTGGCTTAAGCAAAAGTTTGCAGGAGGCTGGTTTTAAATATGATGCGTACTGCAATTTAAGCAAAATTAAAAACGACGCCCAACTTCGAATTTACGCCTCCATTATAAAAAAAGACCACTCTCCGTTCCTAAAAAGAGGGCTTGTGCTTTTCAAATTCAAAGATTGGTACCCCTTTTTTATAAAAAAACTTATAAAAACCACAAAATACGATTATTCGCTAATTAAAAAAGACATAAGAAAAAACAGGATAAAGCTTTCTTTGCCTGAATTTTCCTGCTTTTTCCTAAAATCTTTGTTTCGCACAATAAAGTATCGGGTTATTGAGTTTTGCCGCAAACGTTAAGTTTCGTAAACATTTATGCCTCTTTACAATGTCGCACGCAAAACCCTTGCAAGGCCAAAGAAAGCCGTGCTACTTTAAATTCTCTTCATAAAATTTTTCAATCTTATCGAACGGAATTTTTTCAAAATTATCATACAAATCCGTGTGGTTTGCGCCATCAATAATTAAAAGCTCCTTGTTTTCGCCCTTTAATTTTTTAAACGCGTCCTCTGAAAAATATCTGCTATGCGCATTTTCGCCATGCAGCATTAAAACAGCACTTCTAATTTCGCCCGCATAGGCTAAAATCGGCTGGTTTATAAAAGACATGCACCCAACAACATTCCAGCCCTCGTTAGAATTCAAAGAACGCGGATGATAACCTCTTTCGGTCTTGTAATAGGCATAATAATCCTTTAAAAATTGCGGCGCGTCTTCAGGAAGCACATCCGGAACTCCGCCGCCCCTTTTGTATTTTCCACCCTTTTGAATATTTTTAAAATCTTCAATCCTCTGCGCGTTAAGGCTCTTTTTCATCTCATAGCGCGCATTTTCATCCATTTTGTCATAATATCCAAAAGCATTAACCCTGCTCATATCATACATTGTAGATGTTACAGTCGCTTTTACCCTTGTATCAAGTGCTGCCGCGTTCAACGCCATGCCGCCCCAGCCGCAAATACCTAATATTCCGATTTTTTCAGGGTCAACATTTTCCTGCACGGAAAGAAAATCCACAGCGGCCATAAAATCTTCTGTGTTAATATCAGGAGAAGCCATATAGCGCGGTTCTCCGCCGCTTTCTCCCGTATAAGAAGGGTCAAAGGCAAGCGCCACAAAGCCCCTTTGCGCAAGCGTCTGCGCATAAAGCCCGGAAGATTGTTCTTTCACTGCCCCAAAAGGCCCTGACACAGCAATTGCCGCCATTTTCCCTTTTGCAGACTTCGGTGCATATAAATCCCCGGCAAGTTCAATTCCATAGCGGTTTTTGAACTTCACCTTTTTAACATCAACCTTGTCTGATTTTTCAAAAGTCTTATCCCAAGCGCCGCTTTGGCCCTTTGCCATGGTCATATTTACACCTCCTGTTAAAAATAATAAAAATGCAAAACATGTTAAAATTAATTTCTTAAACATAAATTTTCCTTTTAATTTCCCTTTAAGAGAGCTGTCTTAAAGCTTTTTAACCCAAATTATCATACAACTTTTTTCATCACTCTTGCCGGGTTCCCCGCAACAATAGTGTTTTCAGGCACATCTTTTGTCACAACGCTTCCTGCACCAATAATTGCGCCATCCCCAATTCTCACCCCGGGTAAAATCGTTGAATCAGAACCAACCCAAACGTTCTTCCCTATCACCACAGGCTTTGGAAAAATATTCTGCCTTTTTTCGGGCGCAAAATCATGGTTTAAAGTCGCAATCGTCACATTATGCCCAATCAAAGAGCCATCCCCGATTGTAATTCCGCCCTGGTCTTGAAATTTGCAGCACGCATTTATAAAAACATTCTTTCCAAGTGTTATATTTTTCCCACAATCCGTGTAAAACGGCGGAAAAAGCCTGAAAGTGCCATCAACTCTTTTCCCTGTCAATTCTGAAAACAATTCAACAATCTCTTCAGGTGTATGATATTTACTATTAATTTCCGTTGTAATTTTAAGAGCCTCCTGCGCAAGGCTATGAAACATAACACTAAGCTCAGAACCCACAACAACAGGCTTTTTTGCCTCCATACTTTTTATAAAGTCAGCCAAATTAATCATTTCCGGCCCCATCTTCATAAACTTCCTTTGCAACTTTTAGAGCAGAAATTCCATATGGAAAACCCGTGTATGGCAACACCTGAATTATAGCCGCAGTAATGGTTTTGGGGGAATTGCCCACCTTTAAATTGCCCTTAATATGGCTTTTTAAGGTGTCAAATTTCCCTAAAGACATCAAAACACTAATCGTTAAAAGTTCCCTTGTTTTTAAATCCAGCCCTTTTCTTGTGTAAAAATCGCCAAAGCAAACTTCGGTTAAAAGCCTTGAAACATCTTCTCCCACACCCCCCGGAAGCCCTGAAAGCACCGTTTTTATTTCATCTCCGTAAATAGGATTTTGAATTTCATACCCCTTTTGAAAACGATTTTCCTCCGCCACAGTTGTTGTGTCCTCAAGCGGCGTTTTAATCCCCTTTTCGGCCAACACCTCATTTAATACCCCAATAGCATTAAGGGTTTTAGGATACCCGATAAAAGGCGCGCATTGATAAATCGCTTCCCGAAGCTCAATTGGAGTTACGCCAACATTTAGTGCCGCGTTTATATGTGCCTTTAGCTGCGGCAGGGTTTGCATTGTTGAAAGCGACACAACTGTAAGCATTTCACGGGTTTTAAGGTCAAGACTGCCAATTTCAAAAACTTCGCCAAAAATGTTTTTCTGTAAAATTGCCATAAATTCAGGGTCACTGCCCGTTTTCTGTAAAGCCTCGCCCTTAAACAATTCTCTAAAATTCTTTTTACAAGTTTCAGCTCTCGCTACATTTTTTGCCATATTAGCATCCTCATTATTATCCTTTGCAAACGTCAAATTTTGCGTCAAAAACACAAAAAGAAACAAAATAAAAGAAATTTTTAAAATATTTTTCAAAACAATGCCTCAATTTTGCTACATCGCCTTTATTTATTATTCACAATTTTTCAAAGAATAGCAAATACTTATATTAAATATTTAAAAATGCTTGACAGGCATATTTAGAGCCGATAAAATCAAAAAATGGAAATTAGAGTTTTAAAATATTTTTTGGCCGTCGCAAGGGAAGGAAGCATTACAAAAGCCGCAAATTCCCTGCATTTAACCCAGCCCACCCTCACACGCCAGCTGCAGGAGCTTGAAAAAGAACTCAACCAAAAACTCCTTATAAGAGGCAAATACAAGGTCACCCTGACCCAGGAAGGCCTCATTTTAAGAAAAAGGGCAGAAGAAATTATTGATATGGTTGAAAAAACCAAGGATGAACTGCAAAACGAAAACGGCACAATAAGCGGAAACATTTTCATAGGCGGCGGCGAATCAGACACCATAAAATACATCGCAGAAATTTTAAAAGAAATCCAAAAAGAGTACCCAAAAATTAAATTTCACGTATATTCAGGAAACGCGGAAGATGTCACAGAAAAGCTCGACCGCGGCCTTTTGGACTTTGGAGTTTTAATTCAACCGATTGACATTTCAAAATACGACAGCCTTCCTTTACCCGAAAAAGACACCTGGGGCGTAATTATGAGAAAAGACAGCCCGCTTGCGAAGAAAAAATTTATCACCCCAAAGGACCTTAAAGGAATTCCGATTTTAGCCTCCAGACAGATGTCCCCGAAATATTCAAAGCAAAGCGGCTTTTTAGATTGGTTTGACGGAAATTATGAAAATTTAAACATAACAGGAACCTTTAACCTTGTCTATAATGCAGCTGTGATGGTAAAAGCGGGGCTTGGATATTCTATCTCACTTGATAAACTTGTCGATACATCAATTGAAAGCGAACTCTGCTTCAGGCCTCTGCACCCAAAGCTTGAATCGGGCCTCGATATTGTTTGGAAGAAAAACCAGGTTTTCTCCCCCGCGGCAAAAATTTTCTTTGAAAAACTTAAAGAAAGGTTTAAAAAACCTTAAAGAACTTCAAAGTAATTTTCAGCCCAAAAAGATTTTTTCCTATGTTTTAAGTATAATAGACAAACAAGCTTGAAAAACCAATAAAGGAAGAAGAATGTGGAAGAAACACTGTTTCCGATAGTTGCAAAAATTAATGAATATTTATCAAATTATATTCTGGTCACCCTTCTTGTGGGCGTTGGAGTTTGGTACACCTTTAAAACGCGTTTTGTCCAGATAAGGTGTTTCAAAGAAGGCCTAAAAAACATTTTTGGCCCTATCCACATTTTTGATAAAAACCATAAAAATATGACCTCTTTTCAGGCCCTTGCAACAGCAGTTGCCGCCCAAGTCGGAACAGGAAACATCGTTGGCGCCTCAGGCGCAATTCTAATCGGCGGCCCTGGGGCCATTTTTTGGATGTGGGTGATAGCTTTTTTTGGAATGGCAACAATTTACGCCGAAGCCACCCTTGCAATTAAAACAAGAAAAATTGAAAAAGACGGCACAATAAAAGGCGGCCCTGTATACTACATCACAAGCGCATTTAAAGGGCGTTTCGGAAAATTTTTGGCAGGCTTTTTTGCTGTTGCAATAATTTTAGCGCTTGGGTTTATGGGCTGTATGGTGCAATCAAATTCAATAGCCTATTCCATGCAAACCGCCTTTGGCGTAGAACCTTGGATTGTAGGCCTTTTGCTTGTCATTGTTTGCGGCGTTATTTTTATGGGCGGAATTAAACGCCTTGCCTCTGTTACAGAAAAAGTCGTTCCTTTTATGGCACTTTTTTTCATAATTGGCTGCCTTGTGATTTTAATTGCAAGAATTCAATACATCCCGGAAACCTTTGGTATGATTTTCTATTACGCCTTTAAGCCGCAGGCAATTTTAGGCGGGAGTTTTGGTTATGCCCTAAAAACAGCGCTAAGCCAAGGGGCAAAACGCGGATTATTTTCAAACGAAGCTGGCATGGGCTCCACACCGCACGCACACGCCCTTGCAAATGTTAAAGACCCGCATATTCAAGGCACAGTTGCCATGATGGGCGTTTTTATAGACACCTTTGTAATTTTAACCCTTAACGCCTTAATTGTAATATCCACGCTGTATACAAACGATGGAATGCTCTCAAACGGCTATACAGGGGCAGTTATGGAAATTTTAAACAAGACAAACCTGGTACAGACCGCCTTTGGAAGCATTTTTGGAAACTCTTTCGGTGCAATTTTTGTCGCCATATGTCTTTTATTCTTTGCCTTTTCTACAATTCTAAGCTGGAATTTATTCGGAAAAATTAATGTCATCTACCTTTTTGGAAAGCGCTTCCCAAAAGCCGCAAAATTAACTTACACAGTGCTTGCTCTTGGGTTTATTATGCTTGGAAGCCTCATTTCAAGCGACTTTGTTTGGGAATTAACCGATATGTTCAACAATTTAATGGTTATTCCAAACACCATCGCCCTTTTTGCCTTAACAGGGACTGTGCTTACAATTTTAAACAAAAAACACGAAAACAACGAGAATTAACTTCTCCTGGAATTCGCCCAATGCCTGATTTTTATTGCAAACTTTGGCTCAATTTGCTATAATTAATAGCTATAGCAAGAGTTTAGGGGCACTAATGTCTGAAGAAGTTTCGCATATTTTTACGGAAAGAAAATATTTTGACAAAACAGAAAGAATATTAAACATCTATACTCATCCAATCGGAGGCCTTGGCAACCGTATTAAAAATATTTTCAGCCGAATAAGATTACATTCAGGCCAATATGACACCGTCGATATTCATTGGGCGCTTGGCGGCTCTATATATAACAAGTTTTTTGAACTCTTTACGTTTGATATTTTTCCAAGAATTAATGAAATAAATCATTCTGTTTTTATCGACAATGAATGCAGAGAAGAAGACTTTTGGTGCTTGCTTTTAACGCCGGAAGAACGGGAGCAAATCAGGGATATCACACCAGGCGGGTATATTGACTTTGAATGTCAGCCGGATTGCAGCCTAATTCCACAATTTATACGAGATATATACATCCCTTATTTTAAAGCGCTAAAGCCCACAGAAAGCGTTCAGAGAATTATTGACAGAGTTAACTTGCCTGAAAACTGTGTTGCAGTGCACATTAGACACTCTGAAGACTGGAGAATATGGCAAAGGTGGGCCGAAGGCGACATTGGGCTTTTTGTGAATGAGATGAAAAAATATGACGAAAACACATATTTTTACCTTACCTGCCACATAAAAGAGGTTGAAGATTTAATGGTTCAAATCTTTGGTGACCGCATAATTACGCTCCCCGGCAAGGATTACAACCTAAAAGACAATAAACAGCACGTTGCAGATATGTATTTATTATCAAAACCTAAAAAAATGATTGTCACATACGGTTCAACATTTAATGAATGCGCCTGGTGGCTTGGCGAATGCAAACAAGATGTCACTGTTATAGGCGGCTGGGACAGATGGAACAATGGAACTATTGCCCCGGGCACTATGTCATAACCTCCCCGGAACAAGCGTATTGAGAATTTTCAGGGCAATAAACTAGCCTTGTTTTTTGCTGCCATATTCTGCTGCTGCCGTAAAAATAACGTCAGAGGAAGAGTTTAGCGCAGTTTCAAAGCTGTCTTGAATTACGCCGATTATAAACCCAACGCCCACAACCTGAATTGCAATATCAGGGGAAACCCCAAAAAGCGAACAGGCAAGAGGAATTAAAAGCAAAGAGCCGCCCGCAACGCCCGAAGCACCACAAGCCGCAAAAGAAGCTAAAATTCCAAGAATTACAGCTGTTACAAAGCTCACTCCAATTCCAAGCGTATGCACGGCCGCAAGTGTCATAACCGTAATTGTAACCGCTGCTCCGCTCATATTTATTGTCGCCCCGAGAGGAATTGAAATCGAATAAATGTCCTTATCCAGCCCCAATTTTTCGCAAAGCGCCATATTAACAGGAATGTTTGCCGCAGAACTTCTTGTAAAAAACGCTGTTATTCCGCTTTCTTTAAGGCAGGTTAAAATCAAAGGATACGGATTTTTTCTTGTCACCAAAAAGACTATGGCAGGGTTTGAAACAAAATAAACAAAAAGCATACAGGAAGCAAGAAGCAAAACAAGCTTTCCGTATTCGCCAAAAATCTCCGCACCGCTTGAAGACACGGCGCCAAACACAAGCCCCATAATTCCAAACGGAGCAAGGTTTATCACCTTGCAAACCACCCAGGAAACACAATTTGCAGAGTCTTTCAGGAAATCTTTTGCAGAATTTGACGCAACTTTTTTCATCCCGATTCCAAAAATTACAGCCCAAAAAAGAATTCCTAAATAGTTCCCGGAAGCAAGTGCTGTTATTGGGTTTGAAACAATATTTGATAATAAATTATGTAAAATTTCAGATAAATTTTCAGGGGACGTCATAGAAACTTCTGAACCTCCTGAAAGAGTAAGCGTTAAGGGAAAAACAAAGCTCAAAACCACGGCAAACACGGACGCCAAAAAGGTTGAAGTCAGGTATAAAAACACAATGGATTTAAAACGCCCGTCCCGCTTAATTTGTCCGTTTGCAAGAGAACTCACAATAAGCGTTAAGACTAAAATCGGGGCAATTCCTTTAAGGGCGCCTATGAAAAGTTCTCCAAGGATTTTAACCGGCGCCAAATTCGGCGCAAAAAGGGCCAATAAAACCCCTAAAATTATCCCCAAAACTATTCTTAAAACCAAATTGGTTTCAGTATATTTTTTATAAAGCTTTGAAATGCCCATATCTGCCCTTGCTTTTGTATTTGCAAACGAGCGCGCCAAGAAACGCTCTCACACCCTTATAAAAATACCACAAACAAATTAAAAATGAAAAACTCCCGGACATGGATTCGAACCACGATTGAATGATCCAGAGTCATCCGTCCTGCCGTTAGACGATCCGGGAATAAAAACCTGCAACAATTGTACAACGTTCGTTTTTTTATTGCAAGTTTCAAACTTTCAAGCATTCGGCCATTATTTGTAATCAGCGTCAGTGGCAAACACAAGCCCATTTGGCCCTTTTAAATTATTTTTAATAATCTTATAAAGTGTTTCAAGGTCTGTATCCAATTCTTTACTTGCAGTAAATAAATCTTTATACTCAACAGTGTCGCCATTTGACTTGTATCCATATATTCTGCCAAGTTGCGTATATTTTCTTTGCAATTTTGTAGGGTCTTTGGCTCTTTTTGTTTTTGTTTTAGCTTTATCAGCATTTTCAACTTTATTGGCTTTGTCAGCTTTAGCTTTTTTGACTTTTGGTTTTATAACTTTTGGTTTTTCTGCAGCTTTTTTGGCTTTGTAAGCAGCAACACTCTCGTCCAGTTCTTTTAGTGCTGTTTTTAATTTTTCTTCATCCGGCTTTAAAGTGCCATTCTCATCTTTAACCTCAATTTTATAGGCTGGAATAAAAATATAGCCGTTTGTTGATTTTTTTCTGCCGGCAAGGCAAGTAGAAATATTTGCAGGCGAAATTGTAAGCATTTGTGCAGCAACAGCGCTTGTGTCATATCTTCTAAGAGAATTATCTTCAATTTTAAGTGCAAAAACCGCTTTGCCTCTTGCGCAAGTATTATCATCTCTTGCAATTTTTGCCTTCTTTTTTAATTCTGCAATTTTGTCATTGTCCACATCAACGCTGCCGTCTTCTTTAATTGTTTCAACGCCAGCTGCACGAATAAAGCAATAATCGCCGGCAAATTCGCTGTTGCCAGACAGACAGGCGCTAATGCTTTGATGTGAAATTTTTAATTTATTTATTGCTTCTGTAATTGTATCAAACCTTATATCTTTCTTGTCCTCTTCATCACCTATATACAAAGCATATAGAGGCAATTTTTCACCGACACAAGAATTTTCAAGACACTCATCCGCCCTTTTAATAAGTGCGTCAAGCTTTTCTTCGTCATAATTCACTTTGCCTGAACTATCCACAATTTCAATTTCTTCAGGATTGAAAAATATATACCCTCCTGCCGTTTTGCTATCACCCTTTAAACATCTAATAATATTTGGACGCGTTGCAGAAGTGGCTTTTTCGGCCTCAGAATAGCTCAAAAACAATACCGGCAAATGGTCCCCGTTCATTCCGTAAAATCTGCGCTTTTTAACATTTGCGCCTTCAACACGCGCAACCTCAGCCGTCTCAAAAATTTGTCTGATTTTTTCTTTATCTATATCAATGCTGCCATCTTCCTTAACCATTTCAACATTACTTGCAAGCACAAAACAATAATCGCCCGCGTATTTCGCCCTTTTGCTTTCATCTTCTGCCAGGCACTTTAAAATGCTTGGAGTAGGAACGCCCAAGGCGGCACCCGCTCTGCTTGCAGAAGCAAACCAGGTTTCCTTCATTTCTCTATCAATTGCATAAACAGGCCTTGCAGTTGTCTTTCCTAAAAACGGCATGTTGTAATTTTGCATTACAGAAAGCTCATTCATAAATACATTTTGAGGAGCGCTGTCTGCCTGAACTTCTTTTTTAGCAACACTGAAGCTGCCTGCAGGCCTTGTGGAGATTAAAATATTGTGTTTTATAAAATCTATTCGCATATTATACTAAACGCTTGTAAAAAATATTATTTTTGCCCGGTAAACCAATCTTCAACATCGGCAAGGGTCATAGAATCATCTTCAAGATATTGCCTTGTTAGGTCATTATCCATTCTTAGAAACTTATCAAAATATCTAAGCACAAAATTTTCATTTTCTGTTAAAAAGTTTTCTTCCCCAATTGCTTTTTTAATTAACGGCATATTTTTTTCATTCGCTTCAGACATACAAACCGCCAAGGGAAAGCTGAATTCCTTATAAACGCCTTTGCTTTTTGCGTAGTTATAAGCTTCTAAACCATATTTAACATCTTCTTCGGTTCTCATTCCCCAAATTGCAGCGTTTATTTCACTGTTTAGAAAATCTTCATCGTCCAATAACATTTCAACAACAGGTGCATTGTGGCGGTTTACATAGCTTAAAGTAGCCATTACTTCGCTTTTAAATTCGTTAAACCCATCATACGGTTCTGATCTAAAACCAAAAACTTCTTCAAGCGCTGAAACAATTTCATCACACCCCTGACAGTTTTTCATAACATCATCATCTGCATATTTTTCTTTCATTAAAGCGTAAATTTTAATCATCGCTTCGATGTCTTCTTTTGATTTTTGGGAATCAATTTTGTCAGGAACCGCCTTATCATCCGGAACATACCAGCCGGTCATATCTTCAAGCGTAAAACCATCTTTTAAAAGCTGATTTCTTAAAGTTATCATAGGGCTTTGGTAAAATCTGGAGCAATCAACAATAAACTGTGGCTCCTTTGGCTCTTCAACCGGGCCCTTATCCTCACCCGGCGCCTTCGCCCCAAAAGTTACATTTTTATTATAAGAATTTGTTTTAAATTTCGCAGAATGCAAATAAACCGGGGATAACTTCATTTTTTACTCCTTAGTGTTTATAAAATATACTCAAGCTCTGTATCGTTAATTACCCTAAAACGCGCGTCCCTTGGAAGAAGCATTTCCTTTTCGTTTGTATATGTTCTATCAAGAAATTTTGTTCCTTTTGGAAGATGTATAGTATAGGTTACACCGTCTTTTGCGTCCTTTCCGACATACAGCCCTTCCATTGAAGCACCCTTAACAGTTGAAGTTGAACAAAAAGCTCTTTCTGTTAATATGCCATCCTGCGCACTTTTAACCCACCGCTTTGGCGCATTTCTAAAAACAGTCATCGGCGCGTCTGTAACTGACGTTTGGGTTTCAATATCTAAATCATCAATAGCAGATAAAATAAACCTGTTATCTTTCATTATTTGCCTTATATCTTCTTTTGCATATTCAGGACATGTGGGGTCATCCAAAATCTCATAATGAATTTTATCCATTCTTATATCAGGGTGTCTAAATTCCCCATCCCTTAAAAACGCGTTAATTTGAATGCCGTTGTATTCATAGTACCCTTCCGGGCTCATTGGACATTCAATGTCGCTTTTGTCTATAAATTCATCCACCCGCTTAAAACCATCAGGCGTTTTATACCAAAATTGCTCCACCTCGTTTTCGCCCCTGAAAATTGCAATTTTATCCTTGCTTGTTAAAATTCTTTTTGCCTGTCCAAGTTCACCGTCTTCTTTTGGAATAAAAATATCTGTCACCTTGTTTTGATATTCATCCGTTGAATACTTTTTCACAAAGGCAATTTCCCCGTCAGGCGTTGTTTTTGTTGATTGTTGAATTACGCCATCTTTTATTTCAATACTGAATTTTTCACCCAAAGGATTTGTCTTAATCAAGCTTCCTGTATACAAACCACCCTTCTCATCATATGCAAGCCCTCCCTTAAAGCTTGCAGCCGCCTTATTCAAAGTATCTTTAACAGGTTCAAGCGAAACCTTTTTCTTTGAAGAAAGCGCTATCGCCGCAACACCAAGCACGGAAAGGCCAGCTAAGGCATATGGAAGAAATTTTCTCACCTTGGTTTTTAACTCTGCATTTTTTATGGCAGACTCTTTCTTCGCCCCTGCCTTGAATGCAGTTTGCATGCTATTATCAATTTTGTTAACTTTGCTTATCATTTCTTAACCTTTATACTCTTAAGCACGTAAGAAATTTTCCGCCGCTTCATAGGCGTCTTCATAAACTGGACGATATGCCTGTGCGCTTGTGCCGACATGTAGCCATTGCGGCGCGTGCCTTTTTGCATATTGATTTATAACGCCGCTCACCGCAGTGGAAAAATCCTGATAACCATAGGCTTTTTGTTCTTCAAGCATAGTTGTAAGGCTTGCCATAACTTCTTTTGCGCTCAAGTTAAACTCTTTCATGGCCCCAAGCAATTCTCCCAGGGAAGCTGTGTCCATTTGCATTAAAGTTTTAATATCTTTTTTAGTAAAACCAAGTTCTTTAAAAGCATCGGCATTGCCAAATTCTCTTAAAAACATCATAAGACGCGCTTTTTCATCGTAACCTGCACGAAATCTTTCAAGCTCCAAATATTTTTCATACTCTTTTGGTCCTTCTTCCATTTTTAAAAGTTCAAAATAATGAGAGCCGGCGCCGCCTTCAACCCCGCAAGGCCTCATTGGAATGCCAAATTTTTTGCAAAGCTTCGCGTAGTGAATATACCAACGTTCATATATAGCTTCAGCGCCCTCATCCAAAGGCCCGATATCATCCGGCCCAAAGCCCCCGTCAAAGTCGTCTGACCCGTCAAAAGGACCTTTTTTGGCACCGTGTTCTTTCATATCGACAATATTGCCTTTTTTATCCCTAAAAGTTACGGTTTCTTTGTAACCATCTTTAACTGTAGTTTTTGAAATGCCATCTTCCAAATATTCAACGCTCTTATGATATACATCGTCCGAGAGGCCTCCATTGTCTTTGTAGATTTCTCTTCTTACAAGCTTTAATTTTCCGTTTTCTTCAACATAAACCTTGTAGCCGTCTGAAAAAGCGTCCTCAAAAGTAACAACTTTTGCGCCATCCGGGAATGTTGTTGTATATTCTCTGCCGTCTGGATATTTCGTTACTCTTTTAGTTATATTGCCAGCCTCATCGAGAAATTCTTCTGTTTTTGTGCCGTTTGTCATTGCGGTAACATTTTTGATATGCACGCCCTTATCGTCAAAAATTGCGTTTTTCACACTCCTTTTGGTTTCCGGGCCGCCAAACATAGCCCCTGCGGATTTTCTTGCAGATATATGCGATAAGCCATCTTCAAAGGGTTTATTATAAAGCGCCTGGGAAGCTTCTGCCTTCTGTTCGAAGGCCGCCTCAGCAGCAGTTCTTCTTTGCGCTTCTGCCAATATTTCCTTCTGTTCTTTTTCTATAAAAAAGTTTGCAGAATCTTTAGCGGATTTATATGACAAGCCAGCCTCAAAAGGCTTATTATAAACTTCCTGGGCTGCACTTGCTTTTTGTTCAAACGCTTTTTGTGCGGCAGCTCTTCTTTGGGCTTCTGCCAATATTTTGGCTCGTTCTTGTTGTGCTTTTAGGGCTTCCTGCGCCTTTTGTGCTTCCGCTTGCGCTTTCTGCTGGGCTTCAAGAGCTCTTTGTGCGGCTTCCGCTTCTAGTTTGGCTTTATATTTTGCCTTTCCACTAGATGCAAGCTCTGTAATATTTGAAATTCTGGTGCCTTCTTGCGTCTTTATTGTAACAATTTTGTTACCATCTGAATTTTCAAAGGTCTTAACAAAATTTACACTCCCTTTTCTTTCGGAACCTGTCAAAATGCCATTTTTATATTTAAGTTTTATGCTGTCGCCGTTTGGCAGTTTATCTTTTATGGTGCCGCTAAAAGGTGTTCCGCCTTTTCCAAGGACAGAACCGCCAAAAAAGGAAACATCAGAAAGCTTTAACGCCTTTCCTTTTGAAATCAAAACACCGGCGGCGATTGCGGTACCAATTGCGGCCAAACCCGCAAGAGCAAGTTTTATCTTTTTGTTACCATCTTTTACAGGAATATTTTCAGAAACGGATAAAGGGGCAGACACCTCAGACAGAGAGGAAATTGGATTAGAATTAACTATGCCCGCGGGAGCCCCATCTGACAAATAAGTTTTGTTCAAAGAGCTTAAATTCACTGTTTCCATAGATTACACCAAACTTTCAGTACAAACTTTCTCACACTGTGTACACATATAAAACAATAACAGCAAAAAAATTGCCATCACTCAAAAATGTGCAAGGAAAAAATTGTAAAAAAATTAAAAACTCATTAAATTTATTTTTTATCAGGTGATATATTTAACTTTAACCCTTTTTGAGCATGTTGCAGGGCTTCTAGGAAATATTTCTTCTCTTCCTGAGTTTTTGCGGAATTTAGAATTTTTAAAGATTTTAAAAATAATTTATCAGGCATTTTTTCTTCAACTTTTAATTCTTCAATTCCATAAATGTCAAATTCCAAAACTCCGGCAAGCCTTCTTAGAACAGAATAAGTGGGCATATGCTTGCCAATTTCAATTCTTGATAAATGTTTATTGTCAATTCCAATTAATTCAGCAAGCTGTTCTTGCGTAAAACCGCGCATTTTCCTCATTTTACGTATTTTATTGCCAAGATTATCCATTGAGTAACCCCTTATTTAAAAGTAATTTTCAATGAAATTTAAATAATTAAACACCGTATATTAACGATAAATTTTACTTAATAATTCTTGATATATGTAGAAAATATTTTTTGTTTTTTGGATGATAAAAAAGGAGCAAAATATAAAATAAGGGTGAATGCAATTTGCCCCGGAACAACAGGATACTCCAATGGTTCAGCAGGCAATAAAAGATTATCCTGAGCATATGAAAAACGTTATTAACGGAATTCCCTTAAAAAGAATTGCAACACCCGATGAAATTGCAAGTGCTGTATTATATTTATGCCACGATAGTGCCGGATTTATTACAGGCGAGATTATGGCGCTTGATGGCGGTTGTAGTTTAGTATAAATTTTCTAAAATGATTATTTAATACGCTTGAAATGGTGTTTTTGGAAATTTACTTGAATTTTATTTAAATCCCTAATCAATAATTCCCTTCTTTTTGGAGGTATACCTTTTTCAATAACCTTTCTGAGCTCTGTTAATTGGGTGCAAACATTTTTATATTCACTTATTCCATTTTCTGTTGCAGTTGAGAATTTTACAAATTTTCCGTTTTTCTTATTATTAAATCTTTGGATATAACCCTTTTCTTCCAGTGAAGTCAAAATAAAGCCCACATGTGCTTTTGTCATCAAAAGAATGGAAGATATATTATGCTGTGAAAACTCTTCATTATTTTCAATTAAAGTTTTTAGCACACGAAACTCTTGCGGGGTAAGGTTTGAATCGACACTATTTTTAAACAACTGAGTACTACAAGATTTTAAAAGCTGTGCAGTGTTTGTTATAGCAATGTATAAATCTTCATTCATATTCAAGCCTCATTTTGTAAACAATTATTTTTTATATTAGTACAAAATTTTTATTTTAGGAACTTGTTAATAGTTGTGCAATTTTTATATTATTAGTATAATTTTATAC
>CAJULR010000046.1 GCA_910587375.1 Candidatus Gastranaerophilales bacterium | reverse complement strand
TTTTATTAACACAGGCCTTGCTGTATTTAAAGCCTGTGTGTTTTTATTTTGGCTTTTATAATTATTTAAAACTATGCCGTTAACTTTCATCTTTTTTCTCTTTTTTATATTCCTGCTATATTTTGCCAAAAGGCCTGATTTAGTTTATTTTAAGGGGTTTTTCAAGCGTTTTTGCGGCAAGTTTTATTTATATTAAAACCTGTCAAAAAAAATTTTTCCAAAAATTTTAAAAAAAGACTTGAAATGAAATTGTGATTATGTATAATAGATTATGCAAAGCGAGAGCGCACTTGCAAATATAAAATCAAATAATCAGTGCGGGCGTTTAGCTCAGTTGCCCAGAAAGACTTTGGTCTTTCAAAATACGAGAAAGCCTCCCTTGGGAGGTGCGACAGTTAAATAATGTGTGCGGGCGTTTAGCTCAGTTGGTAGAGCGCCTCCCTTACAAGGAGGATGTCGGGAGTTCGAGCCTCTCAACGCCCACCATTTATAAAGACCCTTCATAGGGTCTTTTTTAGTGCGTTTCTGACTTTCTTATTATTGATGTTAATGTTTCTCATGTCCATTCTGTGTCCATTTTTGATTTGAATTAAATCCTGATTAACATTCATATTCCTAATGTTAAAAAGCTTTACAAAAACTTTGGCTCTATCTTTACCAAAGCGGCCTTCTTATGGCATAATGATTAAAACTTAAAATTGAGGAAAACAGGGTGAAATTCCCTTGCTGGGCCGCAGCCGTATAGCCGGAATGCTCAATTTTAAACGGTTACCTCGAGCAACAGGTGGGAAGGATATGAAAAAAAATTATTTTTTAGCATTATTTTTAATGCTTGCCTGTGCACAAGGCGCATTTGCAATTCAGGAAAACATTCAAGACGGCGTTTCGCCAAATGAACCAAGGAAATATGAAGGCCAAAGAGATGACACTTATGACCCAATTTATATCGACCCTGAAACAAACACGATTTTTTCCAAAATAAGAAAAAATGAAGTTTACACTTTAGATAATTACATAGAAGATGAGCTTTCAAGCAGCGCAAGCATTGATTCTATTAAAAGAGCGGATATTGAAAAACAAAATTCACCCTCGCTTTCTTATCTTTTAAACAGCCTTGGGGCAGTTACAACGCAGACTGCAAACGGCTCTGAAGGAAGTGTTACATCCGTCAGAATAAGAGGGACAGACAGAGTAAGAATGACGGTGGACGGCATTAGGGCGGATAGGCCCTCCATGACAAGCCCCGGCGTTGAAACACAGTTTTTATTAACAGATGACATTGAGCTTGTTGAGGTTATAAAAGGGCCGCAGGGGAACGTTTTGGGCACAAACGCTTCAGGCGGCGCCATAAACATTCAAACAAGGCGCGGCGAAGGGCCTTTTGGGTTTGAAGCACAGTCTGAAATGGGAAAATATGGCACCTTTAAAGAGCGTGCTGCAATTATGGGCGGCAATGAAAAGGCGGATTATTACCTATCAACAACCTGGTATAAAACAAACGGTGCCATGCGAACAGAGAAAATGGGGAGGGTTTTTAACGACAGCTATGAAAACTTCAACACCGTTTTAAATTCAGGGATAAGGCTTTTGGATAATAAGGCTGAATTAAGAAACGTTTTCAGGTTTTCAAACGCCGAAAAAGGCCTTGGAATAGGGTATAGCAACCTTAGCTATGAATATTATAACGACCCGAATAATTACGTTAAAAATACAGACGTTTCAGATTCACTTTCTTTTAAGCATGCCGTAAATGACGCTTATGATTATGGTGTGCGCTTTGGGTTATATCATAATAGAAATAATAACTATACCTTGCAAGACAGCTTTGCACCGGATGAGAATTCAATTTCAAAAATTGACTCTACAAGGCTGAACCTTATGACCCAGCACAATTTAAAATATAAAGATTTTAACACTTTATCAATCGGGTACAACCTTGAAAATGAATATATAAACGGAAAATCGAACGCCTTAATGTATGGCTCCTGGCCGATGTTTCCCTTGCAAAATTATGTGTCTGATTATTCAGGCTCTGCCTTGCAAAACGACGTTTATGTTAACGATGTTATAAACATTAAAGACATTTTCCATTTAAGAGGGGGCGCAAGGCTTTCAGCCAACAATGAATACGGAACATATGTCACCCCAAATGGCTCTGCAGCGCTTGTTTTGCCGACATTTAAACTTAAAGGTGCAAAGACAAAATTTAGAGGCTCTTGGGGAAAAAGCGTAAACACACCAACCCTATACCAGCGCTACGGCGGCTTTAGGGACAGCTGGATGGCATGGAGCGGAAACAAAAACCTGGACGCTGAAAAAATGACAAGTTTTGATGTGGGCGTTGAACAAAATTTTATGGATGAAAAGTTAAAGTTTGAATTTGGCTATTTCAACAGTAAATACAAAGACTATCTTTCATCATATTACGAAGTGGACCCTGTGACTTATTACACAACGGGATATTACGACAACATTGATTCAGCAAAAATTCAAGGGTATGAAGGAAAAATAAGCTTTGCGCCGAATGATAAATTTAAAATCCTTTTAAATTATACATACACGGATTCCAAAGACAAAACAACCGGGTATGCTCTTCCTGCAACGCCAAAAAACAGGTTGAACGGGACATTATATTGGACACCGCATGAAAGGGTTAATTTCTATGCAGGAATTGAAACCGGCTCTTCAAGAACCTTAAGCTCCGCTTCAAAAGACAAGGTTTCAGGCTATGTTGACGCCAGGTTGGGCACAAAAATCAGGCTGTTTAGCATAAAAGATGCAGATTTTTATGCAAGGGGAAATATTTACAACCTCTTTAACCAAGACATTTGTATGTATAAAAACACGCTTGCAAACGACAGCTACTATGGCCCAAAAATCAGGATGAATGCGGGATTGTTTATAGAATATGCGCCGGCTAAAAAGCGCAAAAACAAAGAAGAAAGAGTATAGGTTTTGATAAACCGGGGGCCCACAAAGGGCAATCCGGAGGGCAGCCCAAAGAACAAGCACAGCCAAAGGGCGGGCAACATTAGAGCTTATGATATAATAAGGGCAAATGACAAAAAAGAGCTTAATATTTTTAATACTATTTTTAGGGTTTATATTAAGCCTTCTTTTGTCTTTGTTTTGGGGGCTTGAAGAACCCTTTGGGCAAAACCCCGACACAAACCTTATTTTATCCGTCATAAGAATTCCTGCAATTTTAAAAGCGGTTGTTGCAGGCGCTTGCCTTTCGCTATCTGGCATGTTTTTACAGACAATATCTAAAAACCCGCTTGCAGACCCCTATTTAACAGGATTATCATCCGGCGCAGGGCTTGGAATTGTTGTTTCGATTTTACTTTTTAACGGCATAAATTATTCAATATTTGGGTTTTTGGGGGCTTTAATCAGTGCTTTTTTTGTAATATCCTTAAGCGGGTTTTCAAAGTTTTCAATTACAAAATTAATTCTAATCGGGCTTTCTTTGAACCTTTTTGTAAACTCTGTTATTTCATTTTTAATCCTTCTAAACCCTGATAAGGCCTATTCTATGACCCTTATTTTAACAGGCGGGTTTTCAAGCGCGGATATTTCAAACAAAATGCTATTCTTGCTTTTTATTGTTCTCCTTTGTGTTTGCGCCCTTTTTATCCCAAAATTAAACATTTTAAGGCTTGATACCAGGCTTATTTTCCAAAATGAACACGCTGCGGGCAAATATAGCGTGCTTTTTGTTATATTATCCGCCTTTTTAACCTCGCTTGCAGTTTATAGCGCAGGGATTTTAGGCTTTGCAGGGATAATTTGCCCCCTTCTTGTGCGTTTAATTCTTGGAAATGACGCAAGAATTGCTTTCTTTGGAAACATTTTAGCAGGCTCCACACTTCTTTTGTTTGCAAACTTTATTTCAAACAATTTAATCTACCCTGTGCAAATCCCCTTAGGGGTTGTGGTTGCAATAATCGGCGCGCCCTTCTTTGTCTTTTTCCTTCTTAAAAAAGGAGGGGTGCTTTTAAAATGATTAGAATTGAAAATTTAAATTTTAAATATGAAGACGAAGTCATTTTTAAAAACGCGGCCTTTGAAATCCCAAAGGGCAAAATAACAGTGATTTTAGGGGCAAACGGCGCAGGAAAATCCACGCTTTTAAAGATTATTACAAAAAATATCAGGGCAGATTTTGGAAAAGATTTTAAAATTCAAAACGATTTTAAAAAAATGTTCTACCTGCCGCAAAACCCTTCTTTTCCATCTGACATTTCAACTTTTGATTATCTTTCAACCATATTTTTTAAAAGCGGCTGGAAATGGTTTTTAAATAAGGATGAAAAAGAGCGTGTCTGCAAAGCACTTCAAGACGTTGAGCTTTTTAATAAGAAAGATTTAACCCTTGAAAACCTTAGTGCAGGAGAACTTCAAAAGGCAAACGCGGCGTTTGGGCTTTTATCCGGCGCGGATGTATTTTTATTGGATGAACCCGTTTCAAATATGGATTTAATTAATGAGATAAAAATTTTTAATATGCTAAAAAGGCTGCTTCATAAAGACGAAGGGGTTACAAGCGTTTTAATTATGCATGATATAAACATTGCGGCAAATTTAGGGGATTATTTTATCGGAATTAAAAAGGGCAAAAAAGTTATCCAGGCTAAAAAAGGGGAATTTTTCACAGAAGAAAATTTAAAAGAAATTTATGGCATTAATTTTGAAATTGTAAATTTGAACGGGAAAATTTATGTGCAGCCTCCTTGTTAAAATCATTCCTAAGTTTTTTAAAATATTAATTATTCTTCTTATCGGCCTCTTTTTGCCCGTATTTGCAAAATGTGAAGACGAATGTTTGAATGTCAAAAACGCAGACAGCCACAATTTTTACAAAACGGAAAAAACTTTTGTGAGCATTTCCCCCGCAATGACAGAAATTATGTACGCGCTTGGAGCAGAAGGTTCTCTTATTGCAGTATCAAACTATTGCACATACCCAAAAGCCGCTAAAGACAAGGAAAAAATCGGGAGTGGCTATGCAATTAATGAAGAAAAAATTTTAAAATTAAAGCCTGACTACATTTTGGCGCTTGATATTTCTGAAGCGCTTTTAAACAAATTCAGGCGGCTTAAAATTACCCCATTATGCTTTAAATACCCGGACATTCAGGCTGTTTACAACAACATTTTAACAATCGGAAAACTTACAGGAAAAGAACAAAAAGCAAAAGAAGTTGTAGAATTTTCAAAGCAAAAGATTGTTTTAGCAAAGAGAAAGGCGAAAAATGAAGGCCGGGCGGGCAAAAGGGTTTTATACCTTGTGCAGGCAAGGCCTATGATTGCAATCGGGAAGAAAAGCTTTATAACAGACATTATTGAACAATCCGGAAACCATTCTGTGACGGCCGGTTTAAACTCATACTATCCTGTTATTTTAGAAGAATATGCAATTAAACTTAGGCCCGATATTGTAGTTTTGAGCCATTTTACAGACATTAATGAGGTGAAGAAATTTTTCCCAAACACAAGAATTGTAAAAATGGGCGCAGAGCAAAACGACATCATAAACCGCCCGGGGCCAAGGGTTTATAAAGGCGTGGAATTTTTCGCAGGGCTTTAAACACACTAAAACTTCGTAGAACTTTAAACATGTCAAAATTTCGCGGGGTTTTAAACGCCAAAAAGCTTTTTTAAAAATTATCACGTTGGCTAAACTTTTTAAAGCCCAAAATGATGATATAATACCGATATGATAATAAACGCAGGCGGAAGATGTGACATTGTAAACTATTTTTCAAATTGGCTGATTAAAAGGTTTGAAGAAGGGTTTGTATATTCAAGAAATCCGTATGTTCCAAATTTAGTGCATAAATATATTTTAGACCCTAAAGTTGTGGATTGTGTTTTGTTTTGTTCTAAAAACTATGCGCCAATGCTTGATAAAATAGGCGGCATAGCAGAAAAATTCAACATTTTTTGCCATTATACAATAACAGCCTACGGCAAAGACATTGAGCCAAACGTACCAAGCGTTGAAGAAAGCATTAAAACCTTAAAAACTCTCTCCGGGATTACCGGAAAGCAAAGAGTGGCCTGGAGATATGACCCCATTCTTTTAACCGAATTTTATACGGTTCAAAGGCACATTGAAACTTTTGAAACAATGGCCCAAAAAATCGCGCCATATGTGTCTTTTTGCATATTTAGTTTTGTTGATATGTATAAAAAACTGGAACATAACATGCCAGAAATTGTGCCCTTAACCCAAAATGACAGAGAAAAACTTGCAGAGGCAATGGGGCATATCGGGAAAAAATATGGACTTAGAATTCAAACATGTGCTGAAAAAGAAGATTATGTAAAATTTGGGATAAAAAATTCAGGCTGCACAACTGTTGAAATTTTAGAGGCCGCAAACGGTGTAAAATTTAAAACAGCGCCCCTTGGAAAGGCAAGAGAAAATTGCAAATGTGTACAATCAAGGGACATTGGGGCATATGACACCTGCCCGAATGGCTGTAAGTATTGTTATGCAAATAAAAACCCTGAAATTGCACTTCAAAACATTAAAAATCATAACCAAAATTCACCAATTTTAATTGGAGAAATTACAAAAGAGGACATTATAAAAGACGGGGCGCAAAAAAGCTTTTTATATGGACCCTTGCCAAATGAAACTTCAGAACAAAGAAGGCTTTTTTAATTATGGAAAAAAATATACAGGATATGTTTAATAAAATTGCTCCGGGATATGATTCTTTAAACAACGCAATTTCTCTTTTTACACATATTTTTATAAAAAAAATTGCGATTAGAGCACTTAATATAAAGCCCGACTCAAAAATATTGGATTTATGCGCAGGAAGCGGAGACTTAGGGAGAATAATAAAAGACACCACACCCAAAACAACCATACTTGGCGCAGATTATTCAGACAAAATGCTTGAAATTGCAAGAGAGAAAAACCCTGATATTGAATATTTCAATATGGACGCAACAAAACTGGAGTTTGAAGACAATTTTTTTGATTATGTTGTTATGGGTTTTGGCCTTAGAAACATCCCGGACAAAACTGCAGCAATTGCCGAAATTTATCGCGTTTTAAAAAAGGGAGGAGAAATTTTACACCTTGATTTTGGACGAAAAACGTTTTTTTCCAAAATATTTAATTTAATCATTATTTCTGCTGCACACTTTTTTTCAAAACAAAAAGACGCATACATTTATTTAATTAATTCCAAAAACAATTTTCCGCCGCCCGAAAGCCTGATAACAATGTTCAAAGAGCAAGGCTTTAGATGTATGAAAATAAAATATCTTCTGTTTAAAATAATTTCTTTTCAAATATTTAAAAAATAACCCGTATCAATAAAGACACGGGTTATTAAATTGAAATATATTAACAATTTTTACAGCATTGTTTTTCTTAACTCTTCGCCTGATTTTGGGCTTAAATAAGCAGGGGCAACGTCAAACACCGTTTTGCAGCCGGTTTGGCCTTCTTTAGACATTTTAAATGCCGCCCTTGCATAGGCCACAAGCACACTTGATGTAAATTCGGGGTTTGAATCAAGCTTCAAATTGTATTCAATTATGTGGTTATGTTCTTTGTTTAAGCCCGTTTTACCGCACCTGAACACAAAGCCGCCATGCGGAATTTTTGAATGGTTTTGTTCTAATTCCTCTTTAGAGATAAAATGCATGATTGTGTCATAATCTGCAAAGTAATTTGGCATGGTTTTAATTTCTTCTTCAACTTTTTTCTTGTCTGCGCCTTCTTTTAGAACAACATAGCATTCTCTTGTATGTTTTTCCCTTGTTGAAAGGGTTGGGTTCTTGCAGGCTTTAACAGCTTCAAGCGCAGCTTCCACAGGAACTGTATACTGTTTAGCGTCCAAAACGCCTTCAATTCTTCTAATCGCATCAGAATGCCCTTGGCTTACGCCGCGGCCCCAGAATGTATAATCACATCCTTCGGGCAAAATTGCATTTGCATACATTCTGTTTAAAGAGAACATGCCAGGGTCCCAGCCGACAGATATTATGCCGATTTTACCGCCGTTTTTAGCCGCCTTGTCAACATTTTCAAAGTGTTCCGGGATTTTTGCGTGCGTATCAAAACTATCCACCACATTGAACAATTTGGCATATTTTGGGGTTTGCTCGGGTAAATCCGTAGCGCTTCCGCCGCAAAGAATTAAAACATCGATTTTATCTTTCCAATTTTCAATTTCAGAAACGTTTAAAACTTTTGCGTTTGAGTTTATTTTTAAGCTTTCAGGGTTTCTTCTTGTAAACACCGCAACAAGCTCTACATCAGCGTTTTGCGCAACGGCAGATTCAACGCCGCGGCCTAAATTTCCATACCCCAATATTCCTATTCTCATCTTTTCCATCTTTGTTTGCCTCGCTAATATTATATTTTCCAAAAGAAATAATATCACAAACAAAAAATCCGATTAACCTTTGGTATTGGTTAAAATCGGAATTTTTGTTTTTATTTTATTAAAGCCCGCTTATTCAAGGCTTTTGCCTGTTGCTTTAGGTTTTTTGCGCCAATAATAGCAATAAACTAGATTAAGCCTTGAGATTTCATTGCCTTTGCAATTCTTCTAAAACCTGCAATGTTTGCGCCTGCAACGTAGTTGTTGCCAAAGCCATATTCTTCTGCAGCTTTTTTAGCGTTATTAAAGATGTTTGTCATAATGCCATCAAGCTTTTTATCCACTTCATCAAAGCTCCAGAAATATCTCATAGAGTTTTGGCACATCTCAAGCGCAGAAGTTGCAACGCCGCCAGCATTTGCAGCTTTTCCTGGGGCAACGAGCACACCGTTTTTCAAGAAATATTCAACTGCTTCATTTGTGCAAGGCATATTAGCACCTTCACCCACAGCTTTTGCGCCGTTTTCAACCAAAACTTTTGCCGCAGGAAGCGCAATATCATTTTGCGTTGCACAAGGAAGAACAATGTCTGCCTTAATTGTGTATACGGCAGGAATTTCCTGGTTGTTTTCTTTGTATTCTGCCGTTGGAACGTGGTTTAAATATTCCTTAATTCTTGCACGTTTTTCTTCTTTTAATTCTTTTACGATATCAAGTTTAATGCCGTCTTTATCGTAAATGCAGCCGTTTGAATCGCTCATCGCAACAACTTTTGCGCCATAGCTTTGAGCTTTTTCACAGGCATAGATTGCAACATTTCCTGAGCCTGATATAATAACGGTTTTGCCGGATAAATCCATATTGTTTGCTTTAAGCATTTCTCTCATAAAATAGATTAAGCCATAGCCGGTTGCTTCTTTTCTTGCCAAAGAACCGCCGTAATCAAGGCCTTTTCCTGTTAAAACACCTGCTTCATAGTTGTTTTTAATGCGTCTGTATTGGCCAAAAAGATAGCCTATTTCTCTTGCGCCAACGCCGATATCGCCAGCAGGAACGTCAACATCCTGGCCTATATGTTTTTGAAGCTCTGTCATAAAGCTTTGGCAAAAACGCATAATTTCGTTATCAGATTTTCCTTTAGGGTCAAAATCAGAACCGCCCTTACCGCCGCCAATTGGAAGCCCTGTAAGAGCATTTTTAAAGATTTGTTCAAACGCCAAAAATTTCATAATGCTTTGGTTAACTGTGGGGTGAAATCTTAAACCGCCTTTGTAGGGCCCAAGAGAGCCGTTAAACTGAACTCTGAAACCTCTGTTTACCCTGGCCTGGCCTTTATCGTCAATCCACGGAACGCGGAAAGAAATAATTCTTTCAGGCTCTGTCACTCTTTCTAAGAGCGCAAGCGCTTTATATTCATCCTCGTGCTTTAAAACAACAGGTTCAAGAGAGGTTAAGACTTCTTTAACCGCTTGCAAAAACTCGGGTTCATTTGGATTTTTTGCAGCAACGAGGTTTAAAATATCGTTTAGATATGCTGATTTTGTGTTAACTTCAAGGGTACAGTTGCTCATAGGGCTCATTCCTCCATAATAATTATATTTATGGAAAAATTATACCATAAAGGCTTTTGGCTAAATATTCAACATTAAAAATTTACAATAGTTAATTTTTTAAACATGCTATTTCCAATCTGCGGCCCGAACTATGATTTAAACTGATTTTAGGCGGTTTAAAAATAAAAAAAGGCCCAAAGAGGGCCATGCTGAATTAAACAAAATTTTCCGCATTGCTTTTTTATTTTTATTCTTTTTAAGATAAACAATACCCCGAGGCCAATTATAATCAGCACCCGATAATATTATTTTGACATCTTTTATTCACCGGGACAAACGGATTAAACATATCCTTTTGGTGTATCCTTTGACCTACCTTTTTTGGTGTGCCCTTTTGAATATACCCGGTTTTCTAACAAGAAAGTAATCAAACTAATAGTATAATTCAGTAATTATTTTCTCTATTTTTATTTTATAAGGTTATATCGGTTTTGTCAACCGATGATACCCTGTTAATTTATTAAAACCACAAGGTTAGCATGAAATTGTGGAGAATTTATGGCAAATTTAAAGACAAAATTAGGCAAAAGAATTAAACAACTAAGAAAAGCAAAAGGGTATACCCAAGAAACCCTTGCAGAAAAGTTGGATATTGCAACATCTTCTTTGGGATATTTAGAAACAGGCAAATATTATCCGGCGCCTGAAAATGCGGAAAACATTGCCGCAGCACTTGGCGTTGAAGTTCATGACCTTTTTTATTTTAAAAATGTTGAAAACAAAGAGGAGCTTATTCAAGAAATTAAAAACAAGGTTGATTTTCTAAAGGATGATAATGAAAAGCTTCTTATTTTATACAATTTTCTAAAAGTGCTTTTATAGAGGCTTTTTAAGTGCTGCACAAAATTTAAGCGCTTCATACAAAAACTTTTACACTATAAAAACATTTAAAAAGCAGGGAATTCAAACTCCCTGCTTTAAATTTATAACCATATTTTAAGGTTTTTAGATTAACGGCTGATTAGTGGCAAAGAGCCAATAACACACCCGCTGCAACGGCTGAACCGATTACGCCTGATACGTTCGGGCCCATAGCGTGCATTAAAAGGTAATTGTTTTGGTTGTATTCTAAGCCAACTTTGTTTACAACCCTTGCTGCCATAGGAACAGCCGAAACACCTGCAGCCCCGATAAGCGGGTTAATTGGCGTTTTAGAGCATTTGTTCATAATCTTGGCAAAGATTACACCCATTGCAGTTGCCAAACCAAACGCAACAATACCCAAAATAAGGATAAATAACGTTTGAATTGTTAAGAATTGGCTGGCTGAAAGTTTTGAACCAACAGACAAACCTAAGAATATTGTAACAATATTAATAAGCTCGTTTTGAAGGGTTTTTGAAAGCCTTTCAACAACGCCTGATTCTTTACATAAGTTACCAAACGCCAAAGCACCAATTAGAGGGCAAGCGTCTGGAAGAAGCAAAATACAAAGCCCCAACACCAAAAGCGGGAACACGATTTTTTCTCTTTGAGAAACTTCTCTAAGCTGTGTCATTTCGATTTGGCGTTCAGCCTTTGTCGTTAAAAGCTTCATTATAGGCGGCTGAATTACAGGAACAAGCGCCATATAAGAATATGCGGCAACTGCAATTGCGCCCAAAAGTTCAGGAGCAAGTTTGCTTGTTACATAAATTGATGTCGGACCGTCAGCACCACCAATGATACCGATTGATGCGGCCTGCGGCATCGTGAAGCCAAACACGCAAAGCGCGAGCAATAAGGCACCAAAGATACCAAACTGTGCCGCGCCGCCAAGAAGGGCAGTTTTCGGGTTTGCTAAGAGCGGGCCAAAATCTGTCATAGCGCCTACGCCCATAAAGATTATCAAAGGAAAAATCCCTTGGTGAATACCTGCTTCATAGATAATTCCCAAAAAACCCGTAGGTTCTGCAATTCCTGCAAGCGGAATGTTTGATAACAAGCCGCCAAATGCAATAGGAACCAAAAGAAGCGGTTCAAACTGTTTTTTAATTCCAAGCCAAAGGAGGAAGAGGCAAACTAAAATCATAATCGGAGAGCCGAATTGATATAAAATTTGCTCTGCACCTTGTAAATCAGGGTTTGCGGGCAAAATCATATTTGCAATACCCGTTGAATTCCAAAGGCTTTGTAAACTTTCTGTAAGATTCATTTATAGCCTCCTTCTTAACCCAACGTTACCATTACCTGGCCGTTTTTCACCTGGTCGCCAACGCTAACATCAACTGAAGCAACAACGCCTGCTTTAGGAGATTTAATTTCAGTTTCCATCTTCATAGCTTCAAGAACTAAAAGCACATCGCCTTCTTGAATGCTATCGCCTTCTGCAACGTTGATTTTAAGCACTGCACCAGGAAGCGCTGCTTTAATCGGTGTAGCGTCTGAACTTGCAACACCTTCTTTTGCTTCAACGCCTTCTTTAACGTTGATATCATAAGTTTTTCCGTTAACAACAGCTTTAGAGCCTTCAATTCTAACGGAATATTTTTTATTATTAACAGAAACTGTATAGCCTTCAGGTTTTTCACCGGCAGCAGCACATTGTTTAACATCTGCATTTTTCCTTACGCCGATTTGGCCTTTGCCTTGAAGGAACATAATACCTTTTTCCTTGCAGGCAGCGGCGATGAAAATGTTTTCTTCAGTTTCTTCAAGGTTTGCCTCTTTAAGCATTTTCTTCGCAGCTTCAATACCTTTGTTCGGGTCTTTATCGTTAAGGTCGACTACAAGCTCAGTTGTAGGCTGTAAGCCCAATTGTTCAGAAGCCATTTTAACAAGTTCAGCGTCTGGTTCACACGGAGTTTTACCAAAATAGCCAAGAACCATTTTGCCATAACCTTCTGTGATTTTGTTCCATTTACCAAACATAACGTTTGAATAAGCCTGTTGGAAATAAAACTGTGAAACAGGGGTAACGCTTGTTGCAAAACCGCCTTTTTCAACAACTTCTTTCATAGCTGCAACAACTTCGGGGAATTTATCCATTGTGCCGTTATCTCTCATCATTTGAGTGTTAGCAGTTAGCGCGCCACCCGGAAGCGGAGAGGAGATAATTACAGGGTTAACAGCCATAGCTTCAGGCGGAAGGAAGTAATCTTTCATAGCTTCTTTGAAGATTTCTTCAGTTTCTAAAATCTTTTCAACATCAATTCCAAGGTCATATTCGCTGCCTTTTAGAGCATGCCACATTGAAACGATGTCAGGTTGTGCTGTTCCGCCAGAAACAGGTTTCATAGAAAGGTCGATACCGTCTGCACCGCCATCCAAAGCTGCCATATAAGCGGCAAGGCCTGTTCCTGCAGTTTCGTGGCTGTGGAATCTGATGTGCATATCGGGACCTAAGATTTCTCTTGTTCTTTTAATTGTTTCAAACACTTTTCTTGGGGCTGATGTTCCTGAAGCGTCTTTGAATGCAAGACTGTCAAACGGAATGCCGGCGTCCAAAATGCTTCTTAAAACTCTTTCATAAAAATCAACATCATGAGCGCCTGTGCAGCCAATCGGAAGTTCCATCATAGTGATTGTTACTTCGTGTTTTAGGCCGTTATCTTTAATACATTGGCCTGAATAGATTAAGTTATTAACGTCATTTAGGGCGTCAAAGTTTCTGATTGTAGTCATGCCGTGTTTTTTGAACATTTTAGCATGGAGGTTAATGATATCTCTCGGTTGAGAATCAAGCCCTACAACGTTTACACCACGTGCAAGCGTTTGAAGGTTGATATCAGGACCAACGGTTTTTCTGATTGTATCCATCATATCGAAAGCATTTTCGTTACAATAGAAAATCGGAGATTGGAACCTTGCACCGCCACCAACTTCAAAGTGTCTTAAACCTGCAGCCACTGCAGATTCTAAAGCGGGAAGAAAGTCCTTTGTGAAAACCCTTGCCCCGTAAACGGATTGAAAACCGTCGCGGAACGAGGTGTCCATAACTTTAATCTGTTTTTTTGCCATTTTTTTATCCTCTTTATTTGTATCACGTAATTTCTAAATCTTTTTTAAACCCCTACGGGTTTTTTCTCGAGCTTTTAAACCCCTGCGGGCTTTGTTTTTAAATCTTCTGAAACACCCTCCGGAAGGCCATTTTCAAGAAAATCATCATATTCTTTTTTAAAGTTTGATATGAGCTTTTCTAAAAAGCTGTCTTTATCAACATTTTTACCTGTTTCTAAAAATATCGAAGTGGCCGGAATATCAATTTGGGCGACATCCTCTTCATTTAGGTTTAAATTTATCCCAATTCCAACAATTACACCCTTGAATTCACTTCCTATAAAAACAGATTCTGCAAGAATTCCGGCAATTTTCTTACCGTCAATTAAAATGTCGTTTGGGAATTTGAACTTGGGCTTAATATTGCATTCCCTGGTGTATTCTTCAATGGTTTTTGCCCCGATATAGCTTGTGTATCTTGTAAGTTCGTTTAAATGTTCAATATTTTCAGGTTTCAAAACGATGGATATATAGATGTTTCCGCCATTTTCAGATGTTGAATACCACTTTCTTTCAAACTGGCCATGCCCCATTGTCTGAACATCAGCGCTAATCACCTTAAAGTCTTCTAAATCCTTTAAGTTCTTCCTCGCCCATACACTTGTGGAATCTATCTCTTTGAAATTTAAAATATCCATAGTTACTTTTAATTATATTTCAAACAAAATTTAAGTGAAACTTTTTTTAAAATTCAGCAGGTTTGAAAAATTTTGCACACTTAAAAAATATAAAACTATTTCCCAATTTTGTAAGAAAACTGTAAAAAGTTGCCCATCAGGTTTTCATTCCAAACTTCAACCCCATCAGGCACATCCAAAACGCTTGGAGAAAAATTCCAAATATATTTAATGTTTGATTTTGTTAAAAAATCTGCCATATTCTGCGCCGCGGCCATTGGAACAGTTAAAATCGCCATTTCGATGTTTAATTTTTCAGCCAAAGCCGGAAGCTCCCCTATGTCACAGATTTCTTTGTCTTTAATTTTTTTCCCGATTTTATTTTTATCATTGTCAAAAAGAGCAACAACATTTAAGCCATAATCTTGGAAATTATTATAATTTGCAAGGGCCATCCCCAAATTTCCTGCGCCAACGATGAATGCGTTTTTTGGCCTTTCAAAACCGAGGGTTTTTTCTATTGAAATTTTTAAATCCGAAACAGAATATCCAACCCTGCTTTTTCCTGTATTTTTCAAAAGGGAAATATCTTTTCGAACCTGGGAATCATCGATTTTTAAAAGGGAAGAGATGGCAGAGCTTGTGATTGTATCCAGATTGTTTTTAATATAATCGACAAGAATACAGTGGTAAAGGGTTAATCTGTTTATTACAGTATTTGGAAATTTTCCTGTCATAGCTTTTCCTTTTGTTTTGGAATTGAAAAATAAGAAATATGGTATATAATATAAAAAGGGCGGACAGATTGCGAGTCTGTCCATTAAAAGCCCTAAGATGTTAGTATTTTAAGCGCTAGGATTATTAAAAAAATAAGCCATAGCGCTTTTTCACTAATAATCATCTTTTTTTCCTCACCTCCTTTCAACTTCATTCTGCAGTAATGTTGTTTGAAAGAAAAGACAAGGTTTTTAGGGCCTGCCCACTATTATTTTATACTTCATATTGATGTTTTTAAATACGTTAAAGAATCGATATTATTCATTCTTATTGTAAAACCCCGGATAAGTTACATCCGGGGTTTTTGAAAAGTGTATAAGAATTAGTACACACCGTTGAATGCTTTGATGTAGATATCTCTGATTTCTTCCATCAAAGGATAAACAGGGTTTGCACCGGTACATTGGTCGTCAAATGCAAGTTCTACAAGACCGTCTAATTTTGCATAGAAGTCTTCTTCGGTTACGCCTGCATCTTTAATTGACAACGGAAGGTTAATATCCTTTTTAAGGTTTGTAATTGCTTCGAGCAACAAGTTAACTTTCTCATCGTCGTTTTTGCCGCCAAGGCCGAGGTTATCCGCAATTTGTCCATATTTAGCTTTTGCCATCGGATATTTATATTGTGGGAATGTAGCCTGTTTTTTCGGGCAATCATTAGCATTATATCTGATGATTTGGTTAATAAGTAATGCGTTTGCAACACCGTGCGGAATGTTAAATGCAGCACCAAGTTTGTGAGCCATAGAGTGGCACAAACCTAAGAATGCGTTTGCAAATGCCATACCTGCAAGGCAAGAAGCATAGTGGATTTTTTCTCTTGCAACAGGATCTTCTTTTCCACCGTTGTAAGAACGCGGCAAGTATCTGAAGATTAACTTTGCAGCTTCCAATGCAGGAGAGTTTGTGAAGTTTGTTGCCATACAAGAAACATATGCTTCAATTGCGTGAGTTAATGCGTCAATACCTGAAGCAGCACAGAGGCCTTTTGGCATTGTATCAACAAAGTTCGGGTCGATAATTGCCATATTTGGCGTTAAGGCATAGTCTGCAAGAGGGTATTTAATGTGGGTTTTATCATCTGTGATAACCGCAAATGAAGTTACTTCTGAACCTGTACCAGATGTGGTCGGAATTGCAACCATAAGGGCTTTTTTGCCAAGTTCAGGAACATCACAAATTCTCTTTCTGATATCCATAAATCTCATTGCAACATCATCGAACACGGTTTCAGGCTGTTCATACATTAACCAAATAACCTTAGCTGCGTCAATCGGTGAGCCGCCGCCAAGAGCAATGATTACGTCAGGTTTATAAACATTTACCATCTGCATTGCTTCGTTAATGGTTGAAAGTGTTGGGTCAGGTTTAACATCGAAGAAGATTTGGAAATCCATACCGATGTCTTCAAGAACTTTTGTAATTTGATCAACTGCGCGTGAATCAAACAAAAATCTGTCTGTAACGATGAATGCACGTTGTCTGCCTTTAAGTTCACGAAGGGCAAGATCGGTTGCACCTCTTTTGAAGTATATTTTCGGCGGAACCTTAAACCATAACATATTTTCTCTCCTTTCAGCCACTGTTTTGTAGTTTAATAAATGTTTAATACCAACGTTTTCACTTACAGAGTTTCCGCCCCAGCTTCCGCACCCAAGTGTTAAGGATGGTTCAAGTCTGAAGTTGTAAAGGTCTCCGATACCGCCTTGTGATGATGGAGAGTTGATTAAAAGTCTTCCTGTAGGAAGTTTTTTAGCAAAGTAGTTAATTCTTTCCTGTGTTCTTGCGTCAGTATAAAGAACAGAAGTGTGGCCTGCGCCGCCAAGAATTACAAGGTGGTATGCCATATCTGTTGCTTCTTCAAAGTCTTCTGCTTTGTATAATGCAAGAATTGGAGAAAGTTTTTCGTGAGAGAACGGATTTTCCATTGCAACTTCCGTTTCTTCGCCAACAAGAACTTTTGCACATTCAGGAACTGAAATGCCTGCAAGTTCTGCAATTTTATAAGCCGGTTGACCAACGATTTTCGGGTTAACAGAACCAGCTTCTGTAAGAATAATTTTTGAAACTTTTTCAGCTTCGCTTGCATTTAAGATATAAGCGCCTCTTTTAACGAGTTCGTCTTTAACTGCGTCATAAACGTCTTTAACGGCAACGATTGATTGTTCTGAAGCACAAATCATACCGTTATCGAAAGTTTTTGACATAAGAATTGAAGAAACTGCCATTTTAATATCAGCTGTTTCATCGATAACTGCAGGAGTGTTTCCTGAGCCAACGCCCAAAGCCGGTTTTCCTGATGAATAAGCAGCTTTAACCATGCCGGGACCGCCTGTTGCAAGGATAGCGTCGATTTTAGGGTGTTTCATAAGCATGTTTGAAAGTTCGATTGAAGGAACGTCAATCCAGCCGATGATGTCTTTTGGAGCCCCTGCTTCAATTGCAGCGTTAAGAACAATTTTTGCAGCTTGGATAGTTGCTTTTTTTGCTCTTGGGTGGGGTGAGAAAATAATTGCGTTTCTTGTCTTCAAGCAGATTAAAGATTTGAAAATTGCGGTTGAAGTTGGGTTTGTAGTTGGAACAATACCTGCGATAACGCCCAAAGGTTCACCAACTTTTTTAATACCGTTTACTTTGTCTTCTTCTAAAATGCCGCAAGTTTTGGCGTTTTTGAATTTGTTGTAAATATATTCAGAGGCAAAGTGGTTTTTAATGATTTTATCTTCCACAACGCCCATGCCTGATTCTTCAACAGCCATTCTTGCAAGAGGAATTCTTGCTTTGTTTGCTGCAAGTGCTGCTGCTCTGAAGATTTTATCAATTTGTTCTTGAGAATAGCTTGCAAATTCTTTTTGCGCAAGCTTAACTCTTGAAATCAACTCTTCAAGGTCTTCAACACTTTCAACAGGCTTTCTTGTTTCTTCTTCATTGCATTCGCAAACGCAATTGCAACTTTTTTCTTCTGTCATAGTTTTCTCCTTAAAAATATAAGTATTGAACGATTGCTTTTTATTTTATTGCCTTTCTTGGGCGGGTTTTTTAAGCTTCGGCTTATTTGTGATTTTTTTCACAATAACATCATATTACAAAAACCATATTTTGCAAGTGTATTTAATACATTCTTTACATTTTTTGTGAATTTAATCACGAAATAGTGTATGTCAATATTTGCCTTTCGTCACAAGGATTATTGCAGGTTATGAATGAACACCCGTCATTGCAAGCGTTGCGACAGCGTACCGCGGCAATCCAGGAATAAATGTTGCTGAAAGGACTTTGTCATCCTGAACTTGTTTCAGGATCTCATTGTTTTAGAACCTAAACTTAATTCCCCTTTCCCTTGAACGTTCATTTTTCTTTTCTTGACCCACGCAAGAAAAGAAAAACGGAACCAAAAAACGCACCGCAGCCTAGGGCGATAAACAAAAACGTTGAGTTTTTGTTGTGCCCGTATAAGGCGAGGAGCAAGAGAGAAAAGAACGGGGTTCATAGTCCCATCTTTTTTAAAATTTATAAAGCTTCAAGTTGCTTCAAGTCACTATTCCGCTTAAGCTAATTTAAATCTCCACATAAATTCTAAATTAAAAACAAAGTGGTCGCTCCATAGCTCCTTCAGCCTTTCGTATGCTTTTAAATTTCAAAAAAGTATTGATAATTTGGTTTTTTGCTTGCCATTTCAGGATTTAGACCACAATCTTAAAGTTTTTTCTCTTTATGCAAAACATCTTGGATTTTGTTTAATTTTTGCTCGATTACATGTACAAAATTGCCATAATGGGCAATATCTTCCGTCATTCTGTCCGGATTATTGAGCGCATACTTTAAAACACAGAGCAAACTCGATATTTCAAGAAGTTTTGGTTTAATTTTATTTATAATTTCTTCATTCATTGTTACATTCCTACACTATATAGTGCTATATTAAATTAATAAATGCAAAATGTCAAACAATAATATAAATTGCACTACATAGTGTTAAAATACACTAATGAGTATGAAAACTGATATAAAAACAGAAATAGCCATGCTTCTTTTGAAAAAAGGCTGGACGCGCGAAAAACTAGTAAAAGAGATGGGTTCAAGACTCAATAAAAAATATTCTTCAAGCAATCTTGGAAATAAATTAAGACTTGAAACCATCCCTTATCGTGAAATCAAGCTCATTGCAGACATCTTGGGCTATGACATTGAATTTGTCGACAGAGATAAAAAATAGCCGCTCTTGTAATTGCAAACCTCCTGTTTTATAATAATCCAGAGGATTGAATTATATTAGTTTGAAGAGGTTTTATGAAACGACTTTTAATTTTATTTGCCGTGATTATTTTGGCGCAAAGCTGCGCAAACGCCGCATGTGTTGGAAGAAAATGCACAATGGACAACATTATGAAGGGTTGGATGGGGAAAAATCTTGACGAAATTATCGACGTTTGGGGTTATCCTGACAAACAAAAGAATATAGCCGGCCGCAAATTATACCTCTGGAGCCAGGGAACATACAGAGTTGAAAATGCCTTGGGAACAAGAACTACAGATTTTTGCACAAGAATGATTGAAGTAGACGATTCAAAAACCATAATCGGCACAAAATGGAAAGGCAACGGCTGTCCGTTTACAAGCATAAAAACCGCAAGAAAATGGGTCAACCCAAACAAATAAAACAGGTTTGCATAAAATTCTTTATTTATGCTAACATTATCCTATGTTTGAAGTGAAGATAGAAACGCATTTTTCAGCCGCACACCACCTTTTAAACTACAAAGGCGAGTGCGAAAACCAACACGGGCACAACTGGAAAGTTGAAGTGTTTGTAATGGGCAATGTGCTTGATAAATCAAATATTTTAATCGATTTTAAAGTTTTAAAGAAAAAAGTTAACGAAATAATTGATTATCTCGACCATACGGACATTAACAATTTGCCTGAATTTGACGGGGTTTCGCCAAGTTCTGAAATTATTTCGAAATTTTTATTTGAAAAAATTAAAAAAGAAATTCCTGGCGTTTCAAAAGTAAGCGTTTGGGAAACGCCAACTTCTTGCGCTTCATATTTTGAAGGATAGTAAAACCCGGGCTTTACGGCAATACAGAGGTTAAAGCACCCCGGAAAAAGAAGAGGATTTTATGCAGACAATTCAGGCTGTAATTATGGGAGCAGTTCAGGGCATTAGCGAGTTTTTGCCCATATCAAGCTCTGCGCATATTGTTTTCTCTTCAGCAATTTATAAAATAATTACAGGCACTGCGGTTCAAAACGTAGGCAGTGAAGAAATTTTCTTCGACATTTTAATTCACCTTGCCTCCCTTCTTGCTGTTATAATCTTCTTTTTCAAGGATTTAAAAGAAATTGCAACAGGCTTTTTTAAGGGGCTTAAAAACAAAGATTACAGCACAGTTGAATTCAAAACGGGCATTTTTGTAATAATGGCAACGTTTATCACCTGTGTTATTGCATTTTTAATTAAAGATGTTGCGCACAGTTTGGTTGAAAACCCGGCCATTGTTGCAGTTTTACTTTTATTCACAGGCTGTATTCTCTTTTTCAGCGAAAAATTAAAACACAAAGAAAAAAATATGGATTATAAAACAGCAGCGCTAATTGGCCTTGCACAAGGGCTTGCGGTTTTTCCGGGGCTTTCGCGCTCCGGCCTTACGATTGCAACAGGAATTTTTAATGGCATAGAAAGAACAAAGGCCGCAAGATTTTCATTTATCTTAAGCGTGCCGATAATTATTATTGCGTCAATGATTTACCCGCTTTTAGAAATTAACCCCGCAGAAATTCCGACATTTAATTTTAAAGCAATGGCCCTTGGGTGTGCTGCTTCCTTTGTTACGGGCTTTTTTTGCATAAAATATTTTATGAAATTTTTAGAAAAATTCAACTTAAAATGCTTCGCCTATTATTGCTGGATTGCAGGCGTTTTGATGATATTTATAAGCGTAAAATTCGGCTAATAAAGGGGTTTAACCCACAGCCTTAGGCTTGCGTTGTGCCGCCATAAACATTTGCCGTGCCGTTTGCAGGGATAATCTTTATCCTGCCATCATCAGTTATTTTTAACCCATCCTTGTTTGGAAGCTTCTTTATGTAATCAATTAAAGTTTTATCTTTGTCAAAATCAAACTTTTTAACTTCCTGGTTTTTGTGTGCGGAAATAAACATGCCGGGATATTCGGGCTCTTCTCTTTCTTCGCAAACAAATGAATCATGAGCCACTGTATAGAACTTGGTGTCAGAAGGGTTATTCACATCTATCGGAGTTTTATTGCCCTGTTTGTCCACAAAATTCAGTTCGACCAAATCGCCCGCAGATGTTATCGTATATGTTAAGCCTGAAGCCTGCATAAGCCCCGGCTCGCCGGTTTTACTTTGCATACTCGTTTTAGCTGCTTCTTTTATTACCCTTACAATTTCTTTTTCTGTCATGTTTGAAATCATAAGGACATTCTTCATCGGTGTGGTTTCTGAAATATCTCTTTCGGTTATAATGCCCGGTTTTGGAACTTTTCTTGTGTTCCCAGAGTTTACAAAGGCAATGTCCGTGTTTAATTCCGCCCTCATAGCATCACACAAAAAGCCGGTCCAGGCGCATGGGGTTGTCCTTCTGTTCTCAGGAAGCGGGTCAACCTCCATCAATTCGCCCACCTTTGGAGAGGGGCCAAGCGCTTCGGATTTAATTGATTCAAGAACGGGGCTTTTTTCAAGTTCTGCCCTGCTAATATCAAGCGCTGCTGCAGTAATAATGCCGTTTTCATCAAAATCTACATCTAAAACACCCGCATATTTACCGTTTTCGCCGGCCTGAACAATGATAATCGGTTCGCCGGTTTTGCTTGCAACGATGTTTTCGCCCTGTTTTAATTCGGGTGTTAAATTGTGCGAATGGCCGCCCTGAATGATATCCACCCCTTCAAGAAGCGGTGCGATTTGCTTGTCTTTATCAATTCCAAGATGTGATGTTAAAATAATTTTATTCACCCCTTGTGCACGAAGTTTATCAATTTCAATCTGCGCCAGGCGAACAGTTTCTTCAAGAGAATTTGGCTTCACACCTTCAAGCGCCCTTGATTGACTTGCAACGGTTTCAAGGTCAATCGGAGTAAGCCCCACAATGCCGTATTGATTTCCGTTTTGCTCTATTATTATTGATTTTTGAACGTTGTTATAAAAATCGCTTCCCTGCGGCGGAACAACGTTTGCGGCAAGGAATTTAACGCTTGATTTTTTGGCAGTATCGCAAAGGGTGCTTGTGGAGGCGTCATACTCATGGTTTCCGACAGCAGAAGCTTGAATGCCAATGTATTCAAGGAAATCCACCATTAAATTATTTCTTTTAACATCAGAACCTGCGTAGTTGTCGCCTGCAGAAATTTTAATTGCGTCTGCACCTTTTAATTTGACATCTTTATCAAACTGTTTTGAAGCGCCTAAAATATTTGTCATATTGTCAATGTGGCCGTGCATATCGTTCACAAAGAACAAACTGAGTTTTGCCTTGTTTGTTTTTGCGTTTGCAATTTTAGCATTTTGAGTTTGAGCCTGGGACACAAAAGTATCCTGAACCAGAGCGGGCGCCATTTGATAAGGATTATAATATCCTTGCGTTGTGTTATAAGTCTCGGGTACATATCCTGCTGGGCTTTGAGTTTGATATTGCCCCATAGGGTATTGTGCAGAAGGGTTTTGAACATAATATCCTTGCAAAGGATATGCACCATAGGAAGCATAGGGGTTTTGATACCCTGCTTGGTTATATAAAATATTTTGATTATAATTCACACCGTTTACCATACATTCAGAAAACATATGAAGGCAAAAAATTGTCATAGTGTGACGAAATGTTAAGTTGTTTCTTTCAAAAGAGCGCACTTGAAGCATTTTATATACAAATTTTGTATGAAAAAACAGGATACCTTTTAAAAAGATATCCTGTTTTAAATTTTATATCGTATTTTTTAAATTAGAATACGATTGTCAATTCTTCGTTTGGATTTAAGCTTGAAGAATTAGACATTGAAGGAACTAATACATAAACGATTTCATCAGCAAGTTCGTAAACCACGCCGAAAGTTCCTGAAACGATTAACTTAGCAAAGTCGAAAACGCCTTTTCCTGTTGTAGCAAGAACGTTTCCGGCAGAAGCCATACCACGTCCAGGGTGTGCAGTAAAGGTTTCAACGAACGTATTGCTTAATTCATCGCCGATTTCTTCTAAGCCGTTTGCTGCAACGTTAACAACGCCGCCAGCTGTTCTTCCTGCAACACCAGCAACTCTGCCTGCGCCAGAGAATGGGAAGCCCAATAATCTTGCAACAAAGTTCGGGTTTTTAACAGCGTCAACGTTTGCTGAAGCAACTGAAGTCGGCAATTGAGCTTCACAGTTAGTATCAAGGTCTTTAATTTTGATAAATTTAACTTTGATATAACCGTTTTTGCAATTCTTTAAGCCAGGTCTTTCAACTTCGATAACTTCGCCCCTAACGATAGAGCCAGCGGGGAAGTTTTGGCCTGCAACAACAACGTCATGGCAAGTTTTAGCTGTGAAAGCGTCGCCAACGTTTGCTGTTTTAGCGCTCAATCTGTCTAAAAGCTTGATTTTTAAAGTTGTTAAACCAGCTTTAGAGCAAGTTGCAGAAGCGTTTTGGTTTGCAGTAACGTTTTTAGCATACATGCTGTTTTTTCTTAAAGCACCAACAATATATGCAACTTGTTCTTTTGATAAGTATTCAGAATTGATGATTTTGTTTGTGTCAGGAACATGGTTCAAAAGACCTGAAGCTACAACTTCATTTGTTGCGTTATATGCCCATTCAGGGATGTATTTGATTGTTCTGCCTTTGTATGTAGGTACTGTGTTTTCATATTTAACGTTAATTTGTTTTGCAATTGTAGCAAATACTTCAGCTTTTGTAATCGGTTGATCCGGCTTGAAAGCGCCTGAAGGATAGCCAATCATAACATCAGCTGCAGTTGCTGAATAAATCCAATCTTTTGCCCAATAATTATCGGCAATATCAGAATAGCCTTTTGTTGTAGAAGCAGCTTTGGTATTCAAACCTTCTGCCATAGCAAAAGCAAGTTCAGACCTTAAAATAGGCATTTTGGGGTTAAACAAGTCTTTTGAATATCCTGCTTTTTCTTGAGTTTCTCTAATAAGCTTTAATAAATCTTTAGACCAAGAATCAACATAAACGTTATCTTTGTTTTTAACGCCAAGTCTGTTTTTGGTTTTTAAAATTTGTCCGCCCATTTGATAAGTTGAATCACCGTCAACCAAAGTTTGGCTTTGTGTACCAAAAAGGGTCGGGTGAGCATAAGCTTCAACCTTTGCTTCATCTGCAAATGCTGCAGTACCGATAGCGGCAAAAGCAATTGTTGCTGCAAATAATCTGTTAACTAATTTCATTACTTCTCCTATCCTTTCAATAAACTAATATTGAATCACTGTAAGATTTAACTCAATTGTCCTAGAAAACACTTGTTTCGTCAAGCATGATTTGTTAAAGTTTTACAATAAATAAGGATGGAAAGTTGAACAACAGCAAAAGCCGCTTTTTGCGGCCCCGTTGGGACTTAAAAGCTATTTGGCCGCAAGCGCCTTTTGAACCTCTTTTCTTTTCACTTTTCTTGTGGTTGTGCGCTCCAGGGGTTCACGCCTTACAACAACCTCGCTTGGCCTTTTATACTGCGTCAGCCTTTGGGATAAAAGCTTAACCTCATCTTTTATCATCTTTTCAACTTCTTCGTTTGAATATTTCTGATACAGTTCTTCTTTTGGAACAATCACCGCTGCAACTTCTTCTGTGCCGTCTTTTGCGCCAAAAGTTTTTGTCATGCTCAAAACGCAAACTTCAGCAATAAGGCCGCTTTGTTCTAAAACCATTTCAACTTCTTCCGGAAACACTTTCTTTCCGCCCGAAAGCACAATCATATTCTTAATTCTGCCTGTAATATAAATATGACCGTCTTTATCAAATTCTGCAATGTCGCCCGTATGAAGCCAGCCGTCAGAATCTATAACTTCATTTGTTAAATCCGGTCTGTTATGATATCCCTTCATAACAGAGGGGCCTTTAAGCTGCAATTCGCCAGTTTCTTTGTCTATTCTTGCTTCATACTGTTCCAAAGGACGCCCGACAGAAGCCAAAACCGAGCGTTTGTCAAAATTAATAGACACAACAGGGCTTGTTTCAGAAAGTCCATAGCCTTGATATACTTTAATTCCTATTCTTTCAAAAAACCTTCCGACGTTAATATCCAAAGGTGCCCCGCCTGAAATGCAGCCTATAAATTTGCCGCCAAATTTATTATGGATTTTTTTGAAGAGAACTTTTTTCACGCAGTAAAAAGGAATGAATTTTGCAATATGATACAAGGCTTTAAACATTGCCCTGTTAAACATTGAAGAACTTTTGATTTCACTTTCAATTGCAGATTTTAAAAGCTTTAAAAACGCAGGCACAACAATCATAAATTCTATCTGCTTTTCCCGCATGACCCCAAGAATATCCTTTGGTTTCAGGCTTTTTGCGTAATATACAGAAAAACCGAAGTTTAAAAACGTTGAAAAACCTACCGTCATCTCAAAAAGATGGTTCATAGGAAGAATTGAAAGCGTTTTAACGTTTTGGGCCGGCAATATTTTTGCAAGCACTTTTTCTAAATCAACAAGCTGGCTTGTAATATTCTTAAAAGTGATTTCAACGCCTTTGGGGGCGCCGGTTGTCCCTGATGTATAAATTATAAACGCAGTAGATTTTGAACCTCTTATTCTCCATTTTGCACTATATTTATTTGGAAGTTCATACAAATTTGCAACGTTTTTATCCTCAAAATACTCATCAATTACAATTATCTGCTTCACACCTTGAATTTCAGCCTGCACAAGCTTTGCAGTTTCAAGATATTTAGCAGAAACAAAGATTACATCAGGCCTTGCGTCGTTTAAAATTGATTTCAGTTCATACTTTGTAAGTTTTACATCTAAAGGAACACAAACAAGGCCCGCTAAAACGCTTGCAAAAACACATGCTCCATATTCAGGCTTTGATTCAGATAAAATCGCCGCCCTTGCGCCTTTTTCAAGGTTTAAATCTTCAATTAAATATCTTGCAAGCTTTCTAGATAAAAGCCCAAGGCCTTTGTATGTAAATTCTCTCCAGCCAAAATCATCCTTTGTTCCAAGCGCAATTCTATCTTCATAGTTACAGGTTCTATCTTCAAGCAGTGATAGAATATTTCGTCTTTTTAATTTCAATTTTCTTCCCCTAAAAACACAACCACTAATATTTTATATCACTTTTTTAAAATATGGGCATGGTGTAAACATTTTTTCACATAAAACTCTTTTGTTACAAAGCTTTAATGACCCATATGACCAATTAAAATTTTTATGGGAAAATATATTTGTTTAAGAATAGGAATTTTTATGAAAAAAGAAGAAAATAAAAGAAAAATGAAGGTGGCCTTCCCGCATATGGGAACAATTTCAATCGCATGGGCCGCAGCGCTTAGAAAAATGGGAATAGAACCTTTTATTCCTCCGTATACAAGTAAAAAGACACTCTCTTTGGGCACAAAAAATTCGCCCGAAGCAATTTGCCTTCCATATAAGCTAATTTTAGGAAATTTTATTGAAGCCATTGAAGGCGGTACGGATTACGTTGCAATGATTACATCCCCCGGAATTTGCAGACTTGGCGAATACGGAAAAAGCATTAAAAACGTGCTTAAAGACCTTGGCTATGACGCAAATTACATTGAACTAAACCTCTACGATGGTTTTAAGGGCATGTATAAATTTTTAACCGAATTAACAGGCACAAACAATCCCGTTCCGATTATTCGGGCTATTAACATTGCCGTTAGAAAAGTTTTTGCGGTGGATGAACTTGAAAGGTTCCTCTCTTACCACAGGGCACGCGAAATAAACTCAGGCGACGCCGAAAAAGCCTTTAACAGGGCACTTAGAATGGTTGACAAAGCAGACACCACAAGAGAACTCAAAAAAGCCCTAAAAGCAGGTTTAAAAGAAATTTCAAGCGTTAAAATTGACCCAAACAGAGAAGTTTTACACGTGGATTTAACAGGCGAAATTTTCCTTGTTTTGGATAGATTTTCAAACCAAAACATTGAAAGAGAACTTGGAAAAATGGGTGTTCAAACACGAAGAAGCCTTACCGTTTCAGGCTTTTTAAAAGACGCAATTATTCCAAAAATGTGTAAAAAAGGCGAAACCCACCTGGAGCGCGCTTTTAGGATGGCAAAACCATATTTAATGCGCGACATCGGCGGGGATGCACTTGAATGTATTTCAGATGTTATGTACGCTGAAGAGCGCGGAACTGACGGGCTTATCCACGTTTCACCTTTTACCTGCATGCCTGAAATTATGTCCCAGAACATTTTCCCAAAAATGAGGGAAGATGTGGATTTACCCATTCTTTCTTTAATTATGGACGAGCAAACAGGCAAAGCCGGCTATTTAACAAGGCTTGAAGCGTTTGTGGATTTAATGCGCAGAAAGAAAATGAAAAATAAAATCAAAGCCAAAGAAACCGCAAATGCTGTATAAGTCCATATCTTACAGGTCCATATTTTTAAAGGCTAAAACACAAATTGAAAAAAAGCTCGTTCAAATCCAGGATTTTGACAAAAAGAAAGAATATCTTGAGTTTGAACTCAAAAATGAAATTTTAAAAAGCGAAAATGAGATACAGCAAAGCTTTGACAAGGTTCAATGCGCAAATTGCGGGGCCTGTTGCAGCCTTGCTGTGAGTGAATTTTCGCCGGATGAACTTTTGCGCCGCACAAAAAATGGCGATAAAACCGCAAAAAGCTTTCTTGAAGTTTTTGAACCTTACAAAGCTCTGGATGAAGTGCCAAAAAACCTTCTGCCGGAAGCATTAAAAGAAAGTTGTTCAAACAAAAAGGCCATAGGAAACTTGGAAGCCAAAGAAAGCCAAAAGGCCTTGCATGGCAAAACAAAAGAAAACGAAACCTTTTTCTACCATTGCAAAAAAGTTCAAAAGAAAGACGGCAAAAGCTTTTGCCCGATTTATGACAGCAGGCCTGCAGTTTGCAGAAATTTCCCCGACACCCCGCTTGAACATTTGCCAAAAACCTGTGCCTATAACACTTGGAAGGATGAAAATGAAATAAAGGCATTGTTTATAAAAGCCTTAAATGACATCAGAAAATTTTACCTTGATGAATTTAAAAAGGATAAGTGAAAAAAACAGCGCAATGTGGTATAGTTAAAGCCATGCAAGACATTTCAAAGCACAATAATAATTTTGACGGCTGCGGCGGCAATAACAATGCCAGCAATAGCAGTGAAAACATAATCGAAATCAACAATTTATCTCTTGGGTTTGAAATTGACGAAACATTTTACCCTGCAATCAAAAGCGTAAATTTTGACATTAAAAAGGGCAAAATGCACGCCATTGTGGGTGAATCAGGCTGCGGCAAAACAATGACCGTAATGAGCATTTTAAGGCTTCTTCCAAAAAATGCCAAAATTTCAAACGGCGAAATTTTATTTGAAGGAAACGACCTTCTGGCCTTAAAAGAAAAGGAATTAAGGAAAATAAGGGGGCGAAAAATCGCGCTCATCCCGCAAGATCCTATGACATCCCTAAACCCTCTCTATACCATTGAAAACCAAATGATAGAAACAATTTTGCTTCATAACAAGGTGTCCAAAAAAGAGGCCTATGAAATTGCAATCAGGGCGCTTAACGATGTTGAAATTCAAAACCCAAAAGAGCGCATAAAGGCCTATCCACACGAGCTTTCAGGCGGAATGAAGCAAAGGGTAATTATTGCAGTGGCTCTTTCTTCAAAGGCGGATGTGATTATTGCGGATGAACCCACAACGGCCCTCGATGTTACAATTCAGGCGCAAATTTTAAAGCTTTTATCAGACATTAAAAAAAGCGGCAAATCCATAATTTTAATCACCCACGACCTTGGAATTGTAAAGCAATATGCCGATTTTGTATCAATTATGTATCTTGGAAAAATTGTGGAAAAAGCTGAAACCAAAGTTTTGTTTAATAACCCAAAACACCCGTATACAAAGGCTTTGCTTGCGGCCCTTCCGACAATTAAAGGCAAAAAACTTGAAAACATAAAAGGCAGCCCTTCGCCAATTACAAAGCCTATTTTAGGGTGCCCGTACCATCCAAGGTGCAAAAATGCTAAAGAAGTTTGTTCAAATAAAATTTTCCCGCTAAAACCCCAGCCCGACTCCTCCTCTGTCGCCTGCAGACTGTATGAGTAGGCCTTATGGCATTTTGCCTAGTCTTCTGTTTGGGCTTTTTTGATTTTTAAGACGTCGTTTTCAACGATGTATTCGACTTTGTCTTTTTCGGGGTCAATTTTTAATAGTTTTAAAATGGTGGAATTGATGAATAACGCCCAACCGTTTCCCGAACGTATTAATTTTCTTTCCATGCTGCTTGCCTTTACAATTACTATTACTTTGTTCTTTACAAAATCATAGTAAATTGTTATAATGCCTCATACACTTACAAAAATACTTACATTGTAAATAACAAAGGAAAAATATGAGCACCAACGAAGAAAAACTCAAAAAACTTCAAAATAAAATTGAGGAATTTAAAAAAGAACTTGCCGACCTGGAAGCAACCTATGAATTTGTTATGGATTTAACAGAGGGGGAATATACCCCGCCCCATTGTATGCACTTTTTCTTTTCCTTTGAAAGAAGCTTGAAAACCATTAAAAAGATAATGAAAAAATGAAGTCCTGTCTTTTACAAGCCCTGCCTTTTATAAGCCTCGTCTTTTGTAAGCCCCATCTCTTGCAACAGTTTTTTGTTTATATTACAATTTTTTTGAACGGAAGAAATTATTAAATCGTATGGCATTTAAAGCCAGCGCAACCATAGGCGCAGATTGTTTTTTCCGGAGTAGAAAAGAAATTGAAAGGATTTAACTATGGCAACTGCAACATTAGTAGAATTGTTGGACGCAGGTGTGCATTTTGGCCACCAAACACAAAAATGGAACCCTAAAATGAAGCCGTATATTTTCGGTGCAAAAAACGGTATTTATATTTTAGACTTAAGAAAAACTTCCGACAAACTTGACGCCGCTTATGAAATCGTTAGAGATTACGCAGCAAAAGGCAAAAACGTTTTATTTGTCGGCACAAAAAAACAAGCAACAGACGTTGTTGCCCAAGAAGCAACAAGAGCCGGTGCATATTATGTTAACAGAAGATGGCTCGGCGGCATGATGACAAACTTTGAAACAATCAGAGGCAGAGTTAACAAATTAAGAGAACTCGAATCTTTCATCGAATCAGGCCATGTGAATAAACTTCCTAAAAAAGAAGTGGCTCAATTGAACAGACAGCTTGCAAAACTTTCTAAAACTTTGGGCGGTATTAAAGAAATGAAGGGTATGCCCGACATTTTATTCATCGTTGACCAAAAGAAAGAATTAATTGCAATTCAGGAAGCAAACAAATTAAACATTCCTGTTATCTGCCTGGCTGATACAAACGCTGATCCGGACGGAATTGACTACATCATCCCCGGAAACGACGACGCTATCAGAAGTATTAAATTAATTGCTTCAAAAATGGCTGACGCAATTTTAGAAGGCAAAGAATTAAGACAAAACAAGGCAAATTCAGGCAAGATTGAAAAAATCGACGCTAAAGACGCAAACGCAGAAGAAGTTAAAGCTTAGTTACAGGCTTTAAAAAGCTTCAATGCTTAAAGTTATAAGGTTTAAAAGGGCAGAGGTTTCATAAAAACAGGCCTTTGCCCTTTTATTTAATAAAAGGAGTAAAAACTATGGAAATAAAAGCCTCAATGGTAAAAGAATTAAGGGACAAAACAGGCGCCGGCATGATGGACGCTAAAAAAGCCCTTGTTGAAGCAAACGGAGATATGGACAAAGCCGCAGAACTTTTAAGACAAAAAGGTATTGCTTCTGCTGATAAGAAAATGGGCAGAATTGCCGCAGAAGGCGTTGTTGCAACTTATATCGACGGCAAAATCGGCGCTATGGTTGAAATGAACTGCGAAACAGACTTCGTTGCCAAAAATGAAAACTTCAAAAACTTATCTGCTATGATGGCTGAAGCTGTTGCAAAATTAAACCCTGAATCAGTTGACGCTATGCTTAAAATGGATTGCCCTGTTTGCAAAAAACCGATTGACGATGTAATTAAAGAACAAATCGCAAAAATCGGCGAAAAAATTACAATCAGAAGATTTGTAAGATACGAAGCAAACTGCTGCGTTTCAACTTACGTTCACAACGGCAAAATCGGCGTATTGCTTGATGTTAAATGCGATTCTTGCAACGACGAAACAAAAACAATTGCAAAAGATATCTGCTTACACATCGCTTCATCCGCCCCGGAATTTGTTTCAAGAGATGAAATCCCAGCTTCTGTAATTGAAGAAGAAAAGAGAATTGAAATGGGCAAAGACGACCTTGCAAGCAAACCTGAAGCAATCAGAGAAAAAATCGTTGCAGGCAGAATTGACAAATTAATGGCTCAAAGATGTCTTTTAGACCAAGCTTTCGTTAAAGACCCGAACCAAACAATTGCAGACCTTATCAAAGGAAAACTTTCAGTTGTAAGGTTTGAAAGATACGTTCTTGGCGAAGGCCTTGAAAAAAGACAAGACAACTTTGCAGACGAAGTTATGAGCCAAATTAAAGGCTAGTTAAGGCTTTTGACAAAGTTTCTAACTTTTTAGTCTTTAGAACTATATAAATTTGAATTCCCTGCCCTTCAAAAGGCGGGGAATTTTTTCTGTACAAAGCATTTCAAATGTGTTACAAATATTAATATTTGAATTAATTTTAAGGACATTATGCAAAAGCCAATATTATCCATAATTACCGTTTGTTATAATGAAAAAAATTTGAAACGCACCTGTGAAAGCATTGTGGGGCAAACTTTTCAGGATTTTGAATGGTTAGTAATTGATGGCGGCTCAGACCAAGAAACCCTTTCAATCTTGGAAAAATATAAAAGCAGGATGAATGTTTTCATATCAGAAAAAGATACAGGTGTGTATAACGCCATGAACAAGGGAATAGAGCGCGCTTCCGGGGTTTGGCTGAATTTTATGAATGCAGGCGACACATTTTTTAATAACACAACGCTTGAAAAAATCTTTACAGAGGCTGTAAAGAATGATTCTGTGGGCGATTGCAGCTTTAATGATTTTTCTGCAGATATTTTATATGGCATAAGCAAAGTCTGCAACGGCAACCACACAAGCTTTTTACAAAAATTTCCAAAAGAAAACAGGTTAAATCACACCTTTTGGCAAAGCAACTGCATAAACCACCAGGCATGCTTTTTTAAAAAAGAACTTTTTGAAAAATTCGGACCGTATAATGAAAAATACAAAATTCGTGCAGATTTTGAAAAAATGCTCTGTTTTTTAAAAAACGGGTGTAAATTCGGGCGTTTGGAAAGCATTGTTTCAAATTTTTACACAGACGGAATTTCAAGCAAAAACACCAAACTTTTGCAGGCTGAAACGGATGAAATTATGGCAGAATATTACCCCTTGGAATACAAAACCATACGCACTATAAAATTTTTAGGAAAAATCCCCGTTGCAAGAATCAAAGAACGCAGGGACGGCAAAAACCGCAGGCTTGTTTTTTTAAAAATGACTTTGTTTGAGTGGAAAAATAAGAGATAGTCATAATCACCTTATTTGCAAGCGCTTAACAGAAAATGAAGCGCAAACTAATCATTTAAAAAACCGACACTTGTTTTCAAAGTGCCGGTTTTAAATTTAACAATAGGCAAATGCCCTGAAACTACTTAAGTTCTACAGTAGCGCCAGCTTCTTCAAGCTGTTTTTTCATAGCTTCAGCGTCTTCTTTCTTAACGTTTTCTTTAAGAGGTTTAGGTGCGCCGTCTACTAAGTCTTTAGCTTCTTTTAAGCCAAGGCCGGTGATTTCTCTAACGATTTTAAGTACCGGAATTTTGTTAGCGCCGGCAGAAGCCAATACAACTGTTACTTCAGAAGAACCAGCATCACCTGCTTCAGCAGCACCTGCAGCAGCAGGAGCAGCAGCAACTGCAACGGGAGCAGCAGCGCTAACGCCGAATTTTTCTTCCATAGCTTTAACTAATTCACTAGCTTCGATTAATGTTAATTTTTCAATTGATTCTAAAATAGCTTCAACATTACTCATTTGTTTTTTCTCCTTTTATTTTTTTTAAGTAATTTGTTTTGTTTTACATTCAGGCCAAAGCAAAACCAGGCCCATATTTTGCACGTTTATTATTGGTTGGCTTTTTGAGCACGAACCGCATCAACCGCACGTACAAGGGCGGACATAACACCGTTGATACCATAAACGATACCAGTTGCAGGTGAATTGATACTGCCGAGAATTTTTGCGTAAAGTTCTTCTTTTGAAGGAAGAAGGGCAAGTTTTTTAGCTTCATCAGCGGATAAAACTTTGCCATCCAATACAGCACCTTTGATTTCGCCTTTTTTGTTTTCTTTAATGAAGTTTGCAACAACTTTAGCCGCGCTTACTTCATCGCCAAAACCGAAAGCGATGGCAGAAGGACCGCTCATAAGCTCTTCAATTGCTTCAAACGAAGTGCCTTTTGAAGCAAGCTTACAAAGGGTGTTTTTGGTTACCGTATAGTCAGCGTCGCTTTTTTGAAGCTTACGTCTTAATTCGGTAATTTCTTCTACCGTATATCCTCGATAGTCAGTAACAACAGCAACCTTGGCATTTTCAAATTGTTTTTTAAAGTATTCAACTTTTTCATTTTTAAAAGCCTTTGTTGACATAATTGTAACTTTCTCCTTTCGTATCGAAACAAGGTTTTAAAAGCTTGAAATACATTTGGTAAATACTAAAAAATTTTTGCATTCATTTGCTTTTAAAAGCATACACGCAAAAACTTATCCAAAATAACAAATATTAAATTTTATTTTCCAAAATAAAGGAGGTGATTTTTCTTTGCTACCTGGGCCGGCTTCCTTGTTTTAAAAGGATTTTAAGGCTTTTTATAGTTTTATAAACTTAAAGCCGCCTGGCTGTCTTTGGTGTATAATGTAATTAAGATTATTAAAAACACGCTTGAATGTCAAATATTATTATTAAACAAATTGTTATTTTTCTTTACAATTAATATTATTTAGTTGAAAAACATGTAAAAAATGTTTATTATTATTACCTAATTTATTTAGCACTATAAAAATGGAAAACCTAAAAGAAAAAATTGAAAAAAACGCCAGGCTTCGAAAATATCTTGATTTAATTAACAAGATTGTAAAAGTGGAGTACAAATCCATCGCAGCCCAACACCTTGTGGAGTTTGACGAACTTGTAAACATCGGAATTCAAACCGTAGACATCCTCTGCAACGGCGAAGACCACAAGCCTGAAGAAGAATATAATGAATCATACCTTGCAACGGCCATCAAATGGGCAATAAGGAATGAACTTCGAAGAAGATACAGATGGCATGGGGTAAAATCCCAAAGGACAACGGAATCCGATAAAAATGAACTTCGGGAAGCCATCTATAAGACAATTTTATCAACAGATGAAATGTATGAATCCGACAAGCCTTTTGAAGTAAAGGATGTAAGGAAAAACCCTGAAGAAACCTGCGAATTTAACCAGATATCTTCTGCTATTAAAAAAGCAATTGCTGAATTACCAAGGCGCGAGCGCGAATTAATCGAAGCGAAATTTTTCCAGGAAAAGAAGTTAATGGAATTATCCGAAGAATTTTCAATTTCCGCTTCAAGAATTTCAAGAATTATAAAATCAGGGCTTGATAAAGTTAAAGATAAACTCGTTGAAAGCGAAGCCGTATAAGGTTTTTGGGCATACTGCGACAGGTGTTTTATCTTTATGATGAAATATTTCCCTATAACAGCAGAAATTTAACAAAACTTAAAAATTTTAACCCTAAAAATGTTGAATTTAGCGTGCTTTTATGAAATAATCGGTGCCGTACCCTAAAATTTTGGAGAACAAAGTGATAAAAGTCGGAGTGACGGGTGCCCTTGGAAAAATGGGCACAGAGGTTATAAAAGCTGTTATAGCAAACCACGAAACAAAGGGCGAAATGACCCTTGTTATGGCTGTGGATAAATTTGAAACGGGAAAAAATATATATGGTGATGTTGTGATTGAAAGCGACCTTAAAAAAGCGCTTGAAGCTTCAAAGCCTGATATTGTTGTAGATTTCACCCAGCCTTCCGTTGTATTTGAAAACGCAAAAACATATTTAAACGCAAAAGTTAAACCCGTAATAGGCACAACAGGCCTTACAATTGAACAGATTAGAGAGCTTGAAACCCTCTCAAAACAAAATAATACAGGCTGTTTTATTGCCCCAAACTTCACAACCGGCGCGGTTTTAATGATGATGTTTTCAAAGATGGCCGCAAAATACTTTGATAACGCGGAAATCATTGAATTTCACCACAATCAGAAAAAAGACGCCCCGTCAGGCACTGCAATAAAAACGGCACAAATGATGGCCGATGTTAACCCGGACCTTGCAAAGGGAAATGTTCCCGAAGTTGAGAGTATTCAAGGCGCCCGCGGCGGAAACTTCAAAGAAGATGGCAAGGGAAACATTCAAATTCACGCCGTTAGAATGCCGGGCTTTGTTGCAAGTCAGGAAGTTATATTTGGCTCTGCCGGGCAAACGCTTAAAATAAGGCACGATTCAATTAACCGCGAATGCTATATGGGCGGTGTTCAACTTGCAATTAAACATGTATTTGATAATAACGATTTTACTTATGGATTGGAGAATATACTATGAAACCAAATATTGCTGTCCTTGGGGCAACAGGGGTTGTTGGAAGAGAAATTTTAAGTATTTTGGAAGAAAAAAAGTTTGAATTTAATTCAATTAAAATGCTCGCTTCATCCCGTTCTGCAGGCTCTAAGCTTGATTTTATGGGAAAAGAATATACAATAATTGAAGCAACACCGGAAGCTTTTGAAGGTGTGGATATCATTCTTGCTTCTGCAGGAGGCTCAACAAGCCTCGCCCTTGCAAAGGAAGCTGCAAAAAGAGGATGTGTTTATATTGACAATTCAAGCGCATTTCGTATGGAAAAAGATGTACCACTTGTAATTGCAGGCGTGAATGATGATGACCTTAAAATGCATACAGGAATTGTTGCAAACCCAAATTGTTCAACTTCTCAGCTGATGTTGGTTTTAAAACCGCTTCATGATTATGCGACAATTAAAAGATTAATTGTTTCAACCTATCAGGCTGTTTCAGGCGCAGGGCTTGCCGCAATGAACGAACTTACGGACAACTCAAAAGTTAATTTGGTTGGGATGCCTTATGAAAACAAGGTTTTCAAATATGAAATAGGCTTCAACCTTATCCCGCAAATTGATTCCTTCACAGAAAACGGCTACACAAAAGAAGAGATGAAGGTTACAAACGAAACAAGAAAAATCCTTCACTTATCAGAAAATGTACCGATTTCCTGCACAGCGGTTCGTGTTCCAGTATACAGAGGCCACTCTGAAGCCGTTACAATTGAATTTGAAAAACCATTAGACGCAGCCAAGGCCCGTGAAATCTTATCAAAGGCTTGGGGCGTTGAAGTGGTTGATGATATTGATAACTACGTTTACCCAACACCAAAAGATTGTGCTGGAAAAGACCCTGTTTACGTTGGCAGAATAAGAAAATCTATCGCTTTTGATAACGCAATTGACCTCTTCTGCGTTGCAGATAACCTAAGAATCGGCGCCGCATTAAACACGGTAAGAATAGCAGAATCTGTTGTAAGAATGGGTCTTTACGGAAAAAAATAATGGCCGGATTTGGGGCGCAAAAATTGCCGCCCCTTTAAGCCCTTTAAGCCCTTTTAGGGCACCTTTAACATAGCGCCTTTAAACATTTTACAAGGCAAACAAAACGAAGAAAACTAAGGAGAAAAGTATGACACTAAGATTTGACGCAGGCGAAGTAATAACCGCAATGGTGACCCCTTTTAACGACAAAAGGGAAATAGATTTCCAGGCGACTGAAAAACTTGCCAAACACTTAGTAAATACAAGCTCTGACGCGATTTTGGTTGCAGGAACAACAGGCGAAAGCCCGACACTTACGCACGAAGAGGAATATGAACTCTTATATGCCGTTAAAGGTGCAATTCAAGGCGGCGCCAAAATCATTATGGGCGCAGGCTCAAACTGCACAAAAACCGCTGTTTCATCTTCCAAAAAAGCGGCTGAAATCGGCGCAGACGCCATTCTTTCCGTTGTTCCCTATTACAACAAACCAAACCAGCAGGGAATGATTGAACACTTTGGCGAAATTGCCAAAAATGTTGATATTCCGATTATTTTGTATAACATCCCCGGCCGCACAGGCGTTAATATGCAGCCCTCAACCGTTGCCTTCCTTGCAAAAGAATATCCAAACATTGTAGGTTTAAAGCAAAGCTTCCCGGATATGGATGTTATAACTGAATTAAAGTCTGTTTGCCCGGATGATTTTGCAATTTATTGCGGGGATGACAGCCTTACTCTCCCAATGCTCTCCCTTGGGGCACACGGCGTAATTTCAGTAGCGTCACACGTTGTAGGCGATGAAATTAAATCTTTAATCCATAATTTTAAATCAGGGCAGGTTAAGGCCGCAAGAAATATGCACCAAAAGCTATATCCTTTGTTTAAGAAGCTATTTATGGCTCCAAACCCTGTGCCTGTGAAGGCTGCACTTTCAAAGCTTAAGATGATTGAAAATTATGTTCGCCGCCCGCTTGTTGAATTAAACGAGATAGAGCGCGCCGAGCTTTTTGACGTTCTAAACGAAGTCCTCGAATCTATCGGGAAAAAGTAAATAGAACAAAGAAAATAAAAATATATTAAAACCGCCCGCAAACACAACAGCGGGCGGTTTTTAACAGCCTAACAACAGACAAACAATAAGATTTTACCGAACCTTTATACTCTCGTCTAAATATTTAATCAAAGGATAGATGAAAAATTCAATTATTCTCCTTTTTCCTATATTTATCTCACTTGTCACCGTCATGCCGGTTTTTATGGCTTCTTCTTTGCCTTCAACCAAAAGTACGCTGTTCTCTAAATTTATATAAACTTCATAAATTTCCCCAAGATATTCGCCCGTTTGACGCCCGTCCCCGGATTTTTCACTTCCTGAGCCATCCTTCTTCACGCTGTTTGGCGAAACCACATCAACGTTGCCTTTTAACATTCCATATTTTTGAAAATCATATGTATCCACCTTAATTGAAACGGGCATTTTTGGCTTCACAAAGCCTATATCGCGGTTTAGAACAGAAGCCTTCACCTTTAATTTTGCACCTTTTGGCACAACGGACACTATTTTTTCAGCAGGAACCAAAACAGCGCCCTCCGTATGCACAAAAACCTGCCCAATATACCCTTCCACAGGGGCTTTTAGGATTTGTTTCTGTTTTTCAATTTGCGCTCTTTTGTTTTGAATTTCAGCCAAGGTTGCCTGCAATTTATTTATTTCAAACCTCAATGCGACAGATTCCTTTAAAACCTCGTCATATCTTGATTGCGGAATGATATCGAGCACCGTTTTTAGCCTGTTCAAATCTGCCCGAACTATTGAAAGCCGGGATTTTGCAGAGGCCAATTCTGCCTCAATTGAAATTTCTTCCTGCCTTAAATTATTCAATTCAAGCCCGGGCTCATATTCGGCGGGCTGCACGATTGCAACAACCTGTCCGGGTTGAACATACTCCCCCTCTTGCACCTTTAGACTCGTTAAAACCCCTTTATCTAAAGACTGCACAAGCTTTTCTTCGCCATCAGGAATTACAATCCCGCGCGCCGTCACAACAACATCCACCTTTCCAAAATACATCCAAAGGCCTGCAAGTATAATAAATGTTACAATTACCCAGAAAATGAAGTTCCCAAGCGGGTTTTGAGGCCTTTCTTCAATTTCAGAAAGAATTGGTTTAAATTCGTGAAAATCATTGTCGCCATTGCCCTTAAACCCCAAAGGCAACATATTTAAAATATCTTTTATTTTTTGAAATAAATTCATTTTACATCCTTAACATTTTTTCATGCGTTTTGCGCCAAATACAGATTTTTATAATACCCTTCTTTGGCTAAAAGTTCTTCGTGCGTGCCTGTTTCAACTATTTCCCCCTCATCAAAACAAACAATAAAATCACAGTCTTTTATGGTAGAAAGCCTGTGTGCGATGATGATTGTCGTCCTGCCTTTTGTAATTAAATTCAAATTATTCCTTATAATCCGCTCAGATTCATAGTCAAGGGCACTTGTTGCTTCATCAAAAATTAAGATTTTCGGGTTTGAAACAAGCGCACGGGCGATTGCTATTCTCTGCTTTTGCCCGCCAGAGAGGCTTGAACCCCTTTCGCCCACTTCCGTATCATATCCTTTTGACAATTTTGAAATAAATTCATGCGCGCCTGAAATCTGTGCCGCCTGAACAATAGCCTCCATTGACATATTCGGCTTTGGAAGTGCAATATTGTCTTTTATTGTGCCTGAAAACAGGTAATTTTCCTGCAAAACAACCCCAATATGAGAGCGAAGCCAAAGAGGATTCATATTTCTTGTGTCAATATTGTCAATATAAATGGCGCCTTCCGTTGCATAATACAGCCTTTGAATAAGCTTTGTGAGTGTTGATTTGCCGCTTCCGCTGCGCCCGACAAACCCAACCTTTTGCCCCGGGCGAATTTCAAGGTTTATCCCCTTTAAAACAAACGGAGAATCTGCATTATACCTAAAAGACAGGTTCTCCACCTTAATGCTTCCTTCAACATTTTGAAGAGTTATTGCGTTTTTGTTTTGAATTTCTGCGGGGCTGTTTAAAATGTCCCCAATTCTGTCCACAGCAAGAAGTGTCTGCTGAAATTCATTCCACAAATTCACAAGGCGAAGCATAGGCGCACTAAATTGCCCCGCAAACATCTGAAAAGCAATCAATTGGCCCACAGTGAGCTTATTTTCAATCACAAGCAAAACACCAGTATACAAAATTGAAATAGTCATAAGTTTTTGCAAAAGCCCGGATAGAGAACCCGTAAAATTCCCCATAACAGCAAGATTAAAGCTTGCCTTTAAATATTTTCCAAGCTTTTCTTCCCATTTTCTAAACATTGAACCTTCAACAGACAAGGATTTTACCGTCTGAATGCCCGTCACAGCCTCAACCAAATAAGAATTTGAATGTGCGCCCATCTGAAATTTCGCTTCAAGCCTGTGTCTTAATTCAGGCGTAATTAAAAGATATAAAATCCCTGTGAGCGCCGTAAAACCAATCGCAATCAAGGTTAATTTTATGCTATAAATTAGCATAATTACAACAAAAACTATGCTAAAAAACGAGTCAATAATCACAGAAACACTTTTGTCCGTAATAAATTCTCTAATTCTATCAAGCTCCCGAACACGCGCAATAATGTTTCCAACCTGCCTGGTTTCAAAATAAACATAATAAAGCCTGAATAAATGACGAAAGAGCTTTGAACCGAGCTTTGCGTCAATTTTATTTGTTGTATGGATAAAAATATAATTTCTTGAAAGGTTTAATAAAAATTCAAAGCAAACAACAACAAGGAAGGCAATTCCAAGAACATTTAAAGTTGAAATCGTCCTGTGCACAAGGACTTTATCCAAAATAACCTGCGTAAAAAGAGGGGTCACAAGGCCAAAAAGCTGAACCACAAAAGACCCTAAAAGCACCTGGAAAATAATCTTTTTAAACCTTAAAATTTCATTAAAAAACCATTTAAACCCAAATTTTACATCGCTCGCGCTCCCCTTATATGAAAGAATGAAAATGTTTAAAATATCATCGTTAATTTTATCAATATCGACAGTTTCAGGATGTTTTGCGAGGGGCTTTAAAATAAGCACCCTGTTTTCATCAAAGTTTAGGCCCAAAAGAATTACATAAGTTTTATTTTTCAGCTGCAAAATCGAAGGCACAGGATATTTTTCAGACAACTTTTTTAAATCCGGATTTTTCTTTTTTATTTTAAACCCCGAATTTTTTGCTATGCGCATAAGTTCTTCAGGCAAAAGCTCTTCCGTGTTTATGCCGTATTCTTTTACGACATTTCGCATATCAATATCCACTCTGTTTATCTTTGCCGCAATATCAAGACAAACAAGCCCCGTATTTATTATCTGCCTTTTCACATTTTGTTCCATACCTTGTGCCATACCTTGTGCCATTTTTTTGCCATACCTTAAAGTTCATTCTCACTAAGCGTTAAAATCTCAATTCCTTTCAAAACAGAAATCATCGTCGCCCTGTTTTTTTCAAGTTCATTTTTTTCTTTTAAAAGCTCAATCTTTGTATTGTTTAATTCCAAGGGGCTTATTGCCCTGTTTGACAAAAGCCTTGTTTCAGAGTCCGCTTTTTTAGAAAGCTCTTCTATAATTTTCTCATTCTCTTTAATTTGCTCTGTTAAATAAAAATGATTACTCTTTAAAATTGCAAGCCTTGTCATCCACTCTGCAAGGGCCTTATCCCTTTTTATTCCCGCTTGCTGTAATTCAAGCTTCACCTTTTCAACACTTGCCTTGTTTTGAAGCCCGTCAAACACAGGAATTAAAATATTCCCGCCAACACTTAAACTTGAAGGCTCAATATCCCCCAAACTATCGTTATAGCTACTATAATCAGAGCCATACAGGTAATATTTCCCATAGGCATTGATTTTTGGGTAATTATTTTTCCTTACAACAGAAAGCTCAAGTTCCTTTTTCTTTAGCTCTAAATCATAAATTTTCCAGACCAAACTTTGGGTGTAATCTGTCACTTCAAAAGGCTTGAAACCATTATCTTTAATATCTTTTATCTTCAAGTTTTTAATGTCATATTTTTGCCCCGTGTAAAAACTAAGCCACTCCACACTTTCAGAAAGAAGCTGCTCAACTTCATCTGCCTGCTTTTTGGCCGCAAGCGTTTTTACCTTTTGCGCGTTCAATTCTGTTAAACCTGCCTCTTTTGCCGCATAAAGCCTTTGAATTAAACTTAAATTTTTATTTTCTAAAAGATAAATTTCATATAAAATATCAATCTGCTTTTTTAAAATCAAGGCCTTTGCATATGTATCAACAAAATTTAGCTGAAGCTCTTGCAAGGCTTGCTTTTCAAGTAATTTCTTTAAATTCACATCCTCTTTTGCTAAATCAAGCCTGCTTTTTCTAAGACCAAAATCAAAAACGTTATAGCTCAAGGTTATGCCAAGCACGGACTGGAACCTTGTATAAGGGTTAATAAAAGCGTCCCCAACAGTTGTAACACTTGAAGTTGAATAATCCCTAAAGTTTTTCGTATACTCTGTCCCTGCCATTGCGGTTAATTTTGGAAAATATTCGCTCCTTGCAGAAATTATTCCCGTCTTTGAAATCATTGTTTCAAACGCAGCAATTTTTAAATCAAAAGAGTGCGCTTTTGCCTTGTTAAGCGCCTCTTCAAAATTTATTTCTGTTTTTAGTATAATATCTTTCTTTGCTTCAATGCCAAGTTCTTCAATTGCAAAAACAGGCGCAATTGCAAAAAGAAAAAACAGCAAAAAGCCCAGTGCTCTATTGTGTGGCATACATTCCCAACTCAGACTTTCACCAATATCGGTGATTGTTTGAATAATACCACGCACAAAAAGTCCTTACAAATTTTAATTAACATTTGTTTCAAAATCGTAAAATTTCTTTATACACTAGTTTATCTGCCGCCATATACAGGCTTCCACACTCATATGCCACAGGATTCAGCTATTTCATTAACCCCTGTTCAAAATCAGCGTTTTGACAGACAGGAAGAAAATCCCTCATATTGTCACTACCTTTGAATTGGAGCATATCCAGCCCCTGTTCTTTGTTTGAATTCCAAGCTGTAACACTTTCTAAGATTGCATTAATTTCAACCTTTCCGTCAAAAACCGTCTTTGGAGTGTCGTAGTCTGCAAACACAATGTTTTTAGCGCTTTGGTTTTTGCTTGTAAAATATTTTGAAATCGTAACACTGTCCCCTTTTGTGCCATAGCTTATAACCAGGTTATTTTTCACATTCTCAAATTTTAAGGTGCCCTTCAGGCTTGAATCAAAGACAATTGTGTCATTCCCTTTTTTGTTCATATAAATTGTGTCTGCCCCATCGCCTTCTTTAAAATAAAATGCATTATTCCCTAAATCACCATAAAGCTTGTCATTTCCAACGCCGCCATATAAGATATCATCTCCGTTTCCACCCCTTAAAACGTCATTTCCTAACCCGCCATAGAGAATGTCATTCCCGTCGTTTCCACGAAGCGTATCGTTTAAATCTCCGCCTGTAATAACATCGTTTTTATAGGTTCCTTTAAGCGAATTTTTCTTATTTTGAACACCGTTAATTGAAACCTTGAAATCTGCACTGTTTACAATATCATCCAGCGTTTTTTCGCCATCTTGCGTTTTAATGTTTTTAATTGAAACTTTGCCCTTCTTTGAAAAATATCTTGCAATATCAACCGTGTCGCCGTTTCCGTAATTTACAACAAGCGCGTTTGATTTTCCTAAAGAAAATGTGAGGTCGCTAAAGTTTACATCTTCAAAAACAAGGGTGTCGGTGCCTTTTCCTGAATATACAATGTCGTTACCGTCCCCTTTTGAAAAATAGAAGCTGTTATTACCCTTTTCTCCATAAAGTTTATCGTTCCCCGTGCCGCCATAGATTATATCATTTCCTGCGCCGCCTTTTATAATGTCGTTTCCGGCCCCGCCATAAATTGTGTCATCGCCATTGTCTCCATACAATTTATCATTACCGTCTTCCCCATATATAAGGTCATTCCCGTTTCCGCCGCGCACAACGTCGTTTCCAGCCCCGGCATAGATAACATCATCCCCGCCCAGCGCCCTAATTGTATCATTCAGGTTTCCGCCCGTCATAATATCCTTTGAATTTGTGCCTTTCAGGCTGTTTCTTTTGTTTAAAACTCCGTCAAATTCAAACGGATATTTGTTTAAAAGGTCTGAAATCGCCTCCGGAGCATTGTTTCCAAACTGTATAAACTTTATAGAAGATTTTGCCGGGTTTGATAAATATCTTGAAATTGTTACAGTGTCGCCGTTTCCGTAATTCAAGATTAAATTTTTCCCTTTGGCACTGAACTTAACATTCTTCACACCGTTTGTTTCAATGGCTTCAATGTCTTCAAATTTAATCGTGTCTTCGCCCTTCCCGGAATATACTGTGTCGTTACCATCCCCCTTTTTAAAGACAAACGTATTCTTCCCGGCCTGGCCGTAAAGCCTGTCATTGCCTTTGTTTCCATATATTATATCATTTCCGTTTCCGCCTTTTATGGTGTCATTTTTGGCGCTTCCTTTTATAAGGTCGTTTAATATTGTGCCCGTAATTTTTTTACCCTTAATTTCATTTGAAAAATCATTTTCAACATAGATAAAATCTTGCACATTCTTTAAAATTTCTGCATTGGTGCCGTTTTCAACCGTTTCATTTACCTTTATCCACACATTTGGCCTTGTTTTGCCCTTAAAATAGTTCACAATTCTAATCTCATCAGCGTTTTTAGAGCCTTGCGCGCTATATCTTACAATTAAATCATTCTTTTCTTTCACGCCGATTATATCTATCGCCCCGGCTGTGTTTTGGGCTTTTGTAAAATCTAAAATGTCCACTCCGCCTTGATGATAAAGAGTATCCTTGCCATCTCCCGGATAAAAAATGAAAGTGTTTTCGCCGCTTCCGCCATAAAGTATATCATCGCCCTTGCCACCCTCTATGACGTCATTTCCGGCCCCGCCGTTTATAACATCGCCGCCTGCGCTTCCTGTTATTTTATCTCCGCCGTCAGAGCCCGTAATTTCACCTGGTTTCTCTATTTCAATACTTAACCCTGCGTCTTTTAAAATTTTTTGCATACTTGCAGAAGTTTTAAACGCCTCTTTAATTTTCGCCGCAAGGCTTTCTGTTGTCATAACATCATCATATTGCAGCATACTTGAAACCGGCTCCAGGTCTACACTATACTTCCCTACATCCCCAAGCCCAAAGCCAATTGCCTTAATTGAAGAACCTGTGCCGTGTTTAAAATAATCCTTAAGAGTAACTTCCCCTAAATCAGGTTTTAGTTCGTTATTATTTGCGGGGTCACAGTATGTAATTACTAAATCATCCCCGCTCCTTGAAAAATGAGCATTATCATAGCCCCAATCGCAAAAATAGAGATAGTCTTCGCCTTTGCCGTTACATATTACGTCGCTGCCATCCCCTGTTTTAAACTGGATAACGTTAACGCCCGCCCCGCCTGTAATTTCGTCATTCCCACGGCCTGCATGGATTATATTTACACCATTTCCGCCTTTTATCACATCGTCGCCCGAATATCTTGAATATAATTCCATTATTCTTTTATATTCTTTCTCGTCGAGCCCATCTATATTTAGCGGATATTCGCTATCCCCATAAATTACATTTATCCCGTTTCCGCCCGTTATAATATCGTTTCCACCAAGCCCTGAAATTTCCCAGCGCCCGCCAGTTTCTCCGCTTAAATCTTTAACATCTTCACTGTTTCTGTCTTCAAAAACTTCAAACCCATTATCTTTCAGCGCCATTTCCTCTGCCTCCATGTAACCTTAAAAAGCACGCCAATGTAGGCCCTTGCCTATATACCATCTATATAAACAGGCGCCAAACAAACCCCGCCTATTCCAAGGCATAGCATTGTTTTGCTTAATTCCATCGACATTGCTGTAAACTATGTAAACTAAATATAATTACTAACTCCGAAACCATTAAGCATGGTTCCACTATGATATGATATCACAAACAAAAAATGTAAACGTTTTTATTTGCAAACTCATTTTTTATATGGTTCAACCCCGGCTTTAAAGCAAAAGTTTTACTAAAAAAACCTTATACAACAATGCTATCCAGAGTTATAAAATTACCAAATTTTTCATCAGTTTTTAAACCAAGAAAATCTAAAAAATTTCCGGCTTTTTCCCAAATTCTAAAAAGTTCCATACCGTCTGAAAAATACTTCACTCTTTGCATGTCGCCTTTCTCTTTTGCCTCCTGCATTTTTTGAGAGAAGAAATTTTCAGCTTTTATTATATATTCTTCAAACTCGCCGGAATTCGTCTTTTTAAATACATTATTGAAATCAAAAATAAACCTTGCCGCCTGAATTTTCATCGCCTCAGCCTTTTTTACATCTTTATCTGCAAAATTTTTCTTCAAAAATTCACCATAAACTTCTTCCTCTCTTGAAAGCTTATGAAGGCCGTAAGTCCCAGTTTGTCCGATTAAACCCTTGTGATATTCTGCAAGGTTTGTATAATATTTCCCCTTCATCTGCAAATAATCTTCAAAAAATTCCTCTGGAGAATCAGAAGAACACAAAATAGAATACAAGGCCCTGTGCTCAAGCGTTCTAAGGTTTGACGGCAAAAGTTTAACATCCGATAAATGCGGACACATAATCCATTCCTTTAAATCTGTTGAATCTTGTGCCAAATGTAATGCCGTATCATCATATTGCAAATATTCAAAATCAAAAACACCTGCCCTTATTCCGTCAGTTTTAAGATTTTCTTGTGATAAATCAAAGTGCATTGGGCGTTTTAAGAAGCCATTCTTTATTACACCCTTATCTAAATCTTCCATAACCTTCATAATCGCGCTGAGTTCTTTATGCGTAAGCGAAGTTTTATTCCCAAGAGTTTCCCCTCTAACCTGCGTAGACACAAGATATGTTTCGCCATCCGGAGTTTCAAAAGCATACACCCCTTTTTGGGAACCAGGAATAACAATTTTATCATCATACATTAAATCAAGTGCTTCAATTTCGCGCCTTGGATTAAAATTGCACGCGTCATCTTTGTGCTTATATTTTTTTACAACCAAATCCTGCCCCCACATAAAAGCTTCCCCGTTCATTCCCGCTTTTGGAGTTTCTTTTTTGGTTACAGCTACCGCATTATCCATCATTTCCTGGTTTGGAACCGTGCTAATAGGCGTTATTCTGTATCCTTTTTTGTTGGTAAACTCAGGGGCAATTCCCTTAAACCGGCTAAAACCTGTCAAATTTAACAACACACGCATGCAAAAAAACACCTTTCTTAATTTTAGACAACACGAAAAAACCTTGCAAGTGTTTAAAACGCGTAAGTAAATCTTTTTGCCATTTTATAAAGCTATTTTATAAAATTTACAACATCTCTCTTAATTTTTTAATTTGGTCGCGAAGCTCGGCTGCGCGCTCAAAATCGAGGATTTTTGCAGCCTTGTGCATATCTTTTTCAAGCTTTGATAACAGCTTTGGCAAATCCTTTTTGTCAATATTTAATTCTATCATCTTTTCTGCCACAATGTCTTCAATGCTTCTATAGCTTTGAACAAGGGACAGAAGATTGTTTTCAATTGATTTTTTAATCGTCTTCGGGGTAATATTGTGTTCTTTGTTAAATGCCATCTGAAGTTCGCGCCTGCGGCCGGTTTCATCGATTGCCATCCGCATAGAATCGGTTATTTTATCCGCATACATAATAACTCTGCCATCTGCGTTTCTTGCAGAGCGGCCTATAGTCTGAATTAAAGACGTTTCACACCTTAAAAAACCTTCCTTATCCGCGTCCATAATTGCAACTAAAGAAACTTCAGGGATGTCAAGCCCCTCGCGAAGCAGGTTTACACCAATTAGAACATCAAACTCACCAAGCCTTAAATCCCTTAAAATTTCAACCCTCTCTAAAGATTGCACCTCACTGTGCAAATACCGCACCCTGATTCCTTTTTGGGTTAAATATTCCGTCAATTCCTCGGCCATTTTTTTGGTTAAAGTCGTAACCAAAACACGCTCTTTCTTTGCGGCAGTAGCATTTATCTCTTCAATGAGATTGTTAACCTGCCCCTCTGTTGGGCGAACATCAATTTCAGGGTCCAAAAGGCCTGTCGGACGAATAATTTGCTCTACAATTTGCGCAGATTCTTTCCGCTCAAACTCTGCAGGAGTTGCCGAAATAAACACTTTTTGGTTAATTTTTCCCCAAAATTCATCAAACGTTAAAGGCCTGTTATCTCTTGCGCAAGGCAGCCTGAAGCCATATTCTACAAGCGTATCTTTTCTTGACCTGTCCCCAAAAAACATCCCGCGAAGCTGCGGCAAAGTCACGTGCGATTCATCCACAACCACAAGAAAATCTTCCTGAAAATAGTCTAAAAGCGTTGCAGGGGGCGTTCCAGGGGCCCTTCGCTCTAAAATTCTTGAATAGTTTTCAATCCCTGAACAATACCCCATCTCTTTTATCATCTCAATGTCGTAATTTACGCGCTGTTCAAGCCTTTGCGCCTCAACAAGCTTGTTTTCCGCATAAAGTTCGTTCAAACGTGCACGAAGTTCCCGCCTGATTTCTTCAAGCGTTTCTTCCATATTATCATCATCCGCAAGATAGTGAACTGCAGGATATACAACAGTTTCGGGCACATTTTCCAAGATTTCTCCGGTCACAGGGTCGATTCTTGCAATTTTCTCAATTTCATCCCCAAAAAAATAAATCCTTGTAATAATTTTTTCATAACTTGGCATAATTTCCACAATGTCGCCCCTGGCGCGGAAAGTGGCCCTTTTTAATTCAACATCGTTTCTTTCATATCTGGTTAAAACTAAATGCTCTAAAAGCGCCTGCCTGTCTATTTCTTCGCCAACAGAAAGGTTTATTGCGCCCTTAAAATAATTTTCAGGAAGCCCTAAGCCGTAAATACAGCTCACAGAGGCCACAACAATAACATCATTCCTCTCATACAGGCTGCGCGTTGTGTTATGGCGAAGCCTATCGATTTCATCGTTTATTGAAGCCGTTTTTTCAATGTAGGTGTCGGTGCGCGGAATATACGCTTCCGGCTGGTAATAATCGTAATAACTTATAAAATATTCAACGGCATTGTTTGGAAAAAGCTCCTTAAATTCGTTATATAACTGGGCCGCAAGGGTTTTGTTGTGCGCAATTATAAGGGTCGGTTTTTGAACTTTTTCAATGACATTTGCAATGGTAAAAGTTTTCCCGGAACCCGTTACCCCAAGAAGCGTTTGGGTCACCATACCGTCTTCAATGCCCTTTGCAAGAGCCTCTATGGCTTTTGGTTGGTCACCCTGCGGCTTATATTCAGATTCTATCTTGAATTCTTTCTTAATCATCTTAACAATCGCTTCCGGCAACATTCTAGCACAAGGATGTTCAGAAAACTTCCCCGCACCCGGCAAAACATAAATATGTGAACTTTTGTAACAATTTCTTCCAAAGGGAGAAAAAAGTGTCAAAAAATAGCCGCCCGAAACATTCATATATATACAAGAAACCAATACTATGGAAGGATTGAAAAATGTCTGTTAATAGCGTAAATGGCGCACAGCCAAAGTTATACACCTTTGCCGAAATGGAATATGCAGCCCAAAACCCTATAAATTCAGCTCCGGCAGCCGTTCCTGCGGCAGAAACCGCTGATACTGTTGAAATTGCAGACAAAAAGCCAAAGAAAAAGATTTCAAAAGGCGTAATCGCAACTGTTACAGCCGTTGCAATTGCTGCTCTAGCAGCGTTTGGCCTTGCAAAATCAGGTCAAAAATCTAATGAAGCCGCAAAATTATTCACAAAATCAAACTTTGCAGAAGGCTTTGCAAACCTCAAAGGCTTTGTAACAAACATTCCTGCGAGGGCTCACAAATTCTTAGCCCATATCATCAAGGATAAATACACACTTAATGAAGAATTGTATGATTAATTTTAAACAATTTTAACATTTAAAATGCCTGCCTAAATTTGGTCAAAAACCTTATAGGGCGGGCATTTTTGCGTTCAATATCCGGCGTTTGTTTTTGTGGTATATTATCTTTTGTAAAAAGCAAAGCTGTTTTTTCAAAGGCTGCAAAAACCAATAATAAGCGCAGAATAAAACCTGAAAGCCCAAGGTACACAAGCTTTTTACCACATTTTAAAAACAAAGGCAAAAATATGATAGATGTTACAAAGTTAATAAAACAGGAGCTTGCAGACGGTGAATTCTGCCATAACGCGCTCCAGGACACAACTTCAGAGCTTTCAAAAGAAGAAGCCATAGCAAAAATAAAACCGCTTTTAACCCCCGAAAGCATTGTCCTTGCGCAGGTTGACCCGATTGTGGGCGACATTGAATACAATTTTAACAAAGCAAAAAAATATATCGAATGGGCAAACGCCTTAAAAGTAGGTGCCATCGCCTTTCCGGAGCTTTTTTTGTTTGGCTATCCCGTTTTTGACATTATTGACAGATATCCAAAATTGGTCGAAAAAAACATCGAATACCTTGAAAAATTGGCAAAATGCACAGGCAAAACCAAAGTCCTGATTGGCTTTTGCGAATTTAACCGTTTTTACATCGGAAAAAGATATTTTAACTCGGTTGCGGTTCTTTCAAACAAAAAAATCGAAACTATCATAAGAAAGACGCTATTGCCCGTCTACAGCGAGTTTAACGACGCTCGATATTTTCAATCTGCTGAATTTGATTCAAAAGAAAGGATAATTGAAATCGGCAAAAACCGCGTGGGGGTTGTGATTTGCGAGGAAAACTGGGCTGATAAAGACTTTTTTGACCACCCTGTCTACAGCTTTGACCCTGTTGATAAAATCGTCGAAGAACAGCACCCTGACTTGATTATAAACTGTTCTTCCTCCCCAACGCGCGCAAAAAAGGAACAATTACTACATAATATGCTTTCTTTCGTGTCAAAAAAGCACCAAACGCCCATAGCATACGTAAATCAGGTGGGTGCGGTTGATAATATCACATTTCAGGGCGCAAGCCGCTTGTACAGCGCAGATGGGGCAATTTCAGCACGTGCAAAGTCTTTCGAAGAGCAGTTTTTCATCGTAGAGCCAAACCCGAAAGCCAAGAATAGCGCGGAAATCAATCGTATTTACCCCCTTCCTAACGGCTTAGAAAAAACCTTAAACTCGCAAAAGGCCTTCAGTCTTGATTATGAGCCCGATTTAGAACGTGCATATATGACTATCACTACATCTATAAGGGATTACTTCCATAAAAACGGCTTTAAAAGGGCTGTTTTGGGCGTTTCAGGGGGCTTAGACTCTTCTGTCACCTGTGTTTTGCTTGCTGACGCTCTCGGACGTGATAACATTTTTGCCGTTTCTATGCCATCCAAAATTACAAGCGAAGCCAGTAAATCCGACGCCAAAGAATTGTGCACCCGTTTAGGCGTACACTATGCGGAAATCCCGATTTTAGAAATGTTCAAAACCAATAAGGACGCGCTTGACAGTGCATTTGAAAAAGTTGAAACCGTGTGGCAGGACAGGTTTCAGGCGTCGCTGACACAAGACAATATTCAAGCCAGAAGCCGCGCGATGATTCTTTGGGGAATAGCAAATGAATTCCCGAAAACCTTGCCTATAGCCACTTCCGACAAATCGGAGCTCTATATGGGCTATGCCACAATAAATGGCGATATGTCAGGCGGCTTTGCCCCCATCGCCGATGTCACGAAAACAAAACTTTTTGCGCTCGCAAGATGGCTAAATAAAAACAGATTGGTTAAAAACGCAATCCCTGACGCTGTTTTAACCAAACCGCCAGGCGCAGAACTAGCCATAGACCCGAATACAGGCAAACCGCTTCTTGCAGAAGACGCCCTAATGCCTTATGAATTCTTGGATGAGGTCATTTGGCGCCTTGAAAATCTGCACCAGTGCAAGGAAGAAATGCTTTCTGAAACATTTCTTTACGAAGCAAAACACAATGTCCCGAAAGCCACTAAAATCGCGTGGTTAGACAAGTTTTTCAAAAGAATGCAGACAGCGCTTTTCAAGTGGTCAATTATGCCCCCGGCGCCGATTGTAGACGCCCGGTCTATCAACAAGACAGAGTATAATCAGCCCATAACCTCAAAACTCAAGTTTTACTAGGGATTCAGCGGTTACAATTCCCAAAACACTCGTCATTGCGAGGGAAACGACAATGACGTGTTTGTCAAAACCCTCTCTATGCCTGCCTTGTGGCCTGACAAAATTTAAATAAAATTCGCGCCAAATTGTCGTTTTGTTCCACCTCTCTTATAACATAGCCTTTAATTTCCTCAATAGGCTTGTGGTGGTTGAATATAAAGAGTTCGTGGATTTCAATATTCAGTGCTCGTGCAATTTTTGCCAAATTTTCTGGTGAAGGGTAATTTTTCCCGTTTTCAATTTTTGAAACATTGTTCGGTTCAATGTCAATCAGCTCTGCAAGGCGTTCCTGTGTGATTTTTCGGAGTTTTCTTATTTCTTTTATTCTGCCGCCTAATAATTTTTTAACGTTAACGGGTTCTGTCATAAAATGCCCTTTTTTGCTTGCTGCTATTATATCTTAGCTATTTTTCACCAAATGAAACATATTCTTATAAGACATATTTTTGTTTGACAAGTTGACGTAATGAATATAGAATACAATTAGTTACATCTAATTTTAGTATGAAAAGTTGTTGTATTAAATAGAAATTTAGGGAAATTGTTTATTATGAAGAAAAGTTGTTCCGGGGCATTTTTGCCTCAAATCTTGCAGCGCGCATTTTCGCTAGTGGAAATGCTTATGGCGCTGTTGGTGGCGTCCTTGCTGCTAGCGGCTTTGGCGCCTGTCATGACAAAGCGCATGGATGAAACAAAAATTAACATTTCGGGCGTGGGCGCCGCGCAATATGACAAAGACGCAATCGTCCAAGTTTACACAGAGGACAGCATTTTCAACGTTCCATATGACGTAAACGCAATAAGATTAACCATGATGGGCGCTGGCGGGGCCGGAGGCAACGCCGTGAAGGGCGATATAGCCTTTACAAACCCTTCATCAATTCAAAGCTGGCAAGTGCCAAAAGATGTTACAAAACTTCGCATTTTCATGATTGGCGGCGGGGGCGGCGGAGCCTCCGGCGGGGTGGGAAACGGCACTGCGACTATTCCTGCGGGCGGCGACGGGAATACATATAAAGATTTCTTAACAGCAGGCGAGCATGCCTTTACAATTCCAAGCACGGCAACAAAAGTTCCTGATGTGGATGAAAAATGTAAAGCAAGCGGAGTTTCAAGCTGGACAGGCGTTTCAGACGGCAAGACCTACACCCCCGGCAAAGTGGCAGTTTCTGTCACCGCCTGCGGCGGAGGCGGCGGGGGAGGGGGCGCTGCTTCAAGTGCCTATATTGGAAACTCAAATAATGGTCGTATTGGAGGAGGCGGAGGAAGTGGTGGTTATAAAACAAATATTCAGTTATCGGGAACACTTTCCAGTTTAAAAGTCATAGTTGGTGGTGGCGGTGGTGGAGGGTCAGTTCACAAATCTGCAACAGGACCGGCGCCAGGCTGGAGTGGAGGTGGTGGTGGAGCCAGTGGTGACTATGCTCCTGGAACCGCCACTGGCTATGGTGGTAACGGTGGTGAATCAGGAATGAGAAAACAAACCAATAGCCAAAATATTGGTTGGAGTGGCGTAGGAGGTAAGCCTAATGGCCTGCCTTCAAGCAGTGTGTCTGGTCAAAAAACTGGAGGCATTGGTGCTTCTGGTGCGGGCACCGGAGGAACAGGTGCAGAAAGATGTGATACATCTGTTTTAAGTAGGATTGCTGGTGGCGGTGGTGGGGGTGGAATATGGGGAGGCGGAGGAGGTGGTGGAGGAAGTTGCAATAATTCTGGTTCTGGTGGTGGCGGTGGTGGGGCCGCAACTGGTATAACAGATACCGCAGGGAATATTTTATTTCAGGTACCTGGTGGTGGTGGAGGTGGCTCAATATCTGGTGGCTGTTGCAATAACTATGCAGGCGGCGGTGGGGGTGGCGGAGGAGGAACTGGCGGTGGAAATGGTGGTCCAGGATGTCCAATAGCTGGAGATTTATACACGGCTGGATTTGCAGGAACCAATGGTGTTAATGGTAACCAATATGTTGGCGGCGCAGTTTCCACTATTTTTGGCAGCAATTATTGTAATGGTGGAAATGGAGGCGCTAGTTATAACGCGGTTGGCTCCACAGGTAAACCTGGGGCATTGAGGTTGTATTATACATATCCTGCCTTGAAATGCGAGTATAGCTTGCCGGCAAACGGCGGCGGGGGCGGGGGCGCAGGCCAAATTACAATCGGCGAAATCAACGTCACCCCGGGCGAAACCCTGTATTTTGAAGTGGGCAAAGGCGGAGCCACCCAAACAACAGCCGGAAAAGCAGGAAACACCGGCGGCGCGACCTATATTCGCCGCGGAAGCCCAACGGGGACAATTATTGCGACAGCTTTAGGCGGAAACCCGGGCGGCTACACATCTTCTGAAACCATACCCGCACAGGGCGGGGCAAAACGACCCGTCAGCCTTGTAAAAGCCTCTGACACAACGGGGGACGGAAACTGGCTGAACAAAGACTTTGGAACCCTTTCAGGCTATGGCACAGGGGGCGCGGGAAGCCTTGCAAGCTCGTCAGGCTTTGGCGGCAAGGGCGGAAACTCCCAATTTAAAGACCTGGGCGAACTTCTTGGCGGAAACGGCGGAAACAGCGTTAAAAACGGGGCTACACCCCTTACAAACGCCTACGGAGCAGGCGGGGGCGGGGGCGCAGGCACAACAACAAGCGCAGAGTCCGCAGGAATAGGCGCAGCGGGCGCTTCCGGCTATATATACATTGAATATGGCGGCTCCAACGGCGGGGGCGGCACCGCGGGCGAATTTATCTCAAAAAGAATAAATGTAAAGCCGAGCACGGAGATGACAATCCACGTTGGGCGCGGAGTTGACGGGGCAGACGGCGGGGAAACCTATGCCACATATGAAATTGGCGGAAACAAAACCGAAACAAGCAAGGCCCGGGGCGGAATTCGCGGAAATGACGGCGGAATGAGCGCAGGGGTGCACGGGGCCGTGAAACTCTTGATTGACGCGGCAGGAAAGAAACTTGGCAACTTTGCAGAAAACGAGGACGCGCCCGTTAACGGAAAGGCCGGAAGCGACACCTATGGCGGGATTGGCGGCTTTATGCAATATCTTTACAAAAACGAGGACGGCACGGACGCGGCGTTTGTGAAAGACCGGGACGGCAAGTTTGCAGGGCCTTCTGCGGGCGGCTGTGGCGGAAACATAACCTCTGCAATGGAATGTAACGCACAGACGGGCGGGCCGAACGGCAAACAGGGCGTCTTTGGCGGAGGCGGGGGCGGAGGAGCAATCGTTGACGGCGTGAACGGAGTCGGCGCGCGCGGGGGCGACGGGTTTGTGATTATTGAGTACAAGAGCACGTCGATATGATAATTCGAGGCCAATGCCCCGGGTTATCGGCAAACAGCAAAGGATTACAGGATTTGAATAATGACAAATTGCGTAAAATCTTTCTGGATTGCCGCGGTACGCTGTCGCTTCCCTCGCAATGACGCAGCTAATCACAGGCTGTGATTAAAAAATTTACGATAAACAACTTATTTCGGGTATTGATTTAGTAACCTTTCAATACCCTTTTTTTATGAGGTTTTGCGGGGTTTTGCGAGGTTTTGTGGGATTTTGTAAGGGTTATTTAACCCGCTTTCACAAGTTCCTGTGGGAAACCAGACATTTTGCACGAAATCAGATAGATTTCAGCAAAAGTGGTCAAACAAGTTCAGGATGACAGCTGTTTGTTGGGTGGTTTTTATATCCCAGGCGTTATGTTTTCCTGGATTGCTTCGTCGCTGTCGCTTCCCTCGCAATGACGCGCCCGTTGAATGATATTAGGCTAAAACCAATTTTTATCATGGGTTTAGAGGATTTTCATCCCGACGGGCACTATTGTGTTGTTTTCGCCGTGCGTTATGCTCATATCAAAGGCATAGGGCACATTTAGGGTGTCCGTGAATTCTTTTAAAATTTCGTTCAAAAAGCCATCTGAACCGATTGAAGTTCGTGTATAGCGTTCATCATCAGGCTTTTGGACGCCTTGAGCCGGGCTTTTTGGCGTCATATAAATAAATTCGCCAAAAATTAGCGCTTTAATCTTCTCTCTTAGGGGTTTATTCCTTAAAATTTGGGTCAACATCCTGTCTATTTTATAATCCGGCTCGTTTATATCCTCCAAAAACAAGACTATATCTTCATTTGGGACATAGCTTTCAGGCGGTGCGCCAAACATAGAAACAATTGTAGCCAAATTGCCGCCCCAAAGAACGGAGCCATCGCCGGGATACAGCCCGCCTTGCTTCCAAACGCGCTCACTGCAATGGAATTTGGGCATTTGGTAAAAATCTTTTTCAATTGCGCCTCTATATTTTAAAAATTCCCGCTCACCCATTTTAGAAAGGCCATTTAGGGCCATTTTGGCATGATAGGTTACAAGGCCCGTTTTATTAAAAATTGAAACCAAAAGTGCCGTTATATCAGAGCTTCCGACGAATTTTTTGGGGTTATTTTGAATAATGTTGTAATCGATTTTATCCAAGAGGCGAATTGCTCCATAGCCGCCCCTGGCGCAGATTATGGTGTCAATTTCAGGGTCAAGAAAAGCGTTGTGCAAATCTTCAAGGCGAATGTCGTCTGAACCCGCCATATATCTGAATTTTTCGCTGCAGCTTTTGAAAAATTTTACATTAATATCAAAGCGCGAAAGAAATTTTTCCGCTTCATACAGCTTTTCAAAATCGTCAATGTTTCCCGAAGGAGCGATTATTCCAACATTTTTCATAAAGTCATTGTATCATTTTTCCCGCTTTTTTATATGATATAGCGGTATGATTTTCATATGAAAAGTTTGGCAAAAGGTTGATAAAAAGGTTTGTTAAAAATCTTTGGCGCATGCGGACGATTTTATAATATAATATCTTTATGAGCGAAAAATATTTGCCACTGTTTAGAAAATATCGGCCGCAAAGTTTTAAGGACGTTGTGGGGCAAGAAAGCCTCACAAAGGCGCTTTCAAATGCTATTGAATTAAACCGGATTGCAAACGCATACCTTTTTGCGGGGCCCAGAGGAACCGGGAAAACTTCCTGTGCCAGGATTTTCGCCAAATCTTTAAATTGCGCGGAAGGGCCAACCTTAACCCCTTGTCAAAAATGCCCAAGCTGCCTTGATATTACAAACGCTTCGGGCCTTGATGTTATTGAAATTGACGCTGCGACAAACAGAGGGATAGACGACGCCAAGGAATTGATTGCCCAGACGCAGTATGCGCCAATGAATGGCAAGTATAAAATTTTTATCATAGACGAAGTTCATATGCTCTCAAACGAAGCGTTTAACGCTCTTTTGAAGACATTTGAGGAGCCTCCGGCAAACGTTATCTTCATTTTAGCCACAACAGAACCGCACAAAGTAATAGAAACAATAGTTTCAAGGTGTCAAAGGTTTGATTTAAGGCGCATTACAACGGATGACATTGTAAAAAGGCTTCGTGAAATTTCAGACATTGAACAAATTAAAATCACAGACGACGCACTTTCAACCATTGCAAAAAACGTTTCGGGCGGGCTTCGCGACTCTCTTGCCCTTTTAGACCAGGTGAGCATTTTGGGCGCAAGAGAAGAAATTACAAAAGAAACGATTGAAAATTTGCTTGGCAAAGTGACTTTTGATGTTGCCTTTAATTTTTTAAATAAAATATTGGAAAAAAATGTCGAAACAACGCTTTCTTCGCTGGATGAAATATATAATAAGGGTTTAGAGCCAAAGAATTTTTGTGAGAATTTTATTGAATTTTTGAGAAATTTGGTGTTCGCCCTGAAAGCAACAGATGTTGCAGGAATTTTGAGATTTACAAACTTTAACCAAGGCGACATTGAAAAAATAAAAGCCCAAAACTTTGACACAGCAAGGATTTTTAGAATTTTAGAAAAAGTTATCGAATATTATAAAGAAATCCGCTTTACAACAAACCCGTATCTTTGGGCAGAATTAATGGTGATAAACCTTTGTAAGGACGAAGTTTTAACTTCTGCAAGCCTGGCAAGTGCTGCGCCTGTAAATGTTTCAGCCCAACAAAATGTGGCAAGGCCGGCTGAACCTGTACAAAAGCCTATGGCGGCCCCTCATACGGTGAATATCCAGGCCGGCGCACCCGTTACAAAACCTGCAGAGCCTGAACAGAAGACTGTGGTGGCGCCAAAAGAGCCGCAAGCTATAGGCCCAAGTGTTGTAAAAGAGGCACTAAAAGAGCTTCAAATTCCAAAAAATGAACCTGTGAAAGAAAGCCCGGATGATGGCATTCAAAATGTAGGCGAATACAAAGAAGCGCTTTATGAAAACGCGGCTCAAAAGCCTGCGGTTCAGACACAGACGGAAAAAGAAAATGCAGCGCCGAAAATGCCTGATGTACCGACAGAGCCTGCAGCAAGCGCTGTTGAACAAAAAGCAGAAACGGCTTCTTTGCAGGCAGAACCAATTACAAAGGAAGCTGCCGCAACAGAGCCCGAGGCGCCAAAAATGCCAAGTGTGCCGACATCCATTGTTCCTGAAGGCGGCGAAATTAACCCTGCCACAGCCTGGGCGAATGTTTTAAGCGTGATAGAATCGGTTCCTGCAAAATTTTTCTATTCAGGCGTCGGGAAGCTTGTGGGCATTCAAGATAAGAGGATAACGCTTGGGTTTGTTAACGAAAATGCGATAAACCAGGCAAAATCAGATTCAAAGTTTAAACACCTGTCAAAAGCCATCCAAAACACGCTTGGAGAAGGATATTCGGCCGAATTTATTTTGATTACTGAAAATACAAAAGTGTTGGATGTTAAATTAACGGCAAAGGTTCAGGAAAAGCCACGGCCTTCTTATAATTCAGGAAGCAGCCAGGCAAGTTCTTACCAAACAAACGACAGCCGCGGGGCCGATTCTTATTCTTCAAACCCAATGCCAAAAGCAGAGGTGCCAGAGCCTTCATATCAAACCAACCAAGGCGAAGCGCAAAGCACAGCCCAAGCACATGCAGATTATGAAGGGCCAAAAATGCCAAGTGTGCCGACAGAGGATGATTCTGACAAAAAAACGGGGATAAAAACTCTTTCAAGCTATGGACAGAAAACAAGGGAAATGCTTGAAACCTTTAACGGCAAGGTTATTGAATAGCTGTTTTATTTGCCTAGCGCCATTTGTCTAACGAAGCGTTTCTTAAGTTTTGTACCAAAACTTGATAGGGTGTTTCTTAAGTTTTGTACCAAAACTTGATATAAAAAATTGTTTTAGGTATGATTGAAGAGTAGGTGGAGCATAGGGGGCCTTACAAAGGTTTTTCAAGGAAAGAAAGAGTTTATTTTAAATAAATGTCTAAAACTTTTACCGAAACAAAAACTCATGAAGTCACAGTCGACGTTGTAATTTTAACAATTGTTAAAAACACGCTCAAAGTGCTTTTATTAAAAAGGGTGAATGAACCGTTCCGCGGCCGCTGGGCAATTCCCGGAGGTTTTATCAGGTTGTCTGAAAACCTTGACGATGCGGCGCTTCGCGTTTTGAAAGAAAAAACAAACGTTCAAAACATTTATTTAGAGCAGCTTTACACTTTTGGCGACCCGCTTCGTTACCCCAACACAAGGGTTATAACCTGTGCGTATTTTGCCCTTCTTCGCGCAGAAGACATTGACGTAAAAATTGTGGATGAATCCCAGGTATCTGAAATTGCTTGGCATTCGGTTGAAAACTTGCCGCCTTTGGCTTTTGACCACAGAGAAATTATTGAATACAGTTTAAAAAGAACGCGCGAAAGATTAGAGCTTTGCCCTGTTGCTTTCCAGCTTCTTCCAAAGAAATTTACACTTACAGAGCTGCAAAAATCTTACGAATTAATTCTTCAAAAAGACTTGGACAAGAGAAATTTCAGAAAGAAAATGCTTGCAACAAATATGCTGATTGATTTAAACGAATGCACAAAAACAGGTTCAAAACGCCCTGCTGCTTTGTATTCTTTTGATACAATTACGCTTGATTCAAAGCGCGGCCACTTTTTCTCTTAGCCCGGTTTTCAAGACTTTTGAAGGCATGCTAATAAATAAGCCCATTAATTAAGCTTGCCGGCTGGTTTAAAGCGCGTCTATATCAGCTTTTTGACCCAATCTAAAAGTGTGTCTATTTCATATGGCTTTGGAAGATAAAAATCCGCGCCTTTTGAGAGAATATTTTTCTTGTCCTGGATTGTGGTTGAAAAGATAACCCTTGGAAGCCCAAAACCGCTTATTTTTGCACGTTCCTTTAAATTGTCAAGTACGGAAAGCCCCTGTTTTTTGTGCTCGTTTCCATAATCTAAAATTAAAACATCCGGCAAAAAGTTTTCAAATTCGCTTAAAAATGTATTGTAATCTTCGCAAGATAAAACCTCAAACCCTTGCATATTAAGGCTTGTGGTCAAAAGTAAATTCAAGGCCGAATCAGGCTCCATAATCATAACCCTGTTTTTTACGGTGTTTTCTGAAACTTCGCCCCCAAGCTTTGGCCTGTCTATCATATAGCAAGATTCTTTTGAGGATTTGCAAAGCTTCAAAACGTTAAAAAGAAGGCTCAGGGCCTGTTTTTCATTTTCAACGCTTTTATTTCCAATTTCAACAATCGCAATTGAAAGTTTCATCAAAGGAATCTTTTTTTCTTCAATGCTTTCTGTTGAATAAAGCATAAAATTATTTTTGTAGTCAAATTCCGTGTAAAACCTCTCCAAAATGCCGTCAAAAGCAAATGTTAAAAACTTTGCAATTTTTTCGGCCTTAATAACGGGTGTGATAAGTAAAAATTCTTTGGCAGAATAATGGCCAATAATATCTTCTTTTTGAAGGGTGGAATTCATAATGGCAGCAAGGGTTTGAAGCGCCTTTTCATATGCGATTTCGCCATAAATTTCTTTGTAAAAATTAATTCCTGAAATATTTATAAGCAAACAAGCACGCTGCTCGCCCCTTTTAATAGTGCGTTTCAGCGCCTTCATTGTCACTTTGTTGTCAATAAAATTTGTCAGCGGATGAATGGAATTTTCCAAATAGCGCCTGATATGGGCATTCATTCTTGCCTGAAATTCCTTCGGAGAAATGGATTCATCCAAAAAATCGTCCGCGCCGGCCTCAAGCGCGCTTAATTTATCATCCGTTGCGTCAGATTTTGAAACAGCAATAATTACGGGGCGAAAATTATATGTTAAAACACGAATTTTCCTTATAAAATCGCTTAATACATCATCAATTGTGTCTGAAACAATGATTATTTCAGGCTCTTCATTTTTAATTGCATAAATTGCTTCATCCAGCTTTGAAAAAATCGAAACTTCGCAATTCAAGGCGCCCACAAGCTTTTTGTGTTTTATTGCAAGCTCTTTTCTTTTTGTAATTATAAAAACTTCGGGAGAATACATCTAGTTTTGCCCTCCCTGCGCCGATTGCACAGCTTTTAGGGGCGCATTTTCTTTGCCTGGAGAGGCATAAGAACCTGCAGCGTTGATTTTTTTGGTCATCTTTTCAGGCTCTAAAACCGGGATATAGATTAAGAATTCGGTAAAATTTTCGCCTTCCGGGGAATTAATTTCAATTTTACCGTTCATTTTTTCAATCAAGCTTTTTGCAATATAAAGCCCAAGGCCGCTTCCCTGCGCGGAAGATGTCAGATAGTTGTCAATCCTGTAAAACTTTTTAAAAACGTTTTGTTTTTCATTTTCTTCAATGTGAGAGCCAAAATTTTTCACAGAAACTATGTTAAAATCGCCCCGGGTTTCAATTTTAATTTCAATTGGCATTTGAATGGGGTTTTGAGCCTGACCACAGACGCCTTTTGCGCTTGAATTTGAATATTTACAGGCATTTTCAATTATGTTTACAAAAATCTGCTCAAGTTTATCCTTATCTGCCATTGAATTTAAAATTTTTTCTGCCTGAATTTTAAACTCTTTATTTTTATAGCTTATTTTTAAAACCTCTGTAACGCTCTTTACAAGCGCCAAAAGGTTCACTTCTTTTAAAACAATTTCTGTGTCTGATTCTATTTTTGCAACATCTAAAACATTTTCAACAAGGTTTGTAAGCCTTTCAGATTGCTCCAAAATTATATTTAAAAACTTCTTTTTAGACAAATCATCCAAAACGTCCCAATTATCAAGAATTGTTTTTGAAAAGCCTTTAATACTTGTTAAGGGCGTCCTTATTTCATGCGACAGCGTCGATATAAATTCGTCTTTAATTTGCCTATTGTCCATAGTTTTAATTATACCAAGTTTTCTTTCACAACATCAAACAATTCCCTTAGGCGGGGTTTATTGTTTAAATATAAATATCCGACAATAACTTCAAAAGCGGTGGCGTGGCGGTGGATTGCGGGGTTATTTTTTTTATTAATAGTAAGGTTTAAATTTCTTGCACGCCTGTAGATTTCTTTTTCTTCATCGTTTAAAAAAATGTCGTAGATAAGCTCTGCCATTTTTGCTTGAAAAGTTGCACAGACAAAATTTGTGGTCATTTTGTGCATAAGATTTTGCGATTTCACTTTAAAAACCGTATTTTCTCTAACGAACACTTCATAAACAGCGTCGCCCAAATGCGCAAACCTTTTTAAATCAAAACTTTCCATATTCTTTGGATTTTATCATAAAACTTCCGTTTCCAATAAAGCCCGCATAAAACATTTTGTAATATTTCGTAACATAACACCAAAATAAAAACAAAACCGGGCAATTTTTGAAAAGAAAAATACTTTATTTGTATATAAGGTAGGATTTATTAGGAGAATTCGAGGAAGCTTATGGCAGTAAATGGAGTAACTTACGTTTCAGACGCATTGAAATACATTAATGGCTTGTCTGTTGTTCAAAATTCTAAAGGAATTATAGGAGATACAGCGGACGCTGTAAAACAGGCACCAAGCTTTACTATTTTTGAAATGGCGCCAAAAGTTTTTAACGGCGCAAAATATGCCATGAACTCAACCGGCGCGGTTGGCCTCACAGGTGCACTTCAATCTTTAAAAGATATGGGCGGGCTTGTTGATGACACAATGCAGCTTCAAAAGGGTTTAAGCGGCGCTTCAATGAACTATGACGCTTTAAGCACAATCTATAAGGCAAAGGGGGCGCTCGGTGTTTCAGGTTCTGAGGCTGCAACTTTGGCAGATGACGCCATAGCCCTTGCAAAAGAAGGTTTGGCACAAGGAAGCAAAGAAACAATTACACAGGCGGGCATTAAGGCAGAAGAGGCTGTAAAACTTGCAAAAACAGCCGCAAAAGAAGCAAAACCCGGCTTATTATCAAAAATAAAAGGTTTATTTACAAAAGGAGCTGCAGCAAACCCGGTGGATGACCTTGCAAGTGCGGCCTTAAATTCAGTTGATGATATTGCAAACGCTGCAAGCAATACGGTAAGCAGCGCAACAGGCGCAGCAGCAGGAGCAACCGCAGAAGTTGCCGCAAAAGGCGCAACAGGCTTGCTTGGAAAAGCAGGTGCCTTGCTTAAAAAATCAGGCGCAGGTGTTATGATGGCAATTGAAGGCGCTATGGAAATATTTACAAACGTTATTCCTGCTTTCCAGGCAGGCGGCGCAAAATCAGGCGTGAAACAACTTGGAAAATCAACAGTAAAAGTTGCAGCCTCAACGGGCGGCTTTGTTGGAGGTTCTGCCCTTGGTACTAAAATAGGTGCTTTGGTTGGAAGCGTATTCCCGGGCGCCGGAACCGTAATTGGCGGTATGATAGGCGGCTTTGTGGGCGGCCTTGTGGGTTCATCCCTTGCAAAAGGCGTTGCAGAAAAAGTTACAGGAAAAAGCGAAGTTGAAAAATTGCAAGAACAAGCCGTGGATGAGCAGGCTGCAATGATTGCCCTGGATTCAAACTCAATGAATCAACTTAGTCAAACACTTCAGCTTGCAATTCAACAGGATTTAGCGGACGGTGAATTATCAGAAGACGGGCAAAAAATGCTTGAATACTTAAATTCAGGAGTTTTTAACACAACAAATTCAACAACTTCAATGAATTTTAACGCAACACCATATTCAGGTTCAGGCTTAAGCCAACTGGTAGCACAAATTCAATCCGGCGACAGATCTGCTTATCAGGTGCCAACATCTGCCCTTGAGGCAAGCGCAAACGCAATTTCAGGCACAGGCTTTGCAAATAATTACACAACATACGGAATGTCAAACCCTTATGCCCCAACCACAACAACGGGCACAACCACAGGCAGCACGGATGAAGTATTTAATTACTTTGCAGCATAAAATAAAACCAAGCTTAAAAGAAGCGAGCGGGGCAAAACATAAGCCTCAAACCAAAAACCAAGCTCAGGCAAAGGATTTACCAAAAGACAAAAGGTCCTCATATGAAACCCCCGCTTCTGAAAGCTCTTCGGCGGTGAGCCCAAAGAGGGTGATTAAATTATCCGCTTCAACCCTATTATTGTTCCTTGAATTATTTAAAATGCTAAAAACCTTGCTGACAGCACTTTCTCTTGTCATAAAAAGGTTTGAATTTGATTTATGAAGTATGCGTTTTTTTGCTTTTC
>CAJULR010000045.1 GCA_910587375.1 Candidatus Gastranaerophilales bacterium | reverse complement strand
ATGTGTTATATACAGTCTAATACCTTTCGGCAGTTGTATTTTTTCAAATGTTTTTGTTTTTTGATTATATAATTCAACAGCATCTCTTGTTATTTCTTTATCGTTAAAATAATCTTCAATTTCATAAATAAATACCCTTCCATCATTCAAAAGAAAATATATAGGGCTTTTATGATATATTGCAGAGTTAAAATCTTTATCTGTTACGGAAGCTTCACGCTCTTCTTTGGTTGCTCTGTCAAAAAAATTTGCACCAATATAATTAGTTACTTTTGTTTTTATATTAAAGACTTTAAAATAATTTCCTTTTTCTTCTTTGCGAAATGTAAGAATTTCATTATCATTTATTAGAATACTATCCGCTGGAAAGGCAATATTTTTAAAAAGCGTAAATTTATTAGTTTTTTTGTTATAGATTTCTATACTTTTTCTTGTTTCGTCCCATTTGTCAGAGTCTTTTGTTTGTCCTGAGGATATCAAAACATTATCTTTATCAAGTTTTATTGCAAGATATGATTTTCTTGGAATAACCATTTTTGTCCCTAAATCAACAAATTTTTCTTCATCAACGTTTAATATTCTAGCCCCTGTATCCCAATTGCCCGGAAAAAATATTTCATTATCATTTAATTTAACAGGCATAGTGCCATCGCACGTTGGCAGATGTTTAAGAACCCTAAAAGAGCCTTTAGCCCAACTTTCCTGATTCAAAAAGAAAAAACAAAATATTAACGAAACAAAAAATACGCATATTATTCTTTTAATATTTTTCATAACCCTCTAGCCCCGCTTTTGTTTTCTTCACCTAAAACCATTAATTCTTGCGCTACGGTGTGATAATTACTGTTTTTAAGGAGCGCTCTTTTGCATAAGCATTCCCGTAAATTAAAACCCTGTCGTCATTAAGCACAACGCCATTTGGGCATGGCAAAAGTTCAACCGGCAAACTTCCAATGACGGTTGATTTTTTAGTATTCGGGTCATAGATTTCAATTGAATAAATAGGGAAAATTAAATTTGTGGAAACAATTGTTGCGCCGCCTGCAATAAGCATTCTGCCGTCGTTTAGGGCCAAAACCAACGGGCTTGAAAGATAATGCCTTGGAACAGTTATATTTCCGCCTTCTTCAAACTTATCTTCTTTGGGATTATAAATCACAATGTCTAAATAAAGCTTGCTTGTAAGCTTTTTGCCAAGGTTTTGAATGCTTTTCTTATCGCTCCAATATTTTAAATCAGCCGGCGGAGTTTCCCTGCTGCTTTTCGTGAAAAATAAAATCCTCTCATCCTTTAATTTCACCATATCAAGGAAAGTGTTGTCATATGTTCTATATTCTTCAAAAGAATAATCCTCAGGGTTAAAGAATGTATATTGGATTTTTCCTTCATTTGACCAAGCTAAAAATATTCTGCCGTCTTGAAGAGGAAACACTTTAAAATATTGTTTTCCTGTTGAATATTTTGTTTCAAATTTGGCTCCGCCTACAATTTTAAACACACCTGATTTTGGGTCATATTCTTCAACGGCCTTGGCCCTTTGTGCCCTTGTTAAGTCTAAAAACAGGTCGCGGTTGTTTTCTGCCTGGCCTCCAAATATATAAACTTTGCCATTTTTAGCTTTAACCATTGTGTGGTTTTCGCGGCGAATGTTTAATTTTCCCGTGGCTTCAAATTTTTCTGTTCTTGGGTCGTAAAGTTGGGCATAGATTGAATTGTTGTAATATTTTATGTCGGATAAATATTTTTCATAAAGTTCAGGGTATTTTTTTACGGTTGGAAGGAGAATTGCCTCTTTTTCGTTTTGGCTTTTGCCTTCAAGCGTTTCTTTGAGTTTTTTCTTTTCTTCTTTGTTTAATTTGGGCACAAGGGCTTTGTCTATTTGATAAACGGTGTCATAGGAGGGGTAAAACATTCTTGGGGCCGCAAAAAGAACCTTGCCGTTGTTTAGCAAAACGGCGCTGTTTCCTTCGCTTGAAGGGTTTATAGAATTATTGAAAAATTTTGTAATTTTAAATGTGTTTGTATAAGAATCAAAAGTGATGTTTGGCTGTGCCTTTTTTCCGTCAAAGTTTGTTTTGCCATAGATTAAAACCTTGCCGCCGGGCAATTTCACAGGTGTTCCGCTTACGGGGAATTCTGTTACTATTGTTTTAATTTGGCTTTTTGCACAGGCTGTGCCCGCTGTAAAAACGGCGCTTGCTGCAATCATAAGACATAAAGTTAATATTTTTTTCATAACCTAATTTTAATTCCAGACTTTATTTTGCGCAAAATTTTTAACATTTTTAATGATTTAATTAAGTGTGAAAAGTACTATAAATAAAGGGGTTGCGGAGTTTTAAAAACTATGTTACAATAGTAGTAGGAAAGTATGACATCTGGAATTTAATCATTAAAACTTTGAAGGATGTGCTGAACAACCAAATCCCCAAAAAAGCAATAAAACGCTGAACAACCATTTTTTGTTGAGTTACAAAAGCAATCGAGTACGGAGAAAGAAAGATGTTTCCCTTGAAAACAGCCTTCATAAGCCCCCACTTTGAGGGCGGTGCTGTAGCCCTGCGGTTAAAACTGCCGCTTCGGCTTTCTCCAAGGCTTGCTAAAGAAGCTGTATCTATACTTTTAGCCATTTTAGGAATAACTGTAACATCGGGTGTATGCTATTTGACTTTATGTCAGGCGCACCCGATTTTTGCGTCAGAAGAAGCCTATATATCATTTAGAAGCAAAGCTGAAATTTTAAGCAAGGAAGAAATTGAGCAAAGGGAACTTGAAGATTGGACAGCAAAAACGAACCATAAATATAAAGGACTTTTAACTTCCCGCCCTGCAAAAGGAATTGTCCATGTGAAAATGACAAAATGGATTAATAACAGGCCCGTGAAAATTAATGTTGTTGAAATCAGCCCGAAATCCAACTCAAAACTTCAAATTAAGCCAAAGACTGCAGCAGACACGGTTTTAAACAGAAAGGCAACAATAAGAAACATTGCACGCGCTGAAAATTCAATTGTTGCAATTAACGGCGGATATTTTAAACCCCAAACAGGTGTTCCTCTTGGCACTTTGGTTGTTGATAAAAATGTTTTAACAGGGCCAATCTATAACAGAGTTGCGCTTGGAATAAATTCTGACAATTCTTTTTCAATGGATAAAAGTAATATCGATATAACCTTGAGAGCAAAAAAGCTTGAAATTAAGGCAGATAATATAAATCAGCCAAGAATGCTTTCAACTTACACCCTTGTGTATACTGAAAAATGGGGCAAAATGACCCCTCCTGCGCCAAAATACGGAATGTCTGTTGCAATTAAAGACGGGAAAATCGTGGCGCAAAATTACGGCAGCATTGAAATTCCAAACGGGGGTTTTGCGGTTGTCGGGCCAAAACAGAAACTTGAACCTCTTTTAAGTGCAAAAAATATCAAAATTGATATAAACTTTCCTGAAACTTTTGAAAAAAGCGAGCATATTATAGGCGGCGGCCCGTATTTAGTGAAAAACGGGCAGATGTATGTTGATATTAAAGAGCAAAGGTTTGGTGCAATAAATGGCAAAAACCCGCGCACGGCAATTGGTTACACTGAAAATAATGAACTTATAATTGTGACGGTGGATGGCAGAGAAGAAGCGTCAGTCGGGATGACGCTTTGGGAAATTTCAAGGCTTATGAAGGATTTAGGCTGTAAATATGCTATGAACCTTGACGGGGGCGGCTCTAGCGTTATGTATGTTAACGGAAAAATCACAAACACGCCTGCATACAAAGAAGGGATTGCCATTTCTAACGCCATCGTAGTAAATGAAATCCAACCCGAACCCGATACCATTGCAGCAGGCGAAAGTGGGACGATTTAAAAGAATTTTGCGAATAAAATTTTAAGGCAATCTTTTTAGGGTTTATGTTTTATAAAAATTATGGAAACAGCCTTTCTCCCTAAAAATTTTATTCAGAATTACAATATTACAAAACCAGGGTTTCAGCTTCTGAGGCCGCGAAACTTTAATTCGCGCCATTTTGCCGATAAGTTTGAAAAACAGCCCCAAAAATATACCGATGAAGACAAAATTAGAATTCTAGAAGAAAAAGGGGCTGATAATAATACTATTTTTAAAGTGCTTGGATTTGATGGTGATAAAGAATTTGAACGCGTGCTTGAAGTTCTCGATTTTTGTAAAGGCAAAAGCACTTCTGTAACAAACTGCATTTTAGATTTGTGCAGGGAAGAACAATTTGATGATTATGTGAAAACCTTTTTGGAGTATGGTGTCGATTCGTCAGAAATAATGAATGCACTGAATCTTACTCCAAGCCAATTAAAAAGCATATCAAACGAACTGGGTAAAGTTGAAACCTTGCCCGAAAATTATAAAAGCAAACTTTTTGATGTACATGTAGCATGCGGTGCTTTTAAAAATAAAAGTGCTGCTATTATTTTGAGTTTTAAAACTGACGGATTTAAACCTGTTAAGGATGAAAACACCGATACCAGATATGTTACAATAATTAAGCGTGTTGATGAAAATGGAGATGTTTTTGCACAAAGGTTTGAAAAATGTGATGACGGAACTGTGGAAAGCCACTTTATAGGCGGTGATAAAACATTCTGCACAAAAGCTGACAAAGATAATATTGTAGAACAATTTGAAGTTTCAAGTGAACAAATTATTCATACAAAAAAATCACCTGTTATTCCCGGAAATTACGATTGTATTAAATATCAGCTTTCTGATTATGATTGTTCTTTGGATATGCTCGAAGAGATAAAACAGGGAAGGGTAAAGGGCGGCGAAGCGTTATCTAAAGCGCTGAGGAATGTTGATGGGAATTTAATATATGAAGAAAATTTTGGCGATATAAAAAGAAAATATGTTGAAAATAAGGAAGGTGCAGAATATTCGATAGAAACGCCGTTTTATTCTTTTAAAAGAACAAGAAAAAAACTTTCCGATAATATAATTTTTGAAATCGTAAACGGGAGAGAATTCACGGCAGAATTTGACGATAAAGAAAAAATAATAACAATTAATGATAAAACTATAGACATAAGTTCGATTGCAAATCCTTCCAATATTGACGATACATGGAATATTGCAAAAAAACTTCCCTTAGACACTGTTTACAACCTTGATGTGGCTAAAAAATGGGAATTATGTGACACATTTTTCCGTTGGGATGATAATGCAGCAACTTTATGGACGAATGATGATACTGCAATTATCGCACATGAAGTGGGACATGCTATTGATATAACAAGGCTTCAATTAAGCAAGGATAAAGATTTATTTAAAATTTTCGAACAGGAAGAAGAAGTATTTAACAAAGAGTATACATATTCTGCCGGCGCAGATGATATGGTGCACCTGTTTTCAGGCTTGGATGAAATTGTTGCAGAGGCAAACCTCGTTTTTGCGGGCTGCACCGGCTCAATGCGCTCGCAATTGCTTTTCAGGTATTTTCCAAGAACCCTTGCTTATATAGGGCAAAAAATGTTTTAAAAAAACAGGTTTATATAAAATTTTCAAAAAACAAATAATTAATTTTTTGTTAATTATTCTCTTGAAATTTTAATTTTCATATATTATTGGGGTATAAAATCATGTAAATTAGGAAATTAGGAGGATATTATTATGACACTTAAACCATTGGGCGATAGAATCGTAATTAAAGTTATTGACGACGCTGAAAAAACTCAAGGCGGAATTTTTATTCCTGATTCTGCAAAAGAAAAACCGCAAAAGGGCGAAGTTGTTGCAGTTGGCCCCGGCAAAACTTTAGATTCCGGAAACAAAGAAGATATGGAAGTAAAAATTGGTGATAAAGTTTTATATGCTAAATATTCAGGAACGGATGTAAAAGTTGAAAACGTTGAATATAAAATTTTATCAGTAAAAGATGTACTTGCAATAATCGAGTAAAAAATGCAGGTACAAAACTTTAAAGTAACCATTAGAGAACTTATAGGAGAAAAATATTATGGCAAAGAAAATTATATTTGACACAGACGCCAGAGAAAGCCTTTTAAAAGGTGTTAACGAAGTGGCAAATGCCGTTAAAGTTACCCTTGGGCCTAAAGGCAGAAACGTTATTATCGGTAAAAAATACGGTTCACCGCAAATTGTAAACGACGGTGTAACGATTGCAAAAGAAATCGAATTGCAATGTCCGCTTGAAAATGCTGGTGCACAGCTTTTAAAAGATGTTTCTTCAAAAACAAACGACGTTGCAGGGGACGGCACAACAACCGCTTCTGTTTTGGCACAAGCAATCTTTAAAGAAGGCTTGAAAAACCTTACAGCCGGCGCAAACCCGATGGGCATTAAAAAAGGTATTAACAAAGCTGTTGAAGAAGCAATTTCTGAAATTAAAAATATGTCAAAACCTGTTGATTCAAAAGAAATGAGAGCACAAGTTGCTTCAATTTCAGCAGGAAACAACGAATTTATCGGAAACTTAATCGCAGATTGTATGGAAGCAGTTGGAACAGATGGTGTTATTACTGTTGAAGAATCCAAAACTTTCGGAACTGATAAGAAAATTGTTGAAGGTATGCAGTTTGACAAAGGCTACATTTCACCATACTTCATTACAGACCCTGAAAGAATGGAAGCAGTTTTAGAAGACGCTTATGTTCTTTGTGTAAACAAAAAAATTAACCTCATTGCTGATTTAGTTCCGATATTGGAACAAGTTGCACGTGATGGTAAATCACTTTTAATTATTGCAGAAGACATTGAAGGCGAAGCCCTTGCAACGCTTGTTGTTAACACAATGAGAAAAGTGTTAAGAGCAGTTGCCGTTAAGGCTCCCGGTTTTGGTGACAGAAGAAAAGCAATGCTTGAAGATATTGCAGTTTTAACCGGTGGTCAAATGTTCACCGAAGAACTCGGTATTAAGCTTGAAAATATTACTGTTCAAATGCTTGGCCGTGCAAGAAGAGTTGCTGTTACAAAAGATGAAACAACAATTGTTGTTGGTTCTGAAACAAAGGCTGCAGTTGAAGAAAGAGTTAAACTTCTTAAAAAACAAATGGAAGCTTCAGATTCAGAATATGATAAAGAAAAACTTCAAGAAAGAATTGCAAAACTTTCTGGCGGTGTTGCCGTAATCGAAGTTGGTGCAGCTTCTGAAGTTGAATTAAAAGAATCAAAATTAAGAATTGAAGACGCACTTAACGCTACACGTGCTGCTCAAGAAGAAGGCATAGTTCCTGGCGGCGGCGTTGCGCTTGTTCGTGTTCAACAACATCTTGAAAAAGAGATTGCAAACAAAAACTTTGGTTCTGACGATGAAAAAATCGGCTACAAAATATTGACTGCAGCGCTTGACATTCCTTTGAACTTAATTGCAAATAATGCCGGTGCAAAGGGTGATGTAATCGTTGACGCTGTAAGAAAAGAAGCTGGTGCATACGGTTATGACGCGCTCAATAACCAGTTTGTAGATATGTTCAAAGCTGGAATTGTTGACCCTGCAAAGGTTACACGTTCTGCTTTAGAAAATGCTGCAAGCGTTGCTTCAATGTTATTGACAACAGAAGCTGCAGTTGTAGACATTCCTGAAGAATCCAAACCTGCAATGCCTGATATGTCCGGCATGGGCGGAATGGGCGGAATGATGTAAAAATCGTACAGTACTTGTGTACTGTAGATTTTTACGAATGACCCGATGGTGTGCGAAATATAGCTTCGGCAAACGAGGAGTTTGGCGGAGCTATATGTAAGGCCGTACCGTGGGCGGAATGATGTAGCAGGATTTTCGGGGCGTAGCAGGCGAAGCCGGACGCTGCCTGTGAACAGTCTGATGAAGGCCGTGAACCCGAAATATTCCAAGACAAAATTATTTTTTAAGCGGGTAAATTTATGTTTACCCGCTTTTTTTAAAAGCGCAAATATTTTTATTTTTGATTTTTAGAACTATAAGTAAGAGTAAAAAAGGCATTAATTAATGATTTTAGCAATTGACGCGTTAAACAAACAAGCGGGTGTGCGTAATATTAAAAATTCAAATGCGGCCTGCCCGATTTCTTTTGGTGAAAAACGAAAACCCATAGATGAAATAAGCAATATTTCGCCATTCAGCAAAATAGAGCATTCGTTTGTGGCAACGGATAAAACAAGGCTTGGCGCCAATTTTGATGAGAAAACCGGAAATATTGTTTTTAAACTTGCGTCAAAAAATGCAACAGATGTTTTTCTTTGTACTTTTGAAAATCCAAAAGGTGAAAAGCCAAAAAATGTCATCAGAATGGAAAGAAACAAGGACGGAATATGGGAAGCTGCTTTAAAGGCTGATTCCAAAAAGCCTGTTTATTATGGCTATAGGGTTTTTGGGCCAAATTGGGAATACAATAAAGATTTTTTCAATGAAGATGGAAGCATTAAAAACCCAAAAAGCGGTTTTAAAGCCATAAGAGATGAAAACGGTGCGCGTTTTAACCCGAATAAACTTGCGTTTGACCCGTTTGCAAAAGAATTAAGCCATCTGCCTTCAGACAATGATTTTGGCGGCGCAGATGTTTATTTTTCTTTGGACAATTGTTTTGAAGATAATGCCATATATGCACCAAAAAGCGTTTTTTCATTGTCTTCTGATATGGCTATTAAAAAAGCGTCAAACAGGCCTTTGAATGATGAAATCATAGGCGAAGTTCATATAAAAGATTTAAGCATAAATGAAGATGTTGAAGGCAGAGGCACATATCTTGGGGCGAAAAATCTTGCAGGAAAAATAAAAGATATGGGCATTACAATGGTTGAATTCCTTCCTTTGACTGAATTTGATGATAAAGAAGGTGTTGGAAACCATTGGGGATATATGCCTCTTTTGCAGTTTGCTCCTGCAAAAAGATATTCTAACGGCAAAAACCCAGGCGATTCTCTGAAAGAATTCAGAGAAATGGTAGACGCTTTTCACAGGGAAGATATAAAAGTTTGTATGGATGTTGTGTATAATCACACCGGGGAAGGCGCCACAAAGAATGGCAACCCGGATAATGCAAAGCAATTAAGCTATGCATTGATTGACAATCAAATGTATTATAAGCAAAAAGATGGTCTGTATAATTCAAATTCAGGCTGTGGCAATGATACAAACACAGCAGACGGCGAAGTTGCTGAATTAATTGCGGATTCTGTTGCGTTTTGGGCAAAACAAGGGGTTGACGCTTTCCGTTTTGACCTTGCAGCCGCTCTTCTTGATAAAGACAGTTCAGGCAATGTTCAATATGACGATGAAAAATCTTTGGCGGCAAAGCTTGTTCCAATGCTGAAAGAAAGAGGAATTAAGGTTGTTCCTCCTGATTCTTCCGAGGATGGCATTTATTTAATAGCGGAGCCTTGGACATGTGGCGGAGAAGGGTGCTATAGAATAGGACATTTTCCTGAAAACTGGTCTGAATGGAACGATGTTGCAAGGGAAACAATAAAACGCGAATCAACCTTCCCAAACAAAGTTGCGCCGAAGGATTTAAGAAACATTCTTGAAGGCACAACGGATATATTGAAAAAGCGCGGCAGGTCTATAAACTATGTATTTTCCCATGATGGCTATAACCTCTATGACGCAAACACCACAAATTCGCCCGAAGGTTCTTGGCACTATGCAACAGACTTTGGGGGAGATAAGAAGCGCCAAATCGGGGCAATGAAAAAACAGGTCGCACTTTTGATGTTATCCAAAGGGACACCCATGATTCAAATTGGCGATTTAATAGCCCACAGTAAAAACGGTATGGAAAATACGTATAATCTGGATAATGATGTTAATTATCTTGATTTTTCAAGTGTTGAAAACGAAGGCAGCGTTTCGAATATCATTTATGATTTTTCAACAAATATGATGAAATTTAGAAAAAGCCACAAACGCATTAGAGATTTAGACTCTAAAATTGAATACTATAAAAAAGACGGCAGTGTTGCAGATGATGGTGATGTTGAATATTGGAATGATACAAATGTTAACACATTGTCATATAAAATTGGGGATTCAAAACCTGTATTTGTTTCAATTTCTAGTGATGATGAGCCTTTGGATATAAAACTTCCAAAGAACAATGAAGGCAAGGCTTGGAAAATGGTTTGCGACACGTCTTTTGAACGTTCTTTTGATGTAGATTTTGAATGTTCTAAATCATACAAACAAGAACCGCACTCTATTGTTATTTTTGAAGAGGTTACTGAATAAAAAGTTTTTATGCTATGATTTTTGAAGTTTTTTTCAAATGATGAGTATATAACGATAAGTGTATATGAAAAAAGTCAAAATTACGGTTTTAAAAACAACGCTTGATAAAGAACTTGCACAAGAATACGGTGCAGAAGGCTTAAAGGCTTGTCCTATGTTAAAAGAGGGGCAGGTTTTCTATGCAGATTATGCAAAGCCTGAAGGGTTTTGCGATGAAGCCTGGAAAGCCATATATCAATATGTTTTTGCCCTTTCTCATGGTGCAGGAAAAGAACTTTTTTATTACGGAGATTGGATAAGAAAGCCAAATGTTGCAATTGTAAGCTGCAATGACGGTTTGAGGCCTGTTATTTTTAAGCTTGAAGCAACGGAAGAAGAATCTGAAATTGACTATACGCCTGTAAGATAACTTACGTTTTTCGTTCAAATCCAGGACACAGCGCACACCAAAGGCATAGGTAGGGGCTATCAGGTAAGGCGTGCCCCAAGTGCCACTATTAAGATAGCTGTTATAATAGTCTGAGCCACTCTTAGTGCTTGACCATACCTGGTGCGGGTAGCAGTTGTCCGCAGTTCAAATCCAGGACACAGCGCACAGTAAAGGCTTGGGTAGAGGGGTTATTGTTATTAGGGTTGAAAGTACCACTATTCAAATAACCGTCGCGGTATTTACTGCCGCTATAAACCTCGCCTGTCCATAAGTGCATCGGGTAGCAGTTGCCATTGTTGGAGCCCGGGCAGCCGCCGTAATTCGCGCACTGCAAGGCGCCCTTACCTGAATTGTAGTCACAGAGCTGTCAGCAGTTATCTCTATACTTCAAATCCAGGACACAGCGCACACCAAAGGCGAAGGTATAAGAGTTAGTGCCGTTATAGGTAAACGTCCCACTCTGCAAGTAGTAGTTATAATGATTACTGCCACTTGTGGGCTCGCCTGACCATACGAAGTACGGGCATGCTGTCTGTAGCGTTTGTTGTTCAAATCCAGGACACAGCGCACAGAAAAAGCAAAGGTATAGGCATTGTTATATGGACCGTTGAACGTACCACTATTCAGATTGTGGTTCACATAGTTAGTGCCGCTGTTAAGCGTGCCTGACCATACGTTGTACGGGTAGCAGCGGCTGTTATTTGCGCCCGGGCAGCCGTCGTACCAGTAGCACCGCAAGGCGCCGTAACCTGAATCTCTGTCACAGAGCTTGATACAAACCAACTTTTCAACGTGCGGCTGTGTCTAAAAGGTAAATAATTCAACCTGATAACATAAACTTTATCGGGCGGCAGCCGATTTTAACTGTCTTTGATGTGCTTCAAAGGCGCCTTAAAAGGCTTATTTTAAAATTCGGCAATAAAATTACAAAATGTAATCTTTACCTGACGATTTGAATTTTTTCTATCTGTTAAAACCCTTGGGCCTTAACACTCTTGAAAAATATTTCATTTAAAATGATACAGTTTGATTTTAAAAAATACAACTTTGTAAAGTTAAATCATTTCTACATCAAATTCTTCGCTCATTGCCCTTATAACATGCGGGCTTATAAGTGTGTTTGGGCATTTTGCAAAGTAAATTTTCTTTGGGTCCATATAAAGTGTGCTAAAAAGAATATTTATGGTGTTTGGGCCGCAGTGTGTAAAGACTATGCTTAAATTATCACAATTTGCCTTGTTTAAAATGCGGATTAAAAGCTGGATTTCAACCGGGGATTCAAGCTCTATAATCTCGTTCCCTGCAAATCTTTCTGCTATTTTTTCTTTTTTATAAGACCCTACAGCGACCAAAAGCTCTTTTTTATCTGCATTTTCAACAATTTTGTCGATTTTTTCTATGTCATATTTTAACTGTACTTTTTCTGTTTTTGTTTCATCGTCTTCTGTAAAGCCTTCAGAATCAAGCGCATTTTGAATTAACGGCTTAAAATCATAATCTTCAATTCTAATCATTCTCTCAGGGGCGATAATTTTTGTTGTGAAAATAGTTCCGCGTCTAAAATAATCGACCTTTTGAAGGAAACTTTGTGTTGCAAAAATCGGGCCTTTGAATTTTGTGAAATCTTCTTCTGCGTTTTCTCCGCCAAAGTGGCCAACAAGATTTTTATACTTTAAAAAATGCGGATAAGAAAATGCCATAAAAAGGGTTGAATTTGTATAGACATTCACATTATAGCCTTCTGTGGCCTCTAAAAGTTTATCAAGCTCGTCTAAATCTGACCCTGAAGCAAGAATTGATTTACCTGTCTTTATATCAAGGCTGATTTCTGCCTCAATTCTTTTGCCGTAGCATTTTTCAAGGGTTTCTGTAAGCTTTTCCCAAATCTTATAAGAAACTTCTGAAAATTCGCATATTTTTCTTTTTAATTTTTCAATTCGAACAGATGAAATATTTGTTAAATTTAAAAATTTTAAGATTTTAAAGTTCCATTCGTCGTTTGAATACCCTAAACGGCGGAGTTTATCAAGGTTTGAAGCTGTTGTTTTTGCAAAAGTGATTAAAAGTTCAATTAAATCAAGCTTTTTTGGTTCAAATTCTTTTTGCTTTTCAATAACAAGACTTTCGCCTGCCTTTAAAAGCTCTGTTAAATCAACGTTTTTAGGAATTTCAATAGCATGTTCTACAAGTTCATATTTTATTCTTCTTTCCTTGCAGCAGCCTAAATAAAGCTCTTTTGCGGATTTTTTCTCTTCTTCAAGTTTATATAAAAGCGCTTTATAATCTTTTAGACGAAGGGCTGTATTTACAATTATAACAGAAAGCCCGTTAACGGCGTCTTCTGCGATTTTAGCATTTTCTATTCCAAAATCGGCCAATTTTACAATATAAAAAGCAATCTGCCTTATTTCATTCAAAAGAAGCTCTTCAAGTGCGTTTGAAGAAGGGTCTACAGAACACATTCCGGAGTTTATACAGCCGCTTTTATCTGAAAATTCGCTGAAAAAATTTGTTTTTCTATCTTTATTTTGCATAACAAAGATATTTTATTAATGTTAAGCAAAATTTATATTGCCCGCCTTGGGACATACAACAGACTGGTTTTCAAAAAACGCGTTTTGCCATATAAAAAGGTTAGTATTCTTTTTCAGTTAAACTTTTTGCCTTTTGCCACAAATTGTCCCATTCTTCAAATGAAAGCTCAGATAGGGGCTTATTGTATAAATCAGGGGCAATTTCTTCCATTTTTCTGAACCTGATTTCAAATTTTTTGTTTGATTTTATAAGGCACTGTTCCGCATCAAGCTTGTGCCAGCGGGCTAAATTTACAAGTGCAAAAAGAATATCCCCAAATTCCATCTCGCGGTCTTCGTCTGTTTTTGCGTGGATAAATTCTCTAAATTCCGATTTAACACAGTCTATAAGACTTTTTTCATTAGGCCACTCAAACCCTTGTTTTACAGCCTTTTTGGATAATTTTTCTGCTGTCATCAAAGGAGATTGCGCCTTTGAAATGCCGTCTAAAACGCTTTTTCTGTGCGGCTTTTCTTCTTTTTTAAGTGCGTCCCAGTTTGCTAAAATTTCATCCACATTTTTTACTTTAGTGTCAGAAAAAACGTGCGGGTGTCTGTGGATAAGTTTTTTGTTTATCCCGCGTGCCACATCTTCAAAATTAAAACAGCCGTTGTCATCCGCAATTTGAGAGTGCAAAACAACCTGCAGCAAAACATCTCCAAGTTCTTCTTTTAAATGTTTCATATCATTTGAATTTATGGCGTCTACTGCTTCATACGCCTCTTCAAGCATATTTTGGCGGATGGTAAAATGGGTCTGCTTTCTGTCCCACTCGCAACCGTTTTCGCCCCGAAGAGTTTTCATTGTTTGAAGAAGTTTTTGTATTTCAGATGTTGCAATCTCGCTCATAGCCTATTTATCCTTATATTTTTGGGCTTATCGTACCATCTGGTCAACCGTTAAGATTAAAATCCCTTGCCCGCCAAGGCGTTTTAGGTGGTTTATGCTGTCATAGATTTTGTCTTTGTCTACAACAACGTGAATTACGACGTTTTTATCGTCGCCCCAAAGCGTTGTAACGGTTGGAGAAGAAAGCCCCGGAAGGAAAGTTTTGATTTCATCAATTTTTTCTTTTGGAACGTGCACCATTAAATATTTTTTCTCTTTAGCGTCCAAAACCGCGTCAATTGCTAAAAGTAAACCTTTTATTCTGTCTATTTTTTCGCTGTCGAGGTTTTTTCTTTGCGCAATAACACAGCTTGAATCCATTATTTTATCAATAATTTTAAGACTGTTTGATTTTAGAGTAGAGCCTGTTGATGTTATGTCAACAACGACATCTGAAAGGCCCAAATTCGGGGTGATTTCAACTGCGCCCGAAACTTCGATAATCTTTGCGCATTTGCCTTTTGATTCAAAATATTTTTTTGCAATGTTTGGAAAAGAAGTTGCAACGTTAATACATTCGGGTAAATCTTCCGTTTTTTCGTATTTGTCCGAATTTTTGACTGCCACTATCATATCGCAATATCCAAAGTCAAAACGTTTAATAACATCAAGGTCAAAGCCTTCTTCAGTTACGACATCAAGGCCCGTAAAGCCTATGTCTGCAACTTTTGCGTCCAAAAACCTTGGAATATCCTGGGTTCTAACAAAAATTATCTGACATTTACCGTCTTGTGCTTTAATCTGCAAACATCTTTCATCCTTTGATTCAAATGAAAGCCCTGCAGCATTTAAAAGTTCATATATTTTGGTTGAAAGTCTGCCCTTGTTTGGGATTGCTATTTTTAAAATATCGTTATCTTTGGTGTCCATCGTTTTGTCCTTTTTTAGTTAAAGTCTAATCTTTTTTATGACCAATTTTCCCACAGACAAAGCGAAAAAGCAAAGTGTGGGCTACAATATTTGCCTTTTTAATTTGCATTTTTTGTTTTTTCAATTTCAATCAGGTTTTCAACGACTGCCATCTGTTCTTTTAATTTCAAAAGTTCTGTTGTTAAGTCGCGCTTTTCGTGTTTTAGGCGTGTTGTTTCTTTCTGCTTTTTAATGTCTGCTGAAATTTCGCTTATGGCGTTCACTACAACGCCCACGATAACATTCATTACAATAAATGATGAAACCAAAATGAATGATATAAAATATATCCAGGCAAATGGAAACTGTGCAATAACAGGGCGTGCAATGCCCATAGACCAGCTTTCAAGCGTCATTACCTGAAAAAGCGTGTACATGCTTTTTCCGATACTTCCAAACCAATCCGGGAAATTTGAAGCGAAAAGGGTTGTTCCCATAATTGAAAAGATGTAGAAAATAACCAAAAGCAAAACGCTTGCCCAGGCAACATTTGGAATGGAATCAATTATGGCCTGGACAATTACTCTTAATTTTTCTAATTGGGTGATTAGCCTTAAGGCGCGAAGGGCGCGCAGAATTCTAAACACGCGGAGGGATGAAAACGTGCCGGCTGTTGGTACAAGAGAAATTAATACGATTATGAAATCGAAATTATTCCAGCCGGAATTAAAGAATTTTTTGCCGTAAACATAAAGTTTTATTGCAATTTCAACCGTAAAAATGCCAACACAGATGTTGCAGGCTAAATGCATAACGTTTCCAAAACGCGACATTAAGGCGGGGTATGTCATAAGCCCAAGAAGGATTGAATTAAAAATAATTACAGCCAAAATGAAGTTTTGAAAAGGCTTGCCCTCGACAAACCTTTTCACCTGAAGCTTAAACCTTTTTAATTGAAATTCGTTGTTAAAAAACATCTTTGAACCTCAAAACCTTGCTATTTAACAAAAAATGACGCGTCAACCGTTGCACGGAATTTAATTGTGCCGCTTTCGGCTGGGATTCCTGAACCTGCTTCCATGGAATCTTCCATCGCCATAGCATTTCCAGCGCTTTTTAGGGCCATATTGTATCTTGGCTGGTTATAGCTGTTTGTTGAACATTGAATGTTTGCATATTTAACGCCTGCAATGCTTGTGCCAAGGGCGCCTGCGGCAGTTTCTGCCTTTGTTTTTGCAAGGCTTCCGGCTTGTTTAATCAATTTATTGCAGGCTTCTTCGTTTGTATCAAGCGAATATGTTAAATTTGAAACTACATTTGCGCCGTTTGCAAGGGCGGCAGAGATTATTTTTCCAAGTTTTGAAATGTCTTTAATTTTTACTTCGTAAGAATTTCTTGCGTTATATTGAACAAAAATTCTTGTTCCGTCTTTATATCTATATTCAGGGCTTACGTTAAATGCAAGCGTTTTTAAGCTTTCGCCCTTTTGTGTGTCAATAAGCTTCTTAACGGCCGCAATAGAATCATTTGCAGCTTTTTTATTGGCTTCTGTCACTTTTGAAATGTCTTTATCGGATGTTTCAACGCTTAATGTGATTGTTGCCATATTTGGCGTAGTTTCTTCTGTTGCTTCTGCCCAAACAGAAACGCTTCCTTTTTCGTTTTCTGCTGCCTGCACTGTTTCAATTGTGCTAAAGCCTAGTGTCATTGCAAACATTGAGCCTAAAATTATTGTTCCTAAAATTGTTCTTAAGGTTTTTTTCATATCTTCCTCCAAAAGCAGTTATTGTTCTATCATATTTTTAAATTCTTCTTCTGATAATACTGTAACACCAAGGCTTTTTGCCTTTTCAAGTTTTGAGCCTGGGTTTTCCCCTGCAATTACATAATCTGTATTTCTACTTACACTTGACGGGGTTTTTGCGCCCAAAGATTTTAAAATTTCCTGCGCCTTATCTCTTGAAAATTCATTCAAAGTTCCTGTTATTACAAAGGATTTGCCCTTTAATTTTAAATTGTCGCTAATTGTATACGTATTTTCAGGTTTTATTCCAAGGGACAAACCTTTTTCAATTGTTTTTAAATTGTCTTCATCTTTAAAATATTCATAGATGTTTTTTGCCATCTTTTCGCCGATTCCGTCAATTGCGCTTAAATCTTCAAGGCTTGCCATCTTCATCTCATTAATTGTTTTAAAATATTGGCATAAAATATCGGCGCTTTCTTTTCCTACAAGCCTTATTCCAAGCGCGTTTATAAACTTATTCAATTTGCAGTTTTTGCTTAATTCAAGCGCATTTATTAAGTTTGTTGCGGATTTTTCTTTAATTAAATCAAGCTGCATAAAATCAAGCATAGAAAGTGCATATAAATCTGCCCAGGTTTTCACCATTTTTCTGTCAATCAGTTGTGCTATAAGGCTTTCGCCAAAACCTTCAATGTCCATCGCATATTTTGATACGAAATATTCAATTTTTCCCTTCAAAACATCAGGGCAGCTTTTGTTTGGACACCAAAGCCCTACTTCATTTTCTTTTTCGATTAATTTCCATCCGCAACAAGGGCAGTTTTCAGGCATTTCAAAAGGTTTTGAATTATCCGTTTTTTCTGCCTTTAAAACTTTTGGGATAATTTCAGCCGCTTTTTTAACCAAAACTCTGTCACCTGGCATAATATCAAGCCTTTTAATTTCATCAAAATTGTAAAGGCTTGCACGGGACACAACGCTTCCTGCAAGGTTTATAGGTTCTAAAATTGCTACAGGGGTAATAACGCCTGTTCTTCCAACCTGAAAATCAACTCTAATAAGGTTTGTCCAAAGGGCTTCGGGCGGAAATTTATACGCTGTTGCCCATTTTGGAACGCGGGATGTAAACCCGAGTTCGTTTTGGCTGTGAATATCATCCACCTTAATTACAACGCCATCCGTTGCAAAATCAAGGTTTTTTCGAACTTCATCAATCTTTGCTATACATTTTATGGCGCCTTCAATTCCATCCACCACCGTGATTTTATTTGTTTTAAAGCCAAGTTCTTTTAACCTTTTCATTGTAAGAGAGTGGGATTTTGGCGCGTCTTTTCCTTCGAAAATTCCGCCGTATACCCAAATTGATAAATCTCTTTCAGATGTAATTTTCGGGTCAAGCTGGCGAATTGAGCCTGCAGCAGCGTTTCTTGGGTTTGCAAAGGTTTTTTGCCCAAGCTCTTCCTGCTTTTTATTTAATTTTTCAAAAGATGAAACCGGCATATAAATTTCGCCGCGAACTTCAACATCTACTGGTTCAAAAAGCTTTAGGGGAATACTTTTTATGGTTTTTAAATTGTTTGTAATGTCTTCCCCGATAACGCCATCCCCCCTGGTTAGACCTTGCACGAATTTACCTTCTTTGTAAGTAAGGGCCACGGCAAGCCCGTCGATTTTATATTCACAGGCCAAAGGAATTTTAACGTCACTTGTTGCACTTTGGGCGCCAAAAAGGCTCATCTGCCCTGTGGCGGCGGGGTCTAAATCTTTGGCTACTCTTTCATACCATTTTTTAAGCTCATTTTCGTCGTTTGAATTTTCTAAAGAATACAACCTGTTTTTGTGCGGTACGGCTTCAAACTTTTCGCTAATGCCGCCCACTCTTTGGGTTGGGGAATCGGGTGTGATAAGTTCCGGGTGTTCAGCCTCAAGTGCTTCTAATTTCCGAAAAAGTTTATCATACTCGTAATCTTCTAATTTCGGGTCATCTTTAACGTAATAAAGGTAACTGTTCAGCTCAATTTCCTTGCGTAATTTTTCGATTTTTTCTTGTATATCCATATCAAATATTCTATTATAAAAAGGATGAGTTTGTTAAAATTATTGAATAAAAAATTAAAACGTACGCTTTTTACAACGCCAACCCACGGACAATCCGCCCCTCCGCTTTCTAATATACAAAACTTAAAATCTTTTTACAAGTGGGATTTTTCTGAAATCGAAGGGTATGATAATCTTTTAAATCCGACAGGGGCAATCCTTATGGCGGAAGGAAAGGCGTCCGATATTTATAATACAAAAAAGACCTTCTTTTTAACCCAAGGTTCTACAGTGGGGCTTTTGGCTGTTATGAAAGCGGTGTTAAACCGCGGAGATAAAGTTCTTGTTGCAAGAAACTGCCATAAATCTGTTTTTTCAGGGCTTGTTTTAACGGGTGCTGATGTAGATTGGCTTATGCCCGATACAAAGTCTGAAATGAGTTTAAAATGGGGAATAATGGGAAAAATTGACCCAAAAGAGCTCCAAGATACCTTTAAACTTAATCAATATAAAGCTTTTATTATGACAAGCCCGACTTATGAAGGCATAAATAGCGATATTGAAGAAATTTCAAAGGTTTGCAAAAGCTATGGCGTGCTTTTAATTGTGGACGAGGCCCATGGCGCGCTTTATAATTTTTCCGATTTCTTTCCAAAAACGGCAATTGAACTTGGGGCAGATTTTTCCGTTAATTCGCTCCACAAAAACGCAGGCGCTCTTAATCAGTGTGCGCTTCTACATATGTCTAAAGATTGCCCTTATGACTGGCGCGAAATTCAAAACTGCATAAACCTTTTCCATACATCAAGCCCTTCTTATCCTTTAATTGCAAATATTGAGGCTTGTATAAATTTCTTAACATCCTCTAAAGGCGAAAAAGCAATTGATGAGCTTGTTTTAAACCTTTTAAAATTTCAAAAAGAATTAAAAGAAGAAGGGTATGAATTTTTAAATGAAGAATGTGCCGATGTTACAAAGCTTGTTTTAAGGCTGAATGGGGCAGATTGTTCAAAGCTTTCTGATATTTTATATGAAGATTATGACATAGAAGATGAAATCTCAAGTGAGTTCTCCTGTCTTTATTTAACAGGCATTGGAACAACAAAAAAGAAACTTGATAAATTAAAATCTGCTTTAATTGATGTAAAAAATAAAAAATTTGATAAAATATTAATAGACGGGGCAAAAACTCCTGAGTTTCAACCGTATCCTTTGGTTAAAATGCGCCCCGCCGAAGCGTTTAATAGAGAATATATTTACGTTTCAAAGGAAAAAGCTTCTCTTATGCTCTCATCAGAGATGATTTTGCCTTATCCACCCGGGATAGGCGTCCTCTATCCGGGCGAAGCAATACAAAAAGAACATTTAAGATACTTAAATGACGACGTTGGGGTAATTAAGATATGAGCAAAAAAAGAGCAATTATTATCGTAATCGATTCTATGGGAATTGGCGCACTTGAAGACGCTGAAGAATACGGAGATTCCCTAAAATGCAATACGCTTTGTAACCTGGCCCGTGCAAACGGCGGGATAGAAGTTCCGAATATGGAAGCTATGGGCCTTGGGAACATAAGAAAAATAACCGGCGTTAACAGGGTAAAAAATCCGCGTGCAAAATATGGCGCAATGAAAATGAAATCCAAAGGAAAGGACACAACTACGGGCCATTGGGAAATAGCCGGGCTTGTTTTGGATAAACCTTTTAAAACGTATAAAAAATTTCCTGATGAATTAATTTCAGAATTTATAAGAAGAACGGGCTGCAAGAATGTTCTTGGAAATGTTCCCGCTTCCGGCACAAAAATAATTGAAGAATTTAACGCGGTGCACACAAGGTCCAAGTTCCCTATTGTCTATACAAGCGCAGACAGCGTTTTTCAAATTGCTGCAAATATAGATGTTATAAAGCTTGAAACTTTATACAGATGGTGCGAAATTGCAAGGGAAATTCTTGATGAAGGGGATTATCGCGTTTCAAGGGTTATTGCAAGACCATATCAGGTTCTTGGCGGCAAGCCCACAAGGATAGGAAAATACAGGCATGATTATTCCGTTAAACCTCCAAAAGACACAATTTTGAATGTAATTGAACAAAACGGCCAAAGCGTGTATGGCATTGGGAAAATCCATGATATTTTTGTGGGCTCAGGCATTACAAAATTCACCCCGACGGGTTCAAACGCAGAAGGCTTGAATATTACGCTCGATGCTATAAAGAATGATAATTCTGATTTAATCTTTACAAACCTTGTGGATACAGATATGCTCTATGGCCACAGGCGGGATTATAAGGGCTATGCCAAGGCTATAGAAGAAATAGACAAGGCGCTTAATAAAATTCTCCCCGCAATGAAAGATGATGATCTTTTAATCATAACGGCAGACCACGGCTGTGACCCGACATATAAAGGCACGGACCACACAAGGGAAATGGTGCCGATTTTAATCTATAACAAAAGAATAAAGCCCGGAAACATTGGCGTAAAAGATAGTTTCACCTATGTTTCAAAAATATTAAAAAAATGGCTTTTTTAGAAAATATCATTAAAATTTAATAAATAATGTAAAACAAAAGGCTTTTTTATGACTGATTTTAACCCGATTCAGATAATCACAAGGATTGCAAACAATGTAATCTCAAATCAGTCAGTCCAAAATAACGGAGCAAACAGCGCCCAAAATGCTATGAACACGGGCGCAAATACGTTTGCTCAAAATTTTCAGCCGCAAACAACGCAAAACAGTGCGCCTCTGTTTTTTAAATCCACCCCTTTGACGCTTTCTGTTGCGTCAGAATTAAAACTTACGACAATTGAAATTGAGCAAAAGGCAAACTATGCAAAGGATTTGTTGAACCTTCCAAGAGATTTTACGGAACTTATAAACCAAATAACCTCAAATTCAACCCAAACAAGTGCTCTAAACCAGCAAATGCTTGAAAATTTATCAAAACTTTTTCATAACGGAAAAGTTGACCTTTCTTTGCTTTCAATTCTTTTGAACGACAATTCAAAAGAGGCTATGCAAAAGCTTATGATGACCATTGCAAACCTTGCAAAGTATGGTGCAAACGATGTTTCGGGGTTAAAAGAATTAATGAATTTATTCTCTGCAAACACCGCCCTTGTGTCAGACAGCCAGGCTCTAAAAAACCTTTTACTGTTGTATTTGCCTTGGCTTCCATTGTCCCAGCGGGCTGAAAATGACCTTGATTTTACAATCGATATTTTTGATAAAATCCAAGGGCCGGATCCTGACTCAGAGGAGCCATTAGAATCTGTTAAAATTTTAATTCAGACAAACAATTTCGGAAATGTCATTACTGTTTTGGATATGTCCCCTTTGGGGCAGATTGACATTGATGTTACGGCAGGAAAAGATTTTCCCCATAAAAGGGTAATGGAGCTTATTTTGGAAGAATCTTCCCTGAATAATGTAAAATCAAATGTTTCAATCGGTACAAGCAAAAAGGCGGAAGAAAATGAAAATACAGAAGGAATTTTAGCTGCAGCCCCCGGGTATTCTTCAGGCAATGTAAAAATAACCTCTTCAAGTACGATAAGCCCGAAATTAATGCTTATGGCACAAAGTTTGATAAAAATTATAATTCAGGTTGACTATGAGAAAAGTATCATTAAAGAAGATAATGTGTGTTCCCAGGGAACAGGCGATGAGCCTGTGAGTGGAACATAGCAACGGCGATGTAGGATGTGAGCCTTGTGAAGTGGCAGCGTGAGCGAAACGAACAAAAGGCGAAACACCCACAGGAGCCGGATAGTGAAGATGTTAGCGAAACACGGTCTAAAGGTATCGAACAATAGGAAACACTAGTTTATTTGGTGTATTTTCTCCTTGGTTTGTTAAATTCTCCCCAATTTTTGCCGACGTCCTTTATAAAAAGTATCAAAAACTTCAAAAGTATTGCCAAAGTAGGAAAAAAAGTATGAGAATACAAGGGTATTTAAGCGCAAGCCAAAGAGGCCTGAATCAATCCGTAGGTGCTATGCATATGCAGATGGAACTTATGGGTATTGCCCAGGAAAACGTTAACGGTTTTGATAAAGTCGGCTATCAGAGAAAAGACGGTGTTGTTTCTTCGTTTGCCGAATTTATCGGTGTTCACGGGCTTTCAAAGGCTGTGGATGATTCTGTCGGACGTATCGTAAGGACAGATAAACCTTTGGATTTTGCACTTGGCGAAAAAGGATATTTCCAGCTTTTAAATAATTCAGGTTCTGTGGAACTCACTCGCGACGGGCGTTTTAAGCTTAATGAAAAGGGTGAGCTTTTGGGCCTTGAAAATCAAAAGGTTTTAACCCAAGGCGGAACCCCTATAATTCTTCCTTTTATGCCTGAAAAATATGAAGATATCAAAGTGGACAATTTTGGGCGTTTAAGCGTTTTTAACCCTGCCACAAGAAAGATGGAATATGTTGATACAATTGGCGTTGTGTCATCAGAAGGCGGAGTTGTGCTGGAACCTGGTATGAAGCAATCTTGTCTTGAATTTTCAAACGTTTCAATGGCGCAGGAATTTATGGAAATGGTTCCTCTAAGGCGTAATTTTGACGCCAACAGACAGCTTTTTATGCTTCAAAACAGTGCCCTTACAAAGGCAATTCAACAAATCGGAGGGTCATAATAAATGACATCAGGATATAACTTACAAGGACTTATAAGAAGAAATACGATAAATGCGCTCACGCAGTTTGACAAGATGGGATATTACTCAGAAAACATTTCAAACTGGTCTACAAACGGCTATAAGGCAGTGAGGTTTGAAGAAATTCTGGGCGAAAACGGATATTCAAAAGCGGTAATCAGAACCGATCATTCAAACGGCTCAATTCAGGTAACAAAGGCACCTTTGGATGTTGCAATTGATGGTCCCGGCTTTATTCCCATCACATCAGAAGGTGGAGAAATTTATTATACAAGGGACGGTTCTTTTTCTCTTGGAAAAGATGGTATATTGATGAATTCAAACAATGATGTCGTTGGTGCCGGAATTCAAATTCCTGCTGACAGCATAAAAGTTGAAATCAAAGGTAACGGAGATGTCTACACCTATAAAAAACTCCCCGGGGATGGCGAATTCCAGGGCACAATCCCTCTTGTAATATTTCAAAACCCGGAAGGTCTAAAGGAAGTGGGCAACAACAGATGGCAAAAGACTGAAATTGCAGGCGAGGAAACTCTTGTGAGCGACCATAACAGAATTTGCCAATATAAAATTGAAAGATCAAATGTTGATATATTTTCTCACGTTAACGATGTTATGAGAGTGAACGCGAGCCTTCTTGCTTCAACCACTCTTATGAGCGCGATTGACCAGATGTATGAAAAAGCAATTAACATAACAAGCTAAAGGATAAATAAATGAGTTATTTTCCAAAAGACCCGATTTCAAGGTCACAATTATATCTCGATTTAATGTCAAACAGGCAGGAAGCCCTGTCCTCTAACCTTGCGAATATGGACACACCAAACTATGTGAGGCGCGACATTGAATTTTCCCAATATTTAAACACGATGAATTCGCCCCTGGAAACCAGGCTCAGCCAAAAACTCGGGCCATCCGGCGTGATTGAAGCAAGGCAGGAACAGCTTTCTGCGGCGGATGAACTTGCACTAATGCAACAAAATGCTGTATTATACGCGGTTGCAGCAAGGCAGATGAGCGCAACAATAACAGAAATCAAAACAGCGATAAATGTTGGGAAATAAGCGTTAGCCGGTGTTCCCAAGGAGCAGGCGATGAGCCTGTGACTGAAACAAATAAAAACTAAAGAAAGGCAAATATTATGGGTATAATGGATTCATTCGATATAGGAAGACAGGGCATAAACGTCCACTCCAAAAGAATTGAAACCGCCGCAAAAAACATTGCGAATATGGACACACCAAACTATGTAAGAAAAATTCCTGTGTTAAATGCAACAGAGGACATTTCCTTCCATGGCCTTTTAAACACAATGAAAGAAGATGTTTTTGGCGTTGGCACAATTCCTTTCTTATCAGGCGGTGTACAGTTTACCGGCCTTGTTGAGGACCCAACTGAAGGCGAGAGGATATATCGCCCGGGACACCCTGACGCGGATGAATATGGCTATATCAGAACTTCAAACGTAAACCCGATGGTTGATATGGCAGACGCGGTTTTAGCCCAAAGGGCATATGAAGCAAGTATTAGCGTGCTTACGATTGCAAAAACAATGGCAAACAGGGCTCTTGAAATTGGTAAATAGGCTTTAAATGCTTTAAAATTGTACCTTAATTTGGTATCTTAAATTTTATGTTTTAAAAATATTTTAATATCCGCCTTTGGATTTTCAAGGGCGGATATTTTGGTTTGTTTCAAATCCAGGACACAGCGCACACCAAAGGCATAGGTATAGGAATTGCTATTGGAATTGAACGTGCCACTATTCAAGTAGCGATTGTAATAGCTGGTACCGCTGTTAACCGTGCCTGACCATACATAGTTCGGGTAGCAGTTGTTATTCGTCGCGCCCGTGCAGCCGCTGCGATTCTGGCACTGCAAGGCGCCATAACCTGAATTGTTGTCACAGAGCTGCAAACCTGTGCAGAAACCCTTGTGGCCGTGGCAATACGCAAATAGCTGCTTACCTACAGCATAGCCAAAGATTTGGTTTTGACATCTTGATTAACCATCAAAATGTGTTTTGCTTTAGTTTAATTCAGCACTTAACCGTTATTTAACGGTATCTTCGACGATTTGAAACTGCCTTCTCTGTTGAAACCGCATAAGCTTTAACACTCTGAGGCTTTAATACCTATATTATCCTCTTTTTATAACCTGTGGCAAGCTTTTAACAAAACTTATTTTTGAATAATCTCAATTTCATTTCCGTCCGGGTCTTGAACGAACGCTATTTTTTTGATTTTTTCTGTGCCATCTTGTGCTTTTAATTTTAATTCATATGGCTCATATAAAAATTCATACCCTAAAGATTTCAGATGGGCTGAAAATTCATCCATATTGCTTGTTGCAAAGGCAAAGTGGCCAAAACAATTTCCGTTTTCATATCCGTTTTCAGGTGTTTCAAAGTTGTTTGTAAGTTCAATTTCAGGAGCTCCGTCATATTCTGCCAAAAAATATAATTCACAATCATCCAGCGTCTTTTTATCTTGAATTTCAAGCCCCAAAACATTTTGATAAAAATCTAAAGATTTCTTAATGTCCTTAACTCTTATCATAGAATGCAAAAATTTCATCAATAAACCTCCTGTTTAATATTTAATTTATGTAACTTATGTAACACAAAAAACCCTGGAAAGCAAAGTTTCCAGGGTTTTTTAAAAAGTATTGATTTGGTTATAGATTTAATTATTCAATAATTTTGTCTACAACGCCGGCGCCAACTGTTCTGCCGCCTTCTCTGATAGCGAATCTCATACCTTGTTCGATAGCAACAGGAGCGATAAGTTCAACGTCCATTACTACGTTATCACCAGGCATTACCATTTCGCCTTCAAATTTGATTGAACCGGTTACGTCAGTTGTTCTGATGTAGAACTGAGGTCTGTAACCAGGGAAGAAAGGAGTGTGACGTCCGCCTTCATCTTTTGTTAAAACGTAAACGTTAGCTGTGAATTTTGTGTGAGGGTGAATTGAACCCGGTTTAGCAAGAACCTGACCTCTTTGGATATCTTTTTTGTCGATACCACGAAGAAGAGCACCGATGTTGTCACCTGCTTGACCTTGGTCAAGAAGTTTTCTGAACATTTCAACACCAGTTACAGTTGATTTTTTAGTTTCGCCGAAACCAACGATTTCAACTTCATCACCAACTTTAACAACGCCGCGTTCAACTCTTCCTGTAGCAACTGTACCACGACCTGTGATTGAGAATACGTCTTCAACAGGCATTAAGAAAGGTTTATCAAGGTCACGAACGGGAGTCGGGATGTAGCTGTCAATAGCATCCATAAGTTCCCAAATTTTATCAACCCATTTGTCTTCGCCACGTTTAACGGATGAGTTTGCTTGAACTGCTTCTAAAGCTTTTAATGCTGAACCCTTGATGAAAGGAATGTTGTCGCCGTCAAATTCATAAGAACTTAACATTTCGCGAACTTCCATTTCAACTAATTCTAGAAGTTCTTCATCATCAACCATATCGCATTTGTTCATAAATACAACAAGTTTAGGTACACCAACTTGGCGAGCAAGAAGGATGTGTTCACGAGTTTGAGGCATTGCACCGTCTGTTGCAGCAACTACAAGAATTGCGCCGTCCATTTGAGCAGCACCTGTAATCATGTTTTTAACATAGTCGGCGTGGCCTGGGCAGTCAACGTGTGCATAGTGTCTTGTATCTGTTTCATATTCAACGTGTGCAGTTGAAATGGTGATACCACGAGCTTTTTCTTCTGGAGCAGCGTCGATTTCGTCGAATTTCTTAGCTTCTGCTTGACCTGCTGCAGCCATACAACCAGTAATCGCAGCTGTTAAAGTTGTTTTACCGTGGTCTACGTGACCAATGGTACCAACGTTAACGTGCGGCTTGGTTCTTTCAAATTTTTCTCTAGCCATAAGATTTGATTCTCCTTTTTGTATTTTTATTTGGGTTTATTTTTAATTGGTTGAT
>CAJULR010000044.1 GCA_910587375.1 Candidatus Gastranaerophilales bacterium | reverse complement strand
TCAATTGTCATATCAATTTTTGCAACGTTGCCTTCTAAAATTTCAAGTTTACTTGTCATAAATCACCTATATTATTTCTAATTATGTATAATAGTATAACCTAAAAACAAAAATCATGGTCAATTTGGTGTATAATTTTAACTATGGGTAATACAGAAGTTTTAAATAAATTAAAAAACCAAATAATTGTTTCAGTCCAAAGTTCCTTTGGGGAACCATTGTATGACGAAAGTGTTATGATTGCAATGATTAAATCGGTAATGTCCGGAGGGGCCATGGCTCTAAGGCTTGCAGGGGTTCGGGATATTAAAAATGCGCGCGCAAATTTTCCCGATGTGCCGATTATTGGAATTACAAAGCCAAAAATTATTCCTGAAAATTTCGAGGAATTAGTGTATATAACGCCATCTTCAGCTGATTGCGAAGCTGTAATTCAAGCTGGGGCTGATGTTGTGGCATTTGACGGGACGATGAGAGAAAGGCCTTCCGGGGAAAGCCTAAAAGAGCTTGTGGACTGTGTTCACAGCCATGGAAAACTTGCAATGGCTGATATATCAACGTTTTTAGAGGCAGAGAATGCTGCAAATCTTGGCTGTGATTTAATTTCAACCACATTAAGCGGTTATACAAAAGAAAGCATTGAAGAAAACCGCGTGGCGGGGAAAAACCCTGAAGAACCTGACTATGAGCTTTTAAACAGGATTGTTAAAAATGTAAATTCCCATGTAATCCTTGAAGGACGTGTATGGGAACCTAATCAAGCGGCTAAAGCCTTTGAACTGGGCGCGTTTTCAGTTGTAATAGGTTCTGCAATTACAAGGCCGCATGAAATAACTAAAAGATTTATAAAGAAAGGGCTGAAAAGCTTATGAATACTGGATATAAGGCATTAGGAATAGACATTGGGGGCACAAAAATTTATGCCGCACCTGTGGATGAAAACGGTAAAATCCTTGCTGTGCCTCAAAAATTTGCCACTCCAAAAACTTTAGATGGCATAAAAGAAACCCTTGCAAATATTATTGAAAATGTGGCAAAAGACGCGTCAATCGTGGCTATTGCGACTGCAGGAGCCGTGAATAACGAGAACACAAAAATTTTAAGTTCAACCGCAAATTTGGTTGACGGATATTCAGGAATTGATTTCCAAAGTTTATCCCCCAAAAAGCCCGTCTTTATTGAGAATGACGCCAATTGTGCAGCATGGGCTGAACATTATGCAGGCGCTGCAATCGGCGCCAGGCACTCGATTACGCTTACCCTGGGAACGGGCGTTGGAGGAGGAATCATAATTGATAACAAACTTTTAAAGGGAAAAGCAGGCGCTGCGGGCGAAATGCACTTTAAGATGTCGCTTGAACGACGAAGACCCTGTACCTGCGGCACTTACGATTGTTTTGAATCTTACGCTTCAGGCAGGGGGCTTGCTTTGACCTATCGTGACGTCGTAAATAAAGATATATCTACATTTCAGATTATTGAACGTGCCAAAGAAGGCGACCCTGGCTGCATTTTATCGCTCGACATTTGGCAAAGGCACATCGCTGACGGCATTATAGGCCTTAACGATATTTTTGATACTGAAATTGTTGTCCTAAGTGGCTCTATGGCTGAATTTGCAGAGGTTGAGTATATTGAAAACCTGGTCAATAAGGAGATTGTAACGACTCCGGTTAGGGTGAAACACGCAGCAGCAGGGAATTTTGCCGGTTTAATAGGTGCTGCGCTTTTGGCGTTAAATAAGGATAAAAACAAGTAACATAGGTTTAAAGCTTGAATATTACAAGGTTTCGGGTGGTTTCAACGTCCACAGGAAGGCTGTAAGGCACAATTTCAGGGCTTTTTAAATTTTTATAACTTGCTAAAGCCTCGTCAATCTCGGTTTGCACATCTTTTGCTTTATAAAAAAATCCATATCCTCCTTGTGCGGCGTGGGTTTTAACTAACGGAAAAATATCCTTAATTTTTCCAACCGCCCGAAATGTAACGATATTGGCATTTTCACGGGGAAAATCTTCCGCTCTTCCGTACAAAATTTTTAAGTTTTTGAGGTCTAAATTTTCCTTTGCAAGTTCTAAAAATTTAGTCTTTTTTTGCCTGGAATCATTTGCTATGACTGTTAAATCGGGAAATGTAAGTGCTAAAATAATGCTTGGAAAACCGCCGCCTGTTCCTATATCCATTAGCTTTCCGCCTGTTTTAAATTTTTCAAAGCCCTTCCATAAAACAATCGAAAGGCTGTCATAGACGTGCTTTTCAAATAAATTAGGCACTTCGTTTTTGCTCATTAAATTTGTATGCGCATTATAATTAAGGAAAAGTTCTTCCCATTTTTGAAAGGCTAAAATCTGCTCTGCACTTAGTTCTATGTCCAATTTTTCTTTAATTATATTAATCTGTTTTTCGTTCATAAATTTATCCGTATGTCTTAAAAGCCTTATTCTGATTGATTTTTTAGGTATTTATCCGCAATTTCCCTAAAATCGGCTTCGTCCATTTTAATTTTCATATCGTTAATGCGAATTGAAATTCGCTCTTTATTTTCGTTTGAAATCTCTGTCCCAAGGGCTTTTCCGGCTTCAAAATAATTTTCAAGCGCAAGCTTGTTTTCCATAGTGTTATAATAGTAATCCCCAAGCTCCAGGTGGGATAGCGCTGTTTTAAAGTTGTCAGAAAGCGCCACTGCGGCCTTTAGGGCAATTTGCAAAAATTCGGCTGATTTTTTCGCTTCAACATCCCGATAAAGCCCCGAAAGCTGCCTGCTTGCAAAGTATATGCCGTTTTGATTTTCTTCTTTTTTGTCAATTTCAAGTGCGGTTTCAAAATTTTCAACGCTTTTATTAAAATTGGTTTCATTATCAGGATTTCCGGCATTTTCTGACCATTTTTCAGCGTAAATAAGCCCCATATTTGCAAAGCAGGTGGATAAAAATTTCTTTTCAGAGGCAGGCGCTGCCTTTTGGGCTTCATTTATGCTTTTTTGATAGTATTCAAGGGCTTTTTCGGTGTTTTGTCCATCATCATAAAGAAGCGCTGTTTTAAAATAAATTTCAGCGGAAAGTTCATAATCCTGATTGTCTAAATCTATTGTCCTTGCTGCGTTTTCGTAGTTTTGAAGGGCGGATTTAAAATTATTTTCCATTTCATAAATTTCACCTAATTCTAAAAACCCTTTTGCTGCAGTGTTTTTGGGGATATCATTGCCCGAAAACCCGTTTTCTCTTGTGATTTCAGCTATGCATTCTTTTGCTTTTTCAAAGCGGTATAAATTTTTATATAAATTTGCTGTTTGAAGCTTCACATCAGCATATCCGGCTTTATCGCCGGTTTCTTTTAGTGTGTTTGCGGCGTTTAAATAATTCCTTAGTGCGCCTTCAAAATCGTTGATTTTAATATAGTTTTGGGCAAGTTTTGTTAAAATTTTTGAAGATAAATTTTTGTCCTGAATTTGCGCTTTTGCATTCTCTAAAAGGCTTATAACGCCTGCATAATCGTATTTTTCTTCAAGCGTTTTTGCTTGTTTTATAATGTCAGAGGCTGTAATATTTTCTGAAAGTGTTTTTTGTGCAACGGTTTTGCCCTTATTTTTTCTAAATTCTTCAACAAGGGCTTTTTCTTCCGCACTTAAAATTTCTTCGCCCAAAAGTGGTTCAGCGCTTGCTTTTTCGGGCAAATTAGCTTCGGTTAATTCTTCGAATTTTTTGTTTTTTAAGTTTGCAAGCCTTTCATACCAGGGTGCTCCGGCTTTTCTTGTTTGGTGAATATATGAAAAATCGTGTTTTTGGCTTATTCCAAGCCCTGAAACGTTTGGCACTTTTGTTTTTAGGAATTCTATTTGTTTTCGAATGCTTTCGCGCGAAAGGCGAAGAAGCCTGTCTTTAGGGCTTTTTGCCAGCTCTTTTTCATAAATATTTATCAAATTTTTATAGTTATTTATCTTCTCTTTAACCGAAAGGCCTGATAAAAAGTAGCTTTTCAGGTAATCCTTAAGATAAATTTCATCGTCAAATTTTGAGATTAAAAGTTTCCTGTAAAGATAGTTTACAAGCGAGATATCCCCCAATTTGTAATATTCTATAAAGCCGATTTTAACCGAATGATTCAGGCAGGATATATTTTGTAAAAACGGCAGATAAATAGGCGGGACAAGGGATACAATCTTTGATAAAAGAAAGTCTGAAAATTCTAAATTTCTTTTTTTGAATTCTTCGACAAATTCTCTTAAAGTGATGTTTACTGTTGATATATAGCGGAGCGCCATCCTTAAATAAAGCTCATAGCCTTTTGTTTGACGGTATAATTCCTCAATATCCGCTTCGTTATAGATTTCAAGCGAATCTTCAACCTTTAATTTAAATGTTAAATAATCATTAGGTTCGATTTCAATCGTACTTGCGCTCAAGCCTTTGTTTTCAAAAAATTCGGGGTTTGAAACACGCGAAATAAGGATTAATTTAACATTTTCATATTTGCCCAAATGCGCCAAAAAATCCATAATTTCAGAGTTTTTTGAAATTATTTCAAAATTGTCTATAATTATAAGACATTTTTTATCGAGGTTTTTAAAGTAAAAACTCACCTTTTGAGCGAAATTTTCAGTAAGGCTTTTTTTTAAATTTATTCTGTTATTTATTGAATAATATCTTAAATTGTCGTAAAAACCGAGCAAAAAGTCGTCTATTACGCTGTTTTCAAAGCAAAGGTGGCGAAAAAGAAGGATGTCTTCGTCAATATTTTGAAGGGCAAGGTTTACAATTTCACTTTTTCCGCAGCCTTGAAAACCTGCTATATAGAGTAGGTCGTTTTGGGAATTTATAAAGTCATGGATTTCATTCAAAATCCTTGTGTTAAATTTTGTAAAATTTTCATCCATATGTTTTATTTTACATAATTTTACAATATTTATCCAGTTAGTAACGCTTTTTTCAAGAATTATTTTAAAAAAATTAATAAAAATTTAATTGTTAACCAATGTAAATTTTTGTACTTTAGGATGACAACATTTTATATTTACAAGTGTTTTTATATATGTGTCTTAGTTTCGGGGTCTGTTGATGACATTAAAAATAGGAAACAATTTAAACAATTTTCAGGCGTTTAAGGGAAATGCCCCTGTTGGCTTATCTTCTCTAAACGCTGCATATATAAGAAATATGGGCATGTCAGCGCCGCAAAATGCAACGGTGCAGCAGGCTCCTGTGCAGTATACGCCTGCAGTTCAGACGGCTCAAGCACCTCAAATGCAGTATGCGCCACAAGCTGCTCCAATTTCACAGCCAAGCAGTGCAATTTCTAAGCCAATGCCTGCTTATATGCCCGGCGTGGGCGCTGTTCCTTCAGGATATTTTATGCCCGGTGATAATAACCACGGCAGTGAAGATAAAATAATTAAAAAGACACCCTGGACAGGCGCCAGAATTATGGCAGACAAGGTTGCAAAAGACATTTTTGTATATGCGCCAAAAGGCATGCAGGGTTCTAAAAACAGTAATTTTTATGAATATTTATCCTTAGGCATAGTTCCCTATATTGTGGGGTCTGCAATGCTTGTTGCAACCTCCCTTGCGGCTGGTAAATTCTTTAACCCGAATGATGCAAAAGCTTCCGGCATGATGGGCAAGAACGTTGCAATGGGCGTAATTCTTTACGCTGCAATGAAATGGGCTGCAAACAAGGTAATGAACAAAGGCACACAGCTTATCACAGGCGTTGATATGGACATGCCTTATAAGAAGGTGATTAACGAACTTCCTGAAAACGGCCGTGAAAAGGTTGTAACAGAATTCCACAAAGTGTTTGAAAGTGTTGACTTCCCAAGATGGGATTTAATCAACAAGCAAGGGGAAGAAAACGGAAACAGATACGAATATTACGATAAAATCGCTAAAGACAAGCTTGGCTGTGAAGAGCCTCTAAATGCGCCGGATCAGGTTGTTCAACCGTTGATTAAACAAGCGTTAACTAAGGCTATGGCTGCAAGAAGTATTGCTTCATTCTTATGGGCAGCGGTTGGCGTTGCGGTTGCTGCGCAAAAACCGTTTGCTGAAGAATTCTTAAACTTCTCTAAGGGTTCCGGCATATTGAATACATTGAAACATTTACCGAAAAACTTTGCAGATGTGCTTGTTAAATCTACAAAACAGCTTTGGAAGGGCTCTTCCGCTAAATCAGGAATTGTTGGCAAGGGCTTAATCATTGCGGCAGGCGCTGCAACCGTGCTTGGTTTATTAAATGTTAAACGCGGCTATAAAATCGACAAAAAACAATCAGAAACTAAGATTGATTACAAGAAAGATTATGTGGAGAATTAATGATTAACGGTAATCCGACTGACAAATTGAATATTCAGGCTCAGGAAAGAAGTGTTTACACGCGTCTTTTAAATCAATCGCACACAAAGACTGCGCAAGACCCGAAAGGAAGCCTTGTTCACAGAAACCCCATTCAATCTGCTGCTGCAGGTGTTAAAAATGTGGGTAAGGATTTGGTTAACCTTGGCACTGCCCTAAAAGACGGTACTGCAGACGACCATTCTTTAGGAAGATTAAATGATGTCGGGATGAAGCTTGGCGGGCTTGGAATTGCGGCATATTTAGCCACAAGAAAAGCTGCTCCGAGGGCAAAAGTTATGGAATTTGCAGGCGCTGCTGTGTTTTTCTCTATGATGCAATTGTGGCAAAAAGTGTTTATTGCAGCCCCCATAAAAGCAAGATTTGGCGTTGATATTAACCAGAAATTCACAGATTCTTTCGGCAGAGAAAAAGAACTTTATCAGGATAATCAATACGTTCCACAGTTAAGAAGCAATGAGGAACTTGACCATCTTGCAGACAAACTTGGGCTTCCAAAAGAAATGGCATTTAGAAGAGAATATGCCCAAGAACAGGAAAGAAGGATTGCCCTTCAGGGAAGAACCTTAAATATGTTGACTGCAGGGGTTGGCGTTCCTGTTATGACGGCTCTTGCTTGTAACAGAATTGAAAAATATATTGATAATGCAGTAATTAACCAGGGCTTAAACAAAGCAAAAACTGCTGTAGGTTTTGAATTATCAGACGCAGACGCTGTTGAACATTTTTCAAACATTGTGAATTCAAGGGCAAAATCTGCAGGCTTTGGTGCAGAGGCCGAAGGCATTATAAAGCAATACTCAAGCTATACAGGTGAAGTTGATTCTTCATTCTTTAATGGCCTTGCGAAGGCATTTAACCCTTCAGGCTTTGTTGAAGGAAACAAATTAACAAAAGAATTGCCTGATTTTACCCCGAAAATGGCTGCAGACTTGAAAACAATGTTTGTTTCATTTATGGATGATACGGCAGTTTCTGCAAGTGTTATAGATTTATTTACGAAAAAATCTGCAGAAAACGGCGGAATGCTTACAATGAGGGTGTTAGACCCTGAAGCTGCTGCAGACGGAATTTCAAATATTGATATTGATAAATCAAAAGTTGAAGCCGCTATTCAAAGTGTAATTTCAAGAGTAAAAAGAGGCGAAATTGAATATGACGGCGAGAGCATTTTAAATGCACTTAAGGGTGAAGAAGCCCTTATGGTGCAAGTTGCAGGTTCAGGTTCCGGTTTAGAACCTTCTGTTATTGAAAATTTAAAAAATATCAGAACAGAACAACTTTTGGCAGAAGGCAAGACAATGCCCGAAGTTGCTGACATCTTAAAAAGTGGCGACGCTGTTTTAGAACAGATGATAAAAGATGAAGCCGATATGTTTGGTGCGGTTCCTTCTGTTAGAACCTTAAGAGCTGTTCCTGCAGATGTTTCAGACGGCAGTGCAATTAAAAATATTATAGAACAAGCGAAAAAAGACCAATTACCAAGCTTTATGGAAAAAGTTAAGGCTAATTTTGGCCTTGCAAAAAGCACGGGTGCTGTGTTATCAAGCACGGAAGATGTCATAAAAGCTATGGATAATTCATTTGGTAAAGAATACTTTAACATTGTGGACGCTTTGTTTGATGTTTTAAAACCGGATAAGAAAACGCTTGAAATGCTAAGGTCTGACGCTGATTTTGCTTCAGACTACATTCAAAAAGCTTTTGCTGAAATTGCAGCGGATGACACCAAATATGAAGCTCTTATAAACAGAATTAAAAATACTCCTGTAATGACCGATGAGACAAGGGGCAAAATGGTTTCCCGTATTATTGAAAATTGCAGGGAAAAACTTGATTTAATAAGAAACGGAAACGGAATCACAGGAAGCACAGGCTTTGACCCAAGCATGAAAACTTTGATTTCCTTAACCGACCGCGCAGAAAGCTCAACATCAGGGCTTTTGGGGACTATTGAAAAATACGCAGGGGAAGCAATTCCAGGTATTGACGCCACCAAAAACAGAGTGATTTTAGCACTTGATTTAGAAAGAAGAATTGGCGATGGTACGCTAAAAACACAATGGGACGCACTTCAAGCAACATCTCCTGTAACAGAAACTTTTGAAGAATTTGTGTCACATTGCAGAAGCATTTTATACAACAACACGCCAAATGATTTTTCAAATACTCATAACATTAAACAAAACGGTGATTATTTTACAAGATTGAACGATATTCTCTTTAATAAGCCGATGAGCGACAAAACGGTTGATATTTTAGGCGCAATTAAAGAAAATGCAGGAAGTGCCGATAACCATGCTAAGGGCCTTGTTGAAAAATTGAATGAAATGAGAGTTTCATTAATGGCAATAGGCTCAAATGGCACGGTGGATTACGCAAACAGGAAAAACACGCTGGATTCCGGCATGATTTTGGATGGCAAATTAAAACAAGTGTTTGAAGACACTGCCGGTGCAACCTGCTCTGTAAGATTCCAAAAAGTTGGCAAATCCATCAAAAACTTAATCTTTGAAAACGGAAGTCAGAAATTCAATTCCAAAACCTGGATGAGAATATTTGCACCACTTGCAGTTGCACTTGTTGGTGTAACACTTCTTGCCCAAGCGTTCATCGGAAAAGAACACGACAAGCATTTATATATGCACGATTCACAGACAAACCCAAACGGACAGTTAAATTCAGGAGCTGTTAATGTCAATAAATAATGTAAATGTACAAAGCCCAATGCTTCAAAAATATCTCCAGGCAAACGGTGTGGCGCCGCAGGTTCAAGCACAGCCTGCAATTGCGCAAGCACAAAGCTTTACCGTGTTTCCGGGGAGTGATTTATTGAAAGCTTATCTTTTGACGCAGCCTTCTGCTATGCAAACCGAGCATGTGCAAAATTTAACGGCCGTAAAAAGAGTGGATGAGCTTGAAAAAGCGCGTGGTGTGAATTGGAAAAATAACCTCATGGGGCAGCTTCGCGGCAACGAAGCAACAATTATGGCGGTTATTCCAAGGACAATGAATGCGCAGGATGTTGACGGAAACGGGTTAATTCAAGGGTCTGAAACTCCGGGAAACTTTGTGAACGCTGTTGGCAGACTTGATGAATATAAGAGTTTGGGAATAAACACCCTTCATATTCTTCCTATTCACCCAACCGGGAAAACACATGCTATGGGTACAGCTGGTTCTCTATATTCTCCTGATGATTTCTTAACTTTGGACCCTGAACTTGTAGATGAAAACCCGCCTCTTGATGTAAGGCAAAAAATTGAGGTAATTTATAAGCAAAGAACAGGTAAAAACCTTGTTAAAATGGACAAAAACGACCCTGAGGTTGTATTTGCACAGTGTCAGTATTTTATAGATGAATGTCATAAGCGACAAATTGCCTGTATGCTTGACTTGCCATCCTGCGCCTCTGTAAGTTTTGCGGAAAGACACCCTGAACTTATGGCAAAAGAAAAAGACGGCGTGACAGATAAAACCCCTGGCGGCTGGCAGGATATCAGGATGTTTGACCCATGGGAAAACGAAGATAAACGAATTTTAAATAAAGATTTACTTGAACTTCATAAGAAATATGTTGATATGTGCGTAGACCTTGGTATGGACGGCATTAGGGCCGACGTTGCAAGGGCGAAGCCGGTTGAATTTTGGAACGTTATAATTCCTTATTCAAGGACTAAAGACCCTGATTTTGGCTGGCTTGCAGAAACATATACATATGAAGACGCTTCTCCGCAAGTTAATATGCCATATGACAGGCCTGAAGATTCGCTCAAAGCAGGCTTTGACACATATTATGGCCAATATCATATCTTTAACCAGTGGACAAAGGCTGATGATTTATTTAACTATGTAAAAGAAAACATCGATATGTCAAACAGAATGACAGATGGGCCAAGAAGCTTAATCGGTTCATTCTCAACCCACGATGACCAAAGCCCTATGTTCTACGGCGGGGCGCCTTGGGTAATGCTTACAACTGCCTTGCAGGCAACTTTGCCGCAGGTAAATCCGTATTTTGTTGACGGTGTTCAAACAGGTGATTTTTATCTCTATCCATACGAAGGGACTAAAAACCCAGAAACGCAGACAGATACAAACGATTGCACGGTTCACAAAGGAAGAATTGATATCTTTAATAAATCAAGAAAACCAGGTGGAAACCATCCTGAAATTGGCCAGTTTATCTCTGCTGCAAATGCCTTGAAAAGCGGCCCGTATAAAGATGTTATTAACAAGGGCAGCATAGTTGAACTTGAAACCGGAAACCCTGAAGTTATTGCTTATGCAAGACATTTAAACGGCAAAACACTTTTGTTTGTTGCAAACAGAAACGTAAACTTCAGAAAATCCGCAGAAATCAATATAAACAGTTTTAAAAAGAACCAAGTGTTAAACAATCTGCTTCCTGCATATTCAGGCAAGAGCCAGTTCCAAACGGAAGACAATAAGCTGATTGTTGACCTTGCACCTGCAAGAGCACATGTTTTTGAAATTGATACACCTGATATTGAAACAGGGGCAAAATCCGTTTATATGCAAAATATAGCCCCGGCTGCTCCTCTTGAGGGGGTGCAATACCCTGTAGCATAGGTTAAGAACCTTTAAAATCGGGGCTTGAAGTTAGCAATTTTTGATATTTATGTGTTTTATATTGGTATAATAATAGTATAGATAATAAGCGTAAGGGGAATATTTGTGGATTCATTTTCATTAAAAAAAGCGCAAGGCGCAGATACGGGAAACCAACAAGTATCATTTACCGGGCAAAAGAGCATTGTAAAAGAAACAGGTGCGCAAAAATTCAGGTTTTTTGCTCCTCCTTACGATAACAAAAAATATTCTGTGGCCCTTGAATTAGTGCCGGTTAAAGACGGTAAAGACGAGAACGGCCAAAACACAGGTAATCTTGTTGCAAACGGAAAACCTGTTTTAATCAGAAATTCAATGTCCGTATTAAAATACGGCTCTTATGATATGGATTCAAAGGATATGAACCTGCCAAATACAGATATGGTGGGTTACAGATTTGTCCTTATCAATAATGAAAAGTTAAAACAAACAAAAAACATTGAAACTTCAAGAGAAGGCTATTTGCTTGATTCCGGAAATGTTGCGACCAATGGGGATGAAAAGTTTTCATATTTTTCAAAAAGACAAGGTTTTGTAAACAAATCAGGCCCAATGTACCATATTTTCCCGGATTCTTATAATGCAAAAAATGCCGATGAAGATTTTGTAAGAAACCATTTTAACAAAGCTGGCGGAAATATTCAGGGTATTATTGAAAAACTGAATGAAAAAAATAGCGAACTTGAGCCGTATGAAATGATAATTTCTACGCCGCTTTTTGGCGCCGATGATATAAGTTCCCACGGTTACTGGACAATGAACCCGTTCCAAATTGCTTCAAACAAAGGCACTTTTGAAGACTTTAAAGAATTGCAAAATACAATGTTTGACCATGGTAAAACATACGTTGCAGACGGTGCGTTCACATCTCAAAGTTTTGAGGGGCCGCAAGTTCAGCACGTTTTAAAATGGGGTAAACAATCTCCTTTTTACAATTGGTTTAAAATGGATACGACGGACGCGCCAAATGCCCATATAAAGCTTGGTGTTTTGCCTGATTCTATTGTGACAAAAACAAGCGACAAAAATTCTTCCGATTATAAAAGGGCGGAGCTTTTAAAAGAAAATATTGCATTTAAGGTTGTAAACCCTAAATATGTTGAGGCAAACCCTGGCGACAGGCTTGGAAAAACCAAAGCAAACCCAAATTACGACCCGAAAAAACCGACCTATATTCAATTTTATGATAAAAGGCTCGCAGGGGCGCAAGGTGATGACCTTCAAAACCTGATTACAAACTATGGCAAAACAGGAACTCCTGAAAACCATTATGATGTGACAGAGCACCAGGATTCTGTTCAACCTTTCTATTTTGAAGTTGACCCCAATGACAACAGGTTTAAAACAAAAGGCGCAACCTTGCAGGAATTAAACCAAACAGGATATATTTCAAAAGACGGAAGTGTAAGAAAAGGGTATGACTCATTCTTCCAGTTTGATAACTATTCTGTTACAACAAAGGCTCAATCGGGAAGTGCTACAACCTGGGATGGTAATGTTGACCTTATAAAAATGAACATTTCAAATCCAAAAGGCACAAAAGAAGACATTAAAGGCAACAAACAGGTTAAAAACTATTTCTACAATATTGCAACATATTGGACAAAAGTTACCAATGATTCTTTGATGGAGCATATTGCAAGAAATGTTGGTGTAAATGAAAATGCTGCGTTTAAAAACATAAGTGACAACTATGATGTTAAATATGCAGAGCTTGATAATATCTATGAAAAAGCAAAAGCGGGCACTTTTAACAGTGTGTTTGAAAATGAACTTTCTAAAAAAACAACAGAAAGTGTTTTAACAAACGCTGTTGCCGGTTTTCCGCTTGAAAGCATTGAATTTGCGCCGGATTTAACTGCTGTTTTATCTACAGAATACATAACTCCAAGGCCAAAAGATTCAAATGCGGATGAAACCCTTTCAAAAGCAGAACTTTTAAAGCTTGCGCCGGATGGTGTTAAGAATTTATATGAAGACAATATGCAAAATTATTTGGTTTCAATTTTGGATAAATTGGATTCTAAAATGCCTGCAGACAAAAAGCTTTTTGAAGATAAAAATGTTGCAAGACTTACCGATTACGGTAAAGCTGTAGCAGATATTGTGTCTGTAGATATTATGAAATATGGTGCCGTTAAGGGCTTATTCCCTGAAGTTGAAGTTACTTTTGATAAAGACGGAACCCCGCATTATGATTCAGATTTAAAATATAAAGGGGTGGCAAGCCTTTCAATTAACGCGCCCGGCCCTGAAAATGAAGCTAAAGAAGTTCTTGCCAAATTGAAAAAAGGCTTTGACAGAGTTGCGGCAGAAGATAATAAAGAGCTTGTTGATTCTTTATACGCAAGGTTTAAAAACATTGATATGGCAGGAATTATTACCGCAAAGGCTGTTATCGACAGAACAGGCTCCGGCTTGAACTGGCGTTTTGACGCTGCAAAAGACGTTGCAGACCTTGATCAAAGACGCGCTTTGAACCCGCATATTACATTTGAAGATTGCTGGGATGGCGTTATTGATTTTTGGGGCGGATTTATTAAAAATATTCGTGAAGAAAACCCGGGGGCATACGTTATTGCAGAGGTTACAGACCTTTGGAGTTTCTATAACCAAAAATATAAAAAGAAAACTCCTGAAGAAGTTAAAAAAGACTTTGGAAAATATATAAATCCTGATATAGCAGAAAGAATGCTGTATGATAAAACAGGCGCTACGACAGGAAGTAACTATTCTGTGTTCTTTGGCCTTTTCCCTGAATTCTACGGCCAAAATTATGAACATGGTACAACGAACTGGCAGCCTAATGATGAAGGAAATTACTACGGCAGGCTGTATAACACCGATTGGGTTATGTATGGAGATGGCATTACAAACAAAGGACTTGCAGATTTCTTTAGATCTGCTTCACCCCAGTTTATCAACCATAACCATATCTTTGTAAATAACCACGATAAGCCAAGGCCGTTCCACTGTGTTTCTTTGGATATGGAATTGTTCTTGAGCGATTTAAAGACACCTGAAGCAAGAATTGCAGCGCACAATGTAACGGGAAGTGATGATTATGATCATATGAGCTCCATGGGCGTTGCTGTTGGGCAGAAATATCTTGAAATTTTTGAAAAAGGTGCAGGGCAGCTTGGAATTGCGCCAAATTCATCTGAAATGCAGATAATCAAAAAGGCAATTGCAGATTTAACAATGGGCAAATTCCTTGATAATGTGCCTGATATGCAAAGGTCGCGTGCTTTTGGTTTTTCTCCGTTTGATATAACAATGAAAGATGTTATTCAACAGGCAAGATATATCGCGCAGGAAAACGGCGCAAGCTGGAGTTTGTCCAATAAAAAGCCTGAAGATAAAAAGCTTTCCAAAAAAGAACAGGAACTTTTGGATAAAGCATTTGACGAATTAAAACCCGGCATGGATAAGCTTGCTTCAATGTATAAAATGATGATGTTTACCGTTGGTGTGCCGACGCTTTTTGCGGGCGATGAAATGGCACATTCAGGCTATGAAACTCCGACAAAGAACATTATGCTTGCAATAAGAAACCTTGTTCACCACGAATGGCTTGGGGCAAATTCAGGCAAAGAGTCTGTTAAAGAGATGTATAAGCAGGTGTCAGCTGCTGCAAAAGTTCACAAAAGCCGCGAACTTTCAGCCCTTGCAGATGGTACACCCTTGCTTGTTCCACAGGAAGATAAAAAACGCGGTGCTCTTTATAAATATAACGACAAAGGTTCAGAAGTACTTGTTGTTTTTTCAAGCGAAAGAATGAAAAAAGAAGGTATGAACAGCCAAGAATCTTCTATGCGAAAAAAGAGTGCTATGGCACCTTTGAAAAATGTCGTAGATAAGGCTGATTTTATCAACCTTGGCTGCATTGACCCACAGCGTACAAACGAAGGCGTGAAAACGTATGCCGGCAAAAATGGCGATTTATACAAAAAAATGGAATATAAAAATGGCAAATATGTTCCATCCAAAGAAACATATATTGTTCAAGACGGAAAATTATACCCTGCAAGGCTCATAAATGCTTCATTCAGCAATTCTTATGAAGCAATCACGGATGGTTCCGTTAAAATTGCACTTGATGATGTTTCAAACGCATTTTATAAGGTTAAATAGTTTTTAAAAGACAAATCAAAAAGAGCCAATGTTTAAAAGCGGAGGCTCTTTTTATTTTACATTTACAAGGCCAAAAAGGCGGCCTTCGTCTGAACGCCAGTTAAACCAGCCTGTTTTTGTTTTGTTATCCATTGTAATTACTTTTACAAGCATCCAATTTCCCTGAACAAGCCAGGGGCTTATGAATTTCGGGTAATCAAAATCATCCACAACGCTTGATTCCTTATTTGGGGAAGAATGCAGCGTTTTTTTGGTTTGGGGCAGGTTTCTAAACGTGTAAATTCCATATTTTTTACCATATTCAAAGAATAAATCTTTGTATGAATAAAATTTTGCGCCGTGTTTACCGTTTTCTTTTTTAACCCAGCCAAATTTTAATTTCTTTTGGTTGTAACAAATTTTTATCCAGTCTTCATCTTCGTCTTCCACGCTTAAAAACACCTGGTTTTCCTGTGGTGAATAAATAAGAAAGATGTCAGATGGTTTTGAAGTTTTATCTTTGTTTGAAGATATAAAGTTTCCAATGTTATTCCAATATAGCCTTTCAATTACGTTTGATTTTAAATCCGGCTTTTCATAAATTTCAACAAAATTTGTCACCCTTGCTGCGCCTATTCCAAAATGATTGATTGAATTTGTATAAGATGGAAGAAAACTTGTATACGAGGGGGCAAAATCTGCTAAGGCAGCCTGTATGGGCGCAAAGAACAGACTAAAAATAAATAAAAATAAGGAAAAAAACTTTTTCATAAAGAAATTATACGGCTTTTTTGCCTTTTTTAAATCCACAAGATACATTATTATTTTTATTGAATGCGCCTTTAATATATGTTAAAATCGGTTATTATTTTTTAAAAGGGAAATTCATATGGAAATGATATCAATAATTTTAGTTGTTGTAGCTGTAGTTTTTTATAACATCTATGCTTCAGTTATTAAAAAAAGAAATAAAATGCTTGAAGCGTTTTCAGGCATTGATGTGCAGCTTAAGAAAAGATATGATTTAATTCCAAATATTTTAACAATAGCGCAAAAATTTATGGACCATGAACACACCCTTTTAGAAGAAATTACAAAACTTAGAACCCAAGCAGTTGAACTGGGGCGCGGATATGAGGATTTAGGAAAAAGGATTGAACTTGATAATAAAATCGCCGGTAAAATGAGCGAAATTATGGTTGCTCTTGAAAATTATCCTGATATTAAATCTGATAAAGTAATGCTGCAAGCTATTCAAACATATAACGAGGTTGAAGAGCATGTTGCGGCCGCAAGGCGTTTTTACAATTCTGCCGCACAAGAGCTGAAAAATGCGGTTGAAATTTTCCCTTCTTCAATGTTTGCTTCTGCTATGGGAATTAAATCGCCTGAATTTTTTAGAGCACCCGAAGTGGAAAAAAGGGCTATTAACGCTGCTGATTATTTAAAATAGGGGATTAAATGCAGGATAACACACATAAATCTCCGTCTGAAGAATCGCCCGAAAAATCATATTATCAAATGAGGTGTGATTTTTACGAGAAGTTTAAAAACGAAATCACCCCAAGGCTTGAGCCTTTTGAAAAGGAAAGACAGGCGCAATATGCCCATATGAAAAAAATGCTGTTTTGCGCTGTTGTTCTTGGCGTGCTGATTCTTTGGAGCAAAAGCTTTTTATTTTTTATTATTTTTATTCTTTTTATTTCTCGAATGTTTACGACGGTTTCAAAATCTGTTGAACATAGAATAAAAACGTATATAATGCCTGTTGTTTGTTCTTGTTACGGCGATTTAAAATGGAAACAGCCAAACCCTATGCAGCCTCTTATGCGCAGGGCGATTATGTCAACTTCTGCTTTTGGAATTCCAAGCCGGGAAAGAGAACAGCTTAGGCTTGCTGCCTCTCTTGAGCATATTTGCGGTTTGGATGATTCCTTTGTTATTTATCCTTACGGAATAAGCAAATATGACGATATTTTTGAAGGAAAGTATAAGGGAGTCCGATATGATATACTTGAAGCTGCTTCTAATGTTCGGGGCGCTGACAGGCCTGCATTTAGAGGGGTTGTATTAAGAATTGAATTAAATAAACAATTCAAGGGGCATACCTTGGTTTGCAAAAATACAATATTGCACAAGCCTCCGTCAAAAACTTTAAGACATACGGTTTTAGAGGATGTTAACTTTGAAGAAAAATTTGACGTATTTTGCGACGATGAAATTGAAGCGAGATATCTTTTAACCACTGCTTTTATGCAAAGGCTCAATAATTTAAAAACTGCGTTTTTGACAGATGAAATAAGCTGTGCTTTTTATGATTCAAAACTTTTTATCGCACTTTTTACAAAAAAGGATTTGTTCACATTAAGTGTGCTCAACAAGCCTGTTTATGATTTTAGCCAATACGAAACGTTTCATAACGAAATCATTTCAATTTTAAAGCTCATTGATTATTTTAAATTAAATGAGAAAACGGGGTTGTAAAATGCAAGAAAATAATATGGAAAATTTGCACAGAAGAGTTTCCAAAGAGCCGCAAGAAAAATCATATTATCAAATGCGGTGTGATTTTTATGAGAAGTTTAAAACCAAGATAAGACCTAAGATTTTGCCCTTTGAAAAAGAGAGATTAAAACAGAAAAAAATTGCTGATTTACTTTTTTCGATTTTTGTTTTTCTTGGCGTTTTAATTATTTTGTATGGGATATCTTCTTTTATCTTTGGCATTGTAGAGTTTTGCCCGGAAATGCTTGCAGGAATATTATTTTCAGTTCCATTTTTCATTTTTGCAATGGTTTCAAAAATCATTATTTCAAAAAATTTTGAGCGCAAAATAAAAACAAAGGTAATGCCTTTGGTGTGCTCTTCTTTTGGAAAATTATACTGGGCCTCAGGAAGATATCAGGGCGACATTTCGCTTTTGAACAATTCCTGCATTGTTCCGTATTACGAAAATTCAAGCTATGATGACTTTTTTACAGGCGAACACAGGGGTGTTAATTTTGAAATTATTGAGGCCGACTATACAAGAGAAGAAGGCTCCGGGGATGATAAAAAGACAGTCACTGTTTTTGACGGGGTAATTTTAAAATTAAAAATGAACAAAAACTTCAAAGGGCATACGGTTATAAGGCCTGACAGTTTGTTGCATTCAAAGCCTGCAAAACATTTAGAGCGCACGATTTTAGAAGATGTTAATTTTGAAAAGAAGTTTGATGTTTATACAAACGATGAAATTGAGGCAAGATATTTAATTACCCCAAGTTTTATGGAAAGGCTTACAAATTTGAAAACTGCCTTTTTTGCAAATAAAGTTTATTGTGCTTTTTATATGGGACACTTGTTTATTGGGCTTTACACCACAAAAGATTTGTTTTCACTTTGCTCTTTGGATAAGCCCGTTGATGATTTTAGGCAATATAACACTCTTTTTGAAGAGCTTTTATCAATAGTTCAGCTTATTGACCACTTTAAGCTGGATGAAAAAACAGGGTTGTAAGATTTTTGTCTTGGAATTTTTTTGGGCAGGTCTTTTGTAAATTTTTGTAAATTTTCAAACTTGACTTAAAACCTTTACGCGATAAGATGGTTTAAGCTAAAATTATTGTATAAAATGGGATTAGAATTGCATTTTAGATAATAAAGAAGCAAAAAACAACTGAAAAAATTCAAAAAACTAATATTTAATAAAAAACAAGCTTGTATTAATTTGTAATTACATATATTAGAGGTACTTAAATGTCAACAACACAATATGCAACCAGAGTTACTCCTATGGGCATTCCACCAACCCGTTTGAGCGAACTTCCTGATTTGATTGAAATTCAGAAGAAATCGTTTGAATGGTTTTTAAAAGAGGGCTTAAAGGAAGAGCTTCTGTCTTTTTCTCCTATTAAAGACTATACAGGAAGATTGGAACTCCATTTTCTTCCGAATTATACGTTCGACAACCCGAAATATACAATTGAAGAAGCAAGAATTCACGATTCAACCTATTCAAAGCAGCTAAAAGTTATGATGAGGCTTGTAAACCGTGATTCCGGCGAAATCAAAGAGCAAGAAGTATATATCGGCGACATTCCAACAATGACAGACAAAGGTACTTTCATTGTAAACGGTGCAGAGCGTGTTATTGTATCTCAAATTGTTCGTTCTCCCGGTATTTACTATAAAAAAGAAGTTTCCCCAACCGGAAAACGTTTATATAATGCGACTTTGATTCCAAACAGGGGCGCATGGCTTAAGATTGAAACGGATTCTAACGACTTAGTGTATGTTAAAATCGACAAAAACAGAAAAATCCTGGCTACAACATTGTTAAAAGCTCTTGGCATTACGCCTGTTGAGATGGAAACTTTGTTTACCCACTTTGAATTTTTGAAAAAAACCTTGGAAAAGGATACAACAAATTCAACCGATGAAGCTTTAATTGAAGTTTATAAAAAATTAAGACCGGGTGACCCTGCTTCTGCTGCGGGCGGCCGTTCAATCCTTGAAGCAAGATTTTTTGATGAGAAGAAATATGATATCGGAAAAGTTGGTCGTTATAAGTTAAACAAAAAGTTAAACTTGAACCTTCCTGAAACCCAAAGAACAATCACTGTTCAGGATATCGTTGCGGGGGTTGAATACTTAATTAACCTTACATACGACGAAGGCGTTTTGGATGATATCGACCACTTAGGAAACAGAAGAATTCGTTCTGTTGGCGAATTATTGCAAAACCAATTCAGAGTTGGTTTATCAAGAATTGAAAGAATTGTTAAAGAAAGAATGACTCTTCAAGATTCTGAAACTTTAACACCTTTGAACTTGTTAAACGTTAAACCTCTAAACGCTGCAATTAAGGAATTTTTCGGTTCATCACAGTTGTCACAGTTTATGGACCAGACAAACCCCTTGGCAGAGTTAACACATAAAAGACGTATTTCAGCTTTAGGGCCTGGTGGTTTGATGAGAGAACGTGCAGGGTTTGCCGTTCGTGACATCCACCCTTCTCAATACGGACGTATTTGCCCGGTTGAAACACCTGAAGGTCCGAACGCAGGTCTTATCGGTTCTCTTGCAACTCACGCAAGGGTTAACGACTATGGTTTTGTTGAATCTCCGTTCTTTGTTGTAAAAGACGGTGTTGTAACTGAAGAAGTTCACTACTTAACAGCTGATGAAGATGAAAACTACCGTGTGGCGCCTGCAGACGTTGAGTTGGATGAAAACAGAAGAATTAAAGAACCCTTTATACCTGTAAGATATCGTTCAGAATTCACAATGGGCGATTCTAAAAAGGTAGACTATTTCGGCGTTTCACCGATTCAGATTATCTCTGTTGCAACGTCTTTAATTCCGTTTATCGAACACGACGACGCTAACCGTGCCTTGATGGGTTCAAACATGCAACGTCAGGCTGTTCCTCTTCTAATCACTCAAAGACCTGTTGTAGGTACGGGCTTAGAAAAAAGAGCTGCAAAAGACTCAGGCATGGTGTCTGTTTCAGAGGTTGACGGTGAAGTTATAAGAGTTGTCGGCGAAGAAATTCACATTAAAGATGACAACGGCAAGGTTCATCAATATCAATTATTGAAATACATAAGATCAAACCAAGACACCTGTATTAACCAAAAGCCGCTTGTAAGGGCCGGACAAAGGGTTAAGGCGGGCGATGTTATAGCAGACGGCGCTTCAACGCACAAAGGCGAACTGGCACTCGGTAAAAATGTTCTTGTTGCCTATATGCCTTGGGAAGGCTACAACTTCGAGGATGCTATCTTAATTAACGAAAGATTAGTTTATGACGATGTGTTCACATCTGTTCACATTGAAAAGCTCGAAATTGATGCCCGTCAAACAAAGCTTGGGCCGGAAGAAATCACAAGGGAAGTTCCGAACGTGTCTGAAGACGCTGTTCGTCACCTTGATGAAAGAGGTATCGTTAGAATCGGTGCAAGAGTTTATGCTGATGATATCTTGGTTGGTAAGATTACACCGAAAGGTGAATCTGAACATCCACCGGAAGAAAAATTGTTAAGAGCAATCTTTGCTGAAAAAGCAAGAGATGTTAAAGATAACTCTCTTCGCGTGCCTCATGGTGAAGGCGGAAGAGTAGTCGACGTTAAAGTGTTTGACCGTGAAAAAGGCGATGAGCTTCCTCCGGGCGCAAACACAGTGATTAGAGTATACATCGCGCAAAAGAGAAAAATCTCTGTCGGCGATAAGCTTTCAGGACGTCACGGAAACAAAGGTATTGTATCAAGAATTCTTCCAAAAGAAGATATGCCGTTCCTTCCTGATGGTACTCCGATTGATATCGTTCTTAACCCTCTTGGTGTTCCTTCCCGTATGAACGTTGGCCAAACATATGAATGTTTGCTTGGTTTGGCAGCATACCTAACAGGAAACCACTACGAAGCACCTCCGTTTGATGAAATGTACGGTGCTGCGCAGTCCGAGGTTGCAACTAAAGAAGAACTTATTAAAGGTATTAAAGAATCCGGCTTTAACTGGGTTAGAGAAGACGGTAAGGTAACGCTTTATGACGGCAGAACCGGCGAACCGTTTGATGAACCCGTTGCAGTTGGTCTTTCATACATATTGAAACTAGTCCACCTTGTTGATGATAAAATCCACGCAAGGTCTACAGGTCCATACTCACTTGTTACCCAACAGCCTTTAGGCGGTAAAGCTCAATTTGGCGGCCAAAGGTTCGGGGAAATGGAAGTTTGGGCGCTTGAAGCATACGGTGCTGCTTACACCCTTCAAGAAATGTTAACAATTAAGTCAGACGATGTTAACGGAAGAAGCAGAGCGTATGAGGCAATCGTTAAAGGTGATAACATTCCAAGGCCGGGTATTCCTGAATCATTTAAAGTATTGGTTCGCGAATTGCAAAGTATCGGTCTTGATATTGCGGTTGCTAAAAAAGGCGGCGAAGAAGTTGATTTGATGTCTGATACGGATGATCTTAGAAAATCCGCACCGAAAAGAGTGTTATCAGATATGGATTCAGAACTTTTGAACATCAATTTCTTTGAAACACCAACAACTTTCAAAGACTAATAAACAAAGTGAATTAAGATAAATAAAATTAAGGAGACAGATAAGTGTCAACAAGCATAGATTATTTTGATTATATACGAATCTCGATAGCTTCATCCGAGAGGGTTTTGAAATGGTCATACGGCGAAGTTACAAAGCCCGAAACCATTAACTACAGAACCTTGAAGCCCGAACGTGACGGCCTTTTTTGTGAAAGAATCTTTGGGCCTTCAAAAGACTGGGAATGCTATTGCGGTAAATATAAAAGAGTACGTCACAAAGGTATTATCTGCGAACGCTGCGGGGTTGAAGTTACCGATTCCAAAGTGCGTCGTCACAGATTAGGCCACATTAAGCTTGCAGCGCCTGTTAGCCATATTTGGTTCTTAAAAGGCATTCCAAGCTATCTTGGCCTTCTTCTTGATATGACATTAAAAGATTTAGAGCAGATTATCTATTTCAATAACTACGTTGTAGTTGACGGCGGCGAAAGCCCGTTTAGAAAATTCCAGCTTTTAACGGAAGAAGAATATGAAGATTATATTCTTGAAAACGAAGACAGCCAGTTGAAAGTAGGTATCGGGGCTGAAGTAATTAAAGAATTATTATCTGAAATTGAACTTGGCAAACTTGCCGACGATATCAGAGCAGAGCTTGATTCTGCAGGTGGTTCGGTTCAAAAAAGAGCCAAATTAATCAAAAGATTAAGATTGGTTGAATCTTTAATTGAATCTGAAACAGAGCCCACCTGGTTCATTATGGATGTTCTTCCCGTAACTCCTCCGGACCTTCGTCCGATGGTTCAGTTGGATGGCGGACGTTTTGCAACATCAGACTTAAACGACCTATACAGACGTGTAATCAACAGAAACAACCGTCTTGCAAGACTTTTAGAGATGGGCGCGCCTGAAATCATCGTTAGAAACGAAAAGAGAATGCTCCAAGAAGCTGTCGACGCTCTTATTGATAACGGCCGTCGCGGCAGAACCGTTGTTGGCCCGAATTCAAGACCGTTAAAATCTTTATCAAATATTATCGAAGGTAAACAAGGTCGTTTCAGACAAAACTTGTTGGGTAAACGTGTTGACTACTCCGGCCGTTCCGTTATCGTTGTTGGTCCGCAGTTAAGCTTGAACCAATGCGGTCTTCCAAAGGAAATGGCTATTGAATTGTTTAAACCGTTTGTTGTTAACAAGTTAATCGAAAGAGGTCTTGTTCAAAACATTAAATCAGCTAAAAAGAAAATCGAAAGATCAGAGCCCATCGTATGGGATATATTAGAAGAGGTTGTAGACGGACACCCGGTATTATTGAACCGTGCCCCAACCCTCCACAGGCTTGGTATTCAGGCGTTTGAACCGATTTTGGTTGAAGGCAGAGCAATCCAGTTGCACCCGCTTGTATGTACGGCATTTAACGCTGACTTCGACGGTGACCAAATGGCAGTGCATGTTCCGCTTTCAATTGAAGCGCAAACTGAAGCCAGAATGCTTATGCTTGCAACAAACAATATTCTTGCTCCTGCAACAGGTAAGCCGATTATTACACCTTCACAGGATATGGTACTCGGTATTTACTACTTAACAATTCTTAAAGATGAAAGTGCACCTGTTAAAGGCTATTTCCACAACTTTATGGACGCAATTTCAGCTCTTGAGCTTGGAAACATCAAACTTCACGACAAAATCGTTGTAAGAGATGAAGAAGGCAGAAGAATTGAAACAACTGCAGGAAGAATCATGTTTAACGAAACGGTTAGAAAATCTGTCCTAAGCCACTAAGGCTAATGGGCAGGCTTTCAAAGGCCGCCAAATATAAAAATTTTAAAGAACTTTAAAAAAGAGGGAAAAAATAAAAATGACAACTTTGACTCCTGAAAGTGCAGCAAAAAAGAAGAAACATATAGATTTCATAAATAAAACCGTGGATAAGAAAGGCTTAAACAAGCTTCTTGCCCAAATTTATTTAGAAATGGGCGGTGCAAAAACGGCTGAACTTGCAAACAACCTTAAAAATCTAGGGTTTAAATATGCAACAAAAGCGGGCACCACAATTTCAATCCACGACCTTTCTGTTCCGTCTGTTAAGGGACAGCTTTTAAAAGAAGCCCAAGATCAGATTGAACAATCAACCTATCGTTATATGAAGGGTGAAATTACAGAGGTTGAACGTTATACAAAGGTTATCGACACCTGGTCTGAAACAACTGCAAGGCTAACAGAACAGGTTGTAGAAAACTTTGATAAATTAAACCCTGTTTATATGATGGCATTCTCCGGTGCGAGAGGTAACTTATCCCAGGTATCTCAGCTTGTTGGTATGCGTGGTTTGATGGCAGATGCGCAGGGGCAAATCATCGACTTGCCTATTAAATCAAACTTTAAAGAAGGCTTGTCTTGTACCGAATACGTTATTTCATCATACGGTGCACGTAAAGGTCTTGTAGACACGGCCTTAAAAACAGCTGACTCAGGATATTTGACAAGACGTCTTGTTGACGTTGCGCAGGATGTAATTATCCGTGACGCTGATTGCCATACTGAAAAATCAATTAAAATGACCGCCATTATGGACGGTGAAAACGTAATCGTTCCATTATTAGACAGATTATTAGGCAGAACCGTTGCGCAAGATATTTTAGATAAAGACGGAAATGTTTTAATTGAAAGAAACACAACAATTAACCGTGATGACATCGCAAAAATCAGTGATTTAGGTTTAACGGAAGTTGATGTAAGATCAACCCTAACCTGCGAACTTGAATACGGTATTTGCCAAAAATGTTATGGCTGGGCAATGACCACACAAAAACTTGTTGATGTTGGTGAAGCAATCGGTACGATTGCCGCTCAGTCAATTGGTGAACCCGGTACACAGCTTACGATGAGAACATTCCACACAGGCGGTGTATTTAAAGGTTCAGGTGCTATGAAACAAGTGTTAGCACCGTTTGACGGTACAATTGAAGGCAATGTAAGAACAAGGGAAATGAGAACCCGTCACGGGGATGTTGTTCAAGTTGCAATTAAAGAAGCTGATGTTACATTCAAAGGCAAAAAAGAATCTGAAAAAATTCACATTCCGGCCGGTGCCAAGGTTATGTTCACAGAAGGTGCCGAATTCAAAAAAGGCGATAAAATCGCTGAATTTGAACCTGTTTCAAAGGGCGACGGCTCACGTTTAACCGAAAAAGCTACAAAAGATATCACATCAGACATTTCAGGCGAAGTTGTATTTGATGACTTTGTTGCAGATGAAAAGAAAGACCGTCAGGGTAACATTTCAAGAACATCAAACAAATCAGGTATCGTTTGGGTTTTGGGCGGCGATGTTTATACGCTTCCTGCCGGTTCCAAGATTTTGGTTTCAGATGGACAAAAAATCAAAAAAGGCGAAAAGCTTGCTGAAACGTTGATTGTGTCTGAACACGGCGGCGAAGTTCGCGTGAACAACTCTCTTGAAGTTGAAAAAGTGAAATTTGAAGGCAGAACAATTAATAAAATTGTTGCAGGTAAAGAGTTAACAATCGTTATCGCTTCAATTCAGCCTTCAAACGCTGTATTTGAACAAACCAAAAAAGAACAAATTTGGCACGTAACTTCAACTGATGAAAAATATATTGTTAAATCTCCGATTGATACAACCGTTGAAAACGGTATGATTATCGCAGAGTTAATTGACGATGAGCACAAAGTAACAAGTTCTGGCGAAATCAGATACAACGGCATTGAAGTTGATGAAAACCAAGTTGTTGTTCAAGGCGGTGAAGTTGTATTTATTCCTGAAGAAATTCACCAAATTTCAAAAGATTCAAGCTTGAAACTTGTTGAATCAGGAACATATGTTGAAGCCGGTACAGAAGTTGTAAAAGACTTATACACCCACATTGACGGTATTGTTGAAATTAAAGAATTCAACGATATCATCCACGAAGTTATTGTTCGCCCCGGCGAATTGCATACTTTGGACTCAATCAATGACTTAAAGGTTGAAGAAAACGAAGTAATTAAAGCAGGCACGGTTGTTGCAGGCAAAATCAAAGCAAAAGTTGATTCAATCGTAACCATTGTTGAAAACGATTCCGATGTTCTTGAGCTTGATGATTTAGATGAAGAAATAACAGAAGACATTGTGGATGAAGATTCACTTGATAAACAATCTGTTCAAATCTTAATCAGACCGGTTCAAAGCTTTAAAATTGAGCCTAAAGATGTTTCAATCGAATTTGATACAACTGATGAATCAATTGAAATTCTTCCTTTGACACAGTTACAATACAAAGACGGTGCAAGGGTTAGAAACCTTGATGGTGCTGTTTTAACACGTACATCATTGGTTCTTTCAATGAGTGGATACTTAAGCCACTTAAAAGGTTTGGTTGAGCTTGATAAAGAAGGAAGCTTGAAAATTGTTGTTCTTGAAACGTTGATTGTAAGACGTGAACAAGATGACGCAAGAACCTTGTCTTCAACTCAGACAGAACTTTTGGTTGAAAACGGTCAGATAATTGAACCCAGAACTCCTGTGACAAAAACCCAGGTATTATCTGTTGATAATTCAATTGCAAGCATTAAATCACCTGATAAAGAACTTAGAAGGTTGCTTTTGGTTTCTGAAAAATACGAACAAAAAGTACCGATTAACTCAAAACCAACTGTTAAAACAGGCGAATTTGTGAAGCTTGACAATGTAATTTCATCCTCAGGCGATACATCAACCGCTTCAGGTCAGGTAATCGCTGTTAACAAAGATTCTGTAACAGTGAGATTGGGCAGACCTCACCTTATAAGCCCCGGAACCTTGCTACAGGTTGAAAACGGCGCATTGATTCTAAGAGGCGATTTGCTTGCAACATTGGTATTTGAAAGACAAAAAACAGGCGACATCGTTCAAGGTCTTCCAAGGGTTGAAGAACTTCTTGAGGCAAGAAAACCTAAAGATTCAGCAATTGTTGCGGAAGAAGACGGCGTGGCCGAAGTTGAAATTGAAGATGATGTTGCAAGACTTTACATTGTAAATGAAAACGGAAGAACCGAAATTAAATATCCGATTGAATCCAGCGTAATTGTTATGGATAAGCAAAAGATAACAAAAGGCCAGCCTCTAACTTCAGGCCCCTTGAACCCGCATGATGTTATTCGCCTCCGCGGAACGTTTGCCGCTCAACAATATCTTGTTGATGAAGTTCAAAGGGTATACCGTTCACAAGGCGTTGAAATTGCCGATAAACACGTTGAAGTTATTGTAAGACAGATGAGCAAGAAAGTTAAAGTTGTAGATTCAGGCACAACGAAACTTCTTCCTGGCGAACTTGTTGAACTTAAGGTCATTGAAGCTGAAAATGCAAGAGTTGAGGCTGAAGGCGGCGAAGTTGCAACCTATGAAGCTCTTCTTCTTGGTATCACAAAGGCTTCATTGAACACTGAATCCTTTATTTCAGCCGCTTCATTCCAGGAAACAACAAGAATCCTTACAGAAGCTGCGGTTGAAGGCAAGAAAGACTTGCTCAGAGGCTTGAAGGAAAACGTTATTATCGGTAGGTTGATTCCTGCAGGTACTGGCTATCATCATTTGATTAACGCAAATGAGGAAAAAGAAAAAGAAGCCTTGAAACGTGCTCAACAAAAGAACCAGGCAAGAAAACCTTCAGCAATTTTGGAAGAAATTGAAGGGATGTTTGGAACGCCTGATTTTACAATTGAGTAAAAATCGATTAAATATCATAAAAAGGCTGTGGGTAAATACTTACAGCCTTTTTTGTTATGTTTAACTTTTTATGTTTTTTCAAATCCAGGACACAGCGCACAGAATAGGCATAGGTATACGTGTAATTGCTTGAAGCGTTGAGAGTACCGCTATTCAAGTAATACGGGTAATAGCCACTGCTGCTTTGGGCCGTGCCTGACCACATATAGTTCGGGTTGCAGTTGTTATTGTAGGAGCCCGGGCAGCCGCTGCTCTTATTTGAACACCGCAAGGCGCCGTAACCTGAATTGCCGTCGCAGAGCTTGTCTGTAGTCAAATCCAGGACACAGCGCACAGTAAGAGCATAGGTATAGGCAAGGTACTCATTCGACGTCCTGGCGTAAAACGTACCACTATTCAGATTGCCCAAGTAATAGTTAGTGCCGCTCTTAAGCGTGCCTGCCCATACGTTGTTCGGGTAGCAGTTGTTATTCGCCGAGCCCGGGCAGCCGCTGCTTCTTGGGTTGCACTGCAAGGCGCCATAACCTGAATTGGCTCCTGTGGGTGTTTCGCAAAAATTTGTTTCACTAGCGTTGTCACAAATTTTGCTCACATCCTACGTCGCTATCGTAGTGCTATTCGCATCGGCTTGCGCGTTTTGTCACAGAGCTTGTCTGTAGATTTTTTCTTTTTGCTTCAAGAAAATTTTCAATGTGCGCCCGCAAACTTTTGCGCTGTGTCTAAAATAAAAGCAGGTGGTTTAATTTGATAACATAAACTTTATCAAATGATTGCCGATATATGAAATAAAGGCGTATAAACCGCAATGTTTTGCGGCCCCGCTAATGACGATTTGAATTCCCATTTCTGTCAAAGCCCGTAAGCTAAAGACACTCTAAGGGTGATTTCTATCCTAAATAATACCCACATTAAGGCAAATTGGGCAAATATTTTAACAATAAAAATAATCAAAGATTTTGAAATTATCTTTAAAGCTTGTCTTTTTAGGCGATTTTACTAAACTTTTTTGCAGGTACAATTTTTTAAGAATAAGACCTTATTAAAAACCAAAGGATGATAAAAATGAAAAAAATTATAACTCTTATGATATATGCTTTTGTTGCAGGCTTTTTCGTGCAAAATGCTTTTGCAGACGAGCTTCAAGATGTGCAGGATTTTTTTGAAAATTATATAAAGGCTGCAAATTCATATTCAAAAACCGTAACGGATTTTTATCTTCCGGACGCAAAAATAATAAGGGTGGTTTTAAAGCCTGAAGGCGACACACAAAGTGTGGATTTTCCGATGGAAAGATATAAAAAAGAGCTTAAAAAAGGCCAGCCTTTGGCAAGGCTTTCAAAATATAAAAACAAATATACGGATAAAAAGTTTGAGAAACTTTCTAACGGGGATTATAAAATTTCTGCCTTAAGGACGCCAAATGGCGACAAGAGGGCGCTTCCTTTTTATTTTATCGTAACTAAAACGGAAGAAGGCTGGAAAGTTAAGGAAGAATCTATGCAGACAACCGTTCAAAAATTTTTAACGTCAAAATAGCTTCTATAAGATAAAAGGCAAAAACGCCAATACTATAAAGTCGCCCGGGCTTAAAAACGGACGGCAAGATATACTAAAACCCTGCCAATTCAACAAAGGCAGGGTTTTTAAAATATTTAAATTATCACGATTAATCTTATTTATGTTGTTGCGTGAAATCAGAAGCGTTTCTAAGGTCGTTTAAATATTGTTGACCGTTCATCACTTCCTGATAAAGTTGGTTCAGGTTTTGTTCAAGCTTGTTTAAAACTTGCTGTGCATAGTTTTGTGCGCCGTCTTTAATTCTTATAGATTCTTCGTTTGCATTCAAACGCACGCTTTCTGCTTCGTTAAAGGCCTTCATTTTAATGTCTTCGCATTCTTGAATAACCTGTTCTCTAAAGCTTTTTGCCTTTTCTTCCATATCGCGCATAATGCTTGATTCATTCAACATTCTGTGGCGTTCGTTTTCAGCGTCAGCGATAATTCTGTCTGCCTTCATTCTTGCGTCTTGCAGAATGTCATCTTTTTTCCTTAAGATTACATGTGCGTCCCTTATTTCGTTTGAAACAGCGTCGGGGAAACCATTTATAATCTTTGATAGTTCTTTGCTTTTCACCACTACATAATGACCGGGTATAATATGCAGTCCCACTTCCCAGAGTTCGTTTAATTTGTCAATTAAATCGTACATTTTTTCTTCTGATTGTGACATGCTAAGATTCTGCCTTTCGTTGATTAAACATTTATTTTATGCTTTTGTAAATATTCTACCACACTTTTTGGTACAAATTTGGAAACATCCTGCCCCAAAAAGGATAATTCTTTAACAATTCCTGATGATATGAAGTTATATTTGGGCTTTGTAATTAAAAAAACGGTGCCGATTTCAGGCGCAATTGCCTGGTTTGTTTGGGATAATTGCATTTCATATTCAAAATCTGAAACGGCGCGAAGCCCGCGAATTAAAAACTTTGCCCCAACCTGCCTTGCATAGTCAATGGTGAGCCCTTCAAAAGAGCCAACCTCAACATTTTCAAGGTTTTCCATATCTTTAATGGATTCTTTTATTAGTTCCACCCTGTCTTGTGTTGGCATATAAGATTTTTTGGAATTATTTTTAAGCACTGCAATAATCACCTTGTCAAACATAGACGAGGCGCGCTCTAAAATGTCCAAATGTCCCTTTGTGACAGGGTCGAAGCTGCCCGGGTACACCGCTATTTTCATTTCGGTATTATTTTCCATTAATAATATTATATTATTAAAATTTTTTTGCCCAAAACACATGTTTTCACATGCGGGCTAATTGTAAAGATTTTGTTACATTTTGACAAAAATTCTTTAAAAAACAAAGAAAATCATGCCCTATTTCATGACCTTCGTCATTCGATATATAATTTTTAAATTTTCATCTGAAGTATTTTCAAGAAACTCCATAATATATTTTTTCATAGAATCAGGGTCGGTTTTCAAATAATCAAAATCAAATAATTCGGGTAAAGAAACTTTTAGGGCTGAAGCAATCTCTAAAAGGCTTTTTGAAGGGAAAGTTATGCCGCATTCTATGTTGCTCAAGTTTCTCTGATCAATGTTTGCAAGCTCTGCCAGTTCTTGCTGGGACATATGCAGCGTTTTTCTTAATTCTTTTATTCTTTTCCCGAGTAATATTTTAATATCTTTCATTCTTCCGCCTTTATTTGATTTTAATATGTGAATTAATGTAAAAGAATGATGATTTTTAGGAATTTTATTTGCTTAAAACAAATATTCATAGTATTTTACAATGTATACATAGAAAAATTTCTTTCTATACTAAGTTTGGATGGTAGAAAATGGGTGCAGAAATATATAAATTGAAATTAAATAACAACATATTTAGTGCCAAGGGAAGAATAAACGAAACAAATTACTTTATAATAATGCTAATTACGACAATTATGGCGATTTCTTACCTTGCATTTGTGTTTTTTAAAAAATTTCAAAATTTTAATATTGCATTTGAAACAATTATGCTGTTTGTTATGCTGGTTAACTTATATGTGCAAGTATGCGCCATAATAAAGCGCTTAAGGGATATAAAATACAGCCCCTGGCTTGTTTTGCTTTCTTTTGTTCCTATATTGTTTCTTGTGGTTTGCATTCCTTGCTTGTTTGCAAAAAGCAAATGGGATTAAAATAAATGCAAGGCAGTTTTTGTGCCGAATTTGTGTAATTGTTTAAATTTTATAAGCCATATCCCATGACTTTTTTATAAAAATCATTAATCTGAATGATATAAATCGTGTGGTATTAAAGTATTATCTTCTTGGACAAGACTATTGTTAAGTATTGCAAAAATTGTGTTACAAAGCTTAAAAAAGGTAAGTTGGCGGCGAAACCATAAAGGTAAAGCTTCCAAGTCAAAGCCAAAAAACAGTCTTATCCAAGGGGAAAAAGAGTTTTAAATTAAAATGTTTAATCCTGCCATCCAAAGTTACATAAATTCTTCAGGCGAAGCCCAGGCAAAACAGCGTGCCAGGCAAATTGATTCATATCTGAATTCTATTTACCCTGTTTCAACAAAGCCTGCAGAGCAAACTCAAGCAAAAGACAATTTTGGCGCAAAGCCTTTTCGGGAAGTTTTAAGTTCTTCTGAAGATTCAAAACAGGTTTTTAAGCTTGATACACCGCCTGTTGTGCCTTTTGGCGCGCTTTCAATGGCAGGCAGAGGCAATAAATTAAGCAAAAGCGAAATATTGAATATGATTGATGCCACCGCGAATAAATACGGTGTAGACAGCAAACTTGTCCGTGCCCTTGTAAAGCAGGAATCAGGTTTTAATCCAAATGCAAAATCTCACGCAGGCGCTATGGGTTTAATGCAATTAATGCCCGCAACTGCGGCGGGGCTTGGGGTTAAAGACCCTATGGACCCTATGCAAAACCTGGAAGGCGGGGTTAAATATTTAAAATCAATGTTAACGCGGTTTAACGGAAATAAAATCCTTGCGCTTGCGGCCTATAATGCGGGGCCAAATGCCGTAAAGAAATATAATGGTGTTCCCCCTTATAAAGAAACGCAGAATTATGTAAGGTCAATTTTAAGTATGTATCTCTAAGAGCTAAGCAAATATTTATAAAACCCGGATAAAACCAGGACAAAACACCCTGAAAACAGAAATTAAAAAATAAAGGAAAATAAAATGTCTGAAGGATTCAGCCCAAAAATTAATGTAAACGAAAGAATTGAGCCCTCTAAAATTACAACAACGCTTTCTCCTATGCGCTTTAAAAACATTGAACAACCCGAAACCACGGATTTCAAAAGCGTTTTTTCAGGGCTTGTTGAAAATTTAAACAGGGAAATGAACGCTCCGGACCAGCTTACAAAAGACGCTATGGTTGGCAAAGCGGATGTTCATGACGTTATGGCAGCCATTGCAAAATCTGAAATTCAATTAAACGTTGCAACAACTGTTGTCGGAAAAGTCCTCCAAACGTATGAAAAAATTATGCAAATTCAAATCTAAAGTTAACTAATAACGATTTTAATAGTATAATTATTTGTGTAATAAGCTAATTTGTGTAGTAAATTGTGCGGCACGCGGCAAAAAGCCGGGGCCAAACCGCGGAAAACACCGCAAAGACAACCAGGAAAGATATAAATTGCCTTATGGATTTTAAAAAGATAATGGAAAATAAACCGTTATTTTACGGCATCATAGCAGGTGTTGTTGTTCTCCTGCTCCTTGTTGTTATTGTTGGCGTTGCGGTTTCTGCCAATGCAAATTCAAAGCCGGGCGTTGTAAAAGAAAAGGTAATTAAAGAGCCTTATGACCTGTTTACAACTGATAAAATCGGCCAGGCGCTTGAAGTTCAGGCTCTTTTGGCACGCGAAGGCATAAAGGTTCAAAGAAGGGTAGATGGTACAAAATCTACACTATATCTTGAAAACTACACCCAAAGCGAAAAAGATATGGCGCTTTTAGCGATTGTAAGAAGCGGAATTGTGGACCAGCATATCGGCCTTGAAATCTTTGATAATGGCGATTTTACATCCACAAAGGAAGATAAAAGAATTCGTCTTGCCCGTGCTATAAATGGTGAACTTGCAAGGTTAATCAGAAAAATTTCTGGAATTAAAAATGCCCAGGTGTTTATTTCAATTCCGGAACAAACCTTCTTTGCAAGCAAGCAAAAACCAATAACCGCCACCGTTCAAATTCAGCTTGATGACGGCCAAAGGCTTGATAATATGAAAATCAAGGCCATTACAAACCTTCTTCTTGGCGCGGTTCAAGGGTTAGAAGCTGACAATATTTCAATTACAGATACAAACGGAAATGTTTATAACAGCATAATTGGCGGCGCAAACGACGCACTTTCAAAGGTTGAAGAGAATGATAAGTATATGCAGCAAAAAGTGGCTGCCCAATTAGACAGGCTTGTTGGCAAAGGAAACTATGTTGTAACGGTTTCAACCTTCTTAACCCAGGCGCCTGTTGAAAAAACAAGCATAATCTATGACCCGCATTCTAAAACCGCAGTGAATGAACAAGGGTTCACAGAAAAGCTTGGAGATGTTTCAAACGATTCAAACTCTGCAACAAACGCGGTGAGTGTTTATCTGCCATACGGAGTTCCCGGCGGCGGCGCAAACTCAACCCAGGATAGAAGATACGTTCGCCAGGCGCATGAAACCCAATATGGCGTTTCAAAAACCCAGGTGAATGAATATATGAAAGAAGGCGTGATTGAGCAAATTTCAATTGCCGTATCTCTTGAACAGTCTGCAATTCCAATGAGTATGACTATTCAGGAATTAAAAGAATTAATTGCAAATGCGGCAAGCCCTTTGGTGGATCCTGAAAATGTTTCAATTGCCTTTGTTGAATCCACATCTCCGATATTGGCTCCTGATAGTCCAAACCAGCTTCCAAAGCCGGAAGAATCCGGAAACCCTTGGTGGGTGGTTGGTTTAGCCCTTCTTATCGGCCTTGGCTTTGGCTTAAAACATATTGCGCAAAAGGTAAGGCAGGAATCCGAACGCCAGGAAGAAGAGCTCGAGCTTTTAAGGCAAAAAACTGAAGAGCAGGAAAAGCAGTTAAAAGATGTAAATATGAAGGCCGCAGAGCTCATTCAAAAACAGGCCCAAATGGCGCAGAATTTAATTGAGCAGCAAAATATGCAGATGATTCAAGCGCAACAGGCCGCCCAGGCTGCAATGGCGCAGGCGCAAGGCCCTGCCCCGCAAAGACAGGAGGCAAAAAGGCCTGTAGATATTACAGATGAACTCAAAGAGCTTTCAATGGATTTTAATGATATGGACGAAAATGTTGCGGTTGAAAAGCTGAAAAATTGGATTGAAACAAACTAATTTAAATGAGCTTAAAATTAAGCTTGAAATTTGGGGCTGGTAAATTTTGCAATAAACTAGCCCATATTTAAAAAAAAGGGTAAAATAAATATTAAATGAAAAGACGAGGGGATTAATTAAAACTAATACCTGAAAAATACCAAGGGGAGCCTTGTGGCGGACAACAAAAGAGTTATAGAAGGGTTCAGCCCCCAAGATTTTGCAAAAAACCTGGCAAATCAAGCAAGCCAGGTAATTCCTGCTGATATTCCCGCGGCGGATAAAAAGTTTATCATCGACATTGTCTATAAATTCTGCGTATTATCAGGCGACGCCCTTGTAAAAGACGCAGCGCTTAATTTGGACGCAGGCCAGGCCTCTTTAATAACACAGTTTATTGGCGAATGGTCTTTTCATAAATCAATCGACCTTTTAAGGGCAAAAATAAACCCGCAGCTTCGTGAGGGAATTTTACAGCGTGTGGCGTTCACTGTTTTTGAAATTGCAAAGCAGGCTGTTGTTAAAAAAATGCCCCAAGAGCAAATTATTCCCCTTGTGGAACACCATGTTAACACTTGTTTTAAACAGGCAATTGAGGATTTGAAGGCAAAAGGGGCGATTGATGAAAAGGCTTCTGACAACGCGCTAAACCAATCAAATATTGATTCTATGGCAAAGACTGAGGCTGAAAAAGAAAGTGCCGGAACAGTTGGTGCGAATATGTCTGACGCTAAAATCTTAAAACTTGCGTCTTTGGCACTTTTAATCAAAAATTTCCCGCCAAATAAAATTAAAAACATAATTACAAAGTTTAACAAGCCCGAAGCCCAGGTTTTAATGCAATATCTTAAAATGCCGGATTTAGAAACCAAGGTGGATAAAGATATAACGGCAAGATGTATCGGAGAAATAAGGCAGGCACTGCCGGAACCCAAGGTTGTGAGTTTTGAGCGGTGTTATAAAAAATTGTGTAAAATTGTTAAAAATTCGGACAAAAACACAATTTCAAATATTATAAAGGATGAAAGGCCGCAAATTAAAGACTTTGCACTCTCTCCTTATGTGAAAGATGAAGTAATAATTCCTGCGCGCGTTGCGGCAGTTGTTTGTAAGCATTTGGAAGAAAAAGTATACATAGGTAATGCCGAATGATAATAAGAAGAAGGGCAGTGCCAAAGAAAAAGCCCGAAGATACCCTGAATATTGTTGAAAACCTGTCTGAAAACCAAGCCTTGGCCGCAGGGGGCGAGGCTGTGTCTGAAAATCTAACGGCAGAAGAGCAAAATCTCCAAAGTATGGAGCCTGCGCAAGGCCCTCAAAACGAAGAAGTACAAAATTCTGTGCAAACAGAGCCGCAGGAGCCTATAGCGCCCAAAGAACCTGAATTACCAAAGGTTTTAACCCCTGAAATGGAGATGGCACAAAAGCTTGAAGAAATTGAAAAAATTGATATTACAAGCCTTGAATTTAAAGAAAGGTTTGAAAGGCGCCGCGGCGAGCGCAGACGTGGATATAGAAGAATAGATGAAAGAACTCTTGTGTCCCGCGCGCAGGAAGAGGCTCAAAGCATTAGAGAACTTGCTGCAAAAGAAGGGTATAAAAACGGAATTGAAGAAGCGCACACAGAGCTTGAAACGCTGAAAGCTTCTTTGAATGAATTTTTAGGGTGCAAAAAAGAGGCCTATGACGCGCTTTCAAATGATATGCTTGAATTATCCCTTGAAATTGCGAAAAAAATAATTAAAAAAGAGGTGGAATTATCCGACGATATCTTAAAAGGTGTGCTTACAGAAGTGTTTGAAGAAATTTCATCAAATGAAGAAAAAATAACAATTAAGGTGGCGCCTGATGAAGTTGATTTTGCGCGTGCTTCAATGCCTGAAGTTTTGGAAAATTCTGCAATTGACGCAAAAATTGTAATTGTTGCAGATGAAGCCATTGAAAAAGGAAGCTGTGTTGTAATAACCTCAAACGGCGTTATTGACGCGAATTTTTCAACCCAATTATCAATAATTCAAAATGCCTTCGGTATTTATAAGGGAGGCAATTAATGGCACAGGCAAAGGGCGCAATGGCAAATAACCCCATATCTGAAATTGCTCTTGCGATTTTTGTAATCCTTCTTATTTTGATTTTGTTAATGGAAATGCCAAACTGGGTTATTAATTTCTCAATTTCATTGAACATAACCCTTGGCATTGTGCTTTTGATGATATCCCTTTATGTGCAAAAGCCTTTGGAATTGGCTGCTTTTCCTTCTATTATTCTGATTGGGACAATGTTTCGTCTTGTTTTATCAATTGCCTCAACCCGTCTTATTCTTGCAAAAGGGGACGCAGGCCAGGTGATTGAGGCTTTTGGCCAATTCGTTACGGGCGGAAATATGATAGTCGGCGGCGTAATCTTTTTGATTATCACGGTTGTGCAGTTTATGGTAATTACAAAAGGTGCCGAACGTATCGCGGAAGTTTCTGCAAGGTTTGCGTTGGACGCTATGCCCGGTAAACAGATGACAATTGACGCGGATTTTAACGCAGGGCTTATTTCCCCGGAAGAAGCTGTAAAGCGCCGTGAAGACTTACAAAGAGAATCTTCTCTCTTTGGTTCAATGGACGGTGCCATGAAGTTTGTAAAGGGAGATACAATTGCAGGTATTATTATTACGGTGATAAACATTCTTGGCGGCTTGATTATCGGGGTTGTGATGAACCAAATGCCAATGGCGGACGCTGTTTCAAAGTATACAGTGCTTACAATTGGTGACGGTTTGTGTTCCCAGGTGCCATCCCTCCTGATGTCAATATCTTCAGGTATCGTAATGACCCGTTCTACCGCAGCTTCTACTTCTTTGGGTAAGGATGTGTCGGCCCAGATTATGTCAAAACCGCAGAGTTTGTTTTTTGCGTGCGGCTTTTTAATGTTAATTGCCTTAACATCAGGAATTACAGGTCTTCCCTGGTGGCCGTTTGTGCTTTTTACCCTTGTTATTGCAGGCACCGGATTCTCTGTTCTTGTAAATCAGGATGTACAGCAACAATTGGGTCAATTGGACGCTGTTAAGCAAAATATGCAAGACCTTGTAAATCCAAATAAAATGTATGAGCGTCTTGGGGTGGATGTTTTAAGTTTGCAGGTGGGCGCAGGCCTTCTTGTTATTGCAGACCCTGACCAGGACGGGCAATTGCTTGCAAAAATTGCCGCACTTCGTCAAAGGGTGACAGATGAACTCGGCTACATCATTCCAAACATAAGAATTATGGACTCTTCAGCCATTGCAGATAATGAATATTTAATTGCAATCCGCTCAAACACCGTTGCAACAGGCATGGTGTACCCCGGGAAATTTATGGTAATTGCAGATCAATGGGAAGCGCTTGGCAAAAAAGTGCCTGATAACGTGATTGTATCGGTTGACCCGACTTACCAATCGCAGGCTTATTGGCTCGATGGCCAGTATATCAATAAAAATGACCGCATTACGGCTGTTGATTCTGTTGATGTTATCGTAACGCACTTACAGGATTGCGTTAGAAAATATGTTGACGAGGTTATGACAAAAACGGACGTCTTGAAATTAATGGAACTTGTGAAATCTCAAGACCCGACCTTGGTTAACGACCTTGTTCCGACAATTATCTCAACTTCAGATTTAAGGAAAATCTTTGTAAACTTAATCAGAGAAAAGGTTTCAATTAAGGATATCATCTTCATTTTTGAGCGCCTCTGCGATTATGCAAGATTTTCAAAAGAGCCCGATATCCTCTCTGAAAGGCTTCGCGCCGCCCTTGGTCGTCAGATTTGCCTTGCAAATTCCAACAAAGACAAAGTTTTATATGCGCTGACATTGTCTTCTGAATGGGAAAAAACCCTGGATGATTCCTGCCAAAGGACAGAGCTTGGCACGATGTTCCTTTTGAACCCAATGCAGGTGCAGGAATTAATTGAAACCACAGCAAATACATTAATGAAGGCACACCAGGCCGTTGGAAGCCAGCCTGTAATCCTCTGTTCTCCAAGAATTCGTCTTCCTTTGTATCAAATGCTTGAACGTCATATCCCAACTATCGTTGTAATTTCATACTCTGAACTTATTACAGACATCCGCGTCGAAGCCATCGACACAATCGGAGAAGGGTATTAAAAAAGAGCCCTGCAAATTAGAGAGCTCTTTTTAAACCGGTGCATTTTTTGAAAACTTTAAATATAAAAGGTTTCAAGGTCGCACCGCAACATTTGTTTTATATTTGTGGTTATACAACTACATCCACGCCTTCAATGTTTGTAATGTTTAAACCTTTGATGTATTCAGGGACAAAGGCATCGCTGTGTGCCACTGCGTCTTCATAAAGGCTTAAAGCGCTGTTTGAAGCCAAAAGTGTCTTGCCGTCAAAATCTCTCATCATTGAATGTTGGATAACGTCGCGGTCAACCCCAGCAAAGTTTGATAAGAAATTACCTTTTTGGAATTCTTCAATAGAGCGGTATAAAGCTTCAGGGTCGCCTGCGTCTTCCCAGGTTTGAACCAATTTTACATCGCACTTGTCTTTGCCGTATTCTTCCTGAACTTTTGTGCAAGCGGCGGCAAAATCGTAAGGTTCAGCTTCATTTTTTGCAATGAACATCGGGTCTTCTTCAATTCTGTCCATTAACCATTCCATAGCGTCTGCCTTAATTACAAACATACCTGTGTTTGCAATACATTTGCCGTTTGGTGTTTCAAATTCACGTGCAATTTCAAGCGTTTTTGGCTTTTCAACAAAACCGTCAAGCTGCATAACATCGTCTTTTTCTGTCGGAACAACTTTTAGAACGCCGAATTTGCCCACAACTTCTTGAGGGTCGCGCTCAACGCCGATTAAGCCCATTTGTTTTGTTGGGTCTTCAATAACGTCTTTTACAAAATAATCAAGTTCGAACGGTTTATCTGTGTGGAACATATTGTCGCCACAGCATACAACAGCGTTCTTTTGCGGTTTGCCAGCTTTTCTTAAAGCAAGTGCATTGTCATAAACTTCTGCAAAAGAGCCTCTTGCAACTTCTGCATTTTTTCTCTGCAAACCTTTGCCATCTGCAAAAGGAACGCTCATTGCCATTGCGATGTCAAGCATATGCAGGTTTTTGCCGTTTGTTAAAGGAAGTGCAAAGCTGATTTTATTTGCTTTTTCGCCTTGTGTTGCGGCAAGCTCTTTAAATCTGCTGCCTGCGCCTGCGCCCAAAACGTAGAAATCTGTGCTCTTTTTAACTTGGTCAAAATCTCTGCATTCCGGTCTATCTTGAATTGCCGGTTGGAAATTTTTCTTAAACGGCTTAATTACTTCTTTTTCAACATAATCCCCGTTGTTTTTAGTTGATGTGGTTACATAGACGCTTTTAAACGCCGGGGAACTTTGCATTGCATTGATTCTCATAAAAAACCTTCTCCTTTTTCTAACAACACTTTTTAGGTAATCCTATAAGGTTTGTGAAAATTTTTCTTTGCCAATATGCTTTAAATGCACAAGATAAACTTCACATTTCTTTACAAAATCCTAAAAACTTATATCTCCCTAACAACACAAAAAATGTGTTTGCACCTTAAAAAACGTGCCTAATTATTTTAGCGCAAAAATCTAAAATGTACAGCCCTTGTTAAAACAGTCTCTGCTGTTCAACTTTTGCTCGCTCCATCATATTTCTTAAAAATGTCGCCCTGTGATATTTGCATGGCCCATATTTTTTAATCGCCTCAATGTGCTCCTGCGAAAGGTATCCTTTATTGTGTTTCCAGCCATACATCGGAAATTCTTTATCAAGTTTTATCATAAGTTCATCCCTTGATACTTTGGCTAAAATACTTGCCGCCGCAATGGAAGCCGATTTTGCGTCCCCCTTAATCACCGTTTTTTGCGGAAATTCATATCCTCTAATTTTGTTATTCCCGTCCACAAGCACAATTGCAGTTGCCTGAATTTGCCCAACAACGTCCATGCAAGCCCTGCGCATAGCTTCGCAGGTTGCATTCAAAATGTTAATCTTGTCAATCATATTTTCATCAATCGGCTGAATTGAATAAAACGTGTTTTCCTGAATAATAGGAAAAAGCTCATGCCGCACTTTGTCTGTAATTTGCTTTGAATCATTCAGCCCGCGAAGCGCTTGAACAAGTTCTAAAACCCTCTTGTTATAACCATCTTTGCCATACAATGTGCCAGAAGTTTTGTCCAGGCCTTCCTTAAAACACACGGCTGCCGCATAAATCGGCCCTGCTGCAGGCCCGCGCCCCGCCTCATCCGTTCCTATAAGGTTTTTACATTTTGTTGCCTTTAATTGTTCCAGGTCAAAATCAAATAAATCAGTATTCATACTCATCAAGTGTAATTTTCCCTATTTTTCCGTCCCTGAAATTGGATAATATAAACTGCGAACACCTTGTCACATCGGGCATTCCATCCTTTACAATCCAATTCCTTCTAAGCGCAATGTTTTCTATTGTAATCTCCGGCTGCGCCCCGTTTTCTTCATCCTCTAATTTATAATATGCGCGTACATTTTTTTCATATTTTCCAATTAAAAGCCTTAAAAGCTCGCGTGCCACATGCTCGTTATCATAAGCATTTTCCCCAATTGAATTCACACAGGCCAATTTCAGCGCCGCTTCCTGGTTTGGCTGTGCCATAGGAATTATGCCGGGTGTGTCCAAAAGTTCGATTTTTTCATGCACCCGAACCCACTGCTGCTGCCTTGTGACACCCGCCCTTGCGCCGGTTTTTGTCTTTGCTTTTTTAATCAATCTGTTTATCGTGCTTGATTTTCCGACATTTGGCATTCCTGCAACCATAACCCTCACGGGCCTTGGCAAAAGCCCCTTTGCCACCATTTTTTCTGTAATTGGTTTTGAAACTTCTAAAATTTTATTTATTATTAAATTTGTATCTTTTTGGCTGCCGTTAGAAGTCAAAAGGCAGACTACACCTTCTTTTTCCTCAATTCTTTTTTTCCATTTTAAATTAAGCGTGTCATCTGAAAGGTCACACTTATTTAAAAGCACAATTCTTGGCTTGTCTTTGAAAAGCGCCTTTGTGTCCCCATAGGAACTTGATTTTGGAATACGTGCGTCTAAAACTTCCAAAATCACATCAACAAGGTTCAATTTTTCCTTAAGGGCGCGCTCTGCCTTTGCAATGTGCCCCGGGTACCAATGAATATGGCTCATTATAAATCCTTTTAAATTTATTTGCTTTAAGTGTCTGATTTGCCTTCAGCTTGTCATTCTGAACTTGTTTCAGAATTTCTTTGCGAATTTTATATGTCCTTTATACTTAAAAATGCCGCAGAAACTAACTTTTGCGGCATTTTTTCATAAAACCTTTGTTTTTCAACTTATCTTTTTTCAAGCTTTTCTCTAATTCTTGTAGCCTTGCCTGAACGTTCTCTTAAGTAGTAAAGTTTAGAGCGTCTTACATCCCCTTTTCTTAATACTTGGATTTTTTCAATTCTTGGAGAGTAAATCGCGAAAACTCTTTCCACGCCAACACCTTGGAAGATTTTCCTAACGGTGATTGTTTTGTTCACGCCTGAACCGTGTTTTTTAATTACAGTGCCTTCAAAAGCCTGTGTTCTTTCTTTGTTTCCTTCGATAATTCTAACAAAAACTTTAACGGTGTCGCCCGGGTTTGTTTCGGGCATTTCTTTTTGCGTATATTCTTTTTCCAATTCGCTGATGATAGGGTTCATTTTATTTACCTTTTCCTTTGTTAATTAATATATTTGTCGCTTTTAAACCTTTTTGATTTCCTTTGGTCTTCAAACCTTGCGCCTCAATCTGCCCAAAATTTCAAATTTAACCATACGAAATCTACTGTACAAAAGATACTACATTAAACAAAGGCAATATTCAAGTACAAATTGTAAATATTTTTTAAGTTACGATTAAACAACAGGGCTAAAAAAGGCTAAAACGCGCTTCAAACAAGCGCCCAAAGCCTTTATTTTTTTATAAATTCTATCTTGTATCCCACAATGCTGCAAATCAGCTCCACTTCCCGAAAGCTTATAATTTCCTTTCTGATTCGGTTTGAGATGAGCTGGTTTGTGTATTTTCTGCCCGTAATTTTGCTTAATTCTTCAGCAAGCTCCACATAATTCCAGCCTGCCGCAACTACTATGCTTTTTATGTTTTCTTTTATCCCCATACTTAATATGTTGACATACAGAAGGGAATTTTGTACAATTCATTATAATAATGAATTAACACTATAATGAAGAAAATTCATTAATAAACTTAATAAAAAGTTTTATCGTCTAAATTGTTTATCTTAAATAAAGGTTACGAAAATGAAAAATTGTTTATCGTTTTTGCGTGCATTCTGCTGCACGAAATTTGGCTTAAAGTCATTTAATGGTCGCCGTCATTGCGAGGTTTTGGACGAAGGCTTTGAATGGTCACGTCATTGCGAGGGAAGCGACAGCGACGAAGCCACTCCAAGAGGACCCATTTTGCACGAAATCAAAAGATTTCGGCAAAAGGAGGCAATCCACGGATCAGTGAAACCGAAGGAAGAAATCCAAAAAACCCTTACAGCGTCACATTATACTGGATTGCCGCGGTACGCTGACGCTACCCTCGCAATGACAGCTGTTCAATCAATGAAAAAAGCAGTCAACCAACGTGCAACTGTCACCCTGAATTTATTTCAGGGTCTAAAACAGGGACTACTACAGATTCTGAAACAAGTTCAGAATGACGGCTGTACATTAAAAACCTTTCACCCCCGTAGGTTGGGTTTTAACCCAACATCATCCCATGCTACCTTCTCCCTCCCTCGCGTCACCCTGAACTCGGCTGAAACTCAATCAATGCGCAGCTGTCATCCTGAACCCAAAAAACTACGAATTTCAGGATCTCAAGGTTGTGGTAAGAAAGCTGCCTTCTCCCTCGTTGAAATGCTCATGGCCCTCCTCGTGGCCTCATTATTATTGGCCGCCCTCGCCCCTGTCATGACCAAACGCATGGACGAGGCCAAAATCAACATTTCAGGCGTCGGCGCCGCCCAATACGATAAAGACTCTATAATCTCAATATTTACAAACGATTCGGGCGAAATCCCCGAAATTTTTAACGTCCCAAACGACGTCAATGCCGTAAAAGTGACTATGATTGGCGGAGGAGGCGCCGGCGGAAACTCTTTCTATGGTAAACAGGAAGTAACAACCTCAAAATCCTGGACAGTTCCTGAAGGCGTTTCAAAACTTAGAGTCTTCATGCTCGGCGGCGGCGGTGGCGGCGCCAGCGGAGGTTTAGGCACGGGAACAGCCACAATCCCCGCCGGCGGCGATGGAAATACATACAAAGATTTCTTAACTCCCGGCGAAACAAGTTTCACTATTCCAAGCACAGCAACAAAAGTTCCCGACCTTGATGAAAAATGCTCTGCAAGTGGTGTTACCACATGGACAGGTGTTACTGATGGTAAAGAATACGCCCCCGGCAAAGTTGCAGTTTCTGTCACCGCCTGTGGTGGTGGCGGTGGTGGAGGCTCGGGATGGTGGCAAGATGATAAAACTTTTTATGGGGGCGGAGGAGGTTCGGGTGGGTATGTCCAGAATGTCCAATTGTTAGGTGATTTACCATCAAGTGTTTATATTAAAATTCCCGCTGGAGGTGGTGAAGGTGGGGGCATAGATGCAGACAGCAAGGTTATTGCATTTGCTAGTGTTGGATATTATGCAGGTGGAGGTGGTGGTAATGGTTTTTGTAAAACTAGTGGTGCAAAAGCGGGTATATATGGTGGAGATGGCGGAACAGGTTCTGATTCAAGTGCCTGTACTAATGGGTTAAATGGACAAGGAAATGCTATTTCTTCTGGGGGTTTGGGTGGCACCTATACAAATGCCGGATGTGCGGGTGGAAATGGTGGTATTTGGGGTGGCGGTGGAGGTGGAGGTGGTGTTCAGCCATCGACTGGTGGAACTGGTGGTGGAGGTGGAGGTGGCGGAGGGCCGACAACAATTTCAACTGCTTCTGGAACAAGTGGTAGTTTATTGTTTCAGATTGGTGGAGGTGGTGGCGGCGGAGGGAGTACAAATAAAGATACGCATGCAGGCGGAGGTGGTGGAGGTGGCGGAGGTTACGGTAGCGGGGGTGGCGGTGGTGGTGCGGGTGGCGCTGGTGGTGGTTCTTATGGTAATGCTGGCACATATTTAAGTTCAACCATAGGTATTGGCACGGGATTAATTGGTAAGAGCGGAGCTAATGGCAAAGATTCTAATGGAGGCGCTGGTGGTGGGGGGTATGGTGGAATGAGTAGCAATGGTTCAATTGGTGGCGCAGTAAGTACGATTTTTGGAGCAAACCACTGTAATGGTGGAAATGGTGCTAGCGCAACCGCAAATACAACCAGTACCTCCGGTAAGCCCGGAGCCCTCCGCCTCTACTACACCTACCCTGCCCTCAAATGTGATTTCTCCCTCCCCGCCAATGGTTCTGGCGGTGGTGGCGCAGGTCAATTAGTAGTAGGTGAAATTAATGTCACCCCCGGTGAAACCCTATACTTTGAAATAGGGTCTGGTGGTGCTGTTCAAAATATAGCAGGTAAAAACGGAAATAATGGTAACCCAACAAGAATCCGCCGCGGCTCAAGCACAGGCCCTGTTATCGCAGAAGCATTAGGTGGTTTTGCAGGACACTATTCATCCGCAGAAACCACAGAATCCCAAGGAGGAACCTTTAGAACAAATATTGCAATAGGAGAAGGAAATACATTAGATAATAACTGGACAGGAATATCATATAATCTAAATTCTGGATATGGAGAAAACGGAAAACTTCATACAGCCCTTCTAAACAAAGCATATGGAGGAAGTGGCGGAAACTCTCAAAATATGAAAGGTGAAACTCTACAAGGAGGCACAGGAGGTAACTCTGTTAAAAACGGCTCCTCTCCTCTAAAAGAATCCTATGGCGCAGGCGGAGGCGGAGGTTCAGGTTCTCAATCAGAAGGAGATTCAACCTTTGGAATAGGAGCAAGTGGTGCCAGTGGCTATGTATACTTTGAATACGGTGGAACCAACGGCGGGGGCGGAACCACAGGGGAGCTCATCACGCGGACAATTACAAACCTGAAAGCCGGCACAGAGATTAAGATTTGGGCAGGCGCAGGCGGCGAAGCCACGACAGGGACAGGAAATGGCGCCGATTCAAAAATTGAATATCAGGCGGGCGCCAGCACAAAAACCTTGTCTGCGCGCGGCGGGCTTCGCGGAAACGACGGCGGTATGGGCAAAAACGAGCATGCCGCAGAAAAAACTCTCCCTTGCAGCGGCACAGGAAAATATGCAAATTGCTCTGACCCTTTGACCAAAGGCCAGGCCGCAACGCCCACCTATGGCGGCATTGGGGGATATTTGGAACAATTGTATCAAAACCCTGATGAAACCTGGGCAACCTATATCAAGGCAAAAGATGGTACCATCGGAGGCCCGATTTTAGGCGGTTGCGGCGGAAATTTGACCACACTTATGGCAGGAATAACCTGTAACGACGCGGCAAACACCCCTAATGGCAAGGCTGGAACCTTTGGCGGAGGCGGCGGAGGCGGCGCTGTAGTTAATGAAACCGGCGGCCTTGGCGGCAAAGGCGGGAAAGGCATGGTGATTTTAGAATATAAATCCACGTCGATATAACCCAGTGAAGCTGGAAAGCCTTTTGGGACAAAGATTTACGATATAAACAACTTTTTTACGGTGCTGTTTCTTGTAACCTCAGCACCTTTTTTTATTGGATTTTGTAGGACGTGGCGATTTTGTGATGTTAGGTTAAAACCCAGTCTGTTTCTGCCTTTTCTGGATTGCCGCGCTCCCGTCGGTCGCTCGTAATGACGCGCAGGGGTAAATAATGCTGCTGCGGTGTTTTTGGCGTATAATATCCTTATGAAAAAGTTTGTCTGCGCGCTGATTATATTGATTTTTCTTGCTTTTTTGGCTTTTGAATTTCAAAAAAGCCCGTCATATATCGTTTTGGACGTTTTAGAAGCCGACAAACTCTATCTTGACCTGAATTTTAACGGTTTAAAGGAGGATAACGAACTTGTAAAATTAGAGGGAATTCAGGTTGTTGGCGGAAAAACAGATGAAAAAACTCTTGAAAACCTTGATATTACAGAAGATGAGGCAAAATATATTAAAAAATCCGCAAAAAAATATATGATTTCAAATTTTTTGGGTGAAAAGGTTTCTTTAAAAATGAGTTCAGATAATAATTCAAATTTAAATAAAGAAAATAAAGATGTAAGCAGGGTTGAAACCCTTGGCAGAGTGTATTTCCACGGTGTTGATTTGGCGCAAATTCTTTTGATTAAAGGGTTTGCGCTTTCAGATGGTGAAAACAATCCTGATGTTCAAAATTTGTATAAAATCCTTGAAAACCCGCGCGGGATAAAGAAAAACGCCAAACAGCTGCAAAATTTCCGTTGTAAAAAATCGCACCTTGATTTTAGAAAAAACCCGAAAAACCGGGCTTTACAACGAGCAAAATCTCGCTCATCGCAGGTTTTTCGCACCTCTTTGGTACGCAAATTTGGGGATGTGGAAATTTTTCTTGTAAATCCAAACTCAAACAAAATGCCTTCAAGCTCTTGTGGGACAGAGGCTTGCAGGGTTCTTTTAAAAAATATTAAGAATGTTAAGGAAAGCATAGATTTTGCGCTCTATGGGCTTGATAGGCAGGATGAAATTTTAAACGCACTTTTGGAGGCGAAAAAAAGAGGGGTAAAAATTCGGGGCGTTGTGGATTCAAAGGCAGACGGGACTTATGTTTACGCCGATACGGCAAAGCTTGTTAAAAACTTTGATGTGCGCGCGGATTTATCGGGCGCCAACATGCACAACAAATTTTTCATTTTTGACAACGACAAAATTTTCACAGGAACGATGAATATTTCAACCACGGGAACCGGCGGCTACAACGCTAATACGGCGGTTTTAATAAAAAATGAAAACGTTGTAAGGGCCTTTAGAAGCGAGTTTGAGCAGTTGTACGAAGGCAAATTTCAAGGCGCCAAGCGGGATTTCAGCGTTCAAAACATAAATTTAGGGGCAGCGGGAGAGGTTGATATTTATTTTTCACCAGCAGGAAACCCTTTAGAAAAGGGCATTTTACCGTTTTTGCGCGGGGCGCGCAGGCAAATATATGTGAGCATTTTTTATCTTACAAACAGGATGATAATTGATGAGCTTGTTGCCGCAAAGGCCCGCGGGGTGGACGTTAGGATTATATATGATTCCGTGGGAGCCAATAATATGAAGGCTTTGGTGGCCCTTATGAGGTCAAAAGGCTTGAAATTAAAGGTGGAAAACTGGGGCGGCAAAAACCATGAAAAGAACATGGTAATTGATGGAAAAATTTTTATTACAGGAAGTGCGAATTTTTCAAATTCCGGGATGGGAAAAAATGATGAAAATATTTTGATTTTTAAAAACGAATATTTGGCAAAATTTTATCTTGAATATTTTTTGAAACTTTATGATGATTTGGATGAAAAATATTTAAAATTTACACCGAGAGCGGAAAGTTTTGAGAGCGGAAACTCTTGTTATGACGGGCTTGACAACAATTTTGACGGAAAAATTGATAAAGACGATGCCGGGTGCAAAATTTAAAGTTTAAAAAACTCTTTATAAGTGCTAATATCCTATAAATGGCCTAAATTGGCTCAAACCTGTTTGCATGCGGGGTATTTTTCGGGTAAAATGTTTGTATAGTAGATTGGGTAATATTTGGGGATAAATTTTAAGAATTATGGAATTTTTTAGAAAGAACAGAAGAATAATAGTTTCAATCCTTGTAATCACCGTTGCAGCTTGGATGATAGGCGCAACAATACTTTTGCCGCTTCTTGCTAACTAGTTTAAAATTATGATAAAAAATGCAGCTAAAATTGTAATATGTCTGTTTTTCGCCGTTTTTGTTTTTATAGCGGACACGGGCGCTTGTTATGCCCAAAATGCCTCTAAGAGCCAAATTGAGCAAAAGCGCGCACAGGCAAAGAAAGAAATTCATAAGCTTAAACTTTTGGAAAAAATTGAAACAAATAAGCTGTATCGAAACCAAAAAAAGCTGGAGCAAACCGAACAGGGGCTTTATTATAACAAACAGCAGTATAAAAATGCGCAAGAAGAGCTTTACACTCTGCAAATTCAGCTTGAGAACGCGCTTAGAAATTACAGAGCGCAACAATATGCCACAAACAAAAGAATAGTGCAGATTTTTAAGATTAAAAGAAAAAATTATATTGAATTTTTGTTGTCCGCAAAGAATGTTAACGATTTTTTGGACAGAATTTATTTTGAAAATATCGTAATGGATATAGACAGGCAAAAAATTGCCCGAACTCAAGAAAGGACAAGGCAAATTAGGGAATTAACCCGCCGCCTTGAAAATCAAAAAAACGAACTTAAGGCCTCAATTGAAACTATGAATCGTCAGCAAAAGAACATCCAAAGCGCGATTTCAAGCAATGAAAAGATGATTCACAAGCTTAAAACCGACCGTTCAACGTGGGAAAAATCCGAAAGGGAACTTGCCCGCCAGTCTAAGCAAATTGAGGATATGATTAATAAAACAGTAAGCAAAACAACGAAAACAACTACAATTACAACCACTGCAACCTTTGTAAGGCCTGTTGCAGGGCCATGTACATCCCCATATGGCACAAGAATGCACCCCATATTTAAAAAACAGATTTTCCATTCAGGGGTTGATATCGGCGCTCCGTACGGGGCAAATGTGAAGGCTGCAAACTCCGGCAAAGTCATATTCACAGGCTGGTATGGCGGATATGGCAAAGTTGTAATTATAGACCATGGTAAGGTTGGCGGCGTGCCCACAACAACGCTTTATGCGCACCTTTCAAGCTATAGGGTTGCAAAAGGGGCGTCTGTTTATCGCGGACAGGTTATTGCAAATATCGGTACAACAGGCTATTCAACCGGGCCGCACTTGCACTTTGAGGTTAGAAGAAACGGGGCTACGACAAATCCTTTCAACTATATTCCAAGATAGTAAAAGGTTGGCGCAAAATTGTGATTTGGAGCGGGTTTTACCTAATGTAACCTTTAGAATTTTTTGTGCGTGATTTTTAAAGCATTTTGATGTAAAATAAATTCTATCGCATGGGCTTGTATGTTAAAGTGAGCCGGGCGGTTTCAAAACTGGGGAGAAAGTCGAAATTACTTCAAGGTGTAAAAATTTTATAAAACTGTATCTTGCCTGTGGTTTTATGTTTTGTGCGGGTGCTTTTTGCCCGTGGGGCGCGGCTTTTTCGTTTGAAACGGTTAATGCTGTAACTTTGGTTCCTGAAGACAAACAAGAAAAGCAGGAATTTCAGGCTATAAGCACAAACAGATATTATGATAAAGGTGTGAAAACAGGCTGGGACGATGATTATATCCCATCTGACAAAAAAGAATTTTCAATTCCAAACCCTCTGGATGAAATTACAAGAAGGCGCATAAAAGAAACCAATAAAGCCGGTGCGCAGGCCGTAAAGACAGATTTTGCTCCGCAAAAAGACAAAAAAGATGTCACGATAGACAGCAAGGTTCTTGAATATTTTGACGAAAGAGGCGAGGTTGAGGCGCGCGGAGATGTTGTTGTAACCTCTGCCACAGGGACGGTTATAACCGCTGACAGGGCAATTTATGATAAAAATGCAAATATCGTGAAACTTTTTGATAATGTTGTCTTGAAGAAAGACGGGAACGTCATTCAGGGCGATTATATGCTTGTGGATTTAAATGAGGAAAATGCCTTAATCGACGCGCCGATTATAAATGTTGGCTCTGTAATAAGGCTCCATGCGGCAGAAGGGTATGCCTATACAGACAGGCTTGAAGCGGTAAACGGGAATGTTGAGCTTGCAAGAAAAGTGGAGATGTGCCTTCAAACATCAGGCTTTAACACCTATGATAATATGCTAATTCAGGACGATAACATTTCTTTTGACATTAAAAAACAGCGGCTTTCGCCCTATAAAATAAAAACAAAAGAAATTCTTATAAAACCCGGGAAAGACCACGACAGCTTAATTTTAAAGAATGCGGATTTGTATTATAAAAAGACAAAGCTTGTTACAATGGCTTCTGTTGAAATGTTTGCAGACAAGGAAATGAACCGCATTGAGGCAAATATACCTGTTGAAATCGGCTCTATAAGCCATTTTGGGCAATATGTCGGGCTTGGATATATTTTTAAAATTCCAAACGGTGGAAACCTGAAAGTGGCTCCTGCATTGGTTTATGACGATGAATTTGGTATTGGTGTTATTGGAAGATTGAACACAAAAAGGTTGAAATTGGACGCAGCCTGGGCCACAAGCAGCGAAAACTTAATTGTTGACGGTGAATATAATTTTACAAATAAATTAAAGGCTGAATTTGCGCGCCATGCCTATAAAGACGAATGGTTCATAGGTTCAAAAAGGGCGGGGCATTTGGCGCAGTTGGTTTATGATGACAGGTATAATGTAAAAGATATTGACGCCGTTTTCAGGCAAAGGTTCACAGCGGGCTATGTTTCAGAATATCAGACAAGGCACCAGGAAAAAGACAATTATGGCACAATGCGCTTAAGGTGGCAGGCTGAACTTAGAAAACACATATTCGGCATTTCAAATGAAGAGCAGGATATGTACCTGAATTTTGGTATTTTAGGACAAACTATGGCAACCGTTTATGGCACAGGCGAAACCGTGGGGTTGGTTCGTGGCGGCCCGTATTTTGATTCAAGGATTAAAAACTGGCAATCCCGTATAAGTTATCAAATTGCCGGAAGAAACGGCACGAGCCCGTTTTGGTTTGATGAATATACATATGGTAAATCTTCAATTGATGTGAATGAAAGCATTAAACTTGGAAAATATTTATCTGTGGGCTATAGAGGTGTAATAAGCCCTCTGAGGGATAATTACGATGATGATTTGCTTACTGAAAATAAATTTTATGTAATTGCAGGGCCCGAAGATATCAAGGTTGCATTTTCATATGACACAATAAGAAGCGGCGTGAACCTTGATTTTATGTTCCTTTTGGGAACAGACAATGCAAATTTTGAATACGACAAAATTACAATAAAAGAGCCTGAAAAGCTTCAAAAGAAAGACGACGGGTTTAATAAAAATAAGGGTTTATGGAAGGTTAAGGTTCCTGAAAACCTGTAATGGCGCTGGTTTTGGCCTTAAGCTTTGAAAGTTTTTAAGGTTTTGTTGCAGGCAAGGTGTATCGGCGCAAAATGTGTTAATGCGTGAAAGGATTATTTTAGATAATCCTTAAATTTTTTATCCACATCAAAATAAAATCCGCACTCATCAAGGGTTTGGCCGCCATTATAAATAAAATCCGAATTTATTGAAGGATAATCTCTGCACCAAAGCGACCTTAAAAAATATTTTTTACATCTGTTATCTTTTCCTAAGGATTTACATTTGAACATCAAAGCTCCGTCAAAAAAGGCGTTGCCTGTGTTTTCGACTTTGCCGTTTATTGTAAAATGCAAATATCTTCTGTTTCTTTTTTGTAAAGCTAAAAATGCCTCTTCTGTTTTAATATAGCCGTTTTCATCAGAAAATAAAATCGTTTTACAACAGGTGCCGCACTGTCTGCATTTTCCCTTCACAATGTATTTTGAAGAAAAAAGCCTGTTTTTTACATATTGAATGATGTCTTCAAATGTGTTTTTTACAACGTTCATTAAATAACCTGTACAATTCCTCTAATTACGGGTTTTAGCGTATTTGTATATTCAAAAATTTGGAAAATATAATACCCGGTTTTGTTAATTATAAAATAATCCGTATAAAGCTTTTTGTCGGTTAGTTCTATGGTTTTATCATATAAATATTCATATCCCCAAAATTCGCTTTTTTCTGATTCTTTTCTAAAAACCTGAACCTTCAAAAGCCTTGTTTTGAATTCATTTGGGTTATAGAGAAGGTAATAAATTTTCTCACCCTTTTTATAGGTGTTTTGCGGGGTGTAGCCAAATTCCTTTGAAAAAGGGGTGGCAGAAAAAAGGATTGCAGACTTTTCTTTGTCGCAGCCTGTTAATATTGCGCCTGTAAAAAGACAGCCAAAAAATAATATGGCTAAAAACGTTGTCCGAAAAGCGTTTTGAAACTTAGTATGCAAGGCTGCTATATAGTCCCCTGATTTTTTCTTTTGTAGATTTTATAAGTTCTGTATCATCAGAAAATTCTATAAATTTTTCGTAATGATAAATGGCGTCATCTGCCTTATCTTGCTTTTCATAGCACGCCCCAAGCGCCCACCAGGCAAAGGCAAAATCATTTTTTAAATCAATTGCTTTTTTAAAGTTTTGAATTGCAGATGGGATTTCTTTGCCATCATACTTTACAAGGCCGATGTTAAAATATGCATTTTCATTTTTAGGGTTTAAAGAAAGGGCCTTGTTATAATAGTTTACGGCGTTTTTGCCGTCGTTTAAGTATTTATAAGTGTTTCCGATTTTAATATAAAGCGAATCATCCGGCGTTGTATATTTTGCGGCAGAAAGATATTCATTTAGTGCCTCTTTATAGTTTTTTACCTTTGAATAGCTGTCTGCAAGGGAAATTCTTGCTTCATAATAGGCTGAATTTTGTTCTAACACTTTTTTAAAGGCGTCTTGTGCTTTTGTGTCTTCGTCAAGTTTTGACATAGATTCGCCATATTCAATTAAAACATCCGTATTGTCAGGCTCAATTGATATTACCTGTTCATAGGTTTCTACGGTTTTTTCTTTGTCATTCAGACCTTCATAGGTTTTTGCAAGCCCAACGTATGCTTCTGTGTTTTCGCTGTCGTTTTCTATGGCCTTTGTGTAGATTTCTTTTGCTTTTTCAAATTCTTTTTTGTCCTTAAGCGCGTTTGCCTGTGCCACCATATTTCCTGTTATGCTTTTTTTGATTTCAAGGCGGCTGATTTGATATTTTGAAAGTTCTTCAATGTCTTTTTGTGCAACCTTTTTAAAGATTTTATCGGCTTCAATAAACCTGCCATCCCCTGTTAAAGAAAGGCCTTTGTTAAAAAGGGCTCTTAAGTTGTTTGGCTCCATAAGAAGAATGCTGTCATAAACGCTTATCGCCTTTGAAAATTCGCCGTTTTGATAATAGCTTTTTCCAAGTTCGTTTTTAATTGTGTTGTTTTCTTCATTATCTTTTGTTTTTTTAACACCCTCTTGAAGCACTGCAATTGCATATTTTGGGTTGTTTGTGTTTTGATATAAAATTCCGAGGTTTAAATAAGCATTTGAATCATCAGGGTAAGATTTTATATAGTCCTGATATGCTTTTATGGCTTCATCTGTTTTTCCCATGGAAGCTAAAAGGGCTGCATAGTCAAACTTTAGGTTTTCTAAATCAGGCTGTAGTTCAAACGCTTTTTTATAGTTTTGAAGCGCTTTTTCGTTCTCTTTTAAATATGACTGTACAATTGCAAGGTTCCCGTAGGCCATAAAATCTCCGGGGTTTATTTCAATCGCCTTTAAAAACATATCCTGTGCTTTTGAATACTGTTTATCTCTTAAATATGCAAGGCCAAGGCTTGAATATTCTTTAAAATTTTTGGGGTTCATATTTTGGGCTTTTTCGTATTCAAAAATTGCCTTTTGATATTCTTTTAAACTTAAATAGCTGCTTGCAATTGAACACCTGGCGTCCATTGAATTCGGGTAATCCTGGAGATAAATTCTATAATATTTTATGGCTTCTTCATAGTTTCCGGCTAAATATTTTGTATTTGCAAGGTTTAGGTAATTGTGTCTGTAGTTTGGGTTTAAATTCATCGCCCTATAATATGAATTAAAGGCTTCATCATATTTTCCCTGCTGCTGGTATATGTTTGCAATGCTTATATGCAAAAATGCGTCTTCCGGGTTTAATTGAATTGCTTTTGCATAGGTTTCGGAGGCTTTATCTAACTGGCCTATTTGTGCGTAAAGCCCGCCAAGCTTAGTTGTTAAAACTATATCATTGTTTGATGTATGAAGCGCTTTTAAAATTAAATCAACAGCATCATCAAGGCGTCCTTCCCCTTCAAATTTTACAGCTTGAGAGTATAATTCATTGGCCTCAAGGGACATTGCAGCATATGCAGGGGCATATAAAGGATTAAAGCCTGAATTTAGCGTGCCCATAAAGGCGGCAAGGCAAAGCGTGTATACAAATAGTTTTTTGTGATTATTTTTCATTATCCCACCTTTGTCATCTCAAGAATTTTTACTGTTTTACACTCTCTTCCTGTTTGTGTGTCTATATATTTTCGAAGAAGGTTAAAACAGCTTACTGTAACTTTTTCGTTTACAAGCGCGTCATATTTTGTCGGTTTATCGATGTCAGAATCTAAAATTTCGCAAAGGAAATCTATTATTTTTATATTAATCTTTATTTTTCCAACAAAACTGTCTATGCAGCTTCCGCAGGTGACCCCGCCGTTTTCAATTGAAAAATAAGCGTCTTCTTTAATTTTTGCAGAGCATTTTAAACAGTGTGAAAGTTCAAGCCCAAGGCCGATTTCTCTCATAAATTTAAGCTGAAATTTTATAACAGAAAGCATAATCTGAACTGTGCTTTGTGCGTTTGATATGGCCTCAAGCGTTTTATAGAAAAGTTCGTAAATGTTTTTATTAACCTCGGGGATTTCTTCCGTGTTTTCTTTGCAAAAATTCCCGATAACTTCCGATAAATAAATTGAATAATTTAGCTTATCAAGGTTGTATCGAAGCTTGTTAAACGGGTTAATCGCCTGTGCTTCTTTAATTATATCAAGGCTTTTTCCTTCATTTAACATAAGTTTATTGCAAACCAACATCTGCATTCTTGCGCCAAGCTTGCTTTTTGGCTTTTTTACACCTTTTGCAACACCCTTAATCAGCCCCTTGTCTTTTGAAAACATAACAACAATGTTGTCGTTTTCGCTTAAAGGGTAGGTTTTAATGTTTATAGCGTCTGTTGTAAAAGTGTTCATATTGCCCATCTGTTAAATTCCTGTTATGCAAACACTTTCTTTATAATTTCTTCATTGATAAATTCTTCGCAAAGCTTGTCCTGGTCTTGGAAATTGGATTTTATAACGCAATTTTCATTAACCGATGTGAACATTTGTTTGTAAAATTCTTTTTTGTCATTTTCTTTGGATAGAATATAGATTTTGCTTGGCTTGCTTGCCTCATACGCTGTTTTTATGAAATCAAAAATAATTTCTTTGTTTTCATCCAAAGGCGGATTTACTAAAATCCAGATTTGAGATTTTATGAGTGCTGCAAAGGCCCTGTGCCAAAAAACAGGGTTGCAATCCGGGTTGTAAGAATTAACCGCATAAATATCCGGAAAAGCAGCACTGTCACAGTGCGGACACTGAACACTCAAGGTTCTTGTGTTGAAATCTGTTTTTAGGGTTCTTGCGTTGCAGTTTGAGCAAACAAAAATGTTTGTTGCGCCAACCATTGGGATTAAATCAACGCTTGTGTTTTTATCCTGCGCTTTTTTTACAAAAGGTATATCAAAATCGATATTTTTATCCGCAAAAATCTTTGAAATATTTTGGCTTTGTGAAGCAGATATGAATGATACTTTGCCTTTTGAAGTCGTTAACATTGAAACGATTTTATCCACATCAGATGTATTTGTATCAAGCGCGTTTGTTAATGATGAAATTTGTTTTAAGATGTTGTAATCCTGTCCGTTTTCATTCTTTGAAAAAAGAAGGTTTAAGTTGTTTTTGTAGTCTTTTACCTTTGTAAAATCAATTTCATTTTTATAATCATCGTAAAAAACGGCAATGTTTTTAACGCTGTTATCTTGTTCTGCCTGAGGCTGCTGCCCTTGGGGCGGTTGAGTTTGAGGCTGCTGCCCTTGCGAATATGCTTGGGGTTGGCCGGGCTGTGTTGTATAAGCCTGTTGTGATTGCATACTTTGTGCAGGCTGCCCCTGGGGTTGCTGCACTTGGTTTTGGGGTTGCCCCTGGTTTAAATATACACTTTGCTGTGCCTGCACGGGCGCGCCTTGCGGCCTGTAGAAGCTGTTTGTGTGGGAATGATCCGGCAAAACCTCTCCGTGGTTTGTTTCAGGCAGCTGCACCTGAACCGGCCGAATTTCAACCTGCCCGTCGCTTTGAAGCAGGCCACTTTGTTCTTGAATGTGCCCTGTGGCTTCCGGGTTTGAATTTATTGTGTTTGCAAGTTCGCGGATGTCATCCTGCGTGCCGTTTGCGGCGTTTTGAATAACAGCTCCTTGCGAAACAGCGCTCATAGAAGGATTTCCTGTAAGCACCCCTTGAAATTCATTTTTTTGCAAGGAATCAGGAAGGGTGTTTTGGCCGCTTCCTGCGGGAAGAATTTGATTTTCTCTTGAAATTTTTTCAAGTGCATTTTTAGATAAAATATCTTTAATTGTGTTGCAGAGGATGTCTGAAATTTCTGGCGGATATTGCTTTTCTTCGACAATTTTTAATATTTGCCTTAAATCATCGGTTAATTCAAACTCATGTCCTGTGTGAAACTTTTCATGGAGCTTGTATGTGCCCATCTTTAAAAGTTGATGGTCATTTTTCCTAAGCGCCACCATGAGCCTTTTTATGGTCATATCTTCTGATTCAGGAAACGGTGCCATATATTTTCTTCCTCTATTCTTCCCTTTGTAAATTTTATAATAAATCGTCCACCGGGTGGGCCTGTTGTGCGCTTCCGTGGTAAATTCCGCGCATCATTTGGTTTAGTTCATTTGTGTCGTCGCTTGAATTTAGCGCCTCTTCTTTTGAAATTACCCCTGCCTTGAAAAGCTTGAATATAGAAGAGTTCATAGACACCATGTTCTGATATCCACCTCTTTTAATCAACATATCCACTTCTTCAAGCTGGTTTTTCTTTATATAATCAACAATTGCGGGTGTGCTTGCCATAATTTCAAGCGCAGGAACCAAGCCCCCGCCCTCTTTTGCGATTAATTTCTGCGCAATTGTTCCTCTTAAAACTTTTGCAAATCTATCCCTTATGAAATTTCTTGTTGAATCATCAAAAAGCCCTAAAATTCTGTTTATTGTTTGCGAAGCAGAGTTTGTGTGAATTGTTGAAAACACTAAATGCCCTGTTTCTGCGGCGTTTAGGGCACTTTCCATCGTGTCCCTGTCCCTTATTTCCCCAACAAGAATAATGTCAGGGTCTTGGCGGAGGGCATATTTTATACCGTCTGAAAATGAGTCTACATCAACACCTACTCCCCTTTGGGTTATGAGGCATTTTTTGTCTGTGTATAAAAATTCAATCGGGTCTTCAATTGTTACAATGTGTTTGTGTTTTTGTTTATTGATAATTTCAATTAAAGAAGCGATTGTGGTTGATTTTCCGGAGCTTGTTGCCCCTGTAATTAAGACTATACCATTGTTATAGCTTGTAAAAACATCCAGTGACTGCGGCAAGGAAAGTTCTTCCAAAGTTGGAATGGCGTAAGGCACAGTCCTTAAGGTCAATTTCGGATATCCAAGTTCCTTGCAATAATTCACCCTATACCTTGAAACATTTGGAATTTCATAGGTGAAATCGACATCGTTTCTTTTTTTTAGCCTTTCTGCCAAATCTCCGTAGAGCATAGTGCGGAGCATATTTTCAAAATCCGCTTCTGTGACAGGCGGCTCGTCCAGGCGGACAATCTTCCCCGAAATCCTTAAGGAAGGCGATTTTCCGACCTTCAGATGAACGTCTGAAGCCTTGGTATTATTAACTTTTCTCAAAAACTCTTCTATGTTAAACATAACTATCCCAAGGTAATAATAATACAACAACATTTTACATTATATTGCCCCGGTTGGCATTTTTGTTACATATATTTAAATCCTTGCGCTTAACGCTTCCGCATAATGTGCAAGTATGCTTTTTGTTAAGAAATGTTAATCAAAATTTAAAACAAAAGGCAATCTCTTAAGACAGAATGTTTTTATTAAAGTGTAAGGTTAGTTTAAAATTAGTTTATTTTGGAAGGAAGTTTGTATGAGTTTAGGTTTAACAAGCTATAATGCTCTTAATGGTTTAGGGCTTATTACAGGCAACACAAGCGGCTATGGCTATGGCAGCACATATGGCGGATATGGCTTATACGGCGGCCTCTATTCAAGCGATGAATATGTTGAAAATGCTAAAAAATCTATGGAAAATGGCTACGACCTTAGAACTACAAGCCAATCCTTCACAGGAAAACAATCCACAGAAACAATGACATTCACGGAACACTGCCAAACTATTCAATATATGCTTCAAGAAGGAAGAAGCGATGATGCCTTGTTTGAATTTAACAACATGGTTGATGAAATGACAGAATTGGGCCAATATTCTGGATACACAGAACAACAAATTAAAACTTTGGCGCAAAACCAATACAAAAGCGCAACAGGCTCTACCCTTCTTGGCGACATTTCAAAATATGCTGATTCTTCATTTGGTTCAGGTGTAAAAAGTGCAATTCCTGTTGTGAATTTCTTCACACAATCAAATTCTAAAGAAGATTTAATCTCTGAAGTGACAGGCACTAAAAAATCTGACTATGCAACAGCTTCAAAAGTTGGTGGCGCGGTTGTTGGCGGCCTTGGAACCGCAGCAGCAGGCTATGGTGTATTCCAGCTTGCAAGGTCTGCCGCAAGTTCACATTCAGGCCTTATCGGAAGAGCACTTAGGGCAGTTGGCCTTTCAGGCGGAAGAGTTGGGCTCATTGCAGCAGCAGGCGTTGGCCTTGCGGCTCTTGGGCTTGGAATTAAAGCATTATTTAACGGTTCTAAATAATTAATGCAAAACGCCGGCTTAGCCTGTTAAATTCCTTTGGGCCTCAATGTCTTAACGCCGGCTTTAAAACAAATTTAACCAAACTCCTTAATCTAAAAACTAAACTTTAAACTAAATCCAAAGCCTTCCCAAGCGGAAGGCTTTTTATTGCCTTTGTTTGCTTTCTTGCGCGGCGTTGTGAACAAGCGGGCAGCCCCGAAGATTTTAAACGGGCGCCGAATGGACAATCAACCATCAAGGTAAAACAGGGGC
>CAJULR010000043.1 GCA_910587375.1 Candidatus Gastranaerophilales bacterium | reverse complement strand
TTAAAGTTGTTTTACCGTGGTCTACGTGACCAATGGTACCAACGTTAACGTGCGGCTTGGTTCTTTCAAATTTTTCTCTAGCCATAAGATTTGATTCTCCTTTTTGTATTTTTATTTGGGTTTATTTTTAATTGGTTGATTATTGTTTTAAAAAAATGGGCAGAGGTGGATTCGAACCACCGTAGTCGTTAGACGGCAGATTTACAGTCTGCTCCCTTTAGCCACTCGGGCATCTACCCATATTTACTAAAAAATTCTGGTGAATTTTGATTTATTTTGCCCATGACGAGATTTGAACTCGTGGCCTCTCCCTTACCAAGGGAGTGCGCTACCCCTGCGCCACATGGGCTTATTACTTTTAGCCTTTGGCTAAGGGAGTACTTCCTCTCATAAAACCTGACATTTAGTCAGCTTTTATTCGGCAGAGTCCCTGCGCCACATGGGCATGTAAGACCCCTGCCGCAAAGGCGGGTTTAAATAAATCATTAATTTGTAAATGTTCAATTTTTAAAAATTAGCCGATGATGGGACTCGAACCCGCAACCTACGGTTTACAAAACCGTTGCTCTACCATTGAGCTACATCGGCATTTTTGCTGTGATAACAAATTTTTGAAATTACAAGCAAGAATTCAATAGTAACATGTTATTCAAGACAAAACAAACTGTCAAGTAATTTCTGTTTAAATTAACATTTATTTTGTAAAATATCAACCAAATTGCGGATAAAAAGCTTTATATAGAATTCTGTCGATAGTCCGTATCTGCTTAAAAAGCCCCCGCAAAATTTATAAAATGCCCATCTTTTTTTGAGTTTTTTAAATCTTCTTGCCCAAAAAAGACAAATGTTTAGGCAATTTTTTGCATAAATTTTTTCTATAGTGCTGTAATTTTTTTTGTCATGCCAAAATTTTTGGTTTTGAAAAATTTCATCACTTTTTTGAAAAATCTTAATTACTTCATCGCCCCAGTCATATTTTCCTTCTTTAAGAAAATTCTTGTGCCCTCTTCTATAGAAGTATACAGGAGTATTTGCGGTAAGAATTTTTTCCGTATTTAAAACTGCATTGTAAAAAAATGGCAAATCCTCTGCAAGGCGGGCTTCTTCAAAAATTATTCCGTTTTGAATAAGAAAATCTTTTTTGTATGCTTTTGCCCAAGGTTCAAAATTTCCCTTCAAAACCTCTCCGTCTGTATTTTCAATGTTTAAAAATCCGTCAAAATTGGCAAATTTTTTCAAAGGAAAATAAATCTTCATATCGTTTTTATGCTCTCTGATTACATAATAAGGAGCAAAAACAATATCTGCATTTAAATTTTTTCCATTATTTGTATTGTAAAATGTTTGCAGGGCATTTTTATCCAAAGTGTCGTCAGAATCAAGAAAAACAATATATTTTCCTTCTGCTTTTTTAATGCCGAAATTTCTTGAATACGCTGGGCCTGAATTTTTGTTTTCAAAAATTTTTAATTTCTTATCGTTAAATTTTTTTAAAATTTCACCGCTTTTATCTGTTGAACCGTCGTTTACAATAATTATTTCGTAATTTCCCTTAAAACCCTGTTCTATTGCGCTTTTCAGGCACCTCTCAATATACTTTTCCTGATTATACAAAGGGATTATTATGCTAAATTCGATTTCATTCATGATTTATATTTTACAATAAATTTGTGTGTTGTATAATAAACTTATAATATTTACGGAAATTATGGGAATTTAAGCGAAGCGAATGAGAGTTATTCAAACCAAAAATGATACTATAAGACTTATTTTTAACCCAAAGACAGATGGGCTCTGCCTTAGCGACTTTTTAATCGTAAGGGATGGCGAAGATAATTTTTTGGGCCAAATTGTCGAAATTTACGATGATAAATTTAATGCAGAAGAAAATGTTGCAACAATTAGGCTCGTATACAGAATTTTGCCCGACCAGCAGGTTGTGCCTTATGACAATTTCACTCCTTCAAGAGAATGCGAAATTGCAAGAATTAAAATTGAAGAGATTGAAAAATGCGTAAATATTGAAAAAGAAACTGTTCCATTTGGGCTTAGCGCCAAAAATGACAAGGTTGTAAATGTCAGCTTGGATTTCTTTAATCATAACCCTGTTGTTTTTGCGGATAAATTGGATGAAGTAAACTGTGCGTTTGAAAACATTGCACAGAAATTAAAATCCCATAAAAAGGTTGTCGCGATTGACTATACCGGAAATTTAAATATCAAAAATGCAAAAAGAATTAAAGCAATTAACGATTTTAAATTGCCCTTGGATTTTTATTCGCTCGATTACATATGGGAAAAAGCCTTGGGCCATGCCACTTTAGATGTGCAAACAGAGCTTGAAGACACTTTTATCGAACTGAAAAATTTTGTAGAGTCATCTGAAGATAAATACATTCCTTTTCCAAGGTTCATAAAGGTTATAGAACAGCAATATAAGGCAACTCCGGCTCTCGGGCTTAAAATGCTTTTAAATAAACTTAAAAGATTTTGGAACGAAGGTTTGTTCAGCCGCTCTAAAAAAGAATTTCAGGCAATTTCAAAGGCAATGGCCAAGGAAGACGCCGTAATTATCGACCTTTCAAATTTAAAACTTGAATGGCACAAAGATTTTCTTGAATTTGTAATCAGACAAATTAAAGACACAGAAAGCTATTTGCTTCTTAGATTTAATGAAAACAATTCAAACCCTGAAATAATTAACGATTTATATCTAAATAATCCAAAATTAAGCATTATTTCAAGCGTTTCATACGGTTTTGCAAAGCTTCCGCATTTAATGGAGCATGTCAGAAACTATATTTTATACAAAACCCTAAACCCAAGGCGCGATTTTGGGTTTGCAAATCCGCAAATAGGCGCGCTTAACCCAACTTCGTTTGTAATTTTTGGTGAAGACACTAAAGATTTTATGTTCGTTTTAAAGAACTACATTTTTGACGAAGAAGATTTACATAAATTTGAAGACAAAAAAATCTATATTGACCTTAACCTTGAATTGGAGGAAATGACCTCTGTTGAGCTTGCAGGCGGGGATTTTGAATTGAAAAATGTTCATATTCAACCAAGCCAAAAAACGCCCCAAGGTTCACGCCTTGCAGAAGAGGTTTCTTTAGATGAAGTTATGCCGGAGGTTCCAGCAGACACTGAAAAAAAGACTGATGAAACTGCGGATGTGGAAAATGTTTCTGCAGCCACAGAAGAAGCTGAAAAAGGGTATGAACTTCTGCCTGTAGATGAAATTGAAGAGCCTGCTTCAGAAGAGCTTTCAAGAGAAGAAGAGTCTGATGTATCTGAAGAAGAGCTTAAGGAAGAAACAGAAGAGCCTGAGGAGCTTCCATATACGCTTGAAGAGGTGGATGATTCCACACGAGGAATAATTCCTGATATTGTTTCAAATCATTTGGACGAGGCTGTAAATGAGGCGACAAATGAAACGGCCAATGAATACGCTGATGAATCTGCCCCTGAGGCCGAAAATGCTGAAATGGCAGAACTTATCGAAGCAAGCCTTAAAAATGATGAAGAATATATAAAAGAGGTTGAAAAAGAGGCCGCAAAAGATAATTCAGGCAATGCCGAAAATGTAAATGCGGCTCCAATTCCTGAAATTCCTGTTGCAGAAGAGGATTTGGATTATTTTATAAACCCTGAAGAGGTAAACGCAGAAACAAATACGGAAAACGTTCAAGATGAAGATGAAGTTATAACATCTGATATGATTGAAAATGCGGCGATGAGTGAAAAAATAAACGAAGAGCTTGCAAATGAAATCGAAGCCCAGGCAAAAGAAGAAGTTGCCGCAGAAAAAGAGTCCGAAAATAAAGAACAAGCAAGTGTAAAGCCTGTTAATTTAGATGAAGATTCTCTTGAAGATTTGCAAAAAGAGGCTCACACAGCCCATGCTGATGATAATGTAAAAAAAACTTTAGAAGAAGATAGTAACGAAAATCTTTCCGGGGCTAATCAGGAACCCTCAACAGAAGAAAATACTGAATCTGCCGCACCTCAAAATCTTGAGGCCGTAGTTAACGATTCTCTTAACGTTGAGCCTGTAGAAGAAACAGAAGAAGGGCAAACAGAAGAAAAACATACAACAGAAGTGGAACCTGCGGCGGAAGCACAATCTGCTGAAGAACAGGCCGTGCCGGAAGTACAGCCTGTGCAAAAGGTAAAGCAAAAACCAGAAGAAGCCATAATAATTGTAAAAGAAAAACCGATTTTAAAGATTGACGATTTTACAGAAGAAGAGCCTAAGGCTGTTGAACCTGCTGTTTTGGAGCCAGAAACCGTTGATGAAGATGGCGTTTCTTTAAAAGAGCTTGCAAATAAATCTATCGAAGCAAGGTTTGAAGAGGTTATTGGCGAAACAAAGAAAGCTGAAACGTCTAAAAACAGGCTCCAGATAAATGAAAATGTATCAATAGATTTAAATAAGATTAAAAACCAGGCCCAAAACACAGAAAGCACGCTTCCTATATTTAACAATGAGGAAGAAGATGAAGAGCCTTATGAATATGAATTTATGGAAGGCATGAAGGTGGGGCACCAAAAATACGGCGCAGGAAGCATTTTGAAGGTTGTAAAATATTCAAACAGATGTCTTTTACAGATTGAATTTGAAGAATCCGGCAAAAGACTTTTGGACCCAAAAATTGCTAAAATTAAGCCGCTGTAAATGTTTTATTAACAAAATTTACAAATAAGCCCAATAAATTCTGAAAAACACAATAAATTGGGCTTTGGTTATTTATGAAATTTTGGTAAAAAATTACAAAAGAAGTGCAAGTATCATAAGGACAAATGTTCCAAGCTGCATGCCCGTTGAAGCAAATTTTTGAAATTTGTTGTTGTCGTAATATTTTGCTGTCTTTTTTGCGGTGGACGCCGCTTGAAGCCTTGAAATTCTTGAATATTCATCATCAGAGGCAAAATCCCTTTGGAAAATGCGGCGCTCCAGGCGATTTAGACGAACAGCCATAGGGTCATAAGAATATGTTTGTCCAAAGAGCGAATTTTCTAAACCTGCAATTTGCAAAGAAACATCAGAGCCGCCATAGCCGTAATCATAGCTATAGTTATCATTTTGAGCTTTTCTGTTTCTTTTTTGCGCGTCAGATCTGGATTTTGCAATTACATCATCTTCTGTGAAATCATCCCCGAAGGAATATTCCTGCGCCCCTTGCCCTCCTTGGGTTTGCGGCTGATAATATTCTCCTGTTTGATAGCTTGGCAAGGATGAAGACGGCCTTGAAATTGCAATTTTTGCCTTAAGATTATCTGTTCTTTGTGCTAAATCTCCCTTTTGGGCATTCCCAAAAACCTTTCCCTCAAGGCGCTCCAGCCTTTTATATATATTTTCTTTCTTGTAATTTTGCCCCAAAAGCTGCATTTCAAGCATATCTACAACAGGATAGTTTACATTTGGGTTTTCGTCCATATAAAGCTCTGAAGCCGGCGCTTTTGCTTCCGCAAGGCTTTCAAGTCCAAGGGCTGTGTTTAGTTTATTAATTCTGTCCTGAATTGAACTTTTGGAATTTGTTGTCCCGAAAACCTCGTTTTCAATACGTTTTAGACGCACTTCGTTTGTTTCGTTTTGGTAATTCAAATCCCAAAGGCTTGATTCAATCTTTGTAAGCTGCTCCCCTATTGATTCTTCAGCCTGCGCCAAGTTAATGCCGCCAGCTAAAAGAAGGAAGAACATAAATATTGACAATATAAAAATTTTTAGGCAATTTACATTTTTCATAAAACTATTATATCAACAAAATTTATTTAATTTACGGGATGATAGTTTAATATGAAAAATTCTGCTTTTGTATAATTTTTTGCCTGCGCCAAATTTGCAAACTTAAACTTCCGTACGATTAAACTTTTGCGGAAGCTTCTTTTGAAATTTCTTTGACAAGTTCATCCACAACCTCAACAAGTGCATTTTGATAGCATTCGCACTTTTCTTTTGTGTGCGCTTCAAAGCGCATTGTAAACACAGGCTCCGTGTTTGATTTTCGAATTAAGGCAAAACCGTCTTCAAAAATTATTCTAAGCCCATCCAGGGTTACAATTTCTTTAATTTTTGAATTGAAAAGTTCATCGCAAACTTTTGAATTCAACTTGTCTAAAACCTGCTGTTTAAGCTCATTCGGGCATTTAAACCTTACTTCGTTTGAAATAAACACTTTGTTGAATGGTTCAAGCAAATCCTGAATTTTAAAATTTGCCCTTTCTTTTTTTTGTTTTGAAATGATTTCAATCAAGCGCATTCCGGCATAAATAGCGTCGTCAAAGCCATAATATCTGTCTTTAAAAAATACGTGGCCGCTCATCTCGCCTGCAAGAAGTGCCCCTGTTTCTTTCATTTTGGATTTTATATACCCATGGCCTGTTTTATACATTATGGCGTTTCCGCCCGCTTCGTTTATCGTGTCGTAAAGTACCTGTGAACACTTCACTTCAGACACAACAGTCGGTTTTTCGCCCCTAATTTTAAGCGTGTTAATTAAATCAAGTGCATAAATTAAAAGTAATTTATCCCCTGAAACCATTTTGCCTTCTGAATCTACGAGGCCTATTCTGTCTGAATCCCCGTCAAATGCTATGCCAAAATCTGCCCCGTTTTCAACAACTGCTTTTTTAATATCATCAAGCGTGGATTCATCTGAAGGGTTTGGATGGTGGTTTGGGAAATTGCCGTCAGGTTCAGAGTATAATTCTATAATTTCAGCGCCCATTTCCCGATAAATTTTGGGCGCCACAATTCCTGCTGTTGCATTTGCGCTGTCCACAACGATTTTTAAACCCTCGGCACATCTTGAAAATCCGTCCAAAAGTTTTTCAGAATAAGTATCAACAAGGTTAAATTCGTGGATAAACCCTTTTTGTGTGATTGGAAGTCTTCCTTCTTTTGCAAGTTCAAAAACGCTTTGTGCTGCAGCTTTTACTTCTTTGATGTCACTTTCTGATAAACTTCCTTTGTTAAATGTCATTTTAAGGCCGTTATATTCAGAAGGGTTATGTGAAGCCGTGATAATCAAAGCCCCGTTTATTTTGCAGCCGCATAAAATTTCATCAGGTATTTTTGCAAATTCGCTGAAATATCCCATAGGAGTTGGCGCAAGGCCAATATCCACAACGTTTGCGCCATATAAAGTTAATCCTTTAATTACGGCATCTTTTAATTCTTTTGAATGGAGTCTTGCGTCCATACAAACGCAAAAACACAGCTCATCCGCGCGTTTTGGGGCTCCTTTTTCCTTGAAACAGTTCATGGCCCATTTGACATATCCCATTGCCGCATATAAAAATACTTCGGAATTTACTTCCTTTGGAAAAATTCCTCTTATATCGTTCTTTCCGAATGCACTTGTGTTTAATTTATTCTCCATCATCTTCTCCAAAAGTTTTCTTTTAAAAATATTATATCATCAAAGGGTAGTATTTTTTTGGTGTTTTTCAAAAAATATTGTATAATAAAATGTATGACTGACGGTATTATCTTAACAAAAGAACAGCTTTTTAATTTAATTAAAATTTCAGGGATAGACGCAAACCCGGATAACGCAGATGAGGCAACGGTTTCAAAGGCCTTAATTGCAATAGAGAGAAAGTTAAATTTCTTTAACTACCCTCTAAGCTTTTTCACTGCAGAAAACCTAAACGTTCTTATTGTGGATGATATGGAATTGTCAATTTTCCAATTGACCTCTATGCTCAAAAAAATCGGAATGAATGTTTTTGTTGCAAGGAACAAGGAAGAGGCAATTTCAGAATTTAAGAAAAAACATTTTGATTATGTAATTGTGGATTTATTTCTTCCTGACGCAAAAGACGGGTTTGAGCTTGTAGAGGCTGCAAACAAAATTAAAAACGAAGAAAATAAAAACTTCAAAATCCTTGTAATTTCAGGAACAGACGACAAGGAAATGGTTCAAAAATGCTACAGCTTGGGTGTGGATGAATTTATTCCAAAACAGCCGGATTGGCATGAAAATGTTATGAAATTCATTTCAAATTCTGTCAGCAAGGTTACAAACGAAGAATTTCAGAAATATTATATCAATAATGATATATGTGTGTTATCAATTTATAAAATTAACCACGAAAAATATATTACAAACATCTTAAAAGAAGTGAACACAAACGTTTTAACAGGGAAGCCCAACATAATCTTCAATATGGAATATGTGAAAATTTTCTCTGATAATTACGCCAGCGTTTTTGCGGACGTTTACAAGGCAACTGCACAGAAAAACGGCTCTTTTATAATTGTAAAGCCGTCTGAAGATGTTTTAAAGGCTTTAAATTTTGTATTCTTAAACAACGTCATCCGCGTGTTTGATACAATAGAAGAAGCCGTTGAATACGTTGATATGAGCAGTAAATAATTTGCCTTTGGATTTCCTGTTTTAAAAGCCCAAAGTTTTAAAAACAAAGAGTAAGGCGTTTTGCCCTACCCTTGCTTTCTAAACGTTATTTTGTTGTCTTCTGTGTCAATTAAAATTTTGTCACCATCTGTAAAATGCCCTAATAAAAGCTCTTTTGACAATGGATTTTCAATTTGTGCCCTAATTGCGCGCTTCAACGGCCTTGCCCCATAAATTGGGTTATACCCGTCAAGCGCAAGCTTTTCTTTGGCATCTTCCGTGATTTCAAATTCTATCTTTCTTTCATCTAAAAGCCGTTTTAAATATTGAACCTGAATGTCTACAATGTGTTTTAAATCTTCAAGACGAAGTGCTTCAAAGAACACAGTTTCATCAATTCTGTTTAAAAATTCGGGCTTAAAATAGTTTCTTAATTTTTCTGTTACATCTTCCTTGGTTTTTTCCCTGTCTGCCTCTGATAGCAAGCCTTTTACAGTATTGTCCAAAATAATATCCGAACCCACATTTGATGTTAAAATTATAATCGTGTTTTTGAAATCCACCGTTCTTCCTTTAGAATCGGTTAAACGGCCGTCGTCAAAGATTTGAAGCATTATGTTAAAAACATCCGGGTGCGCTTTTTCAATCTCGTCAAAAAGCACAACAGAATAGGGTTTGCGGCGCACTTTTTCCGTTAATTGGCCGCCTTCATCATATCCTACATACCCGGGAGGTGCTCCAATTAGCCTTGCAACAGAATGTTTTTCCATATATTCGCTCATATCAATTCTTATAAGTGCGTCTTCGTCCTGGAACATAAACTCTGACAAGGTTTTTGCAAGTTCGGTTTTGCCAACGCCCGTCGGGCCAAGGAATAAAAATACGCCAATCGGCCTTTTTGGGTCTTTAAGGCCTGATCTTGCCCTTCTGATACTGTCTGAAACAACGCCCACGGCTTCGTTTTGGCCTATAACCCTTTTGTGGAGAATGTTTTCCATCTCGATTAATTTTTCAGACTCCGATTCGACAAGCTTTGAAACAGGCACCCCTGTCCATTTTGAAACAACTTCTGCGATGTCTTCATCTGTTATTTCTTCCTTTAAAAGTGCATTTTCTTTTGCAGCCTCGCCCTCATTTTTGCAATTTTCAAGCTCTTTTTGAAGTTCGGGCAATTTTCCGTATTTTAATTTTGCAGCAAGTTCTAAATTTGCCTCTCTTTCTGCAATTTCGATTTCAACTTTTAATTTTTCAATTTCTGATTTTATCTGCGCTTCGCCTTTAATAGAGCTTTTTTCCGCTTCCCATCTGCATTTTAGTTCATCCGCCTTCGCTGAAATTTCATCCAGCGCCGTTTTTACTCTTGCCACCTTGTCTTCGTCGTTATCATCCTTTAAAGATTCAAGCTCAATCTTTAATTGCAGCTTTTGCCTTTCAAGTTTGTCTAATTCTTCGGGCATTGAATCAATCTCAATCCTAACGCGCGAAGCAGCCTCATCCATTAAATCTATGGCTTTATCCGGCAAAAATCTGTCTTGAATATATCTGCTTGAAAGGTTTGCGGCGGCAACAAGGGCAGAATCCTTAATTCTAACGCCATGGTGCACCTCATATTTTTCTTTTAAGCCCCTTAAAATTGAAATAGTATCTTCAACACTGGGTTCATCCACAAGAACAGGCTGAAAACGCCTTTCAAGTGCAGGGTCTTTTTCAATGTGTTTTCTGTATTCATTTACCGTTGTTGCGCCAAGCATTCTCATCTCGCCGCGCGCCAAAATCGGCTTTAAAAGGTTTCCGGCGTCTGTTGAACCTTCTGTGGCGCCAAGGCCTACAACCGTATGAAGCTCGTCAATGAAAAGAATAATCTCGCCTTCAGAATCTACAACCTCTTTTATTACTTTTTTAAGTCTTTCTTCAAATTCGCCCCGATATTTCGCCCCTGCAACCAATGAGCCCATATCAAGGGAGATAAGCCTTGTGTTTTTAAGGCTTTCTGGCACATCTCCCCTTATAATTCTTTGTGCGAGCCCTTCAACGATGGCAGTTTTACCAACACCTGCTTCCCCGATTAAAACCGGGTTATTTTTTGTGCGCCTGTTTAAAACCTGAATAATCCTTCGAACCTCTTCATCACGGCCGATTACAGGGTCAAGCTTTCCTTCCTTTGCTTTTGCTGTTAAGTCTATTGAAAATTTTTCCATCATCTTGAATTCATCATCTGCCGTATTTGAATCAATCTGTTTGTTTCCGCGGATTTTTTTTATCGCATTTAAAATTGAAACCTCGTTTAGTGAAAATTTTGTAAAAATTTTATTCAATACAGCCTGATTTTGGTTTGTAACAGCGTCTTTTACAACGGCCAAAAGAATGTGTTCGGGGGAAATAAATTTATCCTTCATCTTGTCTGCAATTTTTTTTGCGTCTTCCATAATTTTCAGACTGTCTGCTGAAAAATATAGCTGTGCGCTGTCGTTTGATACCTTTGGAAGGTTGTTTACAGCATTTTGCAGGTCGTCTTTAAAAATTGTTCCCGTAATTTTTAGCGCGGAAAAAAGTTCATAGAGCCCTGAATTTTCGGTTTCGGGCCTTGCAAGGTTTGCCATTGCAAGGATTAAATGGATGGGCTCTAAAAACGTGTTTTTATTTGTCTTAACAAGTGTTTGCGCTTCAATTATCACATTCTGTGCGGATTTTGTCAGTTTTTCAAAATCAAACATTATAATCACCTCTTTAATTTTCTTTATATTTTAATGATAAATACATTTTTGGCTAATATTACAAAAATTAATATTAATTTAATGTTTTAACCCAAGCGGAGCAATTTTGTCTTCAAAAAATACTTTATAAATATAAGGGCCCATTAATTTTTAGAACTTGCAAGGATTTTAAAAGCTTTTGGATATTACATCAAAAATTGTAAATACCCTTTCAACCGCGGCAATGCAAAAGGTTGACCCGAATTTAGCGTCAAAACTTGGTGCTAAGCTTTTAAGCGGCGTGGACACATCAAAGCTTCAGCCTCTTGGTCGCGATATGCTTGAAATTAGGGGCGTTGCGCAAAAAGCTGCCGGCGTTGTTTCTTCTCCATATTCAAAAACTGGGGTTTTAGAGGCCGCAAGAGAAGAAGCTTCAAGGCTTTTAGCTGAAAACCCGTTATTAAAAGATTTTTATTCTTCAATTGGCGGGCTTTCCCCTGATTCCATCACCCCGCTTATGATAAAAAGGGATTTATCTAATCAAAGCTTTATGAGAGGGCTTGCGCTTGATTTGTCTTCTGTGACGCTTAAAGAGGGCACAGAGGAGGTGCAGAACCTTGCAAATGTTATTGCAAGGAGAAATTCATACCTGCAAAAGCCTTCAGTTGCGCAGTTTGAGGCTGCAACAAGTGGTACGGATGTTCATTATATGGACCGCACAAAAGGCATAAAATCTACCTTTGATAAATTAAATGCTAAAATCAAGGCAGGAGTTGAGATTTCATCCTTTGATAAAGCAAATTCCTTAATTGCAGACGGCGTGGGCACAAGGGCCGTATTTCCCTCCTTGACGGGAGAAGAAGCTGTTTCTGTTCTCCAAAAAGGCGGAATTAGCGAAGAAGACATTCAATCTCTTAAAATTCTTTGGTCAAAAAGTCACCCGGAGGGGCTTGATGAGGGTGCAAAAGCTCTTTTAGCTAAGGCAAATACACTTCTTGCAACGGCGCAGACCCAAAAAATGGCAGACAGGCTTGCTTTGGCTCTTGAAAATAATGAAATAATAATGACCGAACTACATAACTACGCAGGAAAAGGTGGTATAGCCTATTTTTCAGACAGTCAAATCGGGCAAATATACTCCGCCTGGCAAAAATCAGACTATGCAAAGGCAGGCGGCACATTCAGCGTAGTATCAGACATTGACCCTGTTTCAAAAACGGCAGAGGAACTTGGTTTTGACGCTGAATTTCTTCAAAAAATTGCTTCAAAATCTAAAAAAGCCTCAGGCTACACAGCTTGTCAGACAAATTTCAAATACAATTCAGGTGCCCTTGGCGAGGGGCAATTTAGAGGTTCAGAGGTGCAAAAGTTTGCCGAATACGAGCATTTCCCGTATGACATTAGAAAGGGTAAAACCACTGTGTCTGAAAAAATTTGGCAATTAACGGCCGATGGCAAGGTTGCAGTTGCGGATGAACTTCGCGAATATGAAGCGCTTGTAAGGGAGATTTCGCGCGATGATTCTATGTATTCAAAGTATAACGAGTATTTGAGCGATGTTTATAATTATTTAAGAAAAAAAGAGCTTGGAATTTTGGATATTCCGGGTATAAAAATTGAAGAACCCAGGCTTCAAATTGAAGGGCTAAGCCCGCGTCAAAACGAGCTTTTATCAAAAGAGTGCCTTGAAAAAATTTCCCGCGGAGAATATTACACATTTAAAAACTAAGCCTTGAATACTTTAGACGTAAGTGTAACCTGCCAAAAACAGCAAAAAACATCCAAAAACGGTTTTAAGCAGTTTAGATGGGGCAAAAAAAATTCTGTTCGGGTTTTTAAACCTTACAATCAGGAAATTAATTATGAACAGTGTAAAATATTTCTCCAATGTGATACAATACCCCATAGGGGCGCAAAACCCTTATAAAACTACATTTTTGGGGAAAGATATGGATAAATATATTGAAAAAATAAATGTCGTTCTAAACAAAGGCGTTGTTCCTGAATTTGGGCGCTTTGACCCTATAAACACCGTTTTTGACGAGCCCGATGACAGCAGATTTACATTTACAGTAAAACCTTCGGATTCTTCTGATACGGCAAAGGACGCCGTTTTTGCCTTTGTAAATGCTGATACTGGCAGGATGATTTTTACATCAAAGAATTTTAAAGACAAAATTGCACTTGAAACTTATCTAAAAACCTTGTCAGATGAAGATATTGACCACATTAAAAGAGAGTTAAGAAAAAAAACAGAAGGCTAATTTTATTAAAAGCCTTTATAACTTTATAATGTTTTATAGAATGCTAAAAAGCGCTTTCACCAAAAAAGGAAAAGCGCTTTTTATTTTTGAAGCCTTTATTTTATTTATTCTGCAAGGTAGTTTTCCATAATGTTAATTCTTGCAGCTTCCAAAAGAACAAAGTCTACCTGTTGAGAGTGGTGGTTGTAGAAATTGTGGCCCTTAAATACGTTGTAGCCAATCTTTTGGAGCACAGGGTTGTGGGTAAATTCACGAACCTTTGGAACAGCGTTTCCAACTGTAATAAATTCAACGCCTGAATCATTGCTTCCTTTGTCAAGCAAGGTTTCGGTTTGGAATACCATCTGTGCGTTTTTAATTAAGGTAGTACCTTTTTTAGCCTTTTGAATTGTGCCTTTAAATTCTCTTCCGATAGGAATTAAAAGGATTTTATCTTTTGTTACAAAGTTTACAAGAGTTCTTGCAATAAATTCATCGCCTTCTTTTGCTTCTTTAGACCATACACAGTCCATAACGCCCAAAGGAAGCACGGTTCCTGCGGGAAGAATTGCTATGTTGCCGTCAAGATAAGCATTTTCAAGAACATATCCGTCAACCCTCTTTGGCATTGCGCTTTGAAGTTTTGTGTTAGGGTGAACTTTCACTCTTTCAAGCATATTGTATAGGAACACTGCAAGTTCGCCTCTTGTTGCGGGGCGGTTTGGCATTAAAAGTCCTTCTTCGCCCGGTCTTACAACGATTGAGTGAAGCTGTTCAGCCTTGCCTGTTCTTGTTAAAGCCCATTTTGGAAGTTCTTTTAAATCGCGGTAAACTGGGGCAAGAATTTCTGTTGCCTGTTCAGGCGTTAATTCCTTAAGGTTTAGGGCGCTCATAATTGTCATAATAACTTCAACCCTTTTAACCTGGCCGTTTGCCATAAAGTTGTTGTCCGGTGTTCCATACATAACACCGTAATGTGAAGCAATTTGAATATCTCTGTAAGCCCAGTGTTTCTGGCTTAAATCTTTGTAGTTTGTGATTGAAAATTCTTTATTTCTTAAGTTTAGCGCCTTTGTAATCATGGCTGTGAATTCAGCCCTTGTTACAAGTTCGTCCGGCCTAAAGGTTCCGTCAGGGTATCCTGCAAGGATTCCAACTTTTTTTAGGGCCATAATAGCGTCATAAGACCAATATCCCTGATGGGTGTCTGAAAAATCATCAGAGGGAGCAGCGATGGCGCCTGTAATTGTGAATGCAAAAAATATTGCGATTGAACACAAAAGTTTTTTAAACATCATCTTCATACGATTCATTTCTTTTTCCTTACTTGTTTTTATGCAATTTCTTCAATGCTGCTTTTGGTGGTTGGCAATTCAATAACTTCAGCAACATTTAATTTTTTTCTAACTGTGTCTGCTGTGATGGTATAAGTCTTTATATCAGCATTTGACGGCACTTCATACATAATATCCGTCATAATTTCTTCAACGATTGAGCGAAGCGCCCTTGCACCCGTCTTTCTTTTGATGGCTTCTTTTGCAATTAAATCAACCGCGTCATCTTCAAACGTTAATTCAACCCCGTCCATCTTCATAAGGCAGATATACTGCTTCATTATGGCATTTTTCGGCTGGGTTAAAATCATTTTCAGTGTGTCTTCATCCAATGGGTCAAGAACTGAATATACAGGGATTCTTCCGATAAATTCAGGGATTAAACCAAATTTTAATAAATCATCAGGCTGTAATTTTTTGAGCATTTTTTGTGCCTGAATTTCTTTTTCCTTGGCGCTTATTGGTTTTGAACCAAAACCTACCGTGCTTGATGTGCCGCAGCGTCTTTCAACGATTTTATCAAGGCCCACAAACGCGCCGCCCACGATAAATAAAATGTTTGATGTATCAATTTGGATAAATTCCTGGTGCGGGTGTTTTCTTCCGCCTTGCGGAGGAACGTTTGCAACTGTGCCTTCAATCATTTTAAGCAAGGCCTGCTGCACGCCTTCGCCTGATACATCCCTTGTAATAGAAGGGTTTTCAGACTTTCTTGCAATTTTATCAATTTCATCGATATAAATAATGCCGCGTTCAGCCTTTTGTGCATTATAATCTGCTGCCTGATACAATCTTAATAAAATATTTTCAACATCATCGCCTACATATCCTGCTTCTGTAAGGGTTGTAGCGTCTGCTACAGCGAAAGGCACATTTAACATTTTTGCAAGCGTTTGCGCAAGCAAAGTTTTACCGGAACCTGTAGGCCCAACCAAAAGAATGTTGCTCTTTTGAATTTCCACTTCAGGCTTTTCGTTGTTTGTGTCCATATTGTGGGCAATTCTTTTATAGTGGTTGTAAACCGCCACGGAAAGCACTTTTTTGGCGTCTTGCTGGCCAACAATGTGTTCATCCAGATATGCTTTGATTTCAGCCGGTTTTGGAATGCCTTCAAAAAGCTGGTCTAAATCCGAAATTTTATCGTCCTGTTTGATATTAAAAAGTTCTTCATCAAGAATTTCGTTGCAAAGTTCGATACATTCATCACAAATGCAAACGTCAGGCCCCGCGATGAGCTTTTTCACCTGGTCCTGGGTCTTCCCGCAGAAAGAACATTTTAAATTCGGATCGTCGTTTTTGGGCATTTATTTTCTCCTTGCTCTAAAATTTAGAGCACACAATTTGCATTTTAAAACGCAGTTTACTATTTATTTTCTTCCATAGTAATTATTTTGTCAATCATGCCATATTCAAGAGCTTCTTCAGGGGTCATAATATAATCCCTGTCGGTGTCTTTTTCAATCTTTTTAAGCGGTTGGCCGGTGTTTGAAGACAGGATTGAATTTAAAGATTTTTTAATTCTTAAAATTTCATTGGCCTGAATTTCAATATCTGTTGCCTGGCCTTGTGCGCCGCCCAAAGGCTGGTGAATTAACACTCTTGAATGCGGAAGGGCAAGCCTTTTGCCTTTTGTGCCTGATGACAACAAGAACGCACCCATTGAAGCAGCCTGGCCAAGGCAGATTGTTGAAACGTCTGCTCTTATATGCTGCATTGTGTCATATATTGCAAAACCTGCTGTTACAGAGCCTCCCGGGGAATTAATATAAAGCATAATGTCTTTATCCGGGTTTTCTGAATCAAGGAGCAAAAGCTGCGCCACGATAAGGTTTGCAACCATATCATCAATTGGCGTGCCAAGGAAAATAATTCTTTCTCTTAAAAGTCTTGAAAATATGTCAAAAGACCTTTCGCCTCTTGATGATTGCTCTATTACTACAGGTACAAAACTCATATTTTATCCTTTCAAATTACTTTGCATTAAATGTGTTGTTGTTCAACAGGATTTCATTAACTTTTTTTGTTGCAATCTGTTGGGTTATAACGGCGAACATACCAGGGTTTTGCCTGATTTCTTCAAAAATTTGGGCGCCGGTTGTGTGGTATAATCTTGCAATTTCATTTACTTGTTCTAATATATCATCCTGACCGATTTTGATATCCTCTTCTTTAGCGATTTTTTCAACCACAAGAGAATTTTTAATGCGTTTCACCGCTTCTTCTTTAAATTTCTTGTCAACTTCGTCCTTGCCTTCTTTTTCAACAAGTTCATCGTAATTTTGACCGTGGCGTTCCGCATTTTGCTTTGTTTCACTTCTAATAGCGTCAACTTCTCTGTCTATCATAGTTTCCTGGATGTCGATTTTGGTTTCATCCACAACCTTGTTGAAAATTGCTTCGATTTTTCTTCTCTCATTTTCATTTTTGGCTGTTTCATCTATGAATTTTTGAATATCTTCTTTTAAGGCGTCTAAAGTGTCGAATTTACCTGCTTTTTTGGCTAATTCATCGTTTAATTCAGGTAAAATTCTTGTTTTAATTTCATGAAGCTTAATTTTAAACTGTGCTTTTGCGCCTTTAAGCTTGTCTTGGTGGTAGTTTTCAGGGAAAGTTACATCAATTGTGAATTCTTCACCTTTTTTATGTCCCACAAGCCCTTCTGCAAAGCCTGGAATAAAGTTTGAGTGGGCAAGGTCCAATGTGTAATTTTTGCCTGCGCCGTGCTCAATTGCTTCATCGCCAACAAAGCCTTCAAAGTCAAACACAACAGTGTCATCAGCCTTTGTTTCGCGGTCTTCTTCAACTGTTTCAAGTGTTGAAAATCTTTGTTGGATATTTTCAAGTTCTTTTTCAAGAGCGTCTTTTTCAGATTTAAATTCTTCAAAATCCACCTTGTTTTCTTTATATTTTGCAAGCTTCACTTCAGGCTTTAATTCAGCTTTTACAACCAATTTCAAATCTTTTCCGGTTTCAAATTCGTAAGATTCAATATATGGCTGCATTGCAAGGTCCAGCTTGTGTTCATCGGATACTTTTGAAAATTCTTTTGGGAAAACATCTTCAATGGCTTCCGCTTTAATTCTTTCGGCACCAACGTATTTTTCAACAATGTTTCTTGGCGCTTTTCCTTTTCTGAATCCTGCAATGTTAACATTTTGGCTAATTCTCTTAAAAGCCTTGTTATAAGCATTTTCAGCCTCTTTGGCATCAATTGTCATATCAATTTTTGCAACGTTGCCTTCTAAAATTTCAAGTTTACTTGTCATAAATCACCTATATTATTTCTAATTATGTATAATAGTATAACCTAAAAACAAAAATCATGGTCAATTTGGTGTATAATTT
>CAJULR010000042.1 GCA_910587375.1 Candidatus Gastranaerophilales bacterium | reverse complement strand
TTAATTGGATTAAAAAAGCCTTCCCTTTTCAAGGAAGGCTATATATTTTAAAACTTTTGCAGACTATTTATTTTTAATAAACACAAAAGCATAGCTTTCCTTGAATTCATTAAACAAATAACGTCGTACAAAATATTCAATTGCTTTAATCATTTTTTAGTCCTTAAAACTTTTAAGCACATACATTTTACATGCAATACGTTTTTTTTGCAAGTATGCTTCGTATAACTTAACAAATTTTAAGCTAAATGCAAATTGTCCGTAAGGGTAATTTTTAATTTTCCAGCTTCAGGGTTCATAATTTCAAGAATTATTTTGTTTAACCCTTCTTTCAAGCAATTTGCCTTTTCAAGAAGTTTCATCGTTCCTTCCTGGTTTAGCCTGAAATGAATTGGATTTGCCTCATTTACAATTTCTGCCGTAAGTTCCATGCCTTGTGTCACAAAGCTTATAACGTTTTTTGAAAAAATATAATCGTTAATTTGAACGCACTCAAGACCTGAAATTACTCCGGGGCCCAAAACATTTTTCAAATCGAATTCAACCCCTTCTTCTGTCTGCCTCAGGGAGCCTTTTTTGTACACTCTTTTAATTAAAAAATCAGGAAGCACCGCCATAATATTATCTCCTTTTAAAATTACACGCCATTTTAAAATTAAAGGGAATTAAATTCAGGGGAATACTACAATAATATTATCGGCAAAAACAGTGAAAACTTTAATTTTTTAAAGGCTTATAAAAGTTTATAAAAGCCTAGAAACCCTTAAACTTCAAGCATTTCCCAAACTTTATAATTTTCAACCTTTAAGCTTACGTTTTCAAGATAGTTTTTGTAATCAAAAACAGATTTTATCCTGTGGCTTTTTTCCCACACGACAAGCTTTAAAACATTTTCGCCCTCGCTTTCTTTTTTAAGAAAATGAGGCGGAAGATAAAACTTTTCCTGTGGAGAATTATTTCTTATAAACCTTCCGATTTTTACATCGTTTAAAAATATTGTGACACGCCTGAATGGGGTTTTATCCATATCTAAAACAAAGGGCGCAAAAGTGTTTTCCCCAAAATAAACATCAGGAATTGTAAATTTATTTTCTAAAAGCGCCAAATATGGTGCCTGCGTATCATCCACAGGGCGTTTATCTAAAGAAATTCTGCCCCTGATTTTCCAATCCACAATTTCATTTGTGTCGGTTTTAAAATATATAAGGCCGCGCGGAGAATTTATGTCGTTTGTAAAGCCTTTATCAAACCCCAAATTCTGCACTAAAACCGTGATTTCATTTTTTTCTTTGTCTAAAAGTTCAGGGCGGATTAAAACACTTAAATGTTCATCCACCTGAATTAAATTATCGTATTTATAGCTATTTCTGTTTAAGAGTTCTCTGCCATTAATATAAATTGCAAAAATATGCCTTGCAGAAATTGAAATTTCTCTTGCCTTGTTTGAAATTTGCCCTTTATACCAAACAAATTCTGAATATACATCTGAATTAAAAGAATCTGCAAGTGTAAAATCTTCATTGTGTTTTACACTTTTCCACCCTGAATAATCATACCCGGGTTCAATTTCAGGCGCTGTAAAATAAACATCGAAATTTGTAAGTTTTATTTTTTTCTTATTCAATTTTGGCGCAGCGCAGATTTTTTTATACCCCGTTTTTACAGAATATATCTTAATTTCGCGCTCCGTATCGTATGCAACCTTGCCGCCGTTATGATTACCGCCGCCGTTACAATCTTCATAAACAAAACTTGCATTAAAAACCATTGTGTCATTGAGCTTCCAGGCATAGTTTGCAACTTTTCTTGAAATAAAAATCAGGTTTGTACATTTTTCGCCGTCAGAAAATTTTACTTCATAAAAATCTTCAACATCCCCTGAAATTATTGTTTCAGCGCCTTTTAAATCTTTAATTGTTATATTATTTTTATAATCTGAAAGCAAGAATATTGCTTCACTGTCCCCGTCTTCAAGCCTTGCAAAAATTTCCATGCCGGATTTTACAATTTCACATGCCTTGAGCTTTAAATTAAATGGTAAAATTTTCATCTCGAATGTATCAATTGAAACACCGTTTATATCCGTTTCACAGGTGTTAAAGTTTCTGTAAAAATGCCAAAAACAATTGTTAATTTTGTCCTTGCGCACCTTTACAAAACAATTTTCAGGCACTTCAAATGCCTCTCCGCTAGCCCCCACTAAATCTGTCACAGGTTCAGTTTCGGTCAAATCAAAGGAATCAAGAAAATAATTTATCTCTTTTGCTTTTCTAAAGTTTTCTTTGATGGCGCCAAGTTCACTTATGGGCGCTGCAAAGTCATAGCTTGTGTAGACTTCATCTGCCGCCATATCTAAAATGTTTGTGCCGCCAACTGTCATATAATGGTTAAAAATCGTCACCCCGTTTGCAATAGCAGTTTTTGTCATAATGTTAATGTGCGAATAACCCATATCACGCCTTATGGCGTCATACCCGACACCGAGCCACTTATCATACCAGCCCGCCTGCATTTCTGCCACAAAAAGAGGAGATTTATCATTAAATTCCCGCACAATGTCTTCTAAATTATCCAGCGTATCAAAGGCATAGGCATTTTCCCTCCAGGGGTTTAGCGGGTTAATATAAGGATAGATATCACACGCATACATATCGACAACATCGGAATAAAGCCCTGCAATGTAGGCGTCGTTATGAAAAACAGGCGCTTTAATTCCTGCGTCTTTTACAATTTTTACCAATTCTTCAATATATTCTGTTTCACCGCCGTTTGTTGAATATTCATTTTCAACCTGGATTAAAATCACATTATCAAATTCTTTAATTATAGGCAAAAGCACACTATACCAGCTTTTTAGGGATTTCATATAGCTTTGCGAATAGATATAATCACCCTCGGTTCTGTTTCTTATTATTGCAGTCTTATCTTTTAAAAGCCAGTACGGAATACCTCCTGCAGAGGTTTCAGCGTTTACATAAGGCCCCGGGCGCGCAATTACAAAAAGCCCAAGCTCCTGTGCCGTTTTTAGAAGTTCTTTTATATCTTTATAGTCTGAAAAATCATAATAATCAGGCTTTGTGCCATGGAAATTCCAGCAAAAGTAAAGATCGACAGTATTATACCCTCCTGCCTTCATTTTAGAGAGCCTGTCCAGCCATTCTTTTTTGCCAAAGGTTCTAAAATAGTGCATGGCTCCGCTTTTTATAAAAGTTCTTTTGCCATCTATAATTAAAGAATATTTATCAAAAACACAATCCATATTCTTATTTTAAACCATTTTTTAAGCGTTTTCACTAGTCTACAAAATGTATAGTATTCAACTATATGTAGAAACGTAAAAATTTATTAAGAAGTTTGCATAGTAATATGATTTATGTAATAATGTGAACTGTTAATAGTCTAACCATTCCTTTCTTGACTTATGCGGTTTGTTTACAAATCGCATTTTATTTTGCCTGAATTTCCCTAATCAAATCCGCTTACAGCAAGAAACACTTAAAGCTTTTATATGTGATATAATTTAGGCTATGAGGATTTTAGGAATAGACCCGGGGATAGGCATAACAGGATATAGCATAATTGAAGCCGACAAAAACGGCTATACGCTTTTGCATTCGGGAAGTATTCAAACAGATAAATCCATGCCGGTTTCAAAAAGGCTTGTTGAAATATATGATGATATGACAGAAATTTGCAGACGTTACGAGCCGGATGAAGCTGCAATTGAGCAATTGTTCTTCTTTAAAAACCAAAAGACAATAATTCCTGTGGCAGAAGCCAGAGGCGTTATTCTTACTGTCCTTGAAAAAGAGGGGATTAAAACCGGCGAATACACACCGCTTGTTATAAAACAGGTTTTAACAGGCCATGGCAGGGCCGACAAAAGCGAAGTTCGCGCTATGGTTGAAAAGTTTGTAACATTGAACAAAAATACAAAGCTTGATGACACTGTGGATTCAATTGCAATAGGCATTTGCCATGCAAGAAACCGCGAATATGATAAAGATTTTAAATAAAGGAAGTAAAGATGACTGCAGACATTAGCATAATTAAAAAAATTTTTATATATAGTGTAATTTTAGGCGCCGCTCTTGCAGTTTTAGCCTTAATTCCTGCGCTTATGCCTATAATTTCACTTTTCATTCTTCCTTTTTTGAGCGCAATAATTATCTTTACAATTTTAAGGTTTATAGAATTTAAAAAAGAAAGCACGCTAAGTTTTGAAATCAAAGAATACGCAGTTCTTGGCGCAGGAATAGGCGCGGTTTGCGGTTTTGCATTCTTAATTATCTTCACCCCGCTTGTGCTTTTAATCCATGCAATATTTAAAAATTATTACGCATACACTATAAATTACCTGAATTTCTTTGTGGCGATGGTTTTCATTGTTACAATTTCAATAATATTCTTAATCACAAACGCTGGCGGCGGCTTGCTTTTTGGGTTTATAGCAAAACAATTAGATAAATTTAAACAATAAATAATAGAAAAATGGGAGCAAAAACAAGATTATGAGCGAATTTCATTCAAAAATAAAAACTATAGAGTGGCACAAAACAAACGATGGCGGGTGTTCCGTTATGGTTGACCAGACAAAAATCCCGCATTCTTTTGAATACGTTGAAATTAAAACTTTAAAAGAAATGTATGACGCCATAAAAACAATGATTGTACGCGGAGCACCGGCTATTGGAATTGCAGGGGCCCATGGGTGTGCACTTTTTGCATTAGAGCTTTTAAAAAAATATAGAGAAGAAAACGGAGCCGAATTTTTAAAAGAATTGTATGAAGGCTTTGAATACTTAAATTCTTCCCGCCCAACTGCCGTAAATCTTTCCTGGGCAATTAAAAAGCAAAAAGAGCTTGTGGAAGATTCAAAAAATATACCAGGCATGACTTTAAGAAAAATTGCCGAGCTTCTAATTGAAAATGCTATAAAGCTTGAAAACGAAGATATTGAAATAAATAAAAAAATTGGAGATTTCGGCGCCGAGATTATTCCAAAAGGCGCAGGCATTTTAACCCACTGTAACGCAGGAGCACTGGCAACCGTTGGATATGGCACAGCCCTTGGAGTTGTTAGAAGCGCCTTTGCAAAAGACAATACAATTCAGGTTTTTGCAGATGAAACAAGGCCAAGAGGCCAAGGCGCCAAAATTACAACCTTCGAACTTGTGAAAGACGGAATTCCTGTAACACTTTTAACAGATGGAATGTGTTCATATTTTATGAAAAATAAAATGATTGATGTAGTTGTGGTTGGCGCAGACAGGATTGCCGCAAATGGCGATACTGCAAATAAAATCGGTACATCAACCGTTGCAATCACAGCGAAATATTACGGTGTTCCATTTTATGTTGCAGCCCCAAAATCCACAATTGACCTTTCAATTAAAAGCGGAGATGACATTGTAATTGAACTTCGCGACGAAGAAGAAGTTACAGTTGTAAACGGCAAAAGAATTTGTGCCGAAGGAGTTAAGGTTATAAACCCAAGCTTTGATGTGACAGACAATGCCTTAATTGCGGGAATTATAACGGAAGATGGCATTTTTAAGCCCGAAGAATTAAAAGAAAAACTTCAAAAATAACCGTAAAATAAATTTTTAGTGATAATATTAATTTAAAAGATAAAGGAGAAGAAGAGATGACAAACAGGGTTTATAATTTTTCAGCAGGACCTGCTGTTCTTCCTGAAGAAGTTCTAAAACAGGCAGCGGATGAAATGCTGAATTATCAAAATTCAGGCATGAGCGTTATGGAGATGTCCCACAGGTCTAAAACATATGATAACATCATTAAAACTGCAGAAAAAGACCTTCGCGAATTAATGAACATCCCTGATAATTACAAAGTTTTATTTATGCAAGGGGGCGATCATTTGCAATTTTCAATGGTGCCTATAAACCTTCTAAAGAATGGTGTTGCGGACTATATTGTAACCGGGCAATGGGCAAAAAAAGCTTATGCTGAAGCTCAAAAATACGGGAAAATCAATAAAGTTGCAACTTCAGAAGACAAAACATTCTCTTATATCCCGGATTGCAGCGACCTTCCAATTTCAGAAGACGCGGATTATGTTTATATTTGCGAAAATAATACAATTTATGGAACAAAATTCCACACACTTCCAAACACCAAAGGAAAAGAGCTTGTTTCTGATATGTCATCCTGCTTTTTGTCAGAACCTGTTGATGTTACAAAATATGGCTTAATCCATGCCGGTGTACAGAAAAACGTTGGCCCTGCAGGCGTTCAAATTGTTATCATCAGAGAAGATTTAATCAGAGAAGACCTTCCTGAATGGTGCCCGACAATGTTGAAATATAAAACTCATGCAGATAACGACAGCCTTTATAACACTCCTCCGGCATACGGCATATATGTTTGCGGCCTTGTGTTTAAATGGCTCAAAAAAATGGGCGGCCTTTCTAAAATGAAAGAACTTAACGAAAAGAAAGCAAAAATTTTATACGATTTTCTTGATTCTTCAAAACTATTTAAAGGCACTGTAGAAAAGAGTTCAAGGTCTTTAATGAACGTTCCTTTTGTTACAGGAAATGAAGAATTGGATAAAAAATTCATAGAAGAAGCTAAAAACGCAGGCCTTGTACAATTAAAAGGCCACAGAAGCGTTGGCGGCATGAGAGCTTCAATTTATAATGCTATGCCGATTGAAGGAGTTGAAGCACTTGTTGAATTTATGAAAAAATTCGAAAAAGAAAACGCTTAAAATATCAAACAAAATATTAAAAAAGGCTCTCAAAAAACCGGGAGCCTTTTTTAATGCTCTTTTCAATACATTTTGATACAATTTTTAATATGTTTTTAGCGCGCAACAAAGACACCTGTAGTATCTTAATCAAATCTTAATTTGCAAATAAAGATTTTGCATAATAAAATTAAACAATTAGGGATTAGAGGAATTTCTTTGGAGAAAGTAATATGTGCGGAATAGTCGGATACATAGGTTCTAAAAAAGCGGTTGATGTTATCTTAAAAGGGCTTTCATACCTTGAATACAGAGGATATGATTCTGCAGGCGTTGCACTTATTAAAAAAGATAAGGCAAACATTTTTAAAGCAGCAGGAAAATTAAACAACCTTTGTGAAATTATTTCAAAAGAACCCGAAGAAAATACAAACGCAAACGCCGGAATTGGCCACACAAGATGGGCAACTCACGGTCTTCCGACAGAAACAAATGCACACCCACACACATGCAACTGCAAAAGCCTTGTAATTGTGCACAACGGCATAATTGAAAATTACAAAGATTTAAAACCCGATTTAGAAAAAAAAGGCTGCAACTTTAGAACCCAAACAGACACAGAAGTTGCGGCACATTTAATTGCCCATGAATTCGACGCCACAAAAGACCTTTTAACTGCCGTGCAAAACGCTGTTAAAAAATTAAAGGGCGCTTACGCCTTCTGCGTTATGCACAAATCCATGCCGGATAAAATTATTGCCGCAAGAAAAAATGCGCCCTTAATTATCGGTGTTGGCGAAGGCGAAAACTTTATCGCCTCTGACATTCCTGCCATTATTGAGTACACTAAAAAAGCAATATATTTAAGTGACAATCAGGTGGCAGAAGTTAAAACCGATTCAATTAAAATTTATGATGAAAACGATGAACTTATTGCAAACAAGGTTGAAAGCCTCCCGTTTGAGCCCATTGCGCTTTCAAAAATGGGCTATAAGCATTTTATGCTAAAAGAAATTCACGAACAGCCGGACGTTGTAAGAAACGTGCTTTTTGGAAAGCTTCATGATTCAGGCGCAGAAGTGGTTTTAGACAGCGTGCGCTTAAATAAGGAGCAGCTTAAAAAAATTAACAGAATTCAGATTATTGCCTGTGGAACCTCGCTCCACGCGGGGCTTGTGGGCAAATATGTCATTGAAGAATTGACCAAAATCCCCGTGGATGTTGAAGCGTCAAGCGAATATATTTACAGGAACACAATTGCTGACGAAAACACGCTTGTAATCGGTATTTCGCAATCAGGCGAAACCGCAGACACAATTACAGCCATAAAACAGGTGAAAGAGAAAAATTCGCACGTTTTAATTATTACAAACAGAAAAGACAGCGCAATGGCGCGCCTTGCAGACAGCCTGCTTCCGATAAATGCCGGAATTGAAGTTTCTGTTGCGGCCACAAAGTCTTATATGGCGCAGCTTTTATCCATATATCTTTTTGCAATTTTCCTTGCAGAAAACATTGGAGGTTCAAACAAACAGGCAATTGAAGATATAAAAAAAGAGCTTTTAACCCTTCCAAGCAAGCTTGAAGTCATTTTGAACGACACAAAAAATATCAAAGAAATTGCAAAAAAATATTCAAACGCAAAGAATTTCATATTCATTGCAAGAGGAATAAATTACCCCTCCGCGCTTGAAGGCGCCCTAAAGCTTAAAGAAATAAGCTATATTAACGCGACAGGTTATCCTGCAGGCGAACTAAAGCACGGGCCGATTGCAATGTTGGATGAAACCATGCCGGTTCTTGCCATTTTAAATGAAGGCATAGTTTATGACAAGGTTTTATCAAACTGTGAAGAGGCAAAAGCCCGTCAGGCAAAGCTTATAGGGGTTACAAACTTTGTGGATGAAAAACACAAAACCCTTTTTGATGATTTGGCAATCATCCCCGAGGTTTTAGACATTGTGTCGCCAGCCTTAAATATTGTAGTGTTGCAACTTTTAGCCTATCATATCTCTGAATATTTAGGAAAAGATGTTGACCAGCCAAGAAACCTTGCAAAATCCGTAACAGTGGAATAAAGCATAATGACAGCATAAAACACCAAAATTAGTTTCCCTCTTGACTTGGAGTTTACTCCAGGCGGTAAAATTTTCTTACAACCTTTAAAAAAGGTGTAAGACAGTATACCAAAAGGAGATAATTATGGTTCTTGATAAAATTAACATGCCAAATGACTTGAAAACGCTTGATACAAAAGAGCTTCAAGAATTATCCGATGAAATAAGGAAGGTTATAATTAAAAAGGTGAACACCACAGGCGGACATTTTGGCCCAAATTTAGGCATAGTTGAAGCAACAGTTGCCATGCATTATGTTTTTAATTGCCCGAAAGATAAAATTGTCTTCGATGTTTCGCACCAGTGTTATCCACACAAAATCCTTACAGGAAGAAAAGAAGGGTTCTTAAACCCTGACAAATATGCAACATACACAGGCTACACAGCGCCTGAAGAAAGTCCTTGCGACCTTTTCAAGGTTGGCCACACATCAACCTCTGTAAGCCTTGCAGTTGGCGTTGCAAAGGCAAGAGATTTAACAGGCGGCAAAGAAAATGTCATAGCACTTATTGGAGATGGATCGCTTTCAGGGGGCGAAGCTTATGAAGGTTTAAACAACGCCGCAGAGCTAAATTCAAACATTATAATAGTTGTAAACGATAACGATATGTCGATTGCCCCAAATTCAGGCGGCCTGTATAGAAATTTAAAGCTTCTTCGCGACACAAAAGGCAAGGCTGAACTTAATTTCTTTAAATCTTTAGGGTTTGAATATTTATATGTTGAAAAGGGAAATGATGTTGAAGCGATGATTGAAGCCTTTAAACAGGTTAAAGATTCAACAAAACCTGTGGTTTTACACATTAAAACAGCAAAAGGCCTCGGGTGTAGCATGGCAGAATCGCACAAGGAAATTTATCATTATATAATGCCCGGTATGGCAGATTTTACAGAAGAAAATTTTGCCCCAAAAGCCGCTTGTTGCCTTGAAGAAGAACCGAAAGATTACAACACCTTAACAGCAGATTTTATTTTGAAAAAAGCAAAAGAAGATAAGAGAATTATTGCAATTTCCCCTGCAACACCAGGTGCTTACGGCTTTACTGAGGATTTTAGAGAAGCTTTGGGAAGCCAATATACAGACGTTGGTATTGCGGAAGAACACGCCATAGCCTATGCTTCGGCCCTTGCAAAAAACGGCGCAAAACCGATACTTGCCGTTATGAGTTCGTTTATACAAAGAACTTACGACCAGCTTTCGCAGGATTTGTGCCTAAACAATTCGCCCGTTACGCTTTTAATCCATTGGGGCGCAATTTCAGGCGCAGACGCCACACACTTAGGCGTTTTTGACATTCCCTTAATTTCAAATATCCCAAATATGGTTTATTTGGCACCAACCTCTAAAGAAGAATATCTGAAAATGCTTGAGTGGTCTGTTTCCCAAGATAAACACCCGGTTGCAATCCGCGTTCCGTTTGGAAACTTTATATCAAACGGAATCAAAGATGACACAGATTATTCAATTTTAAACAAATTTAAAGTAACAAAAATAGGCCAAGATGTTGCAATAATAGCTGCTGGAAACTTTTACACGCTCGCCGAAAAAACTGCAAAACTTTTAGAAGAAAAGTATAAAATAAGCCCAACCATTGTAAACCCAAGGTTTTTAACAGGGGTTGATTTAGAGCTTTTAGAAAGCCTGAAGACAAATCATAAAGTCGTAATCACTCTTGAAGACGGCATTATTGACGGCGGCTTTGGCGAAAAAATTACAAGATTTTTTGGGAATTCAAACATAAAAGTGTTAAATTTTGGGGCCAAAAAAGAATTTACAGACAGAGTACCCTTGAATGAACTTTATGAAAGGTATCATCTGACCCCGGAATTAATAACCAAAGACATTATAAAAACGCTTGAAGGCACTTTTATAGAGGTTTAAAACGCAAAAAATAAAATTGATAAAAATTAATCCCCGCCGGTTTGCAAAATAAAGGGCGGGGATTATTTTTATTACAGATGAATAATGAATAAAAAAAGCTTGGGCGAAATTTATACCCCTTCTGCTTTTTCGCGCTCAATACGGCGCATTTCACGCGCCTCGCGGGTAGTTCTTGCGTCGCGTTTTGGTTTTGAATAATTTTTCATTGCAAGCCATAAAAATTGCTTTATAGGAATTGAGGCAGCGATAAAAATAAATGAAAACACAACATCATAAATAATTTTATCCCCGCTTAATGTTGAAAGCGCTTCTTTTATAAAAGAAAAATTCACAAGATGAAATATGCCTAAAATTCCTGTATACAAAATGCCGCAAAAATGTATGGATAAAACCCCTACAACGGAAGCATAGGCCATGCTTTTATAGGAAAATTTATCGAAAAAAAGAACCCTGCTTGCAAAAACCATTGCAAAGAAATACCCTAAAATGTAGCCAAAAAAGTAGCTTTTAACATATCCTATTCCGCCGCCAAGCGCAAAAACAGGCCAAATGAAAAAACCGATTATAAGATATAAAATAATAACTAAAATTCCAAACCTTGCTCCCAAAATGGCTGCAATAAAAAGCACAAGAGGAATTTGCGGAATGTAAGAATATTTTTTCATTGCAAAGCCAAAAAGCACGTCAGATTCAGGGTCTGTCCAATAGTGAGCAATTCCAAGCTGGGTAAAGGTTCCAACAATTAAAAGCAAAAGACACAAGGCAACAACGGTGAGCGTGCCAAGGCTAAAGGGTGTTTTTTCGCCCTTATAGATTATTTCTTCAAATTCGCCCCTAATTCTCTTGTTCATCTGCCCGACTTAATATTTCTTAACTTAATATCTCATCTAAATATTTTTTGTTCTCATCAAAAAGTTTTTTATATTTTTCACTAAAAATGTTTTCTGTCCACATAATAATAGCGTCTTCGCCATTATCTTGATAGTAATGCTTTCTTTTCCCCAAAGATTTAAAGCCGAATTTTTCATAAATCCTCTGTGCCTTTTCGTTTGAAACACGCACTTCAAGTGTTATAAACTTGATTTTATCTTCATAGCATTTTTCAATTGATTTAACTATTAAAAAATGTCCAACGCCCATTTTTTGAAACAAGGGGTGTACAGCAAAGTTTGTCACATGGGCCTCGTCAAAAATTTTCCACATGCCAAGATATCCTATGCACTTGTTTTCCTCGTTTATTGCACAGAAATATTCTGAAATTGAATTATCAATCTCATTTACAAAAGAATCCCTGCTCCAGTGGTGTTCTCCGTAGCATTTCTCTTCAATTTCCATCACATCATCAAGATGAGAAAGGCACATTTTTTCAACTTTAAATTTAGGCATAGAAAAATCTTAGCATATAAATACCTATATACAAAGTTTTTATATTACTATAACAAAAGACAGCAAAAAGCCATTTGACAAAGCTTTTTAAGCCCTTTTATTTTTTAGCCTTGAGCGCTTACATAAAAAGGAGTGTGCTCAACAGAGAGGTTTTTGTCATCCAAAATGCCCCTGTTTAATTGCGAATATGAAGCGTCTTTTGAATTAAAACGTTTTTTCAAAAATTCATACGCAACTTTTGGGTCACACTGTTCGCCACATGTAAATAAATCAACTGCAGCATAGCCTAATTCTGGCCAAGTGTGAATTGCAAGGTGGCTTTCAGAGATTATTACAACTCCTGAAACTCCATGCGGATTAAAAAGATGAAAGCATTTTTGAACTACTGTTGCTCCGCATTCTAAGGCAGCTTCAAGCATATATTGTTCAACAAGCGTCGGGTTGTTTAATACATTGGGGTCACATTCAAAAAATTCAGCCAATACGTGGCGTCCTAAATATTTAGAATGGTTTAATCTGAAATCTTCGGTTAGTCCTATAGGTGTTGTTATCGCCAATTCATAGTCCTCCTAAAAAATTTGTTTCTAATACACTTTATTTTTAGACATTATACACTATATGCAAAAAACATTAAAGTGTCAAAAGTTGCTAGTTCAAATTAATATTAATTAATATTTTTTAAAATTTGCAACTTTAAAGGCACATAAAGCCTTGTGTTTATTATAAAATTTCAGTATGAAAAAAATTCTTGTAATTGATGATGACCTTGCAATTTTAGAGCTTGTAAAAATAAACTTGGAACTAACGGGATATATCTGCAAAACCGCAAACGACCCTGTTGTCGGGTTTCAGATGATAAAACAGGAAATGCCCGATTTAGTTATTTTAGATGTCATGATGCCTGAAATTGACGGGTATTCTCTTGCCCTTAAAATCCGACAGACAGAAGGGTTTAAAAACCTTCCTATTATTATGCTTACAGCGCTTGGAGAATTAAACGACAAGCTAAAAGGCTTTAATTCAGGTGTAGATGATTATTTAACAAAGCCCTTTGAAATAGAAGAACTCAAGGCAAGGGTTTTAGCCCTTTTGAATAGAGCCGGCGCAGCGCCTGAATCTTTAAGGTATAAAGAAGTGCTCTCTTTGGGGGATATAACGCTTATTCCTGAAAGTTATACGGTTAAAATTTTAGACAAAGAAACAAAGCTTACCCCGATTGAATTTGACATTTTAAATTGTCTTATGCAGCACAACAATTCAATGGTGTCTTCCAAAACACTTTTAAAAGAAGTTTGGGGATACAACGACAATGAAGATGTGGATACAATCAGGGTGCACATTAGACACCTGAGGTCAAAACTTGATAAAATTTCAACAGAAAAAAATAAATACATAGAAACAATATACGGAGGCGGGTACAGATTAGTTCCAACAGGAATTAAGATGAAAACGGCAGAATAAAACCGCTGCAAATGCCTATTTTAAGACCTTTAGCAGCAAAAGAAGTAAAAATGGATAGAATAAAACAGTTTGCGACAACGCTTTTATGCCTTTTGGTTCTTTTTGTACTAATATTTTTTGCAAATATTGAAGCGCAAAAAGAAATTCCCAATACACCTCTTCTAAAAACCGAAGAAGAGGTTGTTCTTCCGCCAAAAGAATTATTTATAGAAACTTGGGATTTGATTAAGAAAAATTATTGGGACAATGACCTAAACGAACAAAACTGGGCACATTGGAAGAAAAAATATCTCCAAAAAATTAAAACCGAAGAAGACGCCTATGTTGCAATAAATTCTATGCTTGCAAGCCTGAATGACCCATATTCAAAGTTTTTAAGTTCGGAAGAATTTAAAGAACAAAACAATTCTATTGATTCAAAAATTTACGGTATAGGAATAAATATTGCCTCAGTTTCGGGAAAAATTTATATAATAAATGTCATAAAAGGCGCTCCGGCAGAGCTTGGCGGCCTTCGCCCGGGAGATATGATATTAAAAATTAATGGCAACAACGTAAATGGAGATAATGTTTACCAAACCGCAAGCTATATCAAGGGAAATTTAAACAGTTTTGTCGACCTTGAAATTTTAAGGGACAATAAACGCCTTACAAAAAAAATTAAACGCGCAGAAATTAAAATTAAAACCGTTGAATCTGAAATTATAGACAAAGAAATAGGCTATATCAGGATTGTAAGCTTTATAAGCTCCGAAGGGCCAATTGAATTTATTGACGCACTAAATAAGGTAAAAGACACAAATGCCCTAATCTTAGACCTTCGGGGAAACACAGGCGGGCTTTTTCAAAACGCTGTTTTTGTTGCAAACATGTTTTTGGACAAAGGAGATATTGTAAAAGTAATCGGCCGCGGAGGGCACAATAGCTTTTATCGCGCAGAAGAAAAAGAATACACATATGATAAGCCATTGGTTGTGCTTGTGGATGGAGAATCAGCAAGCGCAAGTGAAATAGTATCTGCCGCTCTTAAAGATAATGGCAGGGCAATGATTGTAGGCACAAAAACTTTTGGAAAAGGCGTCGTGCAAAAGGTATATCCTATGCCAAACAGCATGGGAATGAACCTCACCATTGCAAGATATTTAACCCCAAATGGCAACGACATTGACAAAAAAGGGATTGAGCCAAATTATAAAGTTGAAATCACAAAGGACGATTTTGAAAAAAATAACGATTCGCAGCTAAATTTTGCAAAAAATATGCTAAAAAATAAAATCGAAAGAAGCAAACTTGCAGGCACACATTAAAATTTTCAGTGTTTTTATACTGAATATCGACACCTCTTTTATTCCGTTGTGCGCTCAATAGCCCCAATTTTAAGGCTTCCAAAACCGTATTTTTTCTCGATATTATCCCATGCCTTTGATAACTTTTTAGACTTTATTTTTTCTTCTGCATTAAAAAGCCCTAATTGCTCTTCTTTTTTCTTTTCTATTTTAGACAAAATAACACCTGATGAGCGATATATCGTGCCCGGCAGATATATTTCATCAAAAAGCCTATATATTTCCCTGTTTATTTCAAACTCACTTTCAATCGGCGAATTGAGCGCAAGCTTATTTGTATAAACCCTGAAATCTTTTGTCCGAAGCATTACAACAAGAAGCTTTGCTGTCAAATCCTGATTTCTTAATTGGGTGCAAACCAAGTGACAATGATAGTTTAGGGCATATTTAATCACACTTTTATCATCGGTAAAATGCCTGAAAGACGCTGTTTTTGAAATGCTTTTTGGAGTGGAAGGTTCTGACTCTACGGGGTTTATCGATATTCCGGATAATTCTTTTTGCATATCAAGCCCGTTTTTCCCAAGATTTCTTTTTAGAAAATCTTCAGGAAGGGCCTTAAAATCGGCGGCACTTCGGATATTGTGACGCCTTAGGGTTTTATCCAAATTTCTGCCAATTCCCCAAATTTCGTTAATCGGCGTTTCCCTTAAAATATTTTCCAAATTTTCAACATTGATTTCAAAAACACCTGATAAATCAGTCTTTTTCCTTATTTTGGACTTTGCAATTTCTGACGCCAGCTTTGCCAGGGTTTTAGAGCTTGAAAGCCCGATAGACACATCAATTCCAATTTCTTCCTTAATAGAAGCCCGTATTTTCTTTGCAATTTCAAAATATGTTGTCTTATGTGCCCGCTCACACCCCGTAATGTCAATAAAAGCCTCATCTATTGAGTATTTTTCAACAGTTGGGGAAAAATCATAAAGCTTTTGCATAATTTTCTTTGAAATTGCCCGATACTTTTTGTGGTCCCCGGAAAGATAGATAACATCTTTAAACTTTTTCTTTGCAATAAAATATGGCATGCCCATTGTAACCCCGAGGTCTTTTGCAGGGTTTGAGCGTGCAACAACACAGCCGTCATTATTGCTCAACACGCAGACCGCTTTTCCCTTTAAGGAGGGGTCAAAAAGCTCTTCGCAGCTTACAAAAAAATTATTACAATCAACAAGGACAATTGCTGTCATAACGATATTATAATATCATTTGGCATACTTTAGAAGCAAGGTCTGTTTTTGCATAACAAGCCCCAAAGTGCTCAATTCTACAAACATTTACACCTTATTATTGCCTGAAGCTCAAGCCCTCAAAAGTTTTTTCAAGACCAGCTTTTATCTTTGAAATTTCAGCTTCAATAATTTCATCTGTTGGCGTTTTGTTTTCATCTTGAAGGGTAATCCTGTATGCAAGGCTTCTTTTGCCCGCTTCAATATTTGCCCCTTCGTAGATATCAAAGATTTTAACGCCTTTTGATATGTTTTTGTCGCTGAATTTCTTCACCGCTTTTAAAATATCGGCATTTGTTATTGTTTTATCTGCAACAAAAGCAATATCTCTTGATATTGGCGTTGTTTGAGGAAGTTTTTTATATTTCACAACGCCGCCTGTTTGGATTGCAGCCAAAATTTCTTCCAAATCCAATTCAAACACAAACAAATCCTGATTTAATTTCATCTTATCTGCTAAAATCGGGTGGATTTTTCCGAAATATCCAATATTGGTGAAACTTTTCCCCAAAAGGCCAACTGTTGCTGTCTGATAAGGGTGCATAAATTTACAATTTTCAGCTTCTCTAAATTCAGAATAAACAATCCTTTTTTCTAAGTCCAAAATGTCAAAAAGGTTTTCAATTACACCTTTCATTGTGTAAAAATCAGGTGTGCCTTTTTTATCCCAAAGTTCATTATTAACATTTCCAAAAATACAGCCTGTGAGTTTTCTTTTTTCTTCAACACCAGAGCGGTCTTCTGTGGATTCAGCCACCTTTTTAAAGGTTTTTCCAATTTCATAAAATCTGAAATTTTTATTTGCCATATCAAAGTTCAGTTTTACAACATTCAAAAGGCTAGGCATAAGCTGTTGACGGAGAGTTGTGGCGTCTTCACTTTGCGGATTCATTACAACAACCGCGTTTTCAGATTTTAGCTCATTCATAAAATCTTTATAAAGATTTTCGCCCACAAGTGAACTTGTCACAATTTCATCAAACCCAAGGTTTAAAAACATCTCGTTGATTGCCTTTAGGGTTCTTTGCTCAGGTGTAATTGTGGCGCCTTCAGAGATACTCATTAAAGTCGGCGGAATGTTGTCATAACCTGAAATACGCGCCACTTCTTCAATTAAGTCAATTTCACGGTAAACATCATTTGTCCTGTAGCTTGGCACTTTAAATTTTGCCGCAATCTCATTTTTTCCTAAAAGCTCAAAGCCAAGGTTTTCAAGAATTTCAATGCATTTTGCCTGTTCTATTTCAACACCTAGAATCCTTTTAATTTCAGAATTCCTTAGGGTTATTTCAATATCATCTTTTTTATTATTCCCGCATTCTGTCATGCCCTCAAACTTGGCGTCTGCGTATTTAATTAAAAGATTAACAGCCTGCATTAAGCCCATTTGAACAAGCTCAATATCAACACCGCGCTCAAATCTGGCACTAGCTTCAGACCTATATCCAATAGAGCGCGCGGATTTTCTGTTTGTGTGCGCAGGGAAAAATGCCGCTTCAAGCGCAATATTTTTGCTGTTACCATCAATTTCAGAATTATACCCGCCAAAAACGCCACCTATGCAGACAGGTTTTTCTTTTGTTGCAATAACAACGGTTTCCTTGGTTAAATTTCTTTCAACTTCATCAATGGTAACAAGCTTTTCGCCCTCTTTTGCATAACGAACGCAAAGATAATTATCGAGTTTATCAAAATCAAACGCATGCAAAGGCGTTCCCAACTCAAGCATAACATAGTTTGTAATATCAACAACGTTATTTATAGGCCTCATGCCTGCCGCTGTCACCCTTCTTTGAATAAAATCGGGAGCAGGCTTAATTGTGATGTCTTTTAAAAGCGCAATTGAATAATATTTGCAGGCTTCTCCATCTAAAATTTCAACTTTGAATTTATCTGTTGCTGTATCTTTTGTGGCACAAAGAGGAGAAAATTTTAGTTTTCTGTTGAAAAGAGCCGATAATTCCCTTGCAACACCGATTACAGACATTTGATCGCCCCTGTTTGCAGTCGGCGCAAGGTGGAAAATGATTTCATCATTTAAATTTAATATTTTTTCAAGAGGTTCACCAAGTTTAATTTCGCCCAAAGCAAGTGCAGGGTTATTCAAAATTAAGATACCATCTTCTTTTTGCATGCCCTCAAGCCCCAATTCATCTTGAGAGCAAAGCATACCCTGAGATTCAACCCCCCTAATTACCGCAGGAGTAAGTTCAAAAATTTCTCTCGTTTTTCTTGAAAAAACTTTGGACCCTACGCTTGCATAAGGAATAATCTGGCCTTCTTTAATATTTTGGGCACCACAAACAACAGTTTTTTCAGCACTTCCGGTGTCAACAGTCACAAGGTGAAGCTTGTCTGCATTTGGATGATTATCGATTTTTTTAATCAGCGCCGTTATTATGTTTGTGAAATTCGGTTTTTTGCATTCAACTTCTTCAACCTCTAAGCCGCTCATGGTAAGACTATGAGCAATCTGTTCCGGGCTGATACCTTCCAAATCAACATATTCATTAAGCCATTCCAGTGAAACCTGCATAAATAAATCCTTTTATCCTCTTGTTTGCCGTTTTTACAGGGTTGATGGGTGTTTTACCAACTTTTACAAACTTTTGCAAGAAAATTTTTCGCAAAATATTTGGCGCCCTTCGCACCTGCATTTCCAATTTTAGTACAAACAAGGTTTTATGTGCAAATTTTCTTGAAAAAGCCTGGTTTTAGTATACTGCTATACCAACCTACACAACAATTTCTCTTTCTTCCCTGTATGTGACATACCCGGGGTGCGTGTCGGGCGGACGTTTGATAAATTTTCTTTTGGTATAAATAATTGAGGCTTTGGCAGAATTTTTCATCGGCGAATTTTCCTTCACCAAATTACACGCAAAAAGCAAAACCTCATCTGGCACTTGTTTTTTGCCGTTTTCTGTTTTAATAAAAACATGGGCAGAAGGGCAATCTTTCCCGTGAAGCCAAATATCTTCAGGGCTTGACACCTTTTTAATTAAATAATCATTTTGCTTATTATTTTTACCTATATATATTGTAAAACCTTTAAAATCAAGGTTTTCTGTTGAAATTTTCGTATTTTTTTCTTTTAAAAGAGGTTTTTTGCTTCCGCCTTTTTCTTTTATGAAAAATTCGCTCAACTCTTCTTCAATTTCATCCAAAACTTCAACACTGCGCGCGTTTTCAATTGAAAAAAGGATGGAATCCAAATATTCAAGGACGCTTTTAGCCTCCTCTTCGCGTTTTTCCTGAATTTCCTTTGCAGTCTTTCCTTTTTGATAAAGCGCAAAATACCTCTGTGCGTTTTCAGGAATGGTTTTTGAAGTATCGAGCGAAATTTCAACACCCTCCAAAACAACCTTATCACCTGCTGTAACATCCTTAAAGATGTACATATACGCTAAAAGCAACTCACCTTTTTTTCTGTGCAGTTCGTATGAGTTTTTTTTAGAAGAATTTGAAACAATGTCTTTACACCTTTTATATTCTTTTCCTAAAAGCCTTGTAAGATGGGCTTTTTTTGCACCGATTAAATCCTTTAAAACAAAATAAGAAAAATATTTTTCAATTAAAAAATTAAGGCTTAAGGTTTCAGTGTCTGCATTTAAGGACGCATTTAAGGACACATTCAAAGGTGCGCTTAAGAACATATCCGAAGGCGCCAAAATTCCCTCGTCTGAAATATTTTGCACCCAAAATTCCTTAACACTTTCACCCCATGACGCTGCCTTTTGAAGATATGAAAACAATTCTTCCGTTGCCTTTGGAGCTTTTTTCAAAAGAAAATTTAAATAACCTTTTGAAAAATAGTAATAATGCCCCGAAATTTTATCCAAAAGCCCTTGCATGTCTGAATTAAGAGCCAAGGTGTCATTGCCGCACACGTTAAAAAATCCTGCAATACTTGTTTTTAAAATATCGGTTTTATCCTGTTTTGGCGGGTAAATATAGGAAATTCCGCCCCAAACTTCTCTAACAGAGCTTTTTTCGGGCGAAATATTATGTACGCACCCTGCTATTATTTTATTTTGGGCATTATAAAGAATCGCGTTTGAATGTTTGCCCATAAATTCAACACTTAAACACATTGGAACGGCAGAGCCTATTTCATCATAAATTTCAAAATAAAATTCCACAATGCGCTCATAATCAACCACGCGCACAGCCTGAAATTTCGCACCCTCCATATGTTTTCTTAATAGCATGCAAAACATTGGCGGCTCTTTTGGAATTTTAATTGAATAATTGTCCTTATTTGAAATAAAATTCATATGGGCAAATTTAGGGTCAACGTTGATATAGAGCCTTCTATTTTCCCCTAAATTCCTTAAATGAAGAAGGATTTCCCTTTTTGATGGCATTTGAATTTTCTGAACAACAGCCCCCGAAAGAAATTCCCTGTTTTCTTCAATTAAAAATTTTAAACTCAAAGAATCTAAATTGTACATATTTTTAATTGTAATATAATCAAAAAAGATAGTAAATCAAAGGACACAAGGGCAAAATGGAACAGAACCTAAAGAATTGTTATTTCTTTGGCACCTTTAACCCGCCGCATTTGGGGCACACCCGCCTTGCAGAACACATAAAGCGTGAATTTTCCTTTGAAAAAATTATTTTTGTACCCGCTTTTGCCCCGCCGCACAAGAAAACCCTTGATTTTCACCATAGATTTAATATGGTACATCTTGCAGTTCCGCCATCTCTCGGGGTTGTTTCAGATATTGAAAAAAGCCTGGAGCCGCCAACATACAGCTATAAAACCATAAATAAAATCTTTGAAACAGTTGAAAAATCAAGCCTTTGGGATGGTAAAGTTCCTTTTATCTTGGGCTATGACGCATTTATAGGGATTGAAAAATGGAAAAACCCTGAAATATTAAAAGAAAAGGTGAAGTTTATAGTCTTAAAAAGGCACTCTGGCGTCACTGATGAGGAAATTCTTGCCTTAAAAGAAAGAGGGTTTGATTTTGAGCTTTCAAATGCTGAATATTTTGACATCGAATCAAATAAAATAAGGGAAGCTGTAAAGCGCGAAACAAGCACAGGCCTTTCTTTAGAGAATTTTGTCGATAAAAAAGTTGAAGGATATATAAATGAACACAAATTATACAGATAATTGCAACAATAACGGGCAAAAAGCAAGCGCTGCCGCGCCAAAGACAAGGGAAGAACTTCTAAAATGGCTTAAAGAGCACCTTACAGAAGAAAGATATATCCACACTCTTGGGGTTGAAGAATGTGCAAAAGAACTTGCGCAAAGGTATGGATTAGATACTGAAAAGGCAGGAATTGCAGGGCTTTTACACGATTGCGCCAAATGCTTTTCAAACGATGAACTTTTAAACCTTTTAAAAACAAAGGTTCAAAACGTTGATAAAAACGAGCTTTTAAACTATAAAACATTCCATGCACCCGTTGGGGAATACTTTGCAAGGGAAAAATTCGGGATTAAAGATGAAGAAATTTTATCCGCAATAAGGTGTCACACCCTTGGAAAGGTTAATATGACAGCCTTTGAGAAGATTATATTTTTGGCCGATAAAATTGAAGCAAAAACACGCGAGCCTGAATACAGAGAAAAAATTCTTAAAATTTTAGACGAACACAAAGACAAAGGGCAGACAGGGCTTGATTTTGCACTTTTTGTCTGCTTCAAAGAAACAATCAAAAGCCTTGTAAAAAGAGAGCTTGCAATTTGCCCGGTTACGATTGATGTTTACAATTGGTTACTTCAATGCACCAAAGAATACACAAAATAATTTTTTGTATTACAATTGTATTAGTTTAGAAAAACCGCCCCCGGCGCGCTTAACCACATTTTTCAAACAGCACGCGCCCGGCCGCAACATCCAAAAAACACATAAGGATTAGGAGAAAAAATTGTCCGGCTCAAAATTAACCTTATTTATCTTTATAGCGTTCGCTGCGGGGATAATTTTTGGTTGGCTTTCGCCTGAATACGCTGTAAAAATGCAGCCTTTGGCTGATGTATTTTTAAGAATGGTGAAGATGATAATTGCGCCTTTAATCTTTGCAACGCTAGTTGTTGGAATTGCAGGCCATGGCGATGTCAAACACCTTGGTAAAATCGGCCTTAAAACCCTTATCTATTTTGAAATTGTAACAACACTTGCCCTTGTTTTGGGGCTTGTTATGGCAAATGTCTTTAAGCCTGGGATTGGCTTCAACATTGACATTAGCGCCATTTCAATGGCCGCCGTTGAAAAAATGCAAAACATCCAGCTTGATCATTCTTTTTCACATATAATTATAAACCTTGTTCCCACAAGCATTTTCAAGGCAATGGCCGAGGGAAATTTGCTTCAAATCGTTGTTTTTGCAATATTTTTTGCCCTTGCAATATGTGCAATTGGTCAAAAAGCCCGTCCTGTGCTTGATTTTCTGCAAAGCACATGTGAAATTATGTTTAAATTCACGGAATTTGTTATGCTTTTTGCGCCAATAGGCGTTTTTGGGGCAATCGCGGCCACTGTGGGCCACAACGGAACAGGCATTCTTGCAAGCTATGCAAAGCTCATAGGCGTTACATACCTTTCTTTGGCTCTGTTTGTACTAATTGTGCTTGCGGTTGTGTGCAAAATTATTAAAGTGCCATTCAGGGGGCTCATAAAAGCCTTAAAAGAGCCTGCTCTGCTTGCTTTTACAACGGCAACATCGGAAGCCGCCCTTCCAAAGGCAATGGATGTTATGGAAAAATTTGGCGTGCCAAAAAACATTGTAAGCTTTGTAATGCCAACGGGTTACACCTTTAACCTGGACGGCTCCACGCTCTATTTGGCACTTACAACCCTTTTTTGCGCGCAAATTGCAGGCATTCATCTGCCAATTCAACAACAAATTTTAATTATGTTAACCCTAATGCTAACATCTAAAGGCATTGCAGGTGTTCCAAGAGTTTCACTTGTAGTTTTAACAGGGACTTTATCAAGTTTTGGGCTTCCAGTTGTCGGGGTTGCAATTTTGCTTGGAATAGACCAAATCCTTGATATGGGGCGCACAACGGTGAACTTAATCGGAAATTGCGTTGCCACCACTGTTGTTGCAAGGTGGGAAGACGCTTTTGACTATGAAAAAATGGAAAAATATATAGAAGACGGCAAAAAGAAGAAAAAGCCCGTTTTGCCACATATCATCACAAAAGAACACTCAAGAGAGGCTAAAAACAAAGTAGACAAAAAATTTGAGCGGGTTTAAACGCTGTCTTTCTTTTTCCTTGCGGCATTTCTGTTTGCAGAATATAACCTTTTTGTGTAAAATTCGGCAAGCTCTTCAAGATATACAACAGGATCCCTGCCTTTGGACTTTTCAAACTCCATAAGGGTTTTCAATGTAAAATGAGAAATATCAAATTCAACAAGTTTTTGAAGCTTCTTCATAAGTTCAATTTGATTATAAGAATACAATCTGTGTCCAATACGATTTCTTTTGGCGCAAACTAAACCGCTTTTATCAAAACGCTGCGCAGAAGCTTGGGAAGAAAACTTGAAAATTTCCATTATATCTTTTGTTGCAAAAATGGGTTCATCAGGCGTTTTTGCCGAGTTTTCATATTTTAATTTTAACGCTTTATTCATATAAAGCTATTATTTATAACAACGTTAATACTAACAATAACCAGCATTAACAAACGTTAATTTATATTAATGTTGTATTGAATTTTTTCCACATATAACGTATAATATAAACGTGGCCGACCCCCAAACTTCGGCCACAACTTTGACCTTAACAAAAGTAAACCTCACCTGTATACAGGCTTCTTGCATTAGAGGATTACTTTTTGCTGAAATACCCCCAAAGTATAGTCCTTTGGGGGATTATTTTCCCTTCTGTGCGGTTTAAAAATTAAACACTATGAAAATTACATTTTTTGACACACTTCCGCATGAAGAAATATTTTTAAGAAAACACCTTGCTAAAAATTTTGGCGAAAGCCTTGAGGCACAATATATTCCAACAAGCCTGCACCCTACTATGCAGATATCAGAAGAGTTTCTTGATTCAGAAATTATTTCCGTCTTCACACCATCCCTTTTAAACCGGGAAGTTTTAAGCAAATTTACAAACTTAAAATTCATCCTTTTAAGAAGCGTCGGATTTTCACACGTTGATTTAGGATATACAAACGAAAACGGCATACATGTCTTTAATTGCCCAAATTACGGGGATTACACGGTTGCAGAATATGTTTTTGCAAGTTTGCTTGCCTTGGTTCGAAAAATCCCGCAATCCAACAACGCACTTAGAATGGGCAATATTCTTTTGGATAAATATATGGGCGTAGAATTGTTCTCAAAAACGATGGGTGTAATCAGCACGGGGGCAATAGGTTCCAAGGTTGTAAAAATTGCAAAAGGCTTCTCTATGGACGTTATAGCCTATGATATAAAGAAAAACACGGACGCAGAATATGTTACACTTGATGAACTTTGCCGCCGCTCAGACATCATAAGCATAAACGCCCCGTTAACCGCAGACACACTTAAGATGTTTGACAGAAACAGAATAAATTCCTTAAAAAAAGGTGTAATTATTGTAAACACGGCGCGCGGAGAGATAATCGACACGTTTGCACTCTATGACGCCATTTTGGACAGGCGAGTTGCTTATGCAGCGCTCGATGTTATGGAATGTGAAGATATATTATGGCAAAAACCTTCTCAAGCCTCCGGTTTTAACGGAATAAAAGACGCGTGTTTAAAGAATTTTCTTGTCGCAAACAGACTTTTAAAGATGGACAATGTGCTTATAACTCCGCACACAGCCTATGATACAAAGGAAGCAACAAGAAGAATTTTAGAGATAACTTTAGAGAACATAAACTCTTGTTTAAATTTTGACGCTGGCGCTAAAAACCAGGTTTTGATATAATATTTTCTATGAATATAGAAAAATATATTGAGCACACGCTTTTAAAGCCCGGTGCCACAAATGAAGACATTGTAAAATTAATCGATGAAGCCTTTGAATACAAGTTTTTCGGCGTTTGTATAAACCCGAATTTTGTAAAACTTGCAAGAAAATATATCGACGAGAAAAAAGCCGCAGGCGAAAACAACGGCCACGACGTTAAATTGGTCACCGTTGTAAATTTTCCTTTGGGCACAAACAGCATAGACACAACGCTTGTGCAGGTTCATGAGGCCATAAACGAAGGCGCGGACGAAATTGACACGGTTGTAAACCTTTCTGCTATAAAAATGGGAGATTACAAAACCGTTTCAGAGGAAATTAAGGCCATAAAAGGCGTTTGTGGAAAACACAAATTAAAAGTAATTTTGGAAGTCGACCTTTTAACAAGGGATGAAATCAAAAAGGCATGCCTAAATTGCATAACAGCAGGGGCAGACTTTGTAAAAACATCCACAGGCTTTTTGAAAAACGGGCTCGGCGCAACAACAGAAAACATAAGGCTTATGGCAGACACAGTTGCAAGACGCGGCCTTGGCGTGAAGGCTTCAGGCGGAATAAGAACAAGGGTTCAAGCCATTGATTTAATTCAGGCAGGCGCAGACAGGCTTGGAACAAGCTCAGGCGTAGCAATTGTAAAATACTAGATTTAGAAATTAAATTTGGGGAATTAAAATGGACAAAATAACAATAAGATCAGACAGAGATACAGATTACACCTTTATGTATAAAGGCGAAGAAACAACATTAAAGGCAGGAAGCATTATAAGCATTGCAAACGGGCTAAATGACGTGGTTTTACCTACGGTTGCGATGAAAATTATGAACAACCTTATTGTTATAAAAGAAGATGTTAAAAAATAGGCGTCTAAAGAGTTTACTTTTTCTAAACCGTAAACACGAACGCCTTTTTGGGGAAAAAATATGAGTGAAGACAAAATAATTATTACAATTTCAGGAAAAGACAAGGTTGGAATTGTTGCGCGCATTGCAAACACACTTGCCGATTTATCTGTAAATATTGAAGATATCAAGCAGACAATTATGCAAGATTACTTTGTAATGATGATGTTGTGCAGCATTAAAGACGCCAAAAAATCCTTCAAAGAAATAAAGGAAGGAATTGTAAATTCAGGCAAAGAAATTGACATGGAAGTTTGGGTTCAAAGAAAAGAAATCTTTGATGGCATGCACTCAATTTAGCTTTGTTTTAGCTGTTTTCAACGCTTGAAACCCGCCTGAACTTTTGAATTTGGCGCTTTGATTTTTAAAACCGGGGAATTTTATGAAAGATTTTAACATACAAAATATTATGGAAACTATCGAAATGATTAAGGTTCACCACCTTGACATTCGAACAGTGACGCTTGCTTTAAGCCTTAGAGATTGCGCAAGCGAAGACATTAAAAAAGTGGGCAATAAAATTTACGACAAAATTTTACGCCACGCGGGAAACCTTGCAAAATACGCGGAAGACCTTGAAAACGAGTTTTCTATTCCGATTATAAACAAAAGAATTGCAATTACCCCGATTTCAATCGTTGCAGAATCCTGCACCAACCCGGATTATGTTTATCTTGCCCAAATGCTTGATAAAGCAGCCGAAGAGGTTGGAATTGATTTTATAGGCGGATATTCGGCCCTAATTGAAAAAGGCTGCACAAATGGGGATAAAAAATTCATTGAAAGTATCCCGGAAGCCCTTGCCGCAACAAAAAGGGTGTGTTCATCCTTAAACCTTGCAACGTCAAAGGCAGGAATCAATATGCTTGGCGTTTTAAAGACCGCAAACGTGATTAAAAAAGCGGCAGAACTTACGGCAGAAGCGGATGGCCTTGGAGCGGCAAAGTTTGTATGTTTTTGCAACTCAGTAACAGATAATCCCTTTATGGCAGGCGCATATTGCGGGGTAAATGAACCAGAAGCAGCATTAAATGTCGGTGTTTCAGGCCCAGGTGTTGTAAGGTGGGCTATTGAAAATATGCCAAAAACGGCAGATTTAGGCGAAGTTGCCAATATGATTAAAAAAACTGCGTTTAAAATTACCACAACAGGCGAACTTATCGGCAGACGCCTTGCAAACAGGCTTGATATCCCGTTTGGCGTAATTGATTTATCCCTAGCACCCACTCCTGCAGAAGGGGACAGCGTTGCAGGCATTTTTGAAGCAATGGGCTTAGAAGCCGCAGGGGCACACGGCACAACAGCAGCGCTTGCAATGTTGAATGACGCCGTAAAAAAGGGGGGTATTATGGCCTCAAGCTATGTTGGAGGATTATCCGGCGCATTTATCCCGGTTTCAGAAGACGCAGGGATGATAAAAGCTGCAAGGAACGGGGTTTTAACAATTGATAAACTAGAAGCAATGACGAGCGTATGCTCTGTGGGCCTTGATATGATTGCAATCCCTGGGGACACTCCGGTTGAAACCATTGCGGGAATTATAGCAGACGAGATGGCAATTGGAATGATAAACAAAAAGACCACAGCTGTAAGAATTATCCCGGTTCCGGGAAAAACAGTTGGCGAAGAAGCCAAGTTTGGCGGGCTTTTAGGAGAAGCGCCAATTATGAAGGTGAACAATCTCGATTCAAGCGTTTTTGTAAATCGCCTTGGAAGAATTCCTGCACCATTGCACAGCTTGAACAACTAAATCTGTTTTATTTCAAGCATATATCAATAACATCTAAACTTCTTATTTGGCAAAATGAAATAAAAGATATTCAAATAAAAAGGCTGTCGCGAAGCACCTCGCTTTGAATTCTCTAAGCTTATTACAATGTGCAACAGACCGCCCTGCCTTTGTTTTGAATATCTTTTATGGAATGGCCGCACTTGTTATCGCTAAAACAACCTAACATCATTAAAAATTTTAAAAAGACGGGATAAAACTATATCATCCCGTCTTTTTCACCCTATTCAACATTACCTAACAACAAATCTAATTTTAGTGTTTTACAGGCAGCGGTTTTGCCTTTGCAACTTTCACCTGCTTTACAAGAATATCGTTTGCCTTTTGAAGCTGTGGGTCACGTTCCGCCTTAACATCTTCCTGCGTAATTTCAACCTCTATATCAGGCTCAATCCCTTTTTTGTTAATATCAGTGCCGTTTGGCGTTAAGTATTTTTGAATTGTAATGTGCATTGCAGAACCGCCAGGAAGCTTGTTAATCTCCTGCACAAGGCCTTTCCCGAAAGATTTTTTACCAACAATTGTCGCGCGGCCATTGTCCTTCAAGGCGCCTGATAAAATCTCACTTGCGCTTGCACTTCCGCCATTTATTAAAACAACAATCGGCTGTCTTGAAATAACCTTGCTTGTAGACCTTTGAGTTTCTTTATAGCCGTCGCGGTCAACAGTCGAAACGATTACCTGACCATCCAAAAGCATATCCGCAATAAATATGGCATTTGTTAAAAGCCCGCCCGGGTTTGACCTTAAATCAAGAATAATCCCGTCTTTGCCCCTGTTTTCGATTAATGCGTTTTGAAATTCCATTGTTGCATTTTTGCTTATAAAGGAGCTCAACCTTATATAACCAATGTTTGGAGCAATTTTTGCATACTTTGGAACCTTTGTTGAAACCGATTTCAATTCAATGTTTGCCCTTGTAATTTTATAGGTTTTGTTGGGTTCACCCTCTCTTTTAATTAAAAGTTCAACCTGGGTGCCTTCTTCCCCTCTAATTTGATCAGCCGCAGCATCCACAGTTATACCTTTTGTGGATTTTCCGTTAATTTCTAATATTTCATCTTCTGCCTTCAAGCCAGCTTTTTCGCCAGGAGTATCCTCAAGGGGTGCTATAATTAAAAGTTTTCCGTCCCGAACACCGATTTGTACACCAATACCCTTCAATGAGCCTTGAATTGAATCGTTTTCATCGCTGTATTCTTTCGGGTTTAAAAACTTTGTATAGACATCGTTTAAGCTTGATACCATAGTGTCAATTGCAACGTATGCGTCATCTTCTGTTTTAATTACAGAATCATACTTATGGCGCCATCTTTCCCAATCCTGGCTATTGTTTGTTTGGTCAACAAACTTTGAATTTATTAATTTCCATGCTTTGTCATATAATGCCTGCGGCGTTTGTGCAAGAACGGGGTTGAACACTGATGTGATAAATGCCATCACCAAAAGCATTGAAGCCACCGTAATTTTTTTCCAAATATTTCTCATCGTATTCTCCTATGTTGAAGCTGGTTCAACCCAAGCCTCAATATAAATTCTATTATAAAATATGTGCTAAGACAAATTTTGACTAATTTTATTTGGCAAAAATATGTTTATAAAGTAAAATAAGTCTATGGAAATTTCGCACAAAAAATCTCTTATTCTTTTAACGGTAGCCTCCGTTGTTGTTTTCTTCCTTGTTTATCTTATCGGGTACACCATATTCCAACATAAATCATACAACTTTATGGTGAAACAAACATCGGTAAATAAGGTGGCTTCAGATGATGTTATTCTTGTCGTAATAGACAATGAATCATTAGCCAAGCTTGGCCGCTGGCCCTGGAAAAGAACAATGTTTTTGGAGATTTTTGATTTCCTTGAAAACCACACTAATGCAAAAGCCTATGGTTTTGACGCAGTTATTATTGCACCCGACACCGATTTTCCAGAAATAGACAGAGAATTTTCAGAAAAAATCGGCCGCTATGACAGGCTTGTTGCAGGCGTTGGTTTTATGTACGAGCCTTTTAAAGATGAAGCTGACAAAGACATCTTTAACGAAACTTTAATTTCAAAGCATGATATAAACTTTATCGACAAAAGAAGTGCAAAATTCAGGCAAGATGGTCCTTATAAAAGCTTTACACCTTTTTTAAAAGACTATTTTTACAACGTTCAAAGCCTTGGTGCTGTTAACACTTATCAAGATTCTGACGGCTATATAAGAAAAACAGACCAGGTAATTTCCTACGACGGCGAGTTATACCCATCCTTAGCGCTTTTAATGTATTCAAAAGCAACAGACATAAAGGATTTCACAATAACAGATAATTATATCCTTGCAAAAAATGACAAATACACACTTAAAATGCCCGTCGCAAACAAGGATGGCGTTGCATATAGCTACATTTCATACTATAAAACGCGTGACGGCGTTTATTCCCATTATAAAATCTCTGCTTCTGATATTATTGAATCATCAAGAAACATCAAGGCAGGAAAACTTCCAAAGATTAACCCTGAAATTTTTGATAATAAAATTGTTTTTGTTGGGTCAAACGCAAATTCCCAAGCCCTGCAGGATGTTAAAAGAACACCTGTTTCAGACACTTTTGCAGGCCTTGATATTCAAGCGACAAATTTTAACAATCTTTATAAAAATGAATTTTTCACAGAAGTCAGCCCCCTGTATGATTTTATCGTAATCTTAACCGTGTTCATCCTTGTGCTGCTTTTGATTTGCACCCTCCCGATTCCTGTTGCCCTTATGTGCACATCATTAGTAATGTTTTTATATTTCATTTTTGCGCTCATAATGTATAACAACAGAATCGGCGTCGGGCTCATTATGCCTGAAGTCTTTATGCTGATTGCAATTGGGTTTGGATATTCTTACAGATATCTTGTTGAGGGCAGAAAAAAGGAAAAAATCCAGTCTGCAATGGGAAAATACATCTCAAAAGACGTTATGGAAAATGTAATTTCAAACATAGACGGTGTTCGCCTTGGCGGGAAAAGGGCTTGTGTTACGGTTCTTTTTGCGGATATCAGAGGTTTTACATCAATTTCAGAACAGCTTTCTGCAGAACAGGTTACAAATATTTTAAATGAATATTTTTCGGCCCTTGTGCCAATCATAGAAAAGCATAACGGCATTTTGAATAAGTTTATGGGGGATGCTGTGCTTGCAGTTTTTGGCGAACCTATAAAAAATGAAAATCATGCAGTGGACGCAGTTAAATGTGCAGATGAAATGCTTAAAAAAGTAAAACAGCTCCAGTCAAAATGGCTGGATGAAGGCAAACCCAAAATTGAAATCGGAGTTGGAATTTCAACCGGGGAGGCATTTGTTGGCAACATAGGTTCTGAAGAGCGGCTTGAATACACGGTTATAGGCGACACCGTTAACACTGCAAGCAGAATTGAAAACTATAATAAGGTCTATAAGACCAAATTTTTAATTAGCGAAGAAACGTTTCTTCGGGTTCAAAAATATGTTGATGTTATAAAAATTCGCGAAGTTTCAATCCGCGGAAAGGCAAAGAAAATAAACATTTACGAGGTTTTAAGAATTCTTCCCGGATAGTTTTTTCGGACAGAAGATTCATCAAGGAAATAAATGAATTTTGATAAATTTTATACAGCGCTGAAAAAAGCTATAGATGTTGAAATTAAACACCAATACATTGATTTTATCGGGAAAACAACCTGTTTTTCTGATTTTGTGCTGCAAAATTTAAACGATTTCAGAAAAAAATTAAGTAAAATTGATAAACAACGCCTGGAGCCGATTTCAACCTGTTTTTATCAATACCGTTTTGATTCTCTTTCAGGAAGAATGACCTCTGTTAAACTTCTTGAAAAAGAGCTTGAATACTTCAAATCAGCACAGAATAAGGCTCTTGAGGCTGCAAAAATAAAGCTTGAAGAAAGACGGGCAAAAAAAGCAGAAGAAGAAGCGGCAAAAATCCCCGAGAGAAAGCCTTTTTCGGATGACATAAACGAAATTGATGTTGCCTTTGTAAAAGGCGTCGGGCCAAAGCTTGCCGCGGTTTTTAACAAGCTTTCAATCTATACCGTAAAAGATTTGCTTGAATATTATCCGAAAAGGTATGTGGATTATGAGGGCAGAACTAAAATTAAAAACCTTCAGATTGGCGCCTCCGTCTGCATTTTTGGGACAATTAAAAAAGTAAATATCAGGACGACAAAAAACAAGCTCACAGTTATAAGCCTTGTAATTTCAGATGGGACAGGCAATTTAACAATTTCTATGTTCTACAAAATTCCAAACAGGAAAATGCTTGAACATTACAAGACGCAATACCCTGAAAATGCCGGGGTTATAGCCTACGGAACAGTTAAAATCGACAAATTTTCCGGCAATTTAACCCTTGATAAACCGCAAATGCAAATTATAACTTCAGATTTCAGCGAAGAAGATGAAAACGCACTCTATGACGGAAAAATCACCCCAATATACCCGTTATGCGAAAATTTAAACCCAAAAACCCTGACGCGTGCTATATTTAACGCAGTCGATAAATTCTCAAGTTCAATCCCGGAGCCATTTCCAGACTTTTTACTTAAGGAGAATAATTTAATTTCCAAGGGTGATGCAATACGTCGAATTCACTTTCCAAAAAACAACGAAGAGCTTGAGGACGCGCGATTTAGGCTTGTTTTTGAAGAGCTTTTTATTTTGCAGATGAATTTAGCCCTTATTAGGGAAGCCAACAAAAAGCTTGACAGCGTGGCCCTTGAAATCAAGAAAGACGGGCTTGTTGAGCGGTTTATAAAAAGCTTGCCCTTTGAACTTACAAGCGCGCAAAAAGCGGCTGTTGATGAAATCAGGCGGGATTTAAACGGCACACAACCAATGCAGAGGCTCCTTCAAGGAGATGTTGGAAGCGGTAAAACAGTTGTAGCGTGCATTATGCTGCTTTGTGCCGTTGAAAACGGCTACCAGGGCGCAATTATGGCGCCAACAGAAATCCTTGCAACCCAGCATTACAAAAATTTTGTCGAGTGGCTGACTCCCCTAAACCTTTCTATAGGGCTATTTTTAGGGAAAAATACATCAAGGCTTCGCCGCGAAATGTTAACATCGCTTAAAAATGGTCAAACCCACATAGCAGTGGGCACTCACGCTCTTATTCAAGACGGCGTGGAATTTAACAACTTGGGTGCCGTTGTTGTGGATGAGCAGCACAGATTTGGCGTAAAGCAGCGCTCCAAGCTTCTAACCAAGGGAAAAACCCCGCAAATGCTTACTATGACTGCAACTCCGATTCCAAGGACGCTTGCCCTGACAGTCCATGGCGATCTCGATGTAACAACCATAGACGAGCTCCCCAAGGGGCGTCTGCCAATTCAGACAAGCCTCGTTGGCGCTATAGGCCGAAAGGAGGCGTACAGTTTAATCAGAGAGCAGGTCCTGTACGGACATCAGGCGTATATCGTATACCCCTTAATCGATGAAAGTGAGGCTATAAGCGCAAAGAACGCGACACAGGAGGCTATAAGGCTTCAAAATGAAGTGTTTCAGAGCTTTAAGATTGGTCTTTTGCATGGAAAAATGCCGAACGATGAAAAGGAAAAGGTCATGAATGACTTTAAAATGGGCAAATACGACATATTGGTTTCAACAACGGTCGTGGAAGTCGGTGTGGACGTGCCAAACGCAACTGTTATTATGATTGAAAACGCCGAACGCTTTGGCCTAAGCCAACTTCACCAATTAAGAGGACGCGTAGGCCGCTCTGACAAACAATCTTACTGCGTCTTGGTGGCTCAAACCGCCTCCAAGCAAACAAAAGACAAACTTTCGGTGCTAACTCAAACAAACAATGGATTTGTAGTTGCCCAAAAGGACCTTGAAATCAGGGGTCCCGGGGAATTTTTAGGCGTGCGACAAAGCGGTATGGCCGATTTTGGCCTTGCCGATTTGGTGAGTGATGTAAAAATACTGGAACTTGCACGTACAAAGGCCTTTGAATTCGTCAAAACGCACGATATAGAAGACTTTCCACTCTTAAGAGATGAAGTCTACAAAATGAACATGTTTAGGGGGTAAAAATTTATATTCACGGGTGTTTTAGGGATAAAATCAAGAAATGGGAATTTTATGATTACACCGATTCAATCGAATATAAATTTTACAGGCAGGGTTATTTTAGGCGCCGCAGGCCATGAGTGGGATGAAGCTGCAGGTAAAAAGGAATTGTCTGTTTTGCCAAAAAACGCGCAGGGAATGATTATGGACGAAATAAACGCCTTTAAGGCTGAATTAGAGGCTAAAACGCCCGATGAGGATATTTTCCTGCTTAATTTTGCAACAGATGTGCGCGAAACGGGTATGCTTGCGCAGTTTAGCCCGCCGGATGGAATTGCAACGGGGCTTGGGATGGAAGTTTTGTATGCAACATCCAGGGGCGAAAAACATAAAGGCAAACCGTGTCTTTGGGGTGTTTTGAGCCTTGCCCAGATTGATTTTAAGTCAAAAGATAAAAAACAGGTTTACGAAGGGCAAGAGCTAAAAGACAATGTGAGAGCCGTTTTTGATAAATTTAAATCCCAGACATACAGCGGGCTTAGAGAAAAAAAGACGCATCCAAAATATCTAAAAAGAGATTTAATTATGGAAAAAGAGGATGAAATCGAAAATAAAGCGGCGCAAATTGAGAGCATTGAGGCTGAAATTAAAAATAAAAGGGCTCAAATCGACCATCTTGAGGCTGAAATCGAGCTAAAGAAAGCCGAAAAGAAGCTGCTCGAAGCTGAAATTAGAGAAATCCGCAACACTATAAGACAAATTTAAAGCTCAATCACAAGCGTGATTTCGGCCGTTTTTGTACCAAAGCCGCTTTGCGGAGGTTTCATATAAGACAGGGTTTCTCTCACACTCTTTTTAATTATGTCGTCAATCTGCGTAGAACCTGAAGTTTGAGCAATTTTTAAAGATTGAATATCTCCGTTGTGACCAAATTTTATATCCACTTTAATTAGGCTATTTTTCGCAGTATCATTGGATAACAGCAAATCATTCTGCAAATTTAACTTAATATTTTTGCCGACAAGCTGCAGGAATTTTTTATAATTTGTCTTATCCGCAAGGTTTTCGGGCACTTCCCAGGAAACCTTGTTAATTGTTGCTATGATTGGCTCTCCGTTTGCTTCAGAAGCCAAAGCATAGTCAGTATCTTTATTGTAGTACCCTGTTGTTGAATTGTAAAAATCTTCAGGCAGGGCTTCTGTTGTACCTTCATTTCCGCCATGGCTTTCTTCAAAAGACTCCAAAGAGCCGGTTTCATCATAATATTCAGAGTCTGCACTGGCAATGGATTCAGGCGTTGAGCTTGAATGTCTTGTGAAGGCAAATCCTAAAAGCCCGACAAAAATTAAGCCCCAAACAACCATTGTAATAAGCTTTTTCTTTTTGCCGCGCATTTGAACAACAACATCAGTGCTGCTTCCCTCAAAATCAGGTTTATCCCTGAAAATATAGTCAATGGTGTTTCTCTTAAGCCTTTGCGCTGCCCTTTGTGCTGCACTTTGGGGTATTTGCTGTTTGCTTTCGGTTACTGAATTTTCTTTTGCAAGCGCCGCTTTATCCAACATGCCGGTTACTGCGGTCTTTCTTGGCACCCCGGCGCTCATTCCCGGAACAGACGCAGCTTTTACCTCCATCATATGTTGTTTTTTGTGGATTAAGAATTTATTATAATACCTTTCAAGCGTTCTTGAGTAGTTTTTGGCACTTTTTGCGGCATTATCAAATTCTATAACATCTACAAGCTTTCTTGTGCAGGTTTCACAGGTCAAAAGGTGCTGTATCAGAACTTTTTTATAACTTGTTGAAAGCTCATCATCAATAAATCTTAAAAATAAAGACATGCACTCCAAGTGTTTCCCAATAATAGAGGGAATTGGCGCCGGAGTTTTAATAATTTTCTTCAAATCCTCAGGATCTCTAAGTTTATCCTCGGGCGGATAGTAGAATTTGCCGTCTTTTTTAGAAGCCATAACATCCGCAGGGTTTAAATAGCCTATAATCTTTGTTTCTTTAAGCATTGTGCCGATTTGAACAACAAGATAAAAATGCGGCATGATATCGTAATCAATATGAATTCTTGGGATTTTGACATTTTTTTCCCTAAACACCGTGATTACATCTATTCTATAGTTGTTATAGTAAATATCGGTTATCTTAAATTCTTCAAGAAGCTTTGGCACCTTATGCAGGCTTCTTGCTACATTTACCTTGATTTTACTTGCAAGAAACCAATTAATAGCACTTGTAATTCCCAAGATGTCTATCATTCCCCTTTTTCTCATCATAGGGTGAGACATCTTTGATGCTACCATTTTTGCATATTCGTTTTGATCTTCAGTAATTTTTAACAAAGTACCTGAGTTGGTCATTTTTTCCCTTGCATTTTAAATGCTCTCTCCCAATACTAAGATGACACATAATTGCCACAATTTCAAATACGTTAAAAATTTGTATCATATTTAACAAAACTTAATATTAAGACATTTTATGTCAATAAATATTATGCTTGTATTTAAATAGTATTATAGAACACTGAAACAACTGAAGGTTTGATATGTCAATAAACAGAATTACGGGTTTTAACTATAATCAAAATTATTTATCTTTTGGAGCAAAGCAATACAGCGCAGAAACAAGCTGTTCCAATAAAATTATTGATTTCGACAAAAGCCGCGAATTGATGAACAATATGGGCAAAGTTTCCTATCTTTTGGATAATGGCGTTCCGAATAAAGTGGTTTTTGCATATGACGATGAATTTTGCTATGCAACAGTAAGGCTTTACAACGAAAAAGAAAATTGCATTATGACAGCAGACGTTTTGGATGAAGAAGTTGAGCCTGCAACAGAATTGTTCTTAAGAAACGGCGTAAATTCTAAAGACATTTTATATTGGGATATTATAAAAGGTACAGGAGAAACAACCCTCCCGAAAAAATATGTCCGCCCTGGAGAAATTGTCGACATTAAAGAACTTGGCACAAAAGAGCAGGCAGCCGTACAAAAAGCGCTTATTCATTCATATAAAAGAGATTCTGAACCTGCAATTTTAAGATCTCCCGTAACGTTTAGTGATAACGAAAAAAAATATAAAATGAGTTATTACGACTTTATAGCAAGAACCTACGGAAGCAGTTTCGATTTCAGCAAGGTACTTGATAATATAAACCATGCAACTGCAAACGCATTTGAAAAAGATAATATTGAACATATTATTGTTACCCCCGATGGCACAATGATGGAAATTCGCGCAAAAGACGGGGCAAGAGCCTTTATGGATTTCAACACAGGCCGCCGCAGAGCTTTTGGGGATAAACCGGACGCCACAGGGTATGGCACAATGTTGCTTATGGACGATTACGGCCCCGTTATCAAGGAAACAGAAACAAGACAGCAAAAAAGAGAGAAGGAAGAGCAATTAAAAAAAGCAGTTAACCAAAATGAAAGCTTCTCCTCAAAGCTTCTTGGCTATTTAGGCATAGGCAGAACCGGCAAACATTATAGAAAATAAATTCCGTCTTAAAGCAGATTAGAGCAACTTTTAAAATAAAAGTTTTAACAAAAATTATTTTTGTAATAAAATTAAGGCATGAAGAATTTTTTATTGGAAGTATTAGTGCAGGAAATGCCTTATAAGTTCGTTGAAAGCGGACTTGGGCAGTTGAAATCTGCATTTGAAAAATTATTTTTAGAAAACGGTTTAAATTATAAAGAAATCAAAGGTTTTGCAGCCCCAAGAAGACTTGCAATTTTGGTTGAGGGCCTTGATGAAAGCCAAAAAGACATTGTTAAAGATGTCAAAGGGCCAATTTTAAAGGCAGCAGTTGATGAGAACGGCAAATATACAATGGCCGCGCTTGGTTTTGCAAAGAAAAATGATGTTAAAGAAGAAGAATTATACCAAAAAGACGGATACATCTTTGCAAAGGTTCAAAAAAAAGGAAGATTGACCAAAAACATCCTTGAAGAAAACATTGAAAGCATGGTTTTAAAACTTCAAGGGTCACATTTTATGCGCTGGGCAGACTTTGAAGAAAAATTCACAAGGCCCATTGAAAATGTGCTTGCAATTTTAGAAGATGAAACGCTTGATTTTAAAATTATTGATAAAAAAGCAACAAACAAAACACGCGGCCACAGGTTTTCAAAGGTTAAAGAAGTTGAAATCAAAAACCCTCTAAATTACCTTGAAGACCTAAAGAGTGTTAATGTTTACGCTGATATTAAAGAAAGAAAAGATTTAATCGTAAAATCTGCAAATAGCCTTGCTGCAGAGCACGGTTTAAGGATTAATTTTGAAGATTTGGACGATCTTTTAGACGAAGTGACATTTATCACGGAATTTCCCGTGCCTGTTATGTGTGAATTCAATGAAAAATATCTTGAAATCCCAGACATTGTAAGCACAACGGTTATGTCTAAACACCAAAGATATTTTCCTTTGTATGATGTTAAAACAGGCAAATTATCAAATAAATTCATCACAATGGCAAACTTTGTCGGAAAAGATGAGGAGTCCTTTGATAATATAAAAGCCGGAAACCAAAGGGTTGTAAGCGCAAGGCTTGAAGATGGAATATTTTTCTACAATGAAGATGTCAAAACGCCGCTTGTATCAAAGGTTGAAGCCTTAAAAGGTATGACATTCCAAAGAGATTTGGGAACGCTTTTTGACAAAACCCAAAGAATGGAAAAAATTTCAGAATATCTGTGCAAAGAATTAAAGTTTGATGAAACTTTAACAAGTGAAACCTTAAGAGCTGCAAAGCTTTCAAAAGCAGATTTAAGCACAAAACTTGTGTTTGAATTCACAGAACTTCAAGGTTTTATTGGCGAAAACTACGCCTTAAAATCAGGTGAAAAGGAAAATGTTGCAACAGCTGTGAAAGAGCATTATTTCCCGCTAAACGCCAATTCAGAACTTCCAAATTCAAAAGAAGGGATGATAGTGTCAATTGCAGATAAAATTGACACTATAGCTGCAGTTTTCTTATCTACACAAAAGGATAAAAAGAAAAAGCGTCCGACAGGCTCAAATGACCCGCTTGGAGTGCGCCGCGCTGCTATTGGAATTTTAAGGATAATTATTGAATCAGGCTTTGAAATCGATATTGAAAGATTGATTGATTTTACTGTAAGACAAATTGCAGAAGAATTTAACCTCGAAGTTGAATTGACCTTAAAATCAGAGCTTATGGACTTTATTATAGACAGGCTTTTTGTAATGCTTGAAGCCGATTATGACAGCGAAATTTTAGAGTCTTTAAGAAAAACTTCTCCGCTTTGTGCACTGAAAACTTTCAAAGAAAAATGTGAAGACCTTAAAACACAAAAGGATTCAAAAGAATTTAGAGAATTTATAGAACAAGCAAAAAGAGTTTCAAGAATAACAGAAGGCGTAGACAAAGCACTTTTAGACAGAAACTTTGGCGCGGGTGATTTAAAATCCGATGAAGAGAAAAAGCTTTATGAAGCTGTTACAGCAAGCAATTTTGCAGGCAGTACTGCAGTTTCTGCAGGCAGGGTTAAAACTGTGAAAGATTTGTACGGCTTAACTGCTTTAATTGATGAGTTCTTTAAGGCCGTGCTTGTGAATGATGAAAATGTTGAAGACAAAAACAACAGACTTTCTCTTCTTTTAAAAGCAAGAAACATTTTTGATACCTTTGCAGACTTTACCAAATTTAAAAAAGTGTAGACCAAAGGTAAATCAGGGCGGATAAAATGAGAATTTTACTTATCACTGATTTATACCCGCTTTTTGAAAACGAGGCAGGAATCCCTTTAACAATAAAGGATTTTGCCGAAGGCTTTGTGGAGCGCGGCCATTTTGTTGAGGTTTTCCGTCCAAACTTAACCGTAAATGTGTTAATCCGAAAAAGAAAGCTCTACAAAAACAGTAAATATGAAAACGGCAGCATTCGGATTTACAACAGAAATTTTTTAACGCCCTTTAGGCGGGGAAGCGTTTTAAGAGCATACAAAAAATATTTTAAGGGCGAAAAATTTGACGCAATTGTAGCACATATGCCATCAGGGCTTATGGTTGCAGACATTATTTCAAAAGAATACGGCATTCCAATGCTTGCAGCTGTGCATTCAAGCGACATTACAGTGTTAACCAGCTTAAAATATTTAATGTTTAAAAAGAGGATGATTGAAGCCTACAAAAATGCTGTATGTATTTTACCAAGGGCATTTTGGCTTAAAGAGAAAATTAAAAAAATAATCCCTGATGTTGAAAAACCAGTGGAGATTATATATTCAGGCGTTCCCTTGGAAATTACAGAGGAAAATGAAAAGCTTGAACGTACGTTTAATTCTAAAAAAGCAAAGATAATCACGGTTTCAAGCCTTATTGAGAGAAAAAACATTAAAAACCTGATTTTAGCTTATAAAAAATTGAAGAAAAAAAACCCAAAAGTGAGCCTTGAAATTATTGGCGACGGGCCCCTAAAAGAAAAACTTCAAATTTTAAACCTTAAAAAGAAACTTGATGTGAAGTTTTTGGGCCAATTATCTAAAGAAGATGTTTTCAAAAAAATGAAAGAAGCAGACATTTTTATTCTCCCATCTAAAAACGAAACTTTTGGCATGGTTTATATGGAAGCCTTAAGTTTTGGCATGGCGGTTTGCTGCACAAAAAATTCAGGCATAGACGGAATTATAGAAGATTCTAAAAACGGTTTTTTATTAAAACCCAATAAAAAGGGGGTTTATGAAACATTAAATAAGATTTTATCTTTAAAACCGAAACAATTTTTAGAAATTTCCAAAAATGCACTAACGACGGCAAAGATGTTTTCTTATGAAAATTCTGTTAAAAATTATTTGGAAAAAATTGAACTTTTTAGGCTATAATAACAGTACACATAAATTTAATAAAGGAATAAAGAATGCAGGCAAGACGCGCTTCAAGAGAATTGGCTCTTATAATATTTTCTCAAATCGGGAAAGAAATTGAAAAGTTTGCAAACAGCGACTTTGACCAGATGATTTTAGGGTCAGTAAGAACCCTGATTAGCAACTGCGAAGAAGAAATTTCAATCGTAACTTCAGAACTTTCAGGGGTTAGAGAATTTGTCGAAGAATTTGAGAATAACCACCCGGATAACCTCTCAAGGCCGATTGATGCGATAAATATCCCCGTTGAAATGCCCTTAACATCCAAAATGAGAGAAGATATTGACACAATTATGAATGTTGCGGAAAAATCTTTGTCGGCGCTTGAAATTGCAGAATTAAGCGTTCTTTCAGGCCAAACAGATGTTAAAAGATACATTCACAAGATTATAAAAACTTACCAAGAGAAAAAAGAAGAAATCGACAATGTAATTAAAGAACTTGCCTCCGGCTGGGATATTGAAAGACTTTTCAAGATTGATAAAGACATTTTAAGAATTGCAATTGCAGAGCTTTTGTTTGTAAAAGACGCACCGGTAAAGGTTGTAATTGACGAAGCGCTTGAGCTTGCAAAGAAATACTCAACAGATGATTCACCTTCTTTTATAAACGGAATTTTGGCAAAAGTGGTTGAAGTTTATGTTTAATTTCTTTAAAAAGCCCGAAAAGAATGATGTTGAAAACAACAGCAAAGATTCTGTCAAAAACACCCAACAGGGCAGCTTTGGCACTTTAAAATTTGACACTTTAAAAGGCGCTCTTTCAAAAACTTCTTCCACCCTTGTAAAAAGCGTTCTTGAAATTGCGGGTTCAAAAGAATATCCGGATGAATTTGAACTTGAAGACATTGAAGCAGTTTTAATTAAGGCTGATTTAGGAGTAGATTTTTCACTTGAAATTATAAATAAAATTAAAGAAAAACGGGTAAAAACCTCCGAACTTAAAAATTTTTTAAAGGAAGAATTTTTAAACATTTTAAATTCCACAGGCAAAACAAAGCTTTTATATGACGACAACAAATTAAATATTTATTTTGTAACAGGGATAAACGGTGCCGGGAAAACAACGCTTATAGGGCGCTTAGCGCACAAGTTTAAAAATGAAGGAAAAAAGGTTCTTTTAGCTGCAGGCGATACTTTTAGGGCAGCTGCCGAAGAGCAGCTTGACATTTGGGCAAAAAGGGCCGATGTTGAAATTGTAAGACGCGATAAGACAGACAGCGCCGCCGTTGTATTTGAAGCCATCCAAAAAGCAAAAAATGAAAATTACAATACTCTTATAATAGATACAGCGGGCAGACTTCAAAATAAATTTAATTTAATTGAAGAATTAAAGAAAATTAAAAACGTTATTGAAAAAAATGCACCCGACGCAAACATTGAAAGCATTCTTGTCTTAGACGCCAACCTTGGACAAAACGGACTCGCGCAAGCAAAAGTATTTAACGAAGCGGTAGAATTAACTTCAATTGCCCTTACAAAGCTTGATGGCTCCGCAAAAGGCGGGATTGTTCTTGCTGTTGCAAAGGAATATGGCCTTCCAACAAAATTAATTGGCGTTGGGGAAAAAATTAATGATCTTCAAGATTTTAATACAGAAGAGTTTATTGAAGCCATATTTTAAATTAGGACTATATTTTAGTCATAATAACCACCAATAAAATCATACCACAGCTTTTGCATATCTTCTGAATCTTTAATCATAGCCTCTATTTTTTCTTGCTCTTTGTTCATGCGCTGCAGCCTGTGCCTTACCAGAGCACGAGAACGATTTATGGGAGAGCGCAATGTAACAGGTTTTGCTCCTCTGTCGCCAAATGGAAGCTTTTTCCTATCTTTAACCATTTGCTCATATTCAGCATCCAAAACTTTTTGCAACTCATTATCGGCATTTTTTTCTTCTTCTGTAAAACGAAAACCGAGCAAAAGATTTGCCTCAAATATTATGCTGTCATATCTTTTATCATCTTTTGACAATATATCAAGATATTCTTCCGGCGACCTCACAAAAGCAGGTCTTTCAAACCCATTTCTTGGTTTCCCTTCAAGCGTTACAGACCAAAAATCAAACAGTGCTGCAAACCTTGCTTTGTCCCTCAAATTAAGATCTGATTCAGACATGCCAAGCATATCGAAATCAATCTTATAATCCAAATTTGCGATAATATGGTCAGTAGTTTCGTTACCATTTGGCTCCGACCTTAACACTTCATTAAAATAATCCGCATAATACTGCACTAGCTCCCTTGGTTTTTGATAGTGATGTATAACGGTGTGCATATCCCCATAATTCTTGCATAAATCGTTGTATGTTATTGGATAGCCATCAAAGTTTTCATGTGCGCTTGTATTTACAATATAAGAATTTAATTTGCTTAAATTTGCATTGTAATCATTATGTTTTTCTAAAGGCTTAAGTTCCGGCTTTCTCCAGAATGTTTTTATAATGGCAGGCCTCACACCAATATTTTCAAAATCTTCGGTTTCAATTGGGCGCACAGTTGGAACTTCCTTGCTCTCGTTTGTCGCCTTAACTATACGGCTGCTTTTAAAATTCGGTTGTCTGTAAAAACTTATTGGAGAAACTCTCATATTTTAAATTATCCTGATAATTCTAAAGCTTAAAATGATGTCTATACAAAAGATGAACAAAAAATAATTTGCTAGCAAAATGTGTTATTTTAAACTTTATTCACAAAGGCAGTCATAAAGTCATAAGGGCAAATTCAAGAAATATTTAAAACAAACTTATGAACCTAAAAGCTCTTTTGCAAAGGTTAAAGAATTGTCACTAACGTCCCCAAGAGCCATCTGCGCCAACGCATTTGGCTTTTCATCCTCCAAAAGTTTTCTGACATTTACATATGTCTTATCTTTTTGCTCCTTTGAAACATAGTAAAAATCTGCTGCCTTTGAAGCTATAATAGGCTGGTGTGTAATTGCAAAAACTTGTGCACTTTGGGCCAGTTTTGAAATTGCCCCTGCAACGCAAACAGAGGTTTTCCCGGAAATTCCTGTATCAATTTCATCAAAAATAATTGTTGAGACCTTGTCCACATGGCAAAATACGGTTTTAATTGCAAGCATAACTCTTGAAATTTCCCCGCCGGACGCAGTTTTAACCAAAGGCGCAAGCTCTTTTGAAATGTTTGTTGAAATTAAAAATTCTACCCTGTTTTTGCCGTTTGGAAGATAATTTTCAGTTTCTTCTACAGAAATTGAAAACCTGGCACATTCTAAATTTAAACCTTGCAATTCCTTTTCGATTAAAGAAGAGAGCTCTTTAGAATATTGAAGCCTTTTTTCTGTAATATTTTTTGCATTTTTTTCAATTGACCCCAAAAGCTCATTTTGCCTGTTTTTTAAATCTTCATAAGACATAAAACCACCTTCAAGGGTTTCAAGCTCTGCTTTTAGCTTTTCATATGTTTCAAAAATATCGCCATATTTTCTTTTCAGCTTTTGAATTAATTCAAGTCTTTCGTTAATTTCATCAAGCCTTGCAGGGTTTGCTTCAAGACTTTCAGAATAATTTCTTAAAGTGTTTGAAACATCTTTTAAATTTTCAAGAGCGTCGATGAAAGCTGTTTCTGTTTCATTAAGGCTTTGGTCAAATTCACGCGCTTTTGAAATGTTGTATTTTATTTTATTGAGTGCGTCTATAATTGAAGAATCGTCATTATTTAAGGAATAATACGCACCATAAGTTAACTCTTTTAAATTTTCAAGATTTGATAATACATCGAGCTCTGAATTCAGCTCTTCTTCTTCATTTTCCTTTATTTCTGCCGTTTCTATTTCATCAATTTGAAATTTTAAAAACTCAATTCTTTCCGTATTTTCTTTTTCGCTGGTTTCAATTTCATCAATTCTTTTTGAAACGGCCTTAAAATCAGAGTAATCTTCCTTATATTTTAAAAGTGCGGCCTTAAAATCAGAATCTGTATTTTCAATATATAAATCCAATAAATCTATATGATATTTTTGCTGAATGTAGGTATAGGTTTGGTGTTGCGAGTGAATATCAACAAGTTTTTCTCTCATTTGGTTTATAACATCAAGCGTCACCATTGCCCCGTTTAGCCTTGGCTTTGTGCCTGTTTTACTTATTTCCCTTGAAATTACAACTTCTTCGCCCCCTTGTTCAAAGGTGAGTTCAATTAGTGCATTTTTTTCAGGATTATTCAAAACATCCTTGTTTGTCTTGGCGCCAAGAGCAATATCAATTGCTTTAAAAATAATACTCTTGCCGGCGCCTGTTTCGCCCAAAAACACATTAAAACCGCCGTTAAATTCCAGGTGCAATTCATCAATCAATATAAAGTTTTTAATGAAAAGTTCTTTTAGCATTTATGCGGAGCCACCCCCCAGTGGAGCTTTTCTCTTAAGATTCTGTAGAAATCTTTTTTGTCTTTATTCAACAGTAAAAGTTTAGCACAATTTTCATTCTTTGTAATAACAACTTCTTTTGTGAAATGTTTTGTATCCTGTCCATCTGCAGTTATTTGATAGCCTGCGTTTTCACACATTTTAACGGTTACGGTTTCGCTTGATGAAATTACAATAGGGCGCGCAGTTAAGGTGTGCGGACAAATCGGCACAATTAAAAAACAATCCATACCAGGCGTTATAACAGGACCACCCGCAGAAAGAGCATAAGCCGTAGAGCCTGTCGGAGTTGAAATTATAAGCCCGTCTGCCATATAGCTGCACACAGGGAGGTCATTTATATATAAATCCAACACGGATGTTCTTGCGTTCAGCTCTTTTTTAATTACCATATCATTGAGCGCGATATTATTTGCGCTTGATTTTAGCATGAGCCTTTCTTCAAGCCTGTAATCTTTATTTTTAATTTTTTCTATAACATATTCAAGTTCATTTGGAAGGGCTTGGGAAAGATATCCAAGACGCCCCATATTGAAGCCAAATACAGGAATGTTTAATTTACTATAATATCTTGCACATTTTAAAAGAGTGCCATCTCCACCGATTGCTATTGCAAAAGAAACACTTTCAGGCATATCATCAAGCGCACAAATTTTGGGAGCATTTTTTGCAAGATTACACTTATAAAAAGCGTTTGACACTTTGCCTGCAAAATCTTTGCTGCCTTCAATGTCTGCATTAAAAATAACAACAGTATTTTCCAAATTTAAACTTACGTTTTCATTCATTTTTGTTTTTTCTAAAAAACTATCAGTATGTTAGCTGGTAAATGTGTCCGCAATAACGCCTGTTGACACTATTAACAACGGATTTTACCTGTAATTTGTAAACTGCAGAGGAATATTAAAGACATCTTCTTTTTCTCTTAAAAATTTAATAACATCTTGAAGATCATCTCTGCTTTTTCCTGAAACCCTTACCTGCTCACCTTGAATTGAGGCTTGAACTTTTAATTTAGTGTCTTTAATGGCGCCGACAATTTTTTTGGCTAAATCCTGGGTTAAGCCTTTTTTAAGTTCAAAAACCTGACGTACATTTCCGCCAAGAGCATTTTCCACGGGTTTTGGGTCTAAAATTTTAATGCTCAAATTTCTTTTCACCATTTTTCCTTGAAGAATATCAATAATGTTTCTTAATTTCATATCATCGTTTGTGGTAATGGTGATAGTTTTATCTGCCTCTAGTTCAACACTTGAATTTGAATCCTTAAGGTCAAAGCGGGACATTATATCTTTTTTAGTTTGTTCAACCGCATTCACAAGCTCTTGCCTGTCAAATTCAGACACAACATCAAAACTGCAATCTTTGGCCATTTTTCTCTCCCCCGTTTTAAATAAAATAGTCATAAGTTTTATAATTTTGAAAAGAAATTTTAAAATAAGAAATTTTAAAATTTTAAAAAAGGGGGATAATTAAACCCCCTTTAAATATCTTATTAAACACGTCTTTTTCTTGCTGCTTCAGATTTTCTTTTTCTTTTTACAGACGGTTTTTCATATCTTTCTCTGCGTTTAATTTCAGATAAAATCCCTGCTTTTTGGATTTTTTTCTTGAATCTTTTAAGCGCGCTTTCGATATTTTCGTTTTCACGTACTCTTACTTCTGGCATTGAATTCACCTCCTTAAGGTGCCTTTTTCAAGGTGTTTGCTTACACTTATGCCAATAATATAACAAGAGCGCACCTTAAAGTCAATATACTTAACTTTTTACACCTGCTTTTATTCATTTTAAGGTTAAGCCTTAATAAACATATTAATATTGAGGCAAACCGCTTAGAATTTATGCGTTACAAGAGCAAAGATGTCATTAAAAATCACATATACCATAAGAATAATAAGCAAGAGGAAGAAAAATCTGCCAATTCCTTCGGTTATTTTTTCATCCAATTCTCTGCCCAATATTTTTTCAAGCGCAAGAAACATCAAATGACCGCCATCGAGTGCTGGAATTGGAAGAAGGTTTATTATAGCTAAGTCTATACTTATAATTGCTGTCAAAAGAAGGCCGTTCAGCATTCCGTAGGTTTCGATAATGTCAGAGCCAACTTTTGTAATTACAACAATGCCATGCATTTCAGACATAGGAATTTTACCTGTGACAAGCTGCCAAAGGCCAAAACCCATAAGTTTTGTGCTGTTCCAAAGATAGTTAATTGAATTTGAAACAATTTCCTTTGGTGTATTTGTTTCAACAAAATTTTCTCTGGTTTCAAGCTTTAAGCCAAGAACCCCGTTTTTATCCGTATAAATATTATTTAAAACAATTTCATGGCCATCCCTATCCAAAACAATTGTGATTGGCTTATAAGTGTCAGAAAGTGCTTTTGCAAGGCTCTCAGGTTCAATATCTTCTTTTAATGTCAAAGAAGTTTTGCCCTGAATTTCATCCCGAAGGGTTATTTCTTCTTTCGTAAGGGCAATTTCGGGGTTTTTATATTTTTCATAGCCGCTTGCAACTTCTTCTGAAATCCTTAAAGGCTTTTCAGGCATTGAAAGAGGCAATTTCAAAACAGTTTCTTTTGGAATTCTGTTTTCAAAATCCGTTTTTGGATTTAAACGTTTTAATTCTTCAATTTTTTTCGTGATAATTTCGCTGTCTGCAAAACCGTCAAAATATTTACTGTTTTGTACAACAAAAATAAATTTATAAGTTGAAGTTACATTTATGCCGTTTATGCTTTTAATCCTATCGCCAGGCTGGATGTCGGCTTTTATAATATTTGAAGAATTGTTTTCAGACACAACCTCCTTTACAAAAACATCAGATGTTCCTGTTGGAAGCCTATGATACCAAGCTGCTGCAAGAATTGTTAAAAATATTGCAAAAACAACATTCATAAAAACGCCGGCAGAAACAATCACTGCTTTTTGCCAAGGCTTTTTATTTCTGAACCTTTCAGGAGAATCCAAAGGAAGAACATCTTTTTTATCTTCCTTCTTATCTTCCTTTTTATCTTCCGCAGTTTCGCCTGATTTTTCTTTTAGGGCTTTCTTTGCTTCTTCCTCTTTTTCCTCATCATCTGGAAAAGAAACATATCCGCCAAGAAGAAACGCATGAACTAAAACTTCGGTATCGCCCCATTTTGTTTTGAACAATGTGGGACCGATAGGCAAGCCAAAACCAAACTTTGAAACCCGAACACCAAACATTCTTGCTGCAAAAAAGTGCCCAAGCTCATGCACCAAAATTAATAAACTTATCAAAAACAGCATTATGATTGTATTCATTTTTATTTCTCTCTAATTTTTTAGGTTTTATCTTCTCTTTTTTCCGGTAAATTTAAACAGGCCGAACATAGACGGCTTATATGCATTCAGGGTTTCTTTTGTTTCCATTAACTGAAGTTTGAGCCTTTTATTTTCTTCCTGGAGGGTTTGGTTTTTCTCTTTTAATTCTATTGTTCTTTCCCTAAATTGCTGCAACTTTGCATTTTGCTTTGTACTGTTCAATTTATAATAACTGTTAAGTTTTATTGCAATTTTCTTTGCTATGCTTTTTGCAATCATATCAAGGGTTCCATGGGAAATGTCAAGTTTGAAGGCATTTTGCGGGGCAATGTCTGTTGCCTGTTTTACAATCTCTCTTATAATTTCCCTTATGTCTTCGCCGTTTTGTGGCTTTGGAACAACGTTTGCACTTTGTTTTGAAATTTCATCCCTAATGATATCTCTAATATCTTGCGCCGTAAGATTGGATGTATTCATTTCTTTTGGCATAAGAGAAACGTTTGGCTGAACCTCAGGAATTATCACATCAGATGGAATATCTTCCTGTAAAGATTTGTATTCTTCGGGCTTAAATTCATCCTCGTTTTCTTCATCTGCCGTTTCTCTTACAAAATCCTGCAATTCTTCAAAGGGCTCAACATAAGATTCATTGAAGATTTGTTCTAAATCCGCAGGAGGGACATCTTTTGAATTGCTTGGCCCGCCTGTAAGGTTTTGCGCAAATGTTTGCGCCAACTGCATTAAATCGAGTTCATCCTTTGCGCCCGCCCCTTCTTTAGAATTTTCTTCTTTTGGGCTTTCCTCTTTAGCGGCAGCTAAAGCGTTTTCAGGTGAATTTTTAGATTCAATTGCATTGTTAATTAAATTATCGGCTTTTTCAATCTCTTCAGGGCTAAAACTTTCGTTCTCAATTATTTCTGAAACATCATCCTTAAGATATTCTTCCGCAGAAGTTTCTCCAAATTCTTCTGAATATTCTTCAATATAATCTTCTTCCACATCATCATAACTGCGGTTTAGATTTAGACAAGACATCGGGGAAACAGGCGCCGGCGTCAGCCTTTTCATTGCCCTTGGCATAATTGTTTCTTTTGATTTTAAAGGCTTTGCAGCCTGCTTTTGAATAACTTCTTCTTGCGCTGATGGGCTTTGCAGAGCATGGTCGCCTTCGTGGCTTTCAACAGCTTCTACACTTTGTGAAGAAACCTGTTCTGCTTGAACATCAGGAAGAGCGTTAAAATTAACCCCGGCATTTGCTTCTTTTGCTAAATCATCCAAAGAAACAGAATCGCTGTAAATTTCTTCCTGTTGGCTGTTTTCCGGGGCCTTGGCTTCAGGTGCTGCTGTTTTTGCTAAATCATCTAAATTGATTGAAACATTTTCGCTTGAAACATTCTCGTCTGAAATATGGTTTTCAGGCAAGATTTCAGCATTTTGTGTATTTTGAACCCCTTGAGTATCGTTTGAAACAATCGGAGCTATGCTTTGCACAGGTTCTTGATATTTTTCTTTAAGATTTCCTTCAAGCCCCTCTTTTGTCTTATTATATCTTTCTTTCAGGTTGTTTAAAATGGTTTCATATGATGTGTTATCAAAAAATTCTACGCCAAATTCGTTTTCATATATGGCTTCAATTTGCCATTCTTTTATAAATGAATTTAGCGTCAATAAATCTATAAAATATCCATCAAGCGCCAATTTTGTTAATATGGCGGATTTTGACAGAGCATTGAAATTATCCATACATTAGCCCTCGTAAATTCAATTATAAATGATAAATAAAACATCTGCAATGGTAATACTTTGAAAATAGTATTTATTAATTGAATTTACATTGCAATTTTTGCAGCACTTCTTGTTTGAACATTGCGGATATTCATTCTTTGAATGCCGGGTCTGCCTGAAATGCCAGCTTGCATTGCATTTCTTCTTTTGTTTAATTCATTTAATGAATTTAGGGTCAAATTCCTGTTATCTTGTATTTTTGCAGATGTTTTCTTTTCCATGAGGTTATTATAAACAGCTTTTGAAGCATTGTTCTTTGCACTGTTTTGGATAAATTTAGCTTTAGCCTTAAGTCTTTTTGCTTTCTTTTTGCATGCTCTAAACACAGCACAAATAATCAAAGCAAACACGCCAAGCGCATAACCTGCACTTTTATCAGGATACGGCTGGTTTTCAACGTTGTTAAAGTTTACAATAATATCTTCAATGTCGTTTCCGTTCACATAAACGCGCACTTTGTTTCCGATTTGCTGCGCTATAACGCTTTCAACACCGTTTGCATTACTATATTGAACAGAAAAATTTTCCTTTAAACTTGCGTCTTTAATGTCAAAATATTCTCTGCCAACTTCATCAATTTTATGCTTAATGTTGGTTTTGTAATCACTTTTTATATTAAGCTGAATCTTGTTTCCTGCAACTTCTGTTCTGTTTACGTTTATTGCATATATAAAATTATCGTTTGAAAATGCACATTGGGGCGCCAAAAACACCATAAATAATAAAATTAAAATGATTCTTTTCATCTTTATTGTTTCCTACATCCAAGTCTTGATATGCTA
>CAJULR010000041.1 GCA_910587375.1 Candidatus Gastranaerophilales bacterium | reverse complement strand
AGCGTTACGAAACGCAGCTTAAGATGGTGGAAGCAGAGCTTCAATCTTGCAACCAGATGATTGATAAAAATATTCAATACACATATGGCGGCGGAAGATAGACTTTTGCTTTAAATTTTAGTTTTTGAATTAACGATATTTAATTAAATGGAATTGTCAGACGATGTCTAACCTGTGGGTTAGATAATGGTTTAATTGTGTTGGGTTAAAACCCAACCTACGGACTTAACTCTGCATATCTTTCTTTGACATACCCTTGTGTTTTTGGTGTTTTATCTGCTATCTGTTTTCCTAGATTTATAATTGTTGAAACTTTCATGATTTGCCCTTTATATGACGATGTTTTATTACTTACCCCATAATACTATGGCGATAACACATATGGAAATTCTTACGAAAAATTTTATCACTCGATGTATCGGGGATTCTAAATTTGTATCATAAAACAAATACTCTGTTAAAAATACAAACGCAAAACAAAATAGCCACAATGGCTTTGAAAATCGATATTTTTTGCTTTCTAATATATTTGAAAGCATTTTTTTAAGTGTTTTTAAGTTCATTTGTTTGTAGCCCGTAGTTCGTAGGTTGGGTTTTAATCCAACAATTTTATATATCTCAATACCCCTATCCTACACCCTTTCCACAAATAATTCTATTTTTTAATAAACTCAATTCTGTAATATTAAAGCACTGGGTTTGTCCGCTTTTTTGTGATTGAAACTTTAATCCGCCCGGCATGGCTAAAATAAAATGGCTAAATCTCCCTTAAAAAACTGCCCCTGGTGAAATCACAGGGGCAGTTTTAAATTATATCTTGAAATTTGAATTTATTTCACAACAATATTAACCAATTTATTTGGTACTACAATTGTTTTTACAACAGTTTTGCCGGCCAAAGCCTGCTGCACCTTCTCGCTTGCCATTGCAAGCTTGGTTAATTCTTCGTTGCTTTGGTCGTTTGCGGTTTCAATTTTATCTCTAATTTTGCCGTTAATTTGAACAATAAGCGTTAAATCGTTCAATTTTGCAAGGTTTTCATCGCATTTTGGCCAGGGAAGTTCGTGGATTGAACCTTTTTTGTCTGCTTTTGCGGCAAGGTTAGAATAAATTTCTTCGCTCATATAAACTGCAACGGGCGAAATCAGCTTCAGAAGCGAAATTAAAGCAAAGCTTAAAACGTTCGGCTCAATTGCTTTCTCGTCTTTAATGTAGTCATAGATTGCGTTTGTAAGTTCTCTGTACCTTGAAACAACAGTGTTAAACTGGAATTCATTTTCAATGTCGTTTGTGATTTTTTTGATTGAAATATGAACTTCACGAAGAAGCCTGTCGCTTTTTGAATCAAGGTTTTCAGGGATTTTGTAATCCAAAGTTACAATATCCTGATATTTTGAATATAGCCTGTAAACGCGGCAGAGGAACTTATAACAGCCTTCAACGCCTGCGTCAGACCAGTCAAAATCTCTTGCCGGGGGTGAATCTGAAATTATGAAAAGCCTTGCTGTGTCTGCACCGTAGCTTGCAAAAATTTCATCAGGGTCAACCGTATTTCCTTTCGATTTAGACATTTTTGAGCCGTCTTTTAAAACCATGCCCTGGGTTAAGAGGTTTTTAAACGGTTCGTCAAAATCCAACAAGCCGCAGTCCTTCAGTGCTTTTGTGAAAAATCTTGAATACAAAAGGTGCAAAATAGCGTGCTCAATGCCGCCAACATATTGATCAACAGGGAGCCATTTGTTTACAAGGTCTTTATCAAAAGCTTTTTCGCTGTTTTGAGCGTCTGCATAGCGCATATAATACCAGCTGGAGCACATAAAGGTGTCCATGGTGTCGGTTTCACGTTTTGCCGGGCCTCCGCAAACCGGGCATTTGGCGTTTTCAAAGGTTTTTGAAGTTTTAACAGGTGACATTCCCTGAACAGAAAAGTCTACATCTGTCGGCAATTTTACAGGCAATTCATTGTCCGGAACCGGCTGGCAGCCGCATTTTTCACAGTATACAACAGGAATTGGCGCGCCCCAGTATCTTTGTCTTGAAATTAGCCAATCGCGAAGCCTGTACTGGGTTTTAGCATACCCAAACCCTTGTTTTTCTGCATATTCCGTGATTTTTTTCTTGGCTTCTTCGTTTTTAACGCCGTTAAATTCGCCTGAATTTACCAGCACACCCGGGTTTGTGAAAACTTTATCCGGGTCGTATCCTTCGCCGTCTATAACCTGGATTATCGGAAGGTCGAATTTTTTTGCAAAGTCAAAGTCCCTCTCATCGTGCGCCGGAACCGCCATAACGGCACCCGTTCCGTAATCTACGATTGCATAATCTGCAACCCAAATCGGGCAAACACGCCCTGTAAGAGGGTTTATAATATGTGTGCCAAGAGGAACGCCCGTTTTTATTCTTTCTGTTGAAAGGCGTTCAATTTCAGACATTTTTCTTGCATTTTCTCTGTATTTTTCAACAATTTCGCGGTTTTCAGGGGTTGTTAGTTTCTCAATGTCAGGATACTCAGGCGCCACAACCAAATATGTAATTCCAAATGCAGTGTCCGGGCGGGTTGTGTAGACAGGAATTTCAAGCCCTGTGCTGGAAGTGTCCGTATTATCGGCACAATCACATCCTTCTTTGCCGCAATTGCAGTCTGCAGAGGTGTTTTCAAACTCTTTTACCTTGAATTTTAAAATTGTACCAGTGGATTTACCAATCCAGTTTGCTTGCATAGTTTTAACGTTATCGCCCCATCCTTCAAGCAAATCCAGGTCTTTTAAGAGTACTTCGGCATAATCTGTTATCTTTAAAAACCATTGTTCGAGGTTTTTCTTTGTAACATCTGAGTCGCAGCGCCAGCATTTGCCATCGATTACCTGTTCGTTTGCAAGCACTGTTGCGCATTTATCACACCAGTTTACGGCCGCTCCTTTTTTGTAGGCCAGGCCTTTTTTATAAAGCTGTAAAAACAGCCACTGTGTCCATTTGTAGTAATCTTCCTTACATGTGGCAACTTCTCTGTCCCAATCAACTGAAAGGCCAAGCATTTTAAGCTGCTTTTTCATATAAGAAATGTTTTTATCAGTCCATTCTGCGGGGTTTGCGCCATGTTGAATTGCAGCATTTTCAGCAGGAAGGCCAAAGCTGTCCCAGCCCATTGGGTGCAAAACGTTGTAGCCCATAGCTTTTTTGAAACGGGCAATGACATCTGTAATTGTATAGTTTCTAACATGCCCCATATGAAGCTTGCCTGAGGGGTATGGAAACATAGATAGAGCGTAATATTTTGGCTTGTCTGAATCGTCGCTTGTTTTAAAGGCTTTGGTTTCTTCCCAGGTTTCAAGCCATTTTTTCTCAATTTTTGAAGGATAATATTCGCTCGTTAACATAGTTTTTAACACTCCAGTTGTTCAAAATAAAATTACTAAAAAATTATACAATAAAAAACATTATAATTTAAGTTTTTACTGTATAAGGTTCTGCAAAATGCGCAAAAAGGCCTAGCCGCCACCCGCAAAGCCAACTATTTCAATCTCGTCGCCATTTTCGATTATTGTTTTTTTGTAATCTTCTTTGTTTATAATTTTTAAATTTTTTTCAATTGCAAAAAAGCCCTTCAAGCCTTTGATTTCAACTAAATCATTTAAATTTAGCCCGCCTTGAAGTTCAACAGTTTCGCCGTTAATTTTTACCGTAACGTTGCTCAAGCTCTGCACCCGACTGTTTCTTTAACTAAATTGTATCCTGCTTCAAAAGATTGAATGTTAAATTTTAAAAACTCAGGTTTTTTTGAAGAAGAAATCTTTTCAAGCGCCTTGATAACGCTTTCTTTGGTTAAAATGCCGGTTTTTCTGATTAAAAGCCCAAGTGCCATAATATTTAAGAGCATTTTATCTTTTGAATGCGCAACAATGTCTGAAAGTGGTTCAAGGATATAGTTTATATCATCTCTTATGGTTTTTTCGCCTGTCATACTTGAATTTGCAATAACTGTGCCATTTTTTGCCATTGTTTTTTCAAATTTATTTATGGCAGCCTTGCTTAAAAATACGCCGTAATCCGCTTCATCAAAGATTGGGGAAGGAATTTCATCGTCTGAAATTATTACATAACAGTTTGCGCTTCCGCCGCGCATTTCGGCGCCATATGAAGGCATCCAGGTTGTATTTTTTCCTTCAATAATTGCGGCTTCTGCAAGCGTTGTTCCTAAAAAAAGAACCCCTTGTCCGCCAAAACCTGCGATTATTAAATGTTTTTCGCTGTCAGACTTTAATTTCATAAATTTACTCCGGAATTTTCCACCCGTGTGTTGTTTGTTAAATCGGCTGTAATGTCTTTAATTACGCCAATTTTGTGTACTTTTGATATTTCGTTTTTAATGTATTCCATAGACTGTACGGGGTTTAATTTCCAGCCCGTGGGGCAGGCGCATAAAACTTCTACAAACGAAAATCCGCGTCCTTCAAGCTGGTTTATAAAAGCTTTTTTAATTGCAGTTTTTGTTTTTATAATGCTTTGCGGGCTATAAATTCCACATCTTTCAACATAGCAGGCTCCGTCGCACAGTGCCACCATTTCTGCAATATGAACAGGATAGCCGTTTTTCTTCGGGTCGCGTCCTTTTTTGGTTGTGGTTGTTACTTGTCCCAAAATGCTTGTGGCGCTTGCCTGTCCGCCTGTCATGCCAAAGTTTGTATTGTTTATACAAATTGTAGTCAAATTTTCGCCGCGGCATGCTGTGTGGATTGTTTCATTCATCCCGATTGTTGCAGCGTCGCCATCTCCCTGATATGTGAAAACCACTTTGTCAGGTTTTGCGCGCTTTACGCCTGTTGCAACACAGGGTGCTCTGCCGTGGGAAGAGCCTACAATATCCAGGTCATAAAATTTTTCCATACTAATTGAACAGCCGACAGAAGCCACAGCGATTGTGTTTCCCTGAACGCCCAATTCGTCAATTACTTCCGCAACAAGCCTTAAAACTATTCCATGCCCGCAGCCCGCACAGAAAGGGTAATCATAGTTTTCCTGAATGGTTTTTGGCCTTTGGAATACGATTTTGCCGCCATTTTTTTGCTCATTTTCGTTTTGAATAGCTCCTTGAGGTGCGTTTTGAAGCATTATACGGCCTCCTTTGCATAAGAATTTTTAGACAATTTGTTTGTCATTTCGTTAAGTTTTTCTAAAATCTCATGCTCTTTTACGATTTCTCCGCCAAGCCTTGAGAGCAATTCAACAGGGCAAGCTCCTTCAATTGCAGCTTTAACGTCAAGCAACATCTGTCCTTCGTTTAGTTCGATATCAAGAATGGCCTTTTTGCCTTTGGCTCTTGCTTTTAATTCTTCATTTGGGAAAGGCCATACGGTAATTGGCCTGAAGAGTCCGGCTTTTATGCCCATTTCCCTTGCTTTTGAAACCACGCTTTTTGCAACTCTTGCAACCGTGCCGAAGGCTGTAATTAAAATTTCGGCGTCTTCTGCCATAAATTCTTCATACATGACTTCGTTTGTCTGAATTTCATTGTATTTGCGCTGCAGTTTGTCGTTCAGCCTTGGAAGGTCGTCGCCCTGCATATGGAGTGAAATTAGCTTTCTAAAGGGCCTTTTGTTTGCTCCTTCGCCCACGCCATCTGCTTCCCAATCGGATGAATCAGGAATTTTAAGGTCAAAGGGTTTTAGTTCAACAGGTTCCATCATTTGGCCTATCATCCCGTCTGCAAGGAGCACTGCTGGGTTTCTGTATTTAAATGCTAAATAAAAAGTCTTATATGTAAGCTCCACAGCTTCATTTATTGACGATGGGGCAAGTACAATCGTTCTGTAGTCGCCATTTCCGCCACCTTTTGTTGCCTGGAAATAATCTCCCTGTGAAGGTGTAATGTTTCCAAGGCCCGGGCCTGCGCGCATTACGCTTATAATGACGCCAGGAATTTCAGCTGTTGCCATGGCTGAAATTGCTTCCTGCATAAGTGCAATGGCACAAGAGGATGAACTTGTCATGCTTAAAGTTCCCGTGGAGGCCGCGCCTATCAGCATATTTACAGCCGCAAGCTCTGATTCTGCGCTTATATAAGTTCTTCCAAGCTTCGGCATTTCATCGCTCATAAATTCGCCGATTTCATTTTGGGGTGTTATGGGGTACCCAAAATAACACTGCAGACCTGCGTTTATGGCAGCTTGTGCAATGGCTTTATTCCCCTTCATCAAAACTTTTTGAGTCATTCTACTTTCTGACCTCTTTAATTGCAATGTCCGGGCAGCTTATGGCGCAAAGGGCACATCCGATACAGGCGTTTTCTGCCGAATTAAAGACGGCAAATTTATTACCTGAAGAATTGGTCTCCTCCCCAATCTCTATAAGCTTTTTTGGACAAACGCTAACACATATACCGCAAGCTTTGCATTTTTCTTTGTCAATTACAATGTTTGGCATAAGAACATGTTAGCACTTGAAGATTAAATGGCACGAAATAAAAATTTAAATTTACAATTGACAACATTTGGATAAAAATCTGCAATTAAAACCTACTTGCCTTGGGATTTTTATTTGCTGTATTTAAATTTAATTTAGCTCATCATTTTGGCTAAAACCTGAAAAACAACGTAATATAAAAAAGTAATCAATATCCAGTTTGTTTGCTGTTGTGCATGTTCTGAAGAAAAAAAGTAACAAACAAGCGCTATTGCATAAAAAATGCCTGATATAATCTGAAAATTTAAAACGGGAACATAAGCTGTGAGCATAAAATAGTTCACAACAAAGGGCGCTATGGTGATTGAAAGCACAGCAAGAGCAAGGGCAAAAGAGCCTGCTGAAAATAAAATTTTATCTTTTTTTGTAGTTTGTTTTTCTGTGTTTAACATAAACAATTCTTTAATTTCTGTGCTTTTAAAAAGCCTGCGTGCGCTTTTTTGTTAATACAGGTTTTGACATCTCTATTCTAGCACAATATATTGGCTTTACAACAGCTAGCGGACGGTAAACGTTGAGAGTTTTACCATATTTTCAAAATCAGGGTATTTTTCTTTTAATTCTCTAAAGGTGCCTTTGTCGACTATTTTTCCCTCTTTCATATATAAAATGGAATCACACTCTTTTAGCGTTGAAAGCCTGTGAGCGATTGCTATTATTGTTTTTGAGCCTTTTAGTTTTGCAATAGATTCAGACACCTTGCTTTCAGTTTCAATGTCTAAAGACGATGTTGCCTCATCTAAAAATAATACGTCCGTATTCTGGTAAAAGGCGCGCGCAAGAGCAAGACGGTGTCTTTGCCCGTGGGATAATTCCGGCATTTTGTCTAAATCTTTTATTTCATCATAAATTTCTGCTTTTTTGAGCGCCTCGATAACTCTTTCTCTGTCAATATTTTCAGGCTTTTCGCCAAATGTAACATTGTTTAAAACAGATAACGGCATTAAGAAAAAATCCTGCGGCAAAATGGTCACGTGCCTGTGCCAAGCGCGCAAATTTTCTTCCACAATTTCAAGCCCGTCTACGCAAAACTTTCCGTCATTTGGTAAATTTAACCCTGATAAAATATCCATCAGCGTTGTTTTTCCGGAGCCTGAAAGCCCAACAATTCCCACAAATTCACCCTTTTTAATTTCAAGGTTTGCGTTTTTAAGCGCAAATTTATCGTCGTCAGAATATGAAAAAGAGGCATTTTTAAGAGATATACTATGTTCAAACGGGATATCAGGCCCTTCTTTTTCTTTCCTTGCCCAATTTTCAACCTTTTTGGATGTTTCCATAAACCATTGAATAGGGGCTCTTGACTGGTTTATTAAATACATTGAAAATTGTATCTTGTTTAAATTTGGCACAAGTCTTAAAATTACCGCAGCCACTATTGCAAGAGAGGAAACCAGGTGTTCTGAGGATATTTTTTGGAAAAAGAAAATAAGCCCTGCTAAAATTCCAAATGAAATAATAATGCCGATTTCTGTTACAAATTGCGGATATGCGGAATATGAATTCAAAAGCTCCGTATAGTGTGCTTGAGTGCTGTATTTTTCAATCATATTTTTCACAAAAAACTCTTTGTTTTTTGAAACCTTAATTTCCTTTATGCCTTTCATTGTGTATTCAAAAAGGCTTGCGAGCACTTTTGAAACATCCATAACCTTTGCGCCATAGAATCTGGCACGTTTTTTAAAGAAAAGCTGTTCAGCGTAAACAAAAACCCCTAAAAACACTGCCGCAACAAGGGCCGGAATTGCAAACTTATAGAAAAGAAATGCAAGAATGCAAAAAGCGATAATTCCGTTTGATAAAAGCAAAATTACTTTGTGCGCAAAGTTTGAAACGCTTGATGTAAGCGCTGGCCCAAGGAGTGTGCTTTTATCCCCGAAAGGCATTTTGTTTAATTTTATATATGGACACAAAAAAAGATTATTTAAAGTGTCGGCATAAATTTTTGCCTGCCATTGTGCGATGACACGGTTTTGATACGACGTGCAAAACATCATCGAAATGTCTTTTATAATGTAGATTACAACTATTGCGATACACAAAATAAAAGCAAAACTTTTAAGGTCCACAGGAAGATTGAGCGAAGCAAGAATGTTTTCAAGGGAAGAATTTTTTAAAAAGTTGTCGCCGCCCGATAAAACCATAACAAAGGGGAAAATTAAGGCAAGGCCTAAAAATTCAAAAGCTCCCATAATAAGTGAAAATATGGCAATGAGGAATAGTTTTAATTTGAAACCTGCTCCGTATTCTTTTATAAATTGAAAAAATATTTTTAAAAACAAAATTTATCCTTACTGTTTGCTTGGCTTGCTCTTTAGCCTTCTATTTATTTGGCTTTCGAGGCTTTTTTCTTTTAAAATCGGTTGCAAAATATTTGCAATACAATTATACTCTTGATTATGGGCAATGTGTCAAGTAAAGAATTTTTTTTCATAGGGCTTTCGCTTTCAAACACACCAAACAATGACAGCTCTGTCTGCGTTATAGATAGAATGCGCAACATTGTCCTTTTGGATAAATTATATTTTACATCTGATATAGAGCTTTTCTTTGAAAAAAATCCATATGTTAAAAATTCTCAAATAACGGTTTCAATTCCGCATGATAATACGCTTTTAGAAGGCAAATGGCGAATTCATTGCAAAAACTACAAAATGATGGATGAAAATTTTAAGGTAAATAGAAACAACTGGACAAACAGGCTCTCTGACAGGTGTTCAGAACTTTTTTTAAAGCTAAAAGATTCAGGCTTAAAGGTTTCAAGGTTTGATATTAACCTTTTAAGGCAGGGGTATGGGCTTTCGGCGCATTATCTTCAAAGAACCTCCCTGGATTGCAAAAGTTTACAAAGTGCCCTCAAGATAAAATTCAGTTTTAGCGAATTGCCTGAAAACATGCTTCCCGCTTCAAGTTTAGAAGCAATTTTAGGGGCAATGTTTTTATATGATTGTGCCGCAGGCAATATGAATCCTAAAAAGCTCTTTGAATATGAAGGGCTGGATGTTTTAGCCTCCTATTAGCCTCCCGGAGCCAAAGTTTGCAGGCATAAAAACCAGGATTTTCCGCGCAAAGGCTTTATCCGTTTCGAATTGGAAGGCTTGCTTTGTCGATGTGCGGACGGTAAAAATCTGTGTTTATGTTTAATTTTTTGCCGACCTCTAAAAGAGTCAGTGCAATTTGCCTGTCTTTATTTTTAGCTTTTGATTTTTCAAGGTGCTCCACTAAAATATTAATTTTGCTGTAAATTTTTTCAAAGTAAATATTTTGCGCCACCTTAATTTCGACATTTAATTGCAAAATGTCAATTACATCAAAAATTGCAAAAATTTTGTCTGCAACCTTTAAATCCATCGTTTGAGATAATTCATCAATCAAAGATTGCAATTTTTTGGCCAAGGTCACACCGCAGTTTGATTTATTTAAATTTACAAAGAATTTATCTGCGCCTTCTTTCACCTTTTTAATTTCGGCCAAAAATTCTTCATTCCTAAAATCTTCAATGTGAATTAAAAGCTCTTGCAGGTTCTTTACAAGACAGAATTTTGCAGAAACCCTGAATGCATCAGGAATGTCCATGCCAAGACCTGCAAGGTGTGCTACCGGAAGTTTTAATTCTTCGTAAAGTTCTTCATATGTGTTTGCAACCCTTGTGAGCCTTGTTTTTAAGACATTGTCAAGAATTGTCTTTCTCTTGTCGATTAAAACATCTTTTAGGCTATAGAAATTTGCTGAATAATGCTCTTCAAAGCCCTTCAGGGTTTCCAAAAGAACATTAGACATAAACGCTTTGGTTAAATACTTTCTTGCCTTTGAGAAATCTTCTTTGGCGTCACATTCTTTAACGCTGCAATAAAACTCGCTATCAGGGGTTTTTAGCATTGCAAAGCCCATAATCCATTTTTCATATGTGATTTTTGATGTCACTTCGATTTTTCCGAAAGCAAGGTCTGCATGCCCGTTTTTTACGGTTTCATAGCTTAAGTTTTTAATTTTATAGCAATAAATTTCATCAAGTTCAGATAAATCTGTATAAAGGGATGAAATGGCCCAGTGGCAGACAATTTGCTCAATGTTTACAACGGAAGGTTTTACAAATTTTTCGTAAATGTCTTTTCCTGTGCCATATTCCGGGATATTGCTTTTTGCCTTTGATAAAATGTTTAGGAATTTTTCTTCATAGTTTGTCTTTGAGAAACATCCTGCAAGCTGAATTGCGCGTGCCGCGTATTTCATAATCTGCACGGTTTCAATTCCTGAAATTTCAGCAAAAAACCAACCGCAGCTTGTATACATAAGCATACAAAAACGCTGTATTTCCATAAGCTTTAAGGCTTTTGTCCTGTCTTTTGTTTTAAAGCCTTCAATGCAATTTTCCTTTAAAAATTTGTTAACGGATTTTTCTGAACGGTCTAAAATTACATCAATGTATTTATTTCTTGCGTCCCAAAAATCCGTGTAATATTTAGCACCCTCTGCTGAGCACAATTTTATAAGTTCGTCCCGAAGATAATCAAGTGCGTCCCTTAAGGGTTTTCTCCATTTTTGGTTCCAGCCGGGCGCTGCTCCTGTGCTGCAGCCGCAATCATCTTTCCATCTGTCAACGCCGTGAGAACAGCTCCAGGAAGATGTTGGCTTAATGTCTGCCTGATATTCGGGCGGGTACATTTCAAGGTATTGACCATAGTTTGTAATTTCAAAGCCTAAATCTTTTGCCTTAACTCCTAAAACGTAAGAGAGTGCCATATCGCCAAATTTAGTATGATGGCCGTAGCTTTCGCCGTCTGTTGCGATGTTTATAAGCTGCGTTCTTTGGCGGCTTTCTGTGTATCCGTCTAATAGGCGTCTTGCAAATTTTTCGCCGTCTGTTAAAAGAAAATCGAACGCAACGGATTTTGAAATTGCGCCGTCATAGAAGAATAAATCAATATATTTTTTACCATTAGAGCCTTCGACAAAATATCTGTAAGGCTGGGACGGGTCAATCGAACCCCAGCTTACATCGTGCCATTCGGCATTCGGGTTTTCTTGGCTTTCCGGGCTTTCTGAAGGGTTTAATTTTCTTACACACTGCGCCTGAAATGGGGATAGAATTGTATATCTAATCCCTAAATCAATTAAAACTTCAAGGGTTTCAGCGTCCACTGCGGTTTCTGCAAGCCAAATGCCCTCAGGCGCCCTTCCAAACCTTTTTTGAAAATCTCTTATGCCCCAAATTGCTTGCGTATATTTATCATTCGTATTTGCAAGAGGCATAATTATGTGGTTGTAAACCTGCGCAATGGCACAGCCGTGGCCGCCATATAGTTCAATTGAATTTTTATCTGCGGTAATAATTCTTCTGTATGAACATGGTGCATATTTTTCCATCCAGGATAACAGCGTTGGGCCTATGTTAAAGCTCATATTTTGATAGTTGTTTACAATATCAAGGATTTTATTGCTTTCATCCACAATTCTTGAAACGGTGTTTGGTTCGTAGCATTCGTTTGAAACCCGCTCATTCCAATCATGGAAAGGTCTTGCGGAATCTTGTATCTCAATCTCTTCAAGCCAAGGGTTTTCCCTCGGCGGCTGATAAAAGTGCCCGTGAATGGTTAAATATTTTTTAAATGTCAAACCTTTTTACCTCTTATTTTTTAGTATTCTCTTCCGCTTTTGCTTTCTTTAAAACCGTAATATTATTTACATCAATCCAAGCGTCCCCAAGGGCGTTTGAAAATACATGTCCTGTGATTTCAATCCTATCGCCTGTATCAAGGTCGATGAATTTTTCTGCATATTCACGCTTTAAGAAAAGTTTCATTTCAGATAACGGGATGTTATGATCCTGTACGTCGTCCCTTTGAATTAAAAAACCGATATAATCTTTTGACTCTCTTAATGCTTTTTTATAATCAAGCCCTAAGGTTGAAAATTTATCAAATGTGGCGTTCATTTTGATATCCTGATTTAAAAATCTGGATGGGTTTTGAACAATTTGAAGGGGCTTTGCAAAAGTTGCATTCGTTTGTGCTATTTCTTGTGCCACAGGCGGTGTGCAGGTTTCAGCCTTTTTTGTATCTTTTGCATATGAAGCTGTTGAAACTCCGATACACAAAGAAAGCAAGGCAGAAAACATAATCGTAAACAACTTTTTATTTTTTATATAAAACATTTTAAACTCCTTAGAATACAAAAATATTCTAACATAATTCCTATGTTTTTACACTTAACAATCTGTGTATTTTAATCAGGGCTAAAAGTGCAAATTGTTTTCTTTTATGAGTTCTTCAAGTTTTGAAATTTCTGCCCCGCAAAGCTCCAGGTGCTCTATAACGTTTTTATATCCCGCAAGCTCGATTTCATTTTGCCCTAAAAGCCCTTTATCTAAAAGGTTTTGTGCTATCTCATCTAAAAATAATGAAGAGCCTGCAAGGGTTCCATCCTTGTCTTTCCCGCCTTCAAAAATTTCTTTTCCGCAAAAAACAATTGATTTCAATTTGCTATGCGCAATAGGAAGGGCGTCAGAAACCAATATAGTGCGGTTTTTGGCCTTTGTTTTGAAAAACAGGCGAAGCATATCATCATTAACATGCAAGCTGTCGCCAATTATTTCAGAATAAATATTTTCATCCAAAAGACCCTTAAGTGCGATATTGCTTTTCTTGTGGGTTAAGGGCTCCATCGCATTAAAATGGTGGGTTGTGCCTGAAACTTTATAAAGTTCATCCGAGGTTGTGTGGCCGGCATGGGCTCTTATGCCGTTTGTTTCTAAAAACTCTTGCAGTTCCTGGTTTTTATCTAATTCAGGCGCTAAAGTTACAATTTTTACAACATCCTTTGCAGTTCCTGTAATTTTCTCAAAATTTTCAACACTTGGGGTTAAAAACATCCCCGCATTTTGAATTCCGGATTTTTTTGGGCTTAAAAAAGTTCCTTCAAGGTGTATTCCTAAAATCCTCGCCTCGTCGTTCAGTGTGTTTTCCTGCTGGCTTTTTATAACCCGTTTAATAAGCTCAATTCTTGCCTTTAAAGATGGCGGGTTGTCGCCCACAAGGGTTGGACAAAAGCCTACAATTCCGCGCTTTAAAACGTTTTTTGCGAAGGTGTGAAAATCTTCTTCTTTGCATGTGTTAAAGTTTATTCCATATCCGCCATGGATGTGTGTGTCAATTAAAATCATGGTTTTATTATAATACTTTTTGACTTTTTGTTGCATTTTATTAATATCTCATTAATTGGGATGATGTGTGTTTCTCCCTCTGTAGTGTATTGTGTTCTATATATCTTTAAAATTGGTAACGAATTGTAAATTTTTTGTTACAAAAAAGGCGCAAAACCTAAAGTCAAGAAAAGATTTGCCGATAAATAAAGTATAAAGAACATTGGAGGCAACTAAAATGGGAATGGCAGCAAGCCAAGCAAGATTTTTAACTCTTACGGCAAGAAAATCAAACGTTGAATATGAAGGTCAGCAGGTTAACCAACAAAGAACTTCTTTATCCAACGAAAGTGCAGGCTTATTTAATAAAATGATGGAACTTCAGGTGCCAACACCTCCTTCTGCAACTGATTTCTATAATACGCGTTATACATTTGACGCCAAAGGTTCTGATTATTCAATCACAAATTCTGCTCCAAGAACGGACGGAAAATATGATATTACAATTTCTTACAAAGCTTCTGAACCTGTTGGCCGCGAATATAATACATACGGCACAATGAACTTTGCAGGCGACATCCCGACAACCTTGGTTACAAACTTCAACGGTGTTGACACTGAATGCAATATTGAAGTTTTATCAAGAGATAACAGCGGAAACTTTGTTGACTCTAAAGGCGTTGCAGACGCTAATGTTAACACTGTTGCAAAATCTTCAGGCGAAGATTTAACATCTGACGCTAATGCAAAATATTACAGATACACATACAACAACACAAATTACTACATTTCAGGCACAAATATGGCTGATATGATTGCAAATAAAGGCGCAAGCACAAGCTACATCATTGCAAACGGCTATCCAAACGGCTTAAGCACATATTATGCTTCAACTCAAGACCTTCAAAAACAAGTAACTGCAGTTGGCGGCTTCCCATCTTCCACAACTGAAGGCCGTTTTGAACAATTGCATATTGACGCTGTTGTTGATTGCGATGACCCAAGAATTATTGACGCCCTAAAAGACAAGACATTTGACCTTTCATTAACCCAGGTTCAAGACGATGAAGGCTATGCTGAGGCTATGAAAGATTATGAATATCAAAAAATGCTCTATGAAAGAACAATTAACGATATTAACGCTCAAACTGAAATCATCCAACAACAAGATAGAACTCTTGAATTAAGGTTAAAACAATTAGATACAGAACAAAACGCCTTAAATACAGAGCTTGAAGCCGTTAAGAAAGTTATCGAGCAAAACGTTGAAGCCACATTCAAAACGTTCGCATAAAAAAGCGTAAGCCAAAGCCTCTATGGCAGCAGCAAGGTGAGCAAAAGGCGCAACGCCCACAGGAGCTAAAAGCAAAAAATGTTGACTTCTTCAAATAAAACATTAAACTGTAAACTGCCTGATAAAAAATACCGGGCAGTTTATGTTTTCTAATCCAAACGTATGAGTTCAGACGCTAAATCATAATATACAATAAAATTACAACAAAATAAGCCCCATAAGATTTAAGAAGGCAATAAGGTTAGACTAATTAAAACGAGGTGACAAATGTCATACAGGTACGATAGTGCTCTGGTAATTGCAAATAAATACGGGCTTGCAAGCTCCCTTGCAAAGGCCGAATTATACGAAACCTATGACAGATTAAGAGATATTACGGTTTCAGGCTCCGCTTCTGCGGGCACTGGCTTTGGCACTGTGGGCGGCTTTTTGTGGCAGCTTGCAAGCTTATTTTCTCCAAGTTCATTTATGCCGATTATGGGCGGCACATCAATGATGAATATCCCCGGAACCTCTTATTGGTCCCCAATTACGGGTTCCACCTCTTCAATTTACGGTGCCACAAATTCTTACGGCATAGGCGGTCTTGGCTCATACCCCGGGTTTCCATCAGGCGCAGCACCCGTGTCTTGGGGGCTTGGAAATGTAACAGGCGGAGCGTCTTCTGTGAATAATTCGGGAACCCCGACAGGTTATGCGGTTTCAGCGTCTGATATTGCAGGGCTTACTGCAGGCTCTTATTTAACAAGCGCTGTAAGCACAGGCACAAACTTCGGGCAGAACTTCATCCTTCCTGTTGCAGGTGTAATTTCAGGTTTAGGCGGCTTAATGCAATCTGTTGCACCATATATGGGCTCATCCGGCCTTGCTGCAATTCTTGCGGGGAATTTGCTTGAAGGCACAGGCTCTGCGGCCTTAAGCGCATATTCAAACGTTACAGGCAGAATTACAACAAACGCGGACGCGATTTTATCAGACAAGGTTAGAAACATTGAAACTGTGTGCAAAATGCTTGATACACAAGCTGAAATTGTTAGAAAAACCCTGAAAGATGATATTGAAGGCGACAGCCAGGCTGTTAATGATATTTAATGGCGTTTGGCGTCTTTTAAAAGATATAGTGTTCTTTTTATCCCCCGGAATTTAAAAATTTCGGGGTTTTTAATTTGAAGTCCCTTATTAAAGTTACCCTGGTTTGAAGCTGCCATGAAGGTTCTATTGGGCTTAATAAGTTAAATTTTTGAGTGCAAGCCCTTACGCCCAGATGGAAAATTCCGGCTCTTCAAGGCTCATGCAGTGAATTCCGCCTCCGCCATATTCAAGGGTTCCCATAATAAAATTTCTGTCGGGTGTCCAGAATTCATTTCTGCCTGAAATAAAATAAACGTTTTCCATATTTGGCACATTTTTTCTTAAATCTTCTTCAAAAACCTTCTCAATGCTTGAATAGAGCTTGTTGTCACATTTTGTTGAGTTTGTGATGAAGGATAAAGTTCCGTCTTTTCTTTGGTTTACGATTGAATTCATAAAGTTTGCAAACGGACCGTAATCTCCTGCAATTCTAATTGGCTTAAAGCCAAGCGTTTCAAGGGTTTTAACTGTTTCATCACAAGTTGCATAATCGCACAATTTTTGAAAATTGTAATATTCTTCAATCTCTTTTTTAAATGCTTCTTTTTCTTCCTCTGTGCCGTCAAGTTTTTCCACGTTTTTAATTACAAGCTTCGGGTCATTTACAAGTATGTAAGGATATCCAACAGGCCTTAAAAACATATCAAGATGGTAATTTTGCTGTGGAATAAAATGTATATTTTCAGGTTTTACCTTGTATGTTTTTGAAATTTTTTCAATATCAACCCCTTTGCTTTCCTCTCCCGTTAGGAGCCATTTCTGCCCGTTTGGAAATTTTCCTATAAAGGTGTTTCCGCCAACAAGAACGCCGCTTCTTCTGTTTTTTGGGTAAAATGACGTTTGCCTTGAATATATCATATGGTCAAAATCGGCGCTGCTTTGAACAAGGCTTGGTCTTCCGTTGCCATCATCTACAATTGCTCTGTCGTCTTGTACCCACTTGTTTTTTGTATGAAGCACCCGAATATCAATATCTTCGTTTCTGCCGGCTTCTATCATTTCATCTAAAAAGCTGCTGCAATACTTTGCATCGTGGTAAATGCTTCTTATGGGGCAGGCGTCATAGCCTTTAAAATTCATGGTTTGCGGGGAAATATTCATATCTTCTAAATGCATGTGAATGAAATTTTTTGCCCTTATTTTTTCCTTGCTATATCTTTGCAAACTAAAAAGCCCCCGAAAAACGAGGGCTTTAAAGATTAGATATTATTATTGCATATTTTTATAATCTTCAGCCGTTACGGTGTTTGGGGCCTGAACCACTTTTTCTAAGCCTTTTTCAATAAGCTTAGCTTCTTTCTTTTGAAGAGCTTCATCTGCCGTTACTAAATCTCTTCCGATGTGTTCTTGAATAAGAATTATGGTTTGTTCGCTTGGTGCGCCATCGCCGTTTAAGATTTCCTGTACATCATAACTTTCCCAATCTTCAGGAAGTTTGTCTATTGTTGTGTAGCCCATTTTTTCTGTTCCGTCCATACGTTTGTCGATTTCTTTTTCTAAAATCTTTTGAACATAATCTTTCTGGCTCATAAATGTGCAGGTGTCATAAACTTTATCCCCGATGATTTCTTCCGCGTCGCGTTTTTCGTATTTTTGAAGAAGTTTGTTTGCAATATGCAGGTGCCCCACTTCATGCATCATAAGTTCTTCCCAGATGAGTTTTAATCTTTCGTCAGTTTCATCTTTCATGCAGTTATGGTAATTGCAAATTTCTGTAAATTCGTGCATTACAAGTTTTTCCCAAACGCTTTCTGTCGGGTCCATCAGGCTTTCATACATTGTAACGTGTTCTTCTTCAACGTCTTTAATTTCGCCGTAAAGCTTTCTTAAAACGTCATTTCCGTACATAAACCCGTGTTCTGCATAGAAATTGTGCGTTTGCTGTTCGCCTGCAACTAGGGTCATAATATTTACTTTTGTTTGCGGAGAGGCCGTGTTTTTGTCATAACATTTTCTAAGGCGCATTTGGTTTGAATTGTGGTGGTTTTGCGTGGGGCGGCCAGGGAAAACATCTGTTTGGCCTTGTAAAATATTATCAGGCATTTCGCCTTCAATCATATAATACCATTGAGCGTATCTATACAGGTGGTCAAAGTCTTCTAAGAGGCCAAAATTAAACGTTTCTTTGACATATTCATCAGGCTCGTTTTGGGCAAGCCAGCTTGTAAGGTCAACTGCCACCTGTTCATACGCAAGTGTGGTTTCTAAAACAGTTTGACAAGCCGGAAAAAGCCAGTTTACCGTTGTCTGGTGCATATCTTCAATGCGCCTTGTTGCGCCGATGAGCTTATTTGTTTCAACATCATCAATCATTCTTGATAAATTGTGTTTAAAATTCCAAGCCTCTACTTCAATGCCGTTCATTAAAATCTGTCTTGTTCTTGAATAACAATCAACAAAGGCTTTGTTATACGGTCTTTTAATTATCTCATGCCAGGTTCTCATCTGTTTTTCAACAGGAATCCCTTTTTCTTTAAGCGGGTTAAAGCTCATAAAAATTCTCCTTTTAATTCTTTTTCAAAAGGATTTTAAGAGAAATTAAGCTTTCAAATAAGGGCTATTATGATATACTGTTTGGGCTATTTTGTATTTGCATATGTTTTTTTGGTTTAGAATTCTTTTTTATTATTGAAAATTTCTTCAAGCTTTCTTCTGTGTTTTTCAATTTCAATTTCTGAAAAATCAGCATTTTCAAATTTGCTGTAATCTGCTCCAAGCGCCTTAAAAGAGGCAATTATCTTTTTTGCAAGTTTTCTTAAATAGCAGTGTTCTGCGAAGTTTTCAAGAGTTGCAAGGTCTTCTTCTTCGCCCATATATTCTCTTAAATGTGCCATACATTCTTCAAATTCGGCTTCCCCTTCGTGTTTTTGTCTGAACTCTGCAACTTTTTCAGCTTCTCCGCGCGAAATTAGTGTGAAAAATTCCTTTGCCATTTTTTGTGCTTTGGGGCTTGAAAATGTGTATCCAACCGCACCAAAATCAATTAATTTTCCGTCTATAAAATTATTTTCATGGGCGTCATAAAAGGTAAGTCTTCCCCAATATAGCCCGTCTTGGGCAAACCATTCCTGCCTTTGTTTTTCACCTTGCATGTTATTATTTGAATTTTGTTCAAAAGAAGTTAACATAAAACCGTCTGTTTCAGGGCCTATTGGGATTTTGGCACAGTAAAACCTTGAAGTTTGCGTCGGTTTTAGCGTGTTGCTTGAATAAATTGCATTTTTGATTTCATGTAATGCCCCATGCCCGACCGGAGCCTTTTGGGCTTCCTTTTCTCTGTCGGTGTAAAACACTTTCAGTGCGCAGGGTTTACCCCCGATTGTAATCCTAAAAACAATTCCAAAGCTCTGATCGTCAATATACTGAATTTCGCAATCGTCCTCAAATACCTCATTTAGGCTCTCTTGGAGGCGTTTTATGTTTTCGCTCCATCTGCCTGCAGGTTCAAGATAATGCGCCCCACGTTGGTCTTTCAGGTTGTCATAAAGCCCTGTTTTATAATATTTGCAGCCAAAAGCGTGCTTAACCGGCGTTTGGGCTGAATCTTTTGCAAAACGCCCAAGAGCTTTGTAAATTTTTTCGGTGTTTTCTTTTATACTCGGGGCTTTTGGGTCTTTTTTAAATTTTAAAATCCACTCATAAGGAAGTGAGCCCACATATCTTTCTTCTTTTTCTGTCTGGCTTATATCGTATCTAAACCTGGATTCTTTCACCAAATTTTTTCTGGCGTCGCGGTATGGCTTGCTTCCAAGAAAGCTGTTTTGGGCTTTAGGTATATTATATGGTGTAATTTGCATTGTTTTCATTATAAAATCAGCCGTTTTTAATGGTGGTTATTAAAAAAGGCTGATTTAAAAAATATGCTATTTTAATTAGATTTTGTTAAGTTTTGTTAAATTCAAGGAGGTGGTGCAGCTAAATCAAGCAATAGCTAAATTTCAACCTTCTCCGGCGTTTCTAAGGGCTTTATGGTTTGCCCGATAGCTTTTTCAAGCTGTGCTTTTGCGCTGTTGTATGTATAAAGTGCGCTAATATACGCCAGTTTTGCGTTTGCATATTGAATTTGCGCGTCCCGAAGCTCAATTGCGTCGCACACACCCACTCTATATCTGCCTTTTGAAAGGTCATAGCTTTCTTTAGCTTCTTTTACGGTAAGTTTTGTTGAAGGGATTCTTTCTTTTGCGTCAACAAGCCTTACGTAAGATTGTTGAATTTCATAATAAATATCATTTACGGTTGATTTGGTATTATATTTTTCCTGTTCATAAAGGGCTTTTGCCTGTACAATTTGGTTTCTGATTAAAAACGGGTTTATAACAGGAAAACTTAAATATCCGCCTGCGTCATACCAATTTGTTTCAGTCAGGTTGTCCCTTCCGCCCATAGACCAGTTTCCTCTGAATTCTAAAGACGGGAAGTAGCTTTTTTTGGCCAATCTAACGTATTGATCAGCTTGCTCCATTCCAAGCAAGGAAATTTTAATGTCAGGTCTGTTGTTGTTTGCAATTTCAATCGCTTCTTTCATTGAAATGTTGATGTCTTGATATGGAATTGACGTATCTACAACATACGCCGGCACAAAAGGTAAGCCCATAGCGTTGTTTAGCCTTGAAACAGCAATATCAACATTGTTTGTGGCTTCAATTAAGTCTGTATTTGCATTTGAAAGGTTGGCCGAAGCTATTGTTACATCAACCTTTGGCTTTGTCCCAACTTCATAGAAGGCTTTTGCCTGATTGTACATTTCTTTGTATTGTTCTACAGTTTCAAGGGCCACCTGTTTTCTTGCAATTGCATATAAAAGGTTATAGTAGCTATCCTTAACAGAACAAATAATCTCATTCACAACTGATTCTATCTGGGTTTTAGAGCTTTCCCAGGCCAGTTTGTCAATTGTATATTGGTTTTGCGTTGTTCCAAAATCGTATACAAGCTGGGAAACACCAATTGTTCCAAGTAAATATTTTGTGTAAGAATCTATTTTCATGCCGTTAAATCCGCTTGTGTCGGGCTTAACTCTTGAAATTCCCGCGTCAATATTTACTCTTGGCGAATAATTTGAAAGGGTCTGATTTTTAACAGCTTTTTGCGCAGAAGCGTTTGCATAAGCCGCCTTAATTCTTGGGTGGTTAATCAGTGCCAATTCAAGGCAATCTGCAAGGTTGAATTCAAGCGTCTTTTGAATTGAACCTGTTATTTTTGTGCTTCTGTCTTCCACGTTTCCAACGGGCATATAGCTGTCTGTTGGAATTAGATAATCCTTATACTGTTCCTTTTTCTTTTCAATTCTTTTTAATTCTCTTGCGCTTATTTCATTTTTATCATCTTTTTTTGCAGTTTTGTCCGCAGTTTTGCCTGCGGCCTTATCTGTCTTAACCGCGTCTTTAGATGTTTCTGTATTCTCTGTTTTATTTACCGCAGTCTTAGTTTTAGCCTCTTGCTTAGCTTGTTTTTCGGCTTCTTTTTTATCTTTTTTTGCCTGTTTTTTTTCTTCTTTTAATTTTTTATCAAGCGCTTTTTTATCAAGGTTTTGTTTTGTAACATTATCTAAATCTTTGTTTGTTGCCTTGCTTGAATTTGAAACAGGTGTTAAATTCATAATATTTTTAACATCACCGCCGGTTTCATTGGTTTCGCTTGAGGGTAAAAGCTCCGGTAAAGCCTCTTTTGCCTGTGCCTTAAGGGCGTCTGTGCCCAAAAAAGCGGAAGCCGAAAGAGTGAATGCCAAAAGTAAAGTTATTGAAAATTTATTGTTCATTTTCTCTCATATCCTTAATGTGTCTTTGTTTTCTAAGTTCACTTTCTTCTTTTGCCTTTTCTCTTCTGTTTTGAATATGAGCATAGAAGGCAGGAACTAAAATTGCACCAACGGTTACGGCGATTATCATACCGCCAAACACCGCAGTACCAAGCGCTTTTCTTGATTCGGCACCGGAACCTACGGCAAATACCAATGGCACCATACCGAGGATGAATGCGATACCTGTCATCATAACGGCCCTAAACCTCAAGTCTGCCGCTTCCATTGCAGCTTCATATACGGTTTTGTTTTCATCTTCTCTTGCGGCCTTTGCAAACTCAACAATCAAGATTGCTTGTTTTGCGGCAAGACCAATCAACATTATAAGCCCTATTTGTGCGTAAATATCAAGCTGGTTTCCCGTTACGTATTGAAGGAACAAAGCGCCAAGCATTGCAATCGGTGTAATTAACATAACGCCGATTGGCAACATCCAGCTTTCATACAGGGCAACAAGGAAGAGGTATACAAACACAAGGGACATAACCAAAACACTTGTTGTTTGGCCTGTAGATTCAATTTCCTGCAATGTTGTGCCGGACCAAGCATAGCCAAGGTCGCTTGAGAGCATATCTTTTGAAATTCTCTCCATTTCCGCAATTGAATCACCGGAAGATTGGCCTTGTGCCGGGCTTCCCTGAATTTGGATTGAATTGTACATGTTAAACCTTGTAACGCTGTATGGGCCTGTAACAGGCGTCACCGTTACAACAGAACTCAAAGGTGCAGATTTTCCATCCAAAGTTTTAATATAAACCTTGTTCATATCCTCAGGCGTTCCCCTATAGGGTTCATCTGCCTGCATCATAACCCTGAAAACTCTGCCTTTTAAGTTAAAGTCGTTAATATAATAGCTTCCAAATTGCGAAGACAAGGCGGCCGCAACTTCTGTTTCAGAGATATTTTGCGCCTTTAATCTCGGATAATCAATATCGATTAAAAATTGTGGAATATTTGCGTTAAACTGCGTGTATACGCTTGTAAGCTTAGGACTTTGGTTTGCGGCCCTTATAAGCTTTTGCGCGTCTGCGTATAATTCTTGCGCAGTTCTATTACCTTTGTCTAAGAATTGATATTCAAAGCCCCCGAACATACTCATACCTGAAATTGCAGGCGGTACAAAAGTTACAATTTGTGCGTCTTTATATTGACCTGTTATTGCTGCCATATTCCTTTTGTATCCAGCAAGAGATGTGTCATACAAAGCTTTTTCTTGTTTGCTTGCAAATAGCTGTCCAAAAAAGCCCGGGATATCGTGTTTTCTTTCTTTGTGCGGTTTTAACACCATAAAAATTAACGCCGTGTTGTCGCCGTTCATACCGACAATTCCGCCAATTTGCTTTACGCCTGGAAGTTTCATAAATTTTTCTTCAATTTCAGAAGAAAGTTCTGAGGTTTTTGCAAGCGATGTGCCGTCCTTCATGATTATGTTTGTTAAAAGGAAGCTCATATCGGATTCCGGCAGGAAGCCTGTCGGGATAAGCTTAAAGAGGCCTAAAAGTGCTGCTACGATAAGTAAATATGTAACAAGGGTGGATTTTCCTCTTCTAATATAATAATCAGACCCTTTTAGGTATATTTTTTTCACGCGGTCAAAGAATCTGTTATATTTCTTAATACAAATTTCCCATGCTGTGGCCAAAAATTCGCCCCAGGCTCTGATTTTTTGTCTTCTTGTAACCGGGTGCTTGTGGGACCAATATCCTGCGTATAATTCTCTGAATTTTTCATAGAATGTTCTTTTTGGCATTTCGTCTTTGGATCTTAAGATTGTGGCGCAAAGTGCAGGTGCTAAAGTAAGCGCTACAACAACAGAAAAGCCGATTGAAGCGGCAATTGTCACTGCAAACTGCTGATACATCTTTCCTGAAATACCTGAAATAAAGCAACAGGGCACAAATACAGCCATCAATACTAAAGATGTTGCAACAACAGCGCCTGTGATTTCATCCATTGAAATAAGAGTAGCCTCTTTTGGGCTTTTCCCCATTTCTATGTGCCTTTGCACGTTTTCAACAACAACGATACTGTCGTCAACTACCGTACCTACCGCAAGCACAAAGCCAAACAGTGTCAGGGTGTTTATCGAAAAGCCGCAAATTGCAAATATTGCAAGTGTTCCTAAAAGCGACACAGGGATTGAAACAAAAGGAACGATTGAGGCTCTCCAGTCCCCAAGGAAAAGATATACAACAAGGGTTACAAGGATAACCGCCAAAATGATTGCCTTTACAACCTCTTCCAATGATTCTTTAATGGTTTCTGTTGTATCGTGCAATACTCTAAATGCAATGCCGTCAGGGAAATCTTCTGACATTTTTTCCATCAGCGCGTTACAATCGTTTGCAACCTGAATTGCGTTCGCGTCAGATAATTGCATAACAGAAAGTACGGTAATTTCCGTTCCATCTAAACGGCCCATGCTTGAATATCTTTCGCCTGCAAGTTCAACCCTTGCAACATCCTGAACCCTGATAGAAGACCCGTCCGGGTTTGACCTTACAATAATGTTTGCAAACTGTTCGGGCGTTGTAAGCCTTCCTGTGGTTTTTAGGGTGATTTTCATCGGGTGTTTATTTACCAAAGGCTCCGCACCGATGTCCCCTGCCGGGATTTGGGTGTTTTGCCCTGAAACTGCGGTTTGAATTTCAAGCGGAGAAACATTGAGCGCAGCCATTTTTGCCGCGTCAAGCCAAATTCTTATAGAGTAATCTCTTGCGCCGTATACGCCAACTTCGCCGACACCGTTTACACGGGCAAGTTCGTCTTTTAAGTAAATTGAAGCATAGTTACTGATTTCAACCTTGTCTTTAGAGCCATCGGGCGAATAAATCGCATACATTACAAGCCCTGCGCCCTGTGTAGACCTTTTTGTTGTAAGGCCGTACCTTTGAACGTCAGATGGCAGCCTCGGGGTTGCAAGAGAAACCCTGTTTTGTACGTTTACAAGGGCCATATCGGGGTCTGTCCCCGTTTTAAAGAAAACGTTCAGCTGATATGTGCCGTTTGAAGAGGTTGATGTCATATAAAGCATGTCTTCAACGCCGTTAACCTGTGCCTCAATTGGCTGCGCCACGGTGGATTCAACAACTTCGGAACTTGCGCCAGAATATGTAGCCTGAACCACAACCTGCGGAGGCGTGATATCCGGGTATTCTTCAAGAGGCAGAACGTTTAAGCATATAAGCCCCACAAGAACTATTACAAGCGACAAAACTATCGCAAATCTTGGTCTTTCTATAAAAAACTTTGAAAACATTTAATGTTAATTCCTTATCGACTACTCTTTTTCGGTTCCTTTAGCTTCTTTGTTTTCAGCAGGTGCTCCTTCTGCTTTTTGCGCCTGCACTTCGGGGTTTTCTTCCATTGGTACAACTTTTACATTTAAGCCCGGCATAACCTTTATAACGCCTGTTGCAACGAATTTGTCCCCTGCTTTTAAACCTTCTTTAATGATGAAATAATCGCCAAATTCGCCCTCTGTTGTAATGTATGTCGGGATAGCTTTATTATTTTCATCTAAAGTATAAACATATCTTCCTGTTGAATCTTGAAGCACAGCAGCTTGCGGCACAACAGGTTTTTTGTGTTTTGTGTTTGAAAATATTTTAACTTTTACAAAATCCCCCGGGATTAAAACGTGGTCAGGGTTTTTAAACGTTGCCCTTAAAGGAATTGACCCTGTTGTTTGTGAAATTTCGTTGCCAAAGAAATCTTCAGCCCCAAAATGTTCATAAGTTGTGCCGTCAGGAAGAATAATCTGTACCCTAATCGGCTCATTTTGCTTCACTGTAGGCAAAATGGTGTCATCCCTCAATTGATTAAACTGTTTTGAATCAAGAGAATATGTAACATAAATTGGGTCAAGGCTTACAAGCCTTGCAAGAGAGCCTGTTTGGGCTGTAATATAGTTTCCTTCGGTAACATTCACCATACCGATTCTTCCTGAAACCGGCGCTGTAATTTTTGTATAAGATAAAAGCCTTTTTGCGTCTGAAAGCTGCGCTGCGGCTGATTTAATGTTTGCATTTGCAACGTTTCTTTCGGCTAAATTTTGGTCATAGGTTGATTTTGCAATAAAATCGTTTGCAACAAGTTCCTTTGCCCTTTCATAATCTTTTTGGGCGCGAAAAGCAACAGCCTGCGCGTTTTGAAGGCTTGCTGCGGCTTTATTCACATTGATTGCATACTCTTGCGGGTCAATTGAAAATAAAAGCTGACCTTGTTTTACATAGTCACCTTCCATAAAGTGTTTCTTTAAAAGCGAACCTGAAACCTTTGCCACAATGTCCACACTGTATTTTGCGGCAATTCTTCCCGGTGCTTCAATTGAATTTGCAATTTCTTCTTCTTTTACGGTGTCTAAAGATACAACAGGCATCATAGCTGCTGCTCTGCCTTTTGCGTTCTGTGCTTCCGTAAATTTAACATATGCAAATCTTGCAAAAACCATTAACGCTACGATTAATATCGCAAGACCAATTTTTTTTCTCATATTACTCCTCTTTATAAAAAAATTCTGATTAGCTCCCTATATTACTATAGTGTAGCATTAACACAATTTAAATCAATAATTCCGGCCCCCTATATTCATAGCCCTAAAGTATCAAATTTTATCCCCCAAAAGAAGGTGTTTGTTTTTAAACATAGGTTTATAATGTATGTAAAGGAGTGGTATAAGTATGCTTGCCTTTAAATTTTTTAAGGCAGGAGATTTAGTTTATGGGTATTAAAGAATATTTACAAACTTTAAATAAAAAAATGAGAAGTTATGATAAAAGCGCTAAAAATCCGTTTTTAGAATATAACTATGCATATAATCCGTTTAAAAGCGCCATAAGCCAAACATACGTTTGGGTGGAGCGCGAGAATGAGAAAAATAACCCGGGCGTTTTGGATTCTTCCGCGCCTCTTAACACTTCCGAAAATATGGAAAACCCTTTGAAAAATGAAAAAGGAGGTGATTAAGAATGTTTGAAACATTGTTTTGCATTAAAAACTGCACGCTTTTATTCGGCTTTGCATTTTGTTACTTTTGTTTAAGTTATGTAAACACGGTTAAATTCAGCAGATAGCCTTAATAGCGCTGTGGTTTGCGCATTTTTTCCTGTGCAAAATTAAACTATGCGCTCTTTTGTGTCTTTATCAAAGAAATGAAAGTCGCTTGGGTCGATTGTGAAGTCTGCAACCGTTCCGACACTTGTTTTTGCGCCAACTTTTGCAACAACTTCCGTATCATCAAGCTTGAAAAATACATTTTTTTCTCCGCCGCCCGCTTCAATTGAATCCACGTTCACATGAAGGCGAACCCCTGTCGGGAGAATGCTTTCAATCATATAAGGGGTGAAGTTTTCAGGGCGAATGCCGATAAGCACCTCTTTTCTTTCCCCGATAATTTTTCTGTTAAAGTCTGAAAGCGTTACCATTACTCTATCAAAGCTCAAAATTCCATCGTTAATTTTGGCGGGAATTATATTCATTGGCGAATTGCCCATAAATGTTGCAACAAAAGTGTTTGCAGGATAATTAAAAATTGTTTCGGGGTCGCCTGTTTGTTGAATTTTACCTTCGTTTAAAATAACGATTTTATCTCCCATAGTAAGGGCCTCTGTTTGGTCATGGGTTACATAAATAAAGGTTGTGTTGAGTTTTTTGTGGAGTTTTTTAATTTCTGTGCGCATTTGAACACGAAGTTTGGCGTCCAAATTTGACAAAGGTTCATCCATTAAAAAAACTTCAGGTTCCCGAACAATGGCACGGCCCAAGGCCACCCTCTGCCTTTGTCCGCCGGATAATTCCTTTGGTTTTCTTTTAAGATAATCGTGAAGCCCTAAAATTTCAGACGCCTCCATAACTTTTTCCTCAATCTGTTTTTTGCTTATTTTTCGAAGCTTTAAGGGGAAAGCTATGTTGTCGTATACCGTCAAATGTGGATATAAGGCATAACTTTGAAAAACAAAGGCGATATTTCTGTCTTTTGGCTGAATTTTATTTGAAAGTTTGCCGCCAATGTAGAGGTTTCCCGTGTCTTGGGTTTCAAGGCCTGCAATAATCCTTAGCAGGGTTGATTTTCCACACCCTGAGGCGCCCACAAGCACACAAAATTCCTTGTCTTCAACGCACAGGTTAATGTCAGACAAGATATTTTTCTTGTCAAAGGATTTACTTATGCCCTCTAATTCTACTTTTGACAAACTTTTCTCCCTTTGATGTGCCTTTATCCCGTGTTTTAAAAGGTTTTCTACGGCATTTGCTTTTCAATAGGAACTAAAACGCACACCATAGTGCCCGCACCGGCTTTTGAATACACCCAAACATCGCCCTTGAAGTATTTTAAGTGTTTTTTTACGGTCGGATAAATCATTTTTATGCCGATAGGCTGTTTATTTTGGGAATTATCTATAAAGTAAGGATTGAACACGTTTTCAAGCTGTTCAGGGGTTAGAGAAAAGCTTGTATCCTTAATTTCAAACATTGCAAACTGCTTTTTAATATTCTCATCAGAAACGTCAAACCCGTTTGCAGCAAGGAACTCCAAAGGCGGATTTCCTGCATTAAATGTCACTGTTCCAAGGTTTGAACATTTAATTGAAATATTTAAAATATTTTTTACAACTTCTTCAATAACAATTGGGTCTAAATAAGCACCACGTGTGGTTAAGGCAGAAAAATCATACTTAAAAATTGTTTTTCTTGCTTCAAATTGTGGTTCATATGCTTTTGCAATGTTTGTAAGTAAATCCACCATATCGAAAGTCTTGAAATCATACTTATAAAGCCCTGATTCAAGCTTAAAAAAGTCGAAAATCTTTTCTAAGTCAAAAGAAAGGTCGGTTGAATTTTTGTTAATAATGCTTACGTATTTTTCCTGTTTTTCGATTAAATGTCCGCCAATTCCTTCAAGAAGCGCTTTTGAAAACCCTGTAACAGAATCTAGGGAGGAAATAATTTCAGGCGCAATCTCTGTCAGGAAGGTGTTTTTCTCGTCTATGATTTTCTTTGCGATTTCATATTCGCCATTCACCATATTTTGCATTTTGTAATTTTGCGTAACATTTCTTAATGTCACAAAAACCCTGTCGTTTTCAAGGTCTTTTGAGGCGGCAACTTCAACATAAACATCTTCGTTTTTGGCAGTTTGCGCTTTTGTAATTGAAGGCCTTCCTTGTGCCACAATTTTATTTAAAAGCCCCGAGCCCCCTTGAACGTATTCAGAAAAATACTGACCCACCATATCAAACCTTGAAAAGCCGTATAATTCAACGATTTTCAGGTTTACATCAAGAATTCTTCCGTCCATTGAAACGATAAAAATTCCATCCGGGTATATATTAAAAAGGTCGTCTTTTTTTGGTCTTGTAAAATTTGAAAAAAGGGCAAATAAATTCATAGTTTCCGCCTGATTTTTGTCTATTTCGCTTATTTTTTATCACTTTTTTAATAATCTTAACATAACGGTACAAAAATTCAAAATTTTTCGCGGATTTTTCAAACATTTTGCCTTTTTTGCGACAAAAATCATACTAAAGTTTTAGAATATTCTAACCTTCGCTTAATTCTAAGTGCGCTAAAAAACGGGTATAATTTGAATATAAAGGATGGCAATATGGCAATAATAACAAAGAAAAAGAAGGGATTTTATATCCTTAATATTCTTAACAATAATTCTGATGTGAATTTGGATGACAAACTTTTGTCTGAAATCCATGGCATGATTTCAAAAATTAAAAATACAAAGGCAAAAATTGCCCTGGATTTAAGTAATGTCGGTGCTATAACCTCCATAAATTTCTTGAATTTTATAAATTCAAATAACTTAAATATTTTATCTCTTTCCCCGCACCTTTTAGCATGGCTTTCTTTGGCCTCAACAGGCTTTATGCCCCCTGTTTTCCTTTCTGAAGAGGATTTTATTTCTAAAAAAAGGCAGCTTGTTAAAAGAAAATTTTACGCCGTGTAAAAAAATATTTTAATTCTGATTTTTTCTGATAAAATTAGCTTGGAATATGACATTATTATCTTTAACACCAAGCAATATTTTTATGATTTTAGGGTTTCTTTTGTCCCTTTATGCTTGCGTTTCAAACGATGTCATTCAAACTTTGGGCACATTTTTGTCTTCAACAAGAGAGCGCCCCGTGTGGCAGATTTGGCTTTTTACAAGCGCTGTCCTTGTTATAACTTTTGTTGTGGGCTGGGTTGTAAATGATGGGGATATGGCTTTTGGCCTTTTAGAGCGCGTTCCGCACCCTGAAACTTTTTACTGGTGGCATATTTTGCCTCCCATAATTCTTTTATATTTGACAAAAAAAGGAATTCCTGTTGCAACTTCGTTTTTAATTATCAGTATTTTTTCATCTAATACAATAATTGGCATGATGATTGCAAAGTCTTTCACAGGCTATGTTGCAGCCTTAATTGTTTCGCTTATTTTATACTTTTTTATTGCAAGGCGTGTTGAAAAAATCTTTCTTTACATGAAAAATAAGCCGGTTTCAAAGGCCTGGGTTGTTGCAAAATGGTGTTCTACGGCGGTTCTTTGGACGGCATGGCTTTTACAGGACGGGTCCAAAATTTTTGTGTATCTTCCGCGCAGGCTTGATTTTTGGCAGATGGTAGTGTGTCTTATTATATTTTCGGGACTTCTTTTTATAATCTGCTACAGAAGGGGCGGCGAAGTTCAAAATATAATCAAGCTCAAAACAAACACCCAAGATGTGCGCTCTGCAACGATTATAGACATTGTTTATGCTTGCATTTTAATCTATTTTCTAAAACTTAATAATATCCCAATGTCCACAACCTGGGTGTTTTTAGGGGTGCTTGCCGGGCGTGAAATTGCTCTGTATAACAGGCTGCGTTTTATATCCGAAAAAAAGGTGTATAAATATATTCTAAAAGACTTTACAAAGGCAATAATCGGCCTTTTTGTGTCAATTATGGTGGTGCTTTTAATTAATCATTTTGATAAAATTTATGCCTTGGTTCAAAATTATCTAAACCTTTAAAAGGCCCTTTTTCTTGCCTTGTTTGACTTTTGGATTTTTCTGTTAAAATAGATTTAAAGGTATGATATCTACAATATTCACACCAAGCAATATCTTTATGATTTTGGGGTTTGTTTTGTCCCTCTACACTTGTGTTTCAAACGATGTCATTCAAACTTTGGGCACATTTTTATCCTCAAATCAAAACCGCCCCTTTTGGGTTTTGTGGATTTTTTCAGGCACAGTGCTTGTTTTAACCTTTGTTCTTGGGTGGTATTTTAACGATGGCGATATGGCCTTTGGCAGGTTGGATAAAATTCCTTTTGCAGGCGCATTTTGCTGGTATCACGTGCTTCCGCCCATTGTAATAATTCTTTTAACAAGAAAAGGCATTCCGGTTTCCACAACTTTTTTGATTTTGAGTGTTTTTTCAAGCAATACAGTAATCGGTTTAATGCTTGCAAAGTCTTTTCTGGGTTATGTTTTAGCTTTTATCTCATCCTTTATTTTATATTTAATAATTGTCCGCCCCGTTGAAAAAGTGTTCTTATATACAAAAGACAGAAAGCCTTCAAAACGCTGGATTGCAGCAAAATGGGGCGCCACTGCCTTTCTTTGGTCGCAGTGGTTAATGCAGGATGCGGCAAATTTGTTCGTATATCTTCCGCGCAGGCTTGATTTTTGGCAGATGTTACTCTCCATGCTTGCCTTTGTGGCTCTTTTAGGGGTTGTTTGCTATAAAAGAGGGGGTGAAATTCAAAGTATCTTGAAACTCAAAACAAACACCCAGGATATCCGCTCTGCAACAATCATAGACTGCGTTTACGCCTGCATTTTAATGTATTTTCAACATGTGAACAATGTGCCAATGTCCACAACCTGGGTGTTTATCGGGCTTTTGGCGGGCCGGGAAGTTGCAATGTACAATAGAATTCGCTTTGAAACAGAGAAAAAAGTCTATAAACACGTTGCAAAGGACTTTTTGAAGGCTCTTGTGGGGCTTTTTGTTTCAATCATGGTTGTGCTTTTAATTAACTATTCTGATGAAATTTATTATCTTTTAGATTATTATTTCAATCTCTAGAAGCCTTATGATTATTGGGTTTTGGCGTTAGAAGTTTTCTTTTGGGATGTGTTTTTTCCAAAATTCCGGGTCATATTTTTTATACCCATGGCATGCAAAAGGCAAAATTCCTTCTGTAAGCCCAAACAGGCGCTCCGGCAGGGTTTCAAAGCTAAAATACATTGCTTCTTTTGAAGGCGCAATATTTAAACCGGCAGAAACCCTTAAATAGCCTGTAATTACAGCGTCTTCATTTGTTCTTTCTTTTAATTTTTGAAATTCTGTTTTAAACCGGTTTTTAAAAATCGAATTGGCTAAAGTCCTTATGGGGTAGGCTTTTAGGCGATATAAAAAACTTTCTTCTTTTTGAAGGACTCTTATGAAACTTGAAACCTTTCTTAATGATACCCCGCCATTTCCTGAAAACTCAATCATATTGCTGGTTTTATCCGCTTTATCGTACCCTTCAAACCAGGGTGCTCCAATATAGTCAAAACCCTTATCACACCAGTGTTTCAGTTCATCCTTGAACACCCAGCCGTCTTCCTGGAATAAAAAAATGTAATTATAGTCTTCAAATGCTTTGTATAGCTTGCTTTCTAGGCAAAGCTTTGAGTAATCTCTCACGCTTTTAAAATATTTATCATCAAATCTTTTTGCCTGGAATTTTTTCCCGGCTGCTTTAAAAATAAGCTCATATTCAATAGTATCAAGGCTTTTGGGTGCAATAAAACAAATATCATATTTTCCTAAAACCTCTAAAACTCTTTCTATAGTTTTATTTTCAGGATTTTTTCGATAAATGGGAATGGCGATTACAACTTCCTTTTTTTGTCCTCCGGAGTTCAATTTTCACCCCCGAATTTTACTGTTTCTTCAGAGTTTTTTTCGTTGAAATCCAGGCTATATAAGAATTCTGCCATATCATATGCCTTAATATTCCTTATATTTTGCTTCTTTAGCCCGTATTTAAGGCTCCAAAGGCAGGTGGGGCAAGCGGTTAGAACAATTTGTGCACCTGAATTTTTAACATCTTCAATTTTTTTAGTGGATAAAAAGTCTGCCGTGCGCGGGTGCCGAAGGAAGGAATCTCCCCCAAAACCGCAGCATTCATTATGGTTTTCAAGTCTTACATAGTTTATATTTTCAATGTTTTTTAAAATTTCTTCTACGTGTAACAGGCTTACACCGGCACTTTCCAGGTGGCAAGGGTGGTGAAATGTAACTGTAACAGGCTTTTTAGACGAAATTTTATGAGTTTTTAAAAATTCTTTATAGACATCAGTGTAAAACACAAGTCTTTCCTGGGCTTCAGGTGTATTGAATTCGTAGGAACGCACTGAGGACAAGCATGTTGCGCAGTTGAAAACTATTAAACCCTCCGTGTTTTCTATGATTTGGACGTTTTTATTCGCTGCAGCCCTGTATTCATCGAGGTTTCCCTTGGTTTTATATGGTATACCGCAGCATTCAAATTTGCAACGCGAAAACTCAAAAGGAAGCCTAAAGTCACTGTTTATACACCTTGAAAGGCAACCGTTAAAATGAGTGAGTTTTTTATCCAATTTTACAACATTGTGTTTTTGGCCTGAAACTATTGATTTTACTGGGTGTTTAGCCCTATAAAAGCACTTGAGCATAAAAATTTTAATTTTGAGTACAAATTTGCCGTTTAAAAATTTTTCAAGCGGGGTTAAATTTTCATATTTAATTTTTTCAAAAATTTCAGTGGCGCTCAAGCCCGATGGGCATTGGGTTTTACACTTTTCGCAGCCTAAACACTGGTCTACGCTTGCCTTTAAGGCGTTTGACCATTTTAGTTCACCCCGGATTAGCCCTAAAAGTTGCAGAAATTTTCCGCGAAGAAGCGCTCCCTCTGTGTGTTTTGCCTTGTATATAGGGCAAACATCAGCGCACAGACCGCACCTTGAGCATTTTATTATATTTTCTTCCGTTTTTTTATCCATAATCCTGATTTGTAGTATAATTTTACCATGAAAAGAGCCCAATCGATTGTGGAATATGTGTTATTGTCGGTTCTTCTGATTATCATTGCTGCGGCTGTAATCGGCGCTTTTAATCTCTCAAATTTCAGTTCTAATGCGGTTTTTGGGATTAAAATCAGGGGAAATGCAGTTGTAGTGCCGCCAATGACCCCATAGCCACGAAAAGGAAAATGACGTGAAAAGTGCGATTTTAGATAGAGGAAAAGTTTCGGTTATTGAGGTGGAAAAGCCCATTCTGACTGCGCCCGGGGCGATTATTAAAGTTATTGCCTGCGGACTTTGCGGTTCCGATATTGTAAAAATCAAGCATGGAGCTGAAAACCCTGATAATAAGGTAGTTTTGGGGCATGAAGTTGTAGGTGAAATCGTTGAAATTAATACAAATGTTGTCGGAAATTCTTATTATAATGACAACATTGAATTCTTTAAAACCGGTGATATTGTGACTTTGGGCCATCATTATCCTTGCATGGAATGTGATTTTTGCAAAAACGGAAATCATTCCATGTGTAAAACTTTTAAGTCCGTAAACATAAGCCCTGCGGGCTTTAGCGAGTATATTTTTGTATCTGAAGGACATTTAAAAAATACCGTATTTAAGCTGAAAAATGGGATGAGCGTTGAAAATGCAAGCTTTATGGAGCCGCTATCCTGCTGTATCAGAGCAATTCGCCGGGCAGGATATGTTTATCCAAAAATATCAGAGGCCTCAAAAACCACTGATAGTTTAAATAATGACAATATAAAAACTGAAAATTCGGCACATAAGGCGCTTGTAATTGGTTTAGGCTCTATTGGGCTTTTAATGTCCTTGGGGCTCAAAGCTTTTAATATTAGTGCGTTTGGGCTTGATATTAACCCCGAAAGGCAAGCGTTTGCGGGGAAATTCGGGGTTGAATTTAATGAAAACCTCCGCTATGACACGATTTTTATGACATCGGGTTCATATAAGGCAATCGACACTGCTTTAAAATTTGTAAAAGACGGTGGGAAAATTGTTGTTTTTTCTTCTGTAGAGGGGCTTTCGGGGTATCAAAACAATGAAATTTATTACCGCGAATTAACGGTCCTTGGGAGCTATTCGCCCGCCCCTGTTGACTTAGCGCTTTCTTTTGAGCTCTTGAGCCGTGGCATAATTGACTTATCAGGGGTTTCTACAAATTACTCGCTTGACAATTTGCCGTTTGCGGTCGATGATACAATGAAGAATAAAATTTTTAAGGCTTGTATAAAACTATGAAAATGAAGGCTGTGAGATATTATGCGCCTCTTGATATTCGCTATGAAGAGGTGAGTGTGAAAGAGCCTGCCGAGGGCGAGGTTATAGTCAAGGTGGAAGCGGCTTTGACCTGTGGGACAGACGTGAAAACCTTGCGGCGCGGCCATCCGCTTCTAATTAAGGAAGTGCCGTCCGGTTTTGGGCATGAATTTTCAGGTACAATTTTTAAGCTTGGGGAGGGGGTTGAAGGTTTTAATGTTGGAGATCGTGTTGTGGCGGCCAATTCCGCCCCATGTGGCGAGTGCTTTTTTTGCCGCCGCGGGGAAGAAAATTTGTGCGAAAATTTATACCTTTTAAATGGCGCATATGCGCAGTATATAACGATTCCAAGGCTCATTGTTGAGAAAAATTTAATCAAAATTCCCGATGGATTAAGTTTTAAAAAGGCTGCTTTTTGCGAACCGCTTGCAAACGTGGCCCATGGAATTGGCAGAACCCCTATAAAACCTGGTGATACAGTTGGTATTGTGGGCATAGGGCCTATAGGGCTTATGTTTGCGCGTCTTGCAAAATTAAAAGGGGCAAAAGTAATTGCCATGGGAAGAAATCCTTTGAAACTCAAGGCTGCACGCGATTTTGCACAGGTGGATGAAATTATTGATTTAAAAAAATATCCTGACCCAAAAGAAATTATTTTGGGCTTAACGCCCGAGGGACGCGGACTTGACGTTGCTGTGGAGTGCGTTGGGCTTCCTGAAATTTGGGAGCAGATGTTCGGGCTGGTTCGAAGAGGAGGCACGGTGCACCTTTTTGGCGGATGTTCGTCCGGAACTACTGTAAATATTGACACTCGGCGAATTCATTATGATGAAGTGAACGTTGTGAGTGTTTTTCACCACACGCCTAAATATTTCCGTGAAGCCCTTGATTTGATTGCTTCAGGGCAGGTTGATGTTGAAAAATTAATTACAAAAACAATGCAGATGAAATATGCCAAAAAGGCTCTCGAAATGCACCAAAATGGCGATGCGATAAAAATTTTGTTGGAAAATTGACTTGACTATATTTTTTGATTTGCTATGATTAAGAGGCTTAATTAAGTGAAAACCTAATACTTTTGCCGCGTTAGCTCAGTTGGTAGAGCAAGGGACTGAAAATCCCTGTGTCCTTGGTTCGATTCCGAGACGCGGCAAATTTTTTGTCTTCATACCCGGACATCTGCGTCATATTTATATTTGCAATCTGCCAGCTGCAAAGTAGATTCTAAAGATAAAGCAGTTTTTTGTCTTAATCCCCAGATACCTGTGTCATTACTATTTTGCAACTTGCCGGCCGCAAGGACAATTCCAAAGATAGGGCATTTTGCTTTTATACAGTAATGGCAGAAGTTTGGACCCTGTTTTAAAGTGTACGCTTTAAAAGATTATTTTAGAGGTGGATATTTGAAAATTTTTATGAATCTTGAAAAATTTTCTTGATGATTTATTTTTATATTTCTAATTTTTCAAAAGCAGCAAGTGCGGATTTTAGATTTTCTTGTATTTCTTTTGCTAAAATATCAGGCTCAGGCAAATTTTCTAAATCTGCCAAACTTTCATCCTTAATCCAAGTTATATCAAGATTTGTTTTATCGCGCTTAATTATTTCATCATAAGTGAATTTCTTAAATCTTTCGCTTTCGGCTCTTTTTGAAAAATCATTTGCAGAATATGAAGAAATAAAATCTTTTAAATGTTCATCGTTTAATGAATTTGTGACAAGGGTTAGGTTTATATTTGTTCTAAAATCATAAACCCAAACATCGTTTGTTCTGTGCCCATCTTCTAATGGCGCAAATTTATCAAAGAAAATCACATTTGCCTTAACCCCTTGGGCATAAAAAATTCCTGTGGGAAGCCTTAAAATCGTGTGTAAATTAAAATCTTTTAAAAGTTTCTTTCTTACTTTTTCTCCGGCGCCACCTTCAAATAATACATTATCAGGAACGACAACAGCGGCGCGCCCGCCAATTTTTAAAACAGTCATAATATGCTGTAAGAAGTTTATTTGTTTATTTGAGGTTGTGGCAGTAAAATCATCTCTGCTGTAGTCTTCTTTTTCTGTTGTGACAGAACCGTCGTCTCCTAAAATTTTTGTAGCGGATTTTTTGCCAAATGGAGGATTGGTTAAAACCATATCATAGCGGGTTTCGCCCGCACTTATTAAAGAATCCCCTTGTTTAACAGGATTCTTGCCGCCTCCGATACCATGAAGATATAAATTCATGGCGCAAAGACTCACTACAAGTGGAGTTATATCTATGCCATGGATTTTATTCTCTCTTAATTCTTTTAATTTTTCTTTGTCTTTGGTTTGCTTTTTCATATATTCATAAGCAGCAAGCAAGAAACCGCCTGTTCCACAGGCAGGGTCAAGAATTGTATCATCAGGCTTTGGCTGCATTACTTCAACAATAGCCTTAATTAACGGTCTTGGGGTAAAATATTGACCTGCGCCAGCTTTTGTTTCAGTGGCATTCTTTTGGAGTAAACCTTCATATATTGCACCCTTAACATCCACATCAAGCCCCATCCAGGTTTGTTCATCAACAAGCGATATAAGCTTTTTAAGCTTTGCGGGTTCTGTAATCTTATTTTGTGCCTTAGAATAAATTGTGCCTATAATTCCGTCTTTTTTGGAAAGTTCAGTCAAGGCGCCATTATAGGTTTTTTCTAACTCAACCCCGTCTAAAGTTCTAAGCTTTTTCCATTGATATTCTTCAGGAATTAGCGATTTTTGTTTCAAAATGTTAACGCATTCATCATCCATTTTTAAGAATAATAGATATGTAAGCTGCGAAACGTAATCAGTATACCCTACCCCGCTATCGCGCAATATTGTTGCATAATTCCAGACTTTTGTTATCAAATTATTTTCGCTCATTTTTCTCTCTTTCAGATTTTATTTTTTCCAATAAAACGCTTGCGGGTTCGTCGTTTGGGTCTTGTGGGATAAGGCGGCCTTCAAAAGCTTTTTTAAGAATTGATTGTTTTAGTTGTTTTGCTTTTTTAAGGTTTTCATCAATAATTTTTTCGACTTCGTCAGCTATTTTAAAGCGTTTTTCAATTTCTTCGACGATTTTTTGTTGTTCAGTTGTATTGGTATCAGGAAAATAAAATTTTCTTAAATCGGCTGCCGATAAATTTGGCTGTGCGGTTCCGTTATCATATTTTTTAATTTCATTATAAAATAGAGGGCTATCTAAATAATAGTGCAAATACTGATTTTGCTCTTCGGTATTAGCTTGTCTTAGTATAACCATAGAAGATGCTATTGCGCCTTTATCTTTATAATACCTGCAATGTTTACCAATAGAGCCTCTTATGCAAAGTAAAGTGTCGCCATTATTAATTTTCCCATTCCTCAATAGTTCATATTGTTCATTGGACAAACAACATAAATTATCTTCCCTTAATTCGGAATTCATAATATTAATTGCACTTACAAAAGGTATGCCTGCACTATGCAGTTTATTTTTAGAAGGATAATTTTTACCCCTATCACCATTGACAATCTCAAAACAAGAGCCTAATGTGCAAGGTTTTGAACCAATGCGGTTATAAAATTTAGCCAATATTGACCGCCTGTATTGTTTTATTTGTTCTTTTGCTTTTGTTAAATGCTCAATTCCTTTATCAATCTTTTCAAATTCGCTCTCAATTTTTTCAACAATTCGTTTCTGCTCATTTAGGGGTGGAATATTAACAACTATTTTTTTTATAATTTCAAGCGTGAGATTTGGAATTGCTGTAATCTTTGCTTTATTTGTTAATTTTTTCTGAACAATTGGGGATAAAATATAATACTTCAAAAAATGTGGGCTAATACTTTGTTCGTATAATCTAACAAAACAAATAGCCTGATTTATGTTAATATCCTGATTGGTTTCAACAACCGCACATCTGCCAAGTGTTCCTGCTATTGATATAAGTATATCATTGTTCCTTAACATTGAACGTTTTAAAGCATTAGTGTGGGTTTCCTTATTAATATATTTACAATTATCCAAATCTATTGTGGAATTTTTTGTTATATTTTCTACCTTTAAAAACTTTGCATATTCTTTTTCTATGAACTGTATCTTTGGAGTTGTTCCCTTTGATACAACTTCACTCAGCTCGTCTAATTCGCACTCAACCCAACCTTGAGGAAGATTATTCATTTCTATTCTTCCTCTCTAGGGTGTTTATCAAATTGGTCATCAATTATTTTCTTGATTTTATCAATTGTTTCTGATGGTTCTGATTCATTTAATTTTTTCATCCATTTTTCATAATCATCTTGATAGATTCCTTTGAAATCTTCTTCTTTCTGTCTTGTTGCATACTCCTCTATGGCCCTAAGTGCTTCGTTAAATCTATTTGTAAAAATATATGCTTCAGTAAGATTGTAATAATCGACAGCTGTTTGTTCAAAACCCATGCCCTTATTTACATATGTGATCATATCTTCGTAATCAAGCATTATTGTAGATGCAAGTTTACAATTTTGTATAACAGTTTTACTATTAGGATACAGTTGAAAAGCTTCTTTGGAATGCTTCTTATATTTTTGTTTATTATTTAATTTTGCATAATATACAGATATTCTTGACAAACAATATGCTCTATGTGCATAGTTCTTGCATTTTTCTAATGCAAGTTCCATGGTCTCAATGGCTTTT
>CAJULR010000040.1 GCA_910587375.1 Candidatus Gastranaerophilales bacterium | reverse complement strand
GGGGATGTTAAAGATTTTATCTTCATCTGGGGAGCCTGTATAAATTGAGATTAGAGAGTCTTTATCATATTGTGCTGCACCTACTCCACTTATATTTATTTTTGCTTCATCCATGCGTTTTGTCATAACGGGGGCTAATGCTGCCATTAGAAGTGAGGCGACGAGGAGGGCCATGAGCATTTCGACGAGGGAGAAGGCGAACGCTTTATGATGTTGGGCAGGTATGCCCAACCTACGGGGGTGAAAGGTTTTTAACGTACAGCTGTCACCCTGAACTCGTTTCAGGGTCTGTCCCGAATTCGTTTTAGATTCTGAAACAAGTTCAGAATGACAGCTGCACATTGATTGAGTTTCAGCCGAGTCTTTGCGTTGGTGGGAAATATCAACAGGGTTAGCCGGGTTGGGGGATTTGGTTTCTAACCCTTTAGGGAATTTCAATTCCCCAAAAAACGCGCTACAATTTTTGAAAGATGTAAGAAAATCCATTTTCTTTACAAAACTTAATTTAGATGAACCTTTCACAAAACCACGGAAAGGCACGTGAAACTTAGGGCTTAAGACGCCCTTTAGAACGATGAACAAATTTAACATTTTTTAGAACCTTATTTTTATATCATATTTGATATAATCATATCAAATTTAGTATAAAAAATCAACTTTATTAGGCAGTTTACATCATTATTGATATATGCAGGGAGTGAGCAACAGAAATTTAAGCACAAAACATTTGATTAAAGGAATGCTTTTAATGAGGGACATTTCTTTAACGACACTTGCCGAGGAATTGAACAAAAATTTCGGATATTCTTTTACGCAGTCTAACCTTTCAAGGAAGCTGAATTCGGACACGGTGAAATGGACAGAGCTTCGCGACATTGCGATGATTTTAGGGTATAGCATTAAAATTTCGCCGGTTGAAAGCTGGGATGGCATTCAAAGCAGAAGCACGCTTGAGCGCAGAGAAAACATGACAACGATATTATAGGGCCGGTCGCTTGCAATGATGGTGAGCATTGAATAGTTTTTGCTGTATAATATTTATGTCGATATAAATTTTAAAGGGTTTTGATATGGTAAAGCCGTGGAATGAATATTTTTTAGAAATTGCAAAAACCTGTGCTTCAAGGTCTAACTGCATAAGGGCGCAAGTGGGCGCGGTGATTGTCGGAGAGGACAAAAAAATTAAAGCAACAGGATATAACGGAACACCCTCAAAAGTGACATCCTGTATGGAGCTTGGGTATTGTTACCGGGTTCAAAACAACATCCCCTCTGGCACAAGGTATGAAACATGCCGGTCAATCCATGCGGAACAAAACGCCATAATCCAAGCCGGACAAGACAGGTGCAAGGGCGCCACAATGTATATTTACGGGCACAATTTCATCTGCATTTTGTGCAAAAGATTCATTGTTCAAGCCGGAATTAAGGATGTTTACCTTCAAAAGGAAACGGGTGCGCCGATTGAACATATAGATTGCGAACACATAAGGCAGGAATTGTCCGGGGACACACTTCCTGCAAAAGCATAAGGCCTTGCAAAAGCGACATTATTATATAGATCCTGAAACAAGTTCAGGATGACAGCTGCACAAAAATAGCAGCTGCGCATTTATTTAATTTAAAGACGGGGAGCCAATGGCAAACCCCGTCTTTTGGCTTATACGGGCTAAAATTGCATAACATCCCAAATTCATCTTGGTTTCCTTGTTAAATTGCAAAAGCCCGGCACCAACATTTATATTTTGCGCCACCAAAGAAGTTTTCTCATCCCCCGAAAGCGGAATATTAATTATTATATTAAATGTTAATTGGATTGTGTTAACTTTTGTAACATAAAATATGGTTTGTGAAATTTTTGTCGACAAGATGTTTTTATTTAATTGTAGGAGTTTGATAAAGTAAAATAAAGGCAAAAAATGAGCGTAAATTTTAATCCAAACTTAATGGCACAGATGGGCCAAAATAATTTCCAAACACAGAAGGTCGGCTTTGGCGGGCTTCAACAGGGCGGAAGCCTTGGGGGCGGAAAGAAAATCGGCGGCGGTGAGAATTTCTTTGCAAAGGAAATGGCCGAAGTGAGCAACATTGGGGCTGAAAAACGTGCAGGCTTTGAAAACGGCGTGGGCGGCACAAACCAGGCAACAGAAACCACCGGAAACAAATTAATGCTTATCGCATAAGGGTTTTAGTTGGCTTTCAAAGCTTTGACCCAAAAAAAGATGTAAAAATAAAAAGCCCCTTGAAATCAGGGGCAGTTAATGAACAATGGAGTAAATTTATTTATTACACAGGGACATTTTAAAATATGCCCTGTGTTTTAGTATTTGTTTTAAGACTTTATTGGGTTTAAGGCTTTATTATCCGGGTTTAGCGCTTTAAGAATAAGGTTTTAGCCCGCCTAAAACCAGGAATTAGCCTATTTATTGCCTATCCGAAGGTTTTAAAGCTTGCTTCAACGTTATCTTTAATAACCTTTTGAACACTTTCGATTTCGGTTTCAAGCGCCTTGTGCTCTGTTTCAACCTTTTTTAATTCACATTCAAGAAGCTTGTCTGCGCGCTGGAAGGCCTCTTGCCTTTCATTATATTTACTTTGCGCAGCAGCGTCGTCCGTTTTATCATATGTGTCAACTACAAACATTTGAATCGGCGAATCTGAAAAATGATATTTATTCCATTCTTCTTCGGGCGTATCCGCGATGTGTTTTGAATCTTTATCAACAAAAAGGAAGTTTCCTTCTCTTAAATTCTTTTCAAGAAAATCAGCGTCGTTTACATCCGGGCAGACAAAATAATCTTCTTTTGATTTGCCTTCGGGGATAGGGTCCGGCAAGGAAGGCACAACGATTTTATTTGAAGTAGCGGAAATTAAAGACATGCTCATGCCGCCATCATCAGAAGAGCGAACAATGTCGTCATAGTGAAGCCTTGCAGCATAGTTTATATTATCAGAATCTCTTTGGCCATACAAAAGCGTTTGGTTTTGCATAGCTTCTTCGTATTCATTCGTCCACTTTGCAACGTTTTCAGCGAGCATAAGGCGTTCAAACGTGATAGATTGAGCACGATATTCATTGTTACTTTTTTGCGCCGTAAGCATAAGAAAGCGGCTTTGGCTTGCAGACATACCCATTGTTCAAACACTCCTTTGTTCTTTATTGCTTTTATTGTCTATTTATTGCCTTGTATACTTTTAATATCGGCAGAGGGAATGTCAAACTTTAGGATATTTTAAGAAGATGTTACATATCTTTACAAAGGGAAAAAGCCTGTGCCGCAAAGGTTTTAGGTTTCAAAAAAATTAACTTATTTGCCATTTATTAAAGGGTCGGGGTATTATTAAGGCGGAAATCAACCCTTAGAGTGTCAGAGCTTACGGGTTTTGACAGATGGGGAATTCAAATCGTCAGGTAGGGCCGTATTTTAACGGTTTAAGATTGAACAGCATTTTAAGTTTTTGATTGACTTGCAATTTAATGTACAACCGTCATCCTGAACTTGATTCAGAATCTCAAAATCTTAGAGAGCTTGCTAAATTACCGCCCGGTAAAGTTTAGGTTATCAGGCCAAATTACTTACCTTTATTTTTTTGACACAGCTGCACATTGAAACCTTAAGCTTTGCAGAGTGCAGGCGCTCTGTGACGGCGGTTCAGGAAGTCGCGGTGCATTGCAGTGCTACAATTACAGCGGCTGCCCGGGCGCAGTTAACAATACTAACAACTGTTATCCGAACGAGCTTTGGTCAGGTTCACCCACGGGAGAGAAGTACTATTGGGGCAACTTAAATAGCGGCACCTTCAACTACACAAATACGGGCCCTATTGGTCAGGCTAACTCTGTGCGCTGTGTCCTGGATTTGAATTTCTTGAAGCAAAAAGAAATACGGACGCTCTGCGACTGGAATTCAGGTTACGGCGCCTTGCGGTGCAACTACCACGAGACGGGCTGTAAGGGCGCCCCTAGTGACGACTGCTACCCGAACTACGTATGGTCAGGCACGGTTCAGAGCGGCACTACCTATTATAACCGCAACTTGAATGGTGGCACATTCAATAATAACAACCTTGCCTATACCTATGCTCTTGGTGTGCGCTGTGTCCTGGATTTGAAATACATAAAAACCACTTGTTCCCCATATGGCTGTCCTGCTTTCCAATTAAAATATTAATAAAAAGTTAATATAATTAGACATCAGATATTGATACTCTATAATATATATTAACGGGCAATTTGTAATGCCTAAAAAAGCGAAAACACAAGAAATATAAGGGAAAAAGCTATGTTCAAAAACAAGGACGAACAAAAAAATAATCCTTTTGAAGAAGAAAACTATAATAAAGAGGCTAAAAACCAGGAAGAAGCCCAAAACACAGAAGAAAACACAGCCCAAAACCAGGAAGGGGCTGAGCAGCAACCTGAAAACGAGCCTGAAAAAGACACCCCAAGCGAAGCTCAAAACGACGACACAGCAAAGCTTCAGGCAGAACTTGACAGCTTAAACAACAAATATTTAAGGCTTGCGGCCGATTTTGATAACTTTAGAAAACGCCAAATGGCAGAAAGAGAAAGTCTTTTGAAGTATGGCGCAGAAGACACTTTGAAAAAAATTATTACGGTTTTAGATACTTTTGAGCGCGCAAGAAAATCCGTTTCTGATATGCAAGAGTGCGATAAAATAAAAGAAAGCTATGAAGTTGGCATAAAACAGCTTTATGACACGCTTGATAAAATCGGCTTGAAAAAAATCGAAGCCAAGGGCGAAGAATTTGACCCGAATTTACACGAGGCTGTTATGCAAACACCCACAAATGAGCACCCTGCAAACACAGTTATAGACGAATTACAAACGGGGTATAAACTTTTTGACAAGGTGTTAAGGCCGACATTTGTAAACGTTGCAACAGAAGAAGGCTAAAATCAAAAACAAGAACTTGAGGAATAGGAATAATCACATATTATGGATTTTTACCAAATATTAGAAGTTGAAAAAAACGCATCAAAAGACGAAATTAAAAAAGCATTCAGACAAAAAGCAAGAAAATTACACCCGGATGTAAACAAAGAGCCTGACGCGGAAGAAAAATTTAAAGAGTTAGGCCGTGCGTATGAAACCCTTATGGATGATGATAAACGCGCGCTTTATGACCAATATGGCGAAGACGGGCTGAAAAACGCCGGATATTCTTCACAAGGGCCGTTTGACTTTGGCTTTGGCGATATTAACGACATTTTTGCTTCATTCTTTGGCGGAATGGGGGCAGGCTTTGGCGGCGGATATCGGGAAAACCCAAATGCCCCAAGGCGCGGCGCCGATTTAAGGATGGACATTCAAATCGATTTTATGGACGCAATGAACGGCATTGAAAAAGAAATTAAAATCGAGCACACAGAACCCTGCACAGAATGTAACGGCAGCGGATTTGATAAAAACGCAAAAGACACTGTTTGTAAGACCTGCGGGGGCCATGGAAGGGTGCAACAAAATGTGCAGTCCGTTCTTGGAAGCTTTACATCCGTTACAACATGCCCGAAATGCCACGGAACAGGAAAAAGCCCCGAAGCCTTCTGTAAAAAATGCAAAGGCGAAGGCGGCATAAAACAAGAGAAGAAGATTAAAATAAGAATTCCAAAAGGGGTGGACACAGGGTCTAAAATCCGCCTGTCTTCTGAAGGAAACGCAGGCAAAAACGGCGGCCAGCCCGGAGATTTATACGTTGTGCTTCATGTTAAAGAATCCGATAAATTTATAAGGGACGGGGCAGACATCCACACAATTCTTGAAATTTCCCCGGCACAAGCGGTTTTAGGGGATAAAGTTACTGTTGAAACGATTGACGGCAAGGTTGAAACCCACGTGCCCGAAGGAATTCAAAATATGGACAAACTCCTTTTAAAAAGCCGCGGCGTTCCATATATAGGAAGTGAAACCCAAAGAGGAAATCATTACGTTACTGTAAAAATAATCACTCCAAAGAAAATATCAAAAGAAGAAGAAAAGCTCTATCGGGCGCTTTACGAGCTCCAAAAAGGCAAGAGCGAACCAAAAGACGGCATTGTAGAAAAAGTAAAAACTGCCCTTGGCAAATAAAAATAAAAACAGGAAGGAAACCTTAAAAAATGAAAGCAAAAGTATTATTAATCACCCTTTGTATGGTATTAATTAACCAGTGCGCAATGGCATCAAGGCTTCCTGACGATTTTTGGAACTATATTAAAAAAACCGTACCAAATTCAACCCAAAGATTTGATTCTCTTGTGGTTTTCCCGGACGGCACAACATACATTCCTCTATACCCGGCACAGCAAGCAGAGGAAAAAGATATAAAAATCGAGTACACTTATCCTTCAAATTTAAGTTTAAATTCAAAGCCTGAAGTTGTGATTTTTAACAACAACTTTGTATTGTTAAAACTTATTAAAGATAAAAACGGCAATTTCTCAATTACAAAGAATGAAAACCTGCCCTTGAAGGTAAGACTTGGCGTTATGCCCCAGGATATGCTTGTCCCTGTTGGGTTACAGGTGCCAGAGAGTATGAAATTAATTTTGGGCGACCTTGTTATTCCACAAAAAGGAGATAATTTAATCACCGTTAACACGGACGCCAAAATTGACAATATCAAAGATGAAAAAAGCCAGCTCTTCCCTTTAAACGAACTTAAAAATAAAAAAACAATAATTTCGACAGATAAATCAAAATTTGTGCTTGTTTATAACGGAAGCACAACAGGAACAAACAAAAATTCCTTGTACGAATTAAAATTAAACGGCCTTCCTTCAAAAATTTTAGCCTCAAATAAATCAAAATTTGCGCTTGTTATGTATTTTGGCTCAAAAACACTTGAGGTTGTGGATTTAACGAACGAAAGAATGGTGGCCCAGATAAACCTTGATGATATGCCAAAAGACGCAGATTTAGACAGCGTGAATAACATTGCATATGTGGCCTCAGCAAACGCTTCTACGGTTTATGCCATAGATTTAAACGCAGCAAAGCTTATGAAGGCAATTAAGCTGGAACAATCTCCATATAAAATAGCTGTTTCAAACGATGGCGAATCTTTGGCCTTCATTGACAGAAACACGCAAAAAATCTACAGCTTAAAACCTAACACTGCTTCAGATGAGGGATATGTTGCAAAATATATTGCAGAAGGCAAGAATTTATCAAGAATTTTATATAAAAATGATAAAATTTATGCAATATCAAGAACGGAAAATAAGCTCTCTGTTTATAACGAGCCCGAGGGCGTTTTAACAGCCGAAGTAATGTTGAATGAAAAACCTGTGGACGCTGTTTTCTATCACGATAAAATATACATTCTTTGCGCAAAAGACAGCATTATAAACGTTTTTGACACAACAAACGGCAAAATTGTTGAAAACATTATGCTTGATAATGCAGGTTTCTATTCAAAAATTACAATGATTCCAAACCAGCCAAACGCTTTAATTACAGGCATTCAGACTAAAAAATTCCTGCTTTTAAATTTAGATAAAATGGTAATATCTAAAAAGCAAAGTACAAACATAAACGTTTCAAACATTGTAATTGTTGATAACGCAGCACCTTCAAGAGAGCCTGCCGAAGCACTGTAAGACAAGGCTTGCAGGTGTTTAATTTCGGGGCAGTTTTCAATTGTTGAAGCAAACTTTGCAATGGAGCAAACATTTAAAATGAAATTTAAAGAAAACCTTGAAGGAATAGAGATAATTAAAAAAAGCCCGGACGAATTTGTTTTTGACAAGGCAGCGCTTGGGGTGCTATCAGAGCTTGAAAAAACAAGGGAAGATTTTTGGAACCTTGATAACACAAGTGCAAATTTTTTATCTCTCCTTGCGAAGTTAAAAGGGACAAAAAACGCACTTGAAATCGGTACATCAAACGGCTATAGCGGAATTTGGCTTGCAAAAGCCTTAAAAGAAACGGGCGGAAAGCTTACAACTATTGAATTTTGGGACAACAGGCTTGATGTTGCCATAGAAAATTTTAAAAAAGCAGGGGTGAATGATATCATAACCCCCAAACTTGGCCAGGCCGTAATGATTTTAGAAGAAATGTTTATGGAAATTTACCCAAAGAAAAACGTTGGTGAAATTGACGATGAAGCCTTTAGCAAAGCTATGCGCAGCAACGGGGAAAAGTTTTTTGATTTTGTATTTATTGACGCAAATAAATCTGAATACATTAAATATTTTAACCTTATCCACCCAATGCTTCAAAAAGGCGGAGTGATTGTTGCAGACAATATTTTATCCCATTATAAAAAAGTAGACCCCTTCGTAAAGGCAATTACAAGCCACCCAAACTATCAAACCCAGCTTATCCCAATAGACACAGGGATGATAATATCATACAAAATATAATAGCTTCAAAACACTTTGACTGGCAAGCTTTTAAAACCAGCTTTTGCGCCATTCTTCAATTTGTTTTCTTTGCTTTCTGTTCATGATTTCAGAATAAATTACTATTCCAAAAAGAAACATCACTGTAATATATGGCATTATATCAATATTCATAATTTATTTCCTTTTGTTTTTATACAAATAACCTTCAATTTCGCCGCAGACGCTTGAAAAATTCTTTATCAAAACTAAAACATAGAATAAACCAAACACAAGCAAGGAATTTCTGAGCGTGCCGCTTGACATAAACCCAAGCCCGATTAATCCGCCTATGATTACAATCAGCGCCTGAATAATGAGCTGTTTTGAAAGCATTAGGTTTTTAACCCTAATCTCCATAATTTTTAAATCTTCATCTGTCATAAATAAAATTATACCCCCATTCTTAAACCGGGGCAATAAACCGCACGGTTTAAAAATCCACCCAAAACAACCCACGGCCAACAACAAAATAACCAAAACAAAAACCGGGAAACAAAAATCCCCCGGTTTTTATATCCTAAAATTCTTACGGCCTTAAAATTCCAATGCTTTTTTGATTCTTTTAATGCAGGTTTCTTTGCCTAAGATTGTCATTGTTTTTGCCATATCCGCCCCGCGGGTTCTTCCGGTTACAGCGGCACGAACAGCCCACATCGTTTCTTTAGGCTTCATGCTGTGCTTTTCTTTAAATTCAGTCCTTAAATCCGCCAGAACATTATGAATAGATTCATCATCGTTGAAATTCCAATCATTAATTAATTCCATAACCCTGTTTAAAACAGTCTTTGCTTCCAGCTTTTGAAGTGTTTCCATACCTTCAGTATAATCCACATCTTCGCCAAAGAAATAAGCACAATCGTGTTCTAATTCAGAAAGTGTCGTTATCGGTTCGCGCGTAATTTCTATCATTTTTTCTAAGTTTTCGCGGCTCATTTTTGATAAAGTGAACTCGCCAAATTCTTTAGAATCATACTTTGAAAGGAAAGGAAGCGCCATATCCGTTAATTTTGAAATATCCATTTTTTTAATGTATTGGCCGTTCATCCAGTTTAATTTGTCATATTCAAAAATTGAATTGCTGCTTGAAACATCGTGAATTCTAAAATCTTTTGCAATGTCTTCCACCGGCTTAATTTCAACCCCGTCTGATGGTGCCCAGCCCAATAAAGCAACAAAGTTAATTAAGGCGTCTGTTAAATATCCCTGTTTTACAAAGTCTGAAACAGCAGTTGCCCCATGGCGCTTTGAAAGCTTACTTCTATCAGGCGCCAAAATCATCCCTAAATGCCCGAATTTCGGCACTTCAGCACCCAAAGCTTCATAAATTAAAATCTGTTTTGGCGTGTTTGAAATATGGTCTTCGCCACGAATAATATGAGAGACTTTCATCAACATATCATCAATTACAACGGCAAAGTTATAAGTCGGCGTGCCGTTTGATTTCATAATTACAAAATCGCCGATAAGGTTTGTATCAAACTTCAATTCCCCTTTTACAAGGTCGTTAAAAATCAATTCTTTATGCTCAACCTTAAATCTTATGGAAGGCTTCACGCCTTTTGCACGAAGCTCTGCCTTCTGTTCTTCGGTTAAATTCATACATTTTCTTGAATAAACATATGCTTTGTGGTTTTTAACGGCTTCTTCTTTTTCTGCTTCAAGTTCTTCAGGTGTGCAGAAACATTCATAAGCATACCCTTTGTCTAAAAGAATTTGAGCATATTTTGGGTAAATATCAAATCTTTCAGATTGATAATATGGCCCATATTTTCCGCCAACATCAGGACCTTCATCCCATTGAAGCCCAAGAGCCTTGAGGCTGTCGAAGATATTTTGAGTGTATTCCTGGTTGCTGCGCTCTAAATCGGTATCTTCAATCCTTAAAACAAACTCTCCGCCTGTTTTTTTGGCGTATAAATAGTTGAAAAGTGCTGTCCTTGCTGTTCCTATGTGCAAATTTCCGCTTGGAGAAGGTGCAATTCTTACTCTGATATTTTCCATCTTTAAACTCTTTCCTTATAAAAAGTCCTAAATTTATATAAAAATCATACATCAAAATTATTATTTTAGTACGTTTTTTATGGCTAAAATAATTTTTTATTGTATAATTCCTTTATGGAAAAAAATACAATAAAAATAGGTATCATCGGGCTTGGCACAGTTGGCTCCGGAGTTGTAAAAACCTTAAAAAACTTTAAAAATATTGAAGTTAAAACTGCTGCGGTTAGAAACTTGAACAAAAAAAGGGATGTTGAGGTTCAAAACCTTACAGATGACCCTTTTCAAATTGTAAATGACCCTGAAATAGAGATTGTGGTTGAAGTTGCAGGCGGCTGTGACCCTGCTTTAGAATTAATTACAACCGCAATTAAAAATAAAAAACACGTTGTAACTGCAAACAAAGAGCTTTTGGCCAAGTTTGGCGCGCAAATCTTTGACCTTGCAAATGAAAACAACGTATCTGTCCTGTATGAAGCTGCCGTTGCAGGCGGAATTCCAATCATAGGGCCAATTAAAACCACTTTAAGAGGAAATATTTTCTCTAAAGTTGCAGGCATTTTAAACGGCACCACAAACTACATCTTAACAAAGATGGAAGAGAAAAATATTTCATACCAGGAATGCTTAAAAGACGCTCAAGACCTTGGTTATGCAGAAGCTGACCCAACAGGGGATGTTGAAGGGTATGATGCGATGTATAAAATTGCAACCCTTGCAAACATCACATTCCACAAGAGAATTGACGTTAACAAAATCTATCGCGAAGGTATAACAAAGGTTTCGGCGGATGACATTAAATTTGCAAACGAGCTTGGATATAAAATAAAGCTCATAGGCCTTGCCCAAAAAGCAGATGAAAACGAGTCAGACAACCTCGCAAAGCTAGATATAAGGGTTCATCCAATGCTTGTCCCGACTTCAAATATGATTTCAGGGATAAACAATGCAATGAACGCCGTTCTTTTGGAAGGCTTTCCTGTAGATAAGGTTATGTTTACAGGCCCTGGCGCCGGCGAATTTCCAACAGCAAGCTCTGTTGTGGGCGACATTATGCAAATTGCAGGCGAACTTCACCATACAGACACGGTTCTTCCGCTTCACAGGTGTACAGACAAAGAACACGCCGAACAGATTGATATCAAACACACAAAAAATAAATACTATATTTCAATTAAAGCGCCAAACTCAAAAGGCACAATCGGCGCCATTGGAACAGTTTGCGGAAACAATAACATAAACTTATCAAGCATTCTCCAAAAAGGAATTAAGGAGGATAACACGGCTCAAGTTATTGTTATCACGGAAGTTGCAAACGAGTTTGATGTTCAAAACGCAATTGAGCAGATGAGAGAACAAAATATTGAAATTAATAATTTAATAAGGGTAATGTAGATATGGCAAGATATAACGGTTTAATAGATAAATACAGAGAATACCTCCCTGTTTCAGACAAAACACCTTTGGTAACGCTTTCAGAAGGAAACACACCTTTAATTAAGGCTGAAAACCTCGCTAAACACTTGGGTTTAGACTGCGAAATTTATTTAAAATATGAAGGTTCAAACCCTACAGGAAGCTTTAAAGACCGCGGCATGACAATGGCCGTTTCAAAGGCAAAAGAAGAAGGTTCAAAAGCCATAATTTGCGCTTCTACGGGAAATACATCCGCTGCAGCTGCCGCATACGGCGCAAAAGCAGGGCTAAAATGTTATGTTTTAATTCCGGACGGCTACATTGCGCTTGGAAAATTATCCCAGGCTATGATGTATGGGGCAGAAGTTATCGCAATAAACGGAAATTTTGACGAAGCACTTGAAGCCGTAAGGGAAATTTCTGCTAATTACCCAATCACCCTTGTAAACTCAGTAAACCCTTATAGAATTGAAGGCCAAAAAACAGGGGCATTTGAAATCATTGAAGCGCTTGAAGACGCGCCTGATTACCATTTTATCCCGGTTGGAAATGCAGGAAATATAACTGCATACTGGAAGGGATATAAAGAATTTTACAATCTTAAAAAATCAACCCATTTGCCAAAAATGATGGGCATTCAGGCAGAAGGAAGTGCCGCAATTGTTAAAGGAGAAAGAATTTTACACCCCGAAACCATTGCAACAGCAATAAGAATTGGAAACCCGGCAAGCTGGAAACAGGCAGAAGCCGCAAGGGATGAATCCAAAGGCACAATTGATATGGTAAACGATGATAAAATCGTTGAAGCATACAAACTTTTAGCAGAGCTTGAAGGCGTTTTCTGCGAACCTGCAAGTGCTGCAAGTGTTGCAGGGCTTATAAAATTAAAAGATACAATTAAGCCAAAATCAAGAATTGTCTGCATTTTAACAGGCAACGGCCTGAAAGACCCTGATTGTGCCATAAAAAATGCAGTTTCACAAGTTCAAAAAACAAGTTCCGACATCAAAGACATTGTAAAATTAATGCACTTAAATTAATTAAAAATAGCAATTTTTTGCGCCTTTATGTTTTATAAATAATATAAAGGCGCATTTTTAAGCCCTTTTTAAAGAAGTTCTTTTGGAAGGAAAAATTTATATGGCTTATGAAGTTTCAGGCTCAAAAGCAATTATATCAGGCACAACAGGCCAATACGGAAATGTTAAAAAAGGTACAAACTACGGCAAAAACGCTGCCTCAAACCATTTAGGTTATATAAAAGATTTTGAAATTAAAAGCCAACCACTAAACCCTGATATTTTCACAAAGGGTCACAGTGTGCAAGAAATGGCGGATGAAATTCAAGCAAAATTAAAGGATGACAAAATGCCGCCTATTAATTTCCTTCTGCAATATGCACCAAAAATGGGCGCCATTAAAGGATTTTTCGCCCGTCTTTTTAAAGGAAGTGCGATAGATACCAAAGCACTTACAGGGTTCACCTATGAAGCAATGGGCCAAAAGAAAGCAATAACGCTTGAAGAGGCCGATAAAGATTTAAACGAAGCATTTAAAGATATTACAAATGCGAAATTAAGCGCAAAAGCGTTTGATGTGAATAATGACGGTATGATTGATGTGTCTGAAGAAGCAGTGTCCACAGTGCTTGCAGACGTTTTATCAAAAGAAGACGCCGACATTTCAAATGTTTCAAAGGCGTTGAAAAAAGCGGACGGCAGCTATACAAACGCCGGAGAAAACAAAATGACGGCGTTTTTGAATGAAGAAAATTACGACACAGCGTCAAAAACAATTAAGCAAATTCACAAAAAAATGAAACTTGATAAGGCCGCAAAAAGCCTATAATCATTGCCTTTTAGCTTATCTTCTGCTTTTTGAAAGCCCTCTTTCAAGGATATAAAGCTCTGCAGGGCCCTCTGCCGCATTTATAATATAATTTATAACTTCATCCTCAGGGGTTCTTGTTTCAGGCTCTTTGGGCTTTTTTGGGAAGAAAGTATCGAGGCTTTCTTTTAAAACCGCAACGCTCATCATAATGAACATGCCCATTGCAGCATAGAAAAGAGCAGATCTGCTGCCTGTCTTTGCAGCCCAGCTTACTTTTGCGTTTTCAAGCATTTTGGTCATATTCCCGGAACGGTTCACCTGTGTGAATAATTCGCCAAGAGCACCTTTTGCGGAAGAATCTACATCATTATTTCTTGCTAAATCTTTAATTGCCTGCTTCGGGTCAACCTCAAGCAAGCCTTTACTTTTTTCAAATATATCAGCCACCAAAGGCTTCACGCCGTCATTTTTCAGACTTTCCGTTATAGCGTTAATTTCGGCCTTTCTGGCTTCAACCACTTTGCCATTTATAGCGTTTTTTACGGCGTCTGTAAAATAATTATTATATTCTTTTGTTGTCAAAGGAACAGCATAAGTACCCGCATAACCAAGCGCAGCACCCATTAAACCTGCCTTGGGCACGTTAAAATTTCTATTTTCTCTATCGCTTGTCGGGTTGATTCTCATCTTTTATCCTATAACACAATTAAGCCACACTGAATTTTGCACAAAAAAAATTAGTGTGTTTTCGTTCTATTAACTATCTAACCTAGTTTTTGAACTTTTTCTCAAATTTTTAATACTATATCACAAGGCAAAATGCTTGTCAATACTTATTTAAATAAAAAGTATATAAAATAAAGCACAGCCTATATCTGCAGAAGGCTGTGCAGCAATTCTTACCGCACCTTGAACTTGGGTAAGCCATATTTATATAAGCGGTAAAACTTTATCCTACAAGGTTCATAGCACCCCACATACAAAGCATGCCAAATGTGCTTATAATGAGCCAAAAGTGAGCCACAGGGTGAATATTATACCAAATATTAAAAATCAAACTTCTCTTTTCCATATTGCCAATATAATATTTTTTTATTTTTTAGGTATCCTACAAAAGCATGAACTTTTCAAAAAGCAGTATTAAATTTATTTGTTTAGTATTTTATTTTTTACAACAAAGCTCATCGGACAAATTGTCCCATCCCGGCTAAAATTTTTGTGCAAATTTTTCTGCACGGTCGATAACATAGGAGGGCAAAAATGCCTTCTTTGCTGCATGTAAGCCCAAGCTCTCCGTGCAAACCCCTAATTCCAGGCGCCTTACACTGGTTCCATTTTTTTCATCCTGCACGAGCCTATAATTTTTCACAATTTCTTCTTCCAAACTTAAAACATCAAGTCCTTGAAAATGCGTTGCAAGAACGGTTTTCGCCCCAACTTTGTTTGCGATATATTTTATAATTCCGTAGGACACAGATATACCATCCTTATAGGAGGTGCTCACTCCTGTTTCATCAAGCAAAATAAGGCTTTTGGACGTTGCATTCCTTAAAATCTCCGCCACATCCAGCATTTCACACATAAAGGCCGAGTTATTACTCAACATATCATCAAAACTGCCCATTCTTGCATATATTTTATCCACAAGCGAAGCCTCAAAACCCTTGCAGGGCACGTAAGAGCCCGATTGTGCCAAAATAACCATGGAGGCAAGCTTGCGCAAATAGGTGCTTTTGCCCGACATGTTAGCTCCGGTTAGTATCTTAATTTTTTCATTAGGGTTAAAGTCCGCGCCCAGAGGGTCTATTTGGGCATTTGATGTCGATGAAAGCTGCGCCAATACAGGGTGTACACCATCTTCAAAAGTGTATTTAAAGCCCGCAGTGAACTTCGGCCTCGTGTAGCTTCCCTCAATTGCGCTTGTGGCAAAGGATACAAGAACATCCTTGAATGCGACATCATATGAAAAATCTCTTAAGGCCCCTGTTAATTCTTTTGAATATTCACGAAGTTTTAAAAACGTATCATACTCAAGTTCAAACGATTTTAATTTTTGCGATAAAACTTTTTCTTCCAAAGCGCAAAGCCTTGGAGTGGTGCACTTTTCAACCCCGGAAAGCTTTTGTTTCAGGCTAAATTCGCCCGCTTTTGCCTTAAAATCTTTTACCCCTAAAATCGGCACATCTATTGACCAGCCTGTGTTTTTGGCATAATTTATCTTTAAATTTTTAACCCCGGTTTTTTGAATAAGCTCATTTTCATAATCTGAAATTTCATTTTCAAGCACGGAAATTTCTGCCCGAAGCGCATCCAGAGGGCCATTTGCCCCATCTTTTATAATCCCGCCGGTTCTTAAATTACCTGAAGGCTCTTGCGCTATCGTTCTTTCCAGGATTTCTCTATAACTTATTAAAATTTCATCATCATATTCATTTTTTAAAACAGGGCTTTTGAAAGATTTAGAGAGGGTTTTGAACTTTTCAATGATTTTTAAAGTATTTTTTATGGCTAAAAGCTCCTTGGGGCTTACTGTTCCGTTTGACAATTTGGATGAAAGCCTTGATATATCTGCTAAATCCTCTAAAAGAGAGGATAATTCTTCAAGCTTTTTAACATCCAAAATCAGCTCACTGACACCATCTAAGCGTTTTTCAATTTCTTCAACATTATAAAGAGGTTCATTCAAAAAAGAGGCTAAAAGCCTTTTGCCCATTGAGGTTTTACACCTATCCACCGCCCAAAAAATTGACCCGTATTTTTTATCGTCTTTAGAATTTTTATTTAATTCAAGATTTTTTCTTGTCCTCTCATTCATAATCAGATGGTTTGAAATAGAATATTTTCGGATGACATCAAGCTTTGGCATAAAGCTTTTTTGGGTTTCTTTGGTGTATGCTATGATTGAATTTGCGCACATTAAGCCCGTTTTATACTCTAAAAGCTCATCAGATTGCACATCAAGGGAATAGTAATCCTTTGAAACAATTGTCACAGGATATTTTTCCGCTATGCAATCATCGATATCCGCTTCTTTTTCAGGCACCGGCTTAAAAGGCTCAATTTCCCTGGTTTTAAGTTTAATTAAAAGTTCGCTTGGGTTTATTTTTGAAAGCTCGCAGAGAATTTCATCCAAAGAGCCTTCTGTTATAAAAAATTCCCCGGTTGAAATGTCTGCATAGCTTAGGCCATACTTTTGGGCATACCTTTGGCCATACCTTTGGCCGCACTTATTTTCACATTTTAGAACAGAGGCCAAAAAATTATTTTCTTTTGAATTTAAAAAACTTTCATCAATAAGGGTTCCGGGCGAATAGGTTCTAATCACCTCTCTTTTAATAATATCGCCTTTTTTAACCTCTTCTTTTTTTTGAACCTGCTCTACAATTGAAACTTTATATTTTTCGCTTGTTAATTTTGCAATATAAATTTCAGCGCTATTATGCGGTACGCCTGCCATTAAGATGTCGCCAAGCTCTGTAAATTTTCTTTTTGTTAAAAGTACTCCGCAAACTTTTGATAAAGTTGAAGCGTCTTCAAAATATGTTTCATAAAAATCTCCGAGCCTGAAAAAGACGATAGAATCAGCGTTTTGCCTTTTTAAGGTCAGATATTGTTTTAAAATTTTGGAGGCTTTAGTAATATCAACTTCAGCGGATTTGATAAAACTTTGATATTCCATATCTTTTATAATAGAATAAATGTATCTTACTTGGCAAAAATTTAACAATTTTTAGGAGGAATTTATGGGCTGCCTGAAGGGTATTTTTCGGTTAATAATTGTAATCCTTGTAATTTACGCATTCTTTTTCTTTAATGGGCCCCAAGCCATAAAAGAAAGGTTTGATTCCTACACAAACCCGCCAAGAGAGGTATTAATTAAAGAAGAAAAAGATTTTGGAAACCTTGCATATGTAAGCGAAGAATACACATTTAGAAGATCTGTTACAATTGGAAAATACAGAAAAATTACCGCAACAAATAAGCCCACAGGCCAAAAAATCAGCCTTATAGACCTTGGGGACACAACAACAATTAACCAGGCAGATTTTTACAGCACAAAAATCGACCTTAAGCTCTATCAGCTTATGGATACGGTAAAAAATTCGCCCATTGGCCTAAGGGACATTGAAATTACCCAAAGAGGAACAATTCTTGCAAAGGGAAAAATTGTTCCCTATGTGCATTTTAAGGCAAATATTAAAGGCATACCTTTTGTAAAGGTGACAGGAACAATTGCCGCATATAACACAAAAAACGCAGATGACGGTATAGTTGCAAAAATAAGCAAGGCCGTAAAACAAAGTAAAGAAGATACATCAACAAAAGTGGTGCTCTCTTCAAGGCTTTCAGGCAATTATTCCGCAGACGCAACGCTGGATTTAATAAAATCCATAAGTTTTATAGGAATTAATTAGTTTGGTAGTAAAAATCTTAAGCGCAGCCACAATTGGGCTTGACGTTTTTAAAATCGAGGTAGAGGTTGATGTTACAAACTCTCTGCCCCAAATTTCAATCATTGGCCTTGGGGACACCGCAATTTCAGAGGCCAAGGAGAGATTAAAGCTTGCAATTAAAAATTCCGGGCACTCCTTCCCGCAAACCAAGGTTGTAATTAACCTTGCGCCTGCAGACCTCAAAAAAGAAGGGGCAGCGTATGATTTAGCAATGGCTGTTGGGATTTTGGCAAAAGAAGGAGTGATTTTCAAAGAGCCCGAAAACACAGCATTTATCGGGGAATTGTCTTTGGATGGAAGCATAAAGGCAGTCCATGGTGTACTTCCAATTGTTTTTGGGCTGAAAAACCTTGGTGTTACAAAGGTTATAATCCCCTATGACAACCTTAAAGAGGCAAGCTTTGCAGAAAACATTGAAATTTTTGGGGCAAAAAATCTAAATGAGGTTGTTTTACATTTAAACGACGGGGTTTCGCTTCCTCAAATTAAACAAAATATCGACGATTTTATAACAATTGATAAAGAATATTCGGCCGATTTTAAGTATATTAAGGGCCAAAAATTTGCAAAAAGGGCGCTTGAAATTGCAGCAGCAGGGGCACACAACGTGCTTATGGCAGGAAGCCCGGGCTCCGGCAAAACTCTTCTTGCAAAAGCGTTTCCATCCATTCTTCCGCCCTTAACCAAAGATGAAGCCATTGAAATTACCAAAATTTATTCTATAGCAGGACTTTTGGATTACAATAACCCTCTTGTTTCAGAAAGGCCAATCAGAGCACCACACCATAGCGCCTCTGCGGCGGGGATTATAGGCGGAGGGTCAAACCCGAAACCGGGTGAAATCACCCTTGCGCACAGAGGAGTTTTATTTTTGGATGAAATGCCTGAATTTCCGCGCTCCGTGCTTGAAGTTTTAAGACAGCCTGTGGAAGATGGGGAAGTGACAATTTCGCGCGCACAGACAAGCATAAAATATCCTGCAAACTTCATTCTTTTAGGGGCGATGAACCCTTGCCCCTGCGGCTTTTTGGGGGATAAGAAGGTGGATTGTAAATGCAGCGATTTTCAAATTACAAGATACAGAAACAAACTCTCCGGCCCGCTTTTAGACAGAATTGACATCCATATTGATGTCCCAAGGCTTGATGAAAATGAGCTTTTGGAAGAAACACCTGATATGGAATCTTCAATCGAGATAAGAAAAAGGGTGTCAAACGCAAGGGAAATCCAGCTTCAAAGGTATAAAGAGGAGCGCAGCAAGGGTGTTATGATTTTTACAAATTCAGAATTAAACCCAAAATTAATAAGAAAATACTGCGTTTTAGAGCCTGAGGCAAAAAATATGCTGAAAAATGCGGCAAGCGCCTTCAACCTTTCTGCAAGAGGATTTGACAGGATTTTAAAAATTTCAAGAACAATAGCAGACCTTGACAATAAAGAAAATATTCAAACCGCTCATCTGGCGCAAGCACTGCAATTTAGGGGATACGGAAGTGTGTAAAATTTCTCCGAAAAAAATAATAAGCAAAAGCGGAGGTCCGGATAGGGAATATTAAATTTCAAGACAGAAATTATAATTTTTTTGTTAAATAAAACAAAATGAACGAGGTAAGATTTTTATGAAAAATTGGATTATTGTACTTTTAATATTTGTTATTCCGCTTGGCGTTTTTGCCTGGCTTGAAACAGGAATTGCAAAAACAAACGCCGACGAATCAAGAATTGCAAGCCATACAGTGGTTCCAACAAACGGAAAGGCAAAATTGATGAAGTTTTCATCCCCAATGTGTTCTGATTGTAAAAAAGTTTCAAAAATAATGGTGAATGTGGTTCCTGACTATAAAGACGCCATAACCTTTGAAGAAATTAACGTTTCAGACGGTTCAAAAGAAAGCTCCGAAGCGGTTAAAACATATAAAGTGACGGTTGTTCCGACATTAATTTTTGTAAGCAAGGATGGAAAAATCATCCAAAAAACAGAAGGTGCCTTAACTGAAGAAGAAATCAGGACAGGTTTGAATAATATTAAATAATTTTAACAAAGGTTCGGGCCTTGCTATACGAGGCGAACGCCTTATGGGCCCGGGCTTTTAATTTTTAGAATTGGTTTTTAGGACAATTAAAAAATGGAAGAATTAATAAACAGACTCTTGACAGGATTACAGACAGGCGAATTTTCACTCCTTTTCCTTGCAATTGCATTTTTAGGAGGGGTTGTAGCGTCTTTAAGCCCTTGCTCTCTTGGGGTTTTACCTATAATTGTGGCCTACATCGGGGGCTATGGCGCAAAAGACGATGAAACCGAAGGCAATAGCAAAAGCATTTCAGCGAACCTTAGAAACTTTGCCCAGCTTTTATCCTTTGTTTTGGGGCTTTCTGTGGTTCTAACGGTAATTGGCATTGCCTGCGCCCTTACAGGACGCGTGTTTATGTCAATTGGCGGCCCGTATTGGATTTTAATTATTGCCTCCCTTCTTCTTGTTATGGGCCTAAATTTAATCGGCGTTCTAGATTTAACGCTTCCTGTGATTGTGAAAAAAATGCCAAAATCAAAGGGGCAGAGCCTTTTTCTCTATCCTTTTATTGTGGGTGCTTTATTTGCACTTGCGGCCACACCTTGCTCTACACCTATTCTTGCCGGCATAATGAGCTTTGCAACACTATCTGCAAATTTAATTTATGCGGCAGCAATGCTTTTCCTTTTTGCGCTTGGCCAAGGGCTAATTATAGTATTAATCGGGCTTTCGACTTCGTTTTTAAAGAATATGAAGCGCTTTACATCGGCAGGGGAAATTTTGCTTAAAATTTCAGGCGTGCTTTTAATCCTTTCCTCAATTTTCCTTTATATTAAGGTATTTTCGAGGTTTATCTAAGGAATTAAAAATCTCCTTTTGAAACCATATTAATTGTATTTCTTTTCGTCGTTGTCCATGGCTTGTTTTAGGGACATTTTAATATAAGTTTGATATGGAAGCCCCATTTTCTTTGCGATGCTTTTTGCACGCTTGATTTCAAATTCAGACCAGCGAAAAGTAACGCTTGAAGTTTGTTTCATATCCGCAATGTCAGCTTCCGCTTGGGCTTCAAATTCTAAGATTTTTTCTTCCTCATCTGGCGTTGGAATATAATCTGAAACTTCAGCTATGCCTATATTTGGTATATTTTTGGTTTTTTTATTCATATTAAAAACCTCCTTGGTAAAATGCTGTTATCAAAAAGATATCCTGTTCTTTCAAATATGTGTAATATACAGTAATATTGAATTCTTCACTATATAATTCATATCTGTCATGCGGCTCGTTATATATTTCTGTCGTTTTGGAGAAAAAAGCAGCAATTGCCTGCTCTGGCATAACCAAATGCCTTATATACATATGGTATTCAAACTCGCCTGTAATAGGGTTTAAATCCATCTTTACGACAAACTTTTGGCCCCTTACTTTAAACATTTTAACTTATGTTCGCCCATATTTCACATTATAACCCTATGTACATACATTGTCAATACATTTACAGATTGCGCAGGGTTAGCACAACTCCTTATTTATCTCTTTATCTAGGATTTCTGCGGTTTCTCTTTGTTTTTTTCTTATTGTATGGATTTTTTCAAAAAGAACACCAATGAGTGCAGACATTTCCTTATTTTTACACGGACAATATTTTGAAAGACATTTTAAAATCCCAAGTGTTTTATTTGTTTCATCTAAAGTTTTCAAAACATTCAGAGTGACTCTTTCTTTTTGATTCAGCATAAATTTCCTTTC
>CAJULR010000039.1 GCA_910587375.1 Candidatus Gastranaerophilales bacterium | reverse complement strand
TCCTATTATAATTTAGGAACACTATATTTAAGAACAGGCAAATACGAAAAGGCAAAGAAAAACCTGATTAAGGCAATATATTTAAAAAATGATGATAAAGATTTTTATTTAAACCTGGCCTATGCTTATAAATTTTTAAACAAAGAAAAAGAATCCAAAAAAATGCTTGAAATTTATAATGGCGCTACAAAAGAAACAAAATAAAAGAAACGAGTGAGAAAATGACCGCAGTTGATACAAATTCAGACACAAAGGCAGACGTAAAGATTAACGAAAAAGAACTTTTAAGATTATACAACCTTCCTTTAGAAGAACTTTTATTTGAGGCAAAAAAATATAATTCTGACACAGTTGAATTTTGCTCTTTAATTTCCGCAAGGACTGGAAAGTGCTCTGAGGCCTGCAGATATTGCGCACAGAGCGCTCATCATATGACAAATATTTACACACACCCTTTGGTAAAGATTGAAGATGTTGTAAAAACGGCCAAAGAAGCCAAAGAAAACGGCGCAACCCGCTTTGCAATTGTAACTTCAGGGCGCGGGCCTTCAAAATCCGATATGCCTGTTATGTGCGAGATGATAAAAGAAATAAACAAGCTTGGGCTTAAAAGCTGCGCTTCCCTTGGGCTTTTAACCCGCGAGATGGCGTTTCAATTTAAAGAAGCGGGCCTTGTTCGATATCATCACAACATAAATACATCAAGAAGCTATCACCCCGAAATTACCACCACGCACACATTTGAAGACAGAATTCAAACCATTAATTTTATTAAAGAAGCAGGGATTGAAATCTGCTCCGGCGTTATTATCGGAATGGGCGAAAGTATTGAACAGAGGGTTGAAATGGCAATGAATTTGGCTGAAATTCAACCAGATTCTATTCCTGTGAACTTTTTAACCCCGATAAAAGGCACGCCGTTTGAAAATTACGGGGATAAAATTGATGAAGAGCATATTTTAAGAACACTTGCGGTGATTAAAATTGCAAATCAGAAGTCTGTTGTGCGTTTTGCGGGCGGAAGGAAATTGAGGCTTTCAAAAGAAAACAGAGAAAAAGCTTTAAAATATGCAGTTAACGGGATATTAATCGGAAATTACCTTACAACAATTGGAATTGAGCCTAAAGAAGACATTGAAACGCTTGAAAAACTGGGAAAAAAGCTCTATGTATGATTATATAAAAGGACAATTGGTTTTTAAAAATTCAGACACTGCCGTAATTGAAAACAACGGCATTGGGTATAAATTTCTTATAAACGCAAGAACAGCTTCACTTTTGGGGGAAGTTTCGGCTGAAAACAGCGGCGCTGACACAATTCTTTACACAAAACTTATCCATAAAGAAGACACAATGTACCTTGTAGGGTTTAAACACAAGGAAGACAGAGCAATATTCGACATTTTAACTTCCGTTTCAGGAATCGGCACAAAGGTTGGAATGGTTTTGTTGGATGAATTTTCAGGTTCAGAGCTTATAAACGCAGTGCTTGAAGGGGATTATAAACTTATTTCCCGCGCAAAAGGCGTTGGGCCAAAGCTTGCACAGAAAATTATACTTGAGCTTAAGGGAAAACTTACAAATCAAAATATTATCTCAAACATAATAGAGGATAAGGTTTCAGGGATTTCAAATTCAAAAACAAAGCTTTCAAAAGAAACTATTAAAGAGGTTCAGGGAATTTTACAATCTTTAGGTTACAGCCAAAATGAATATATGGCTGCAATTGAGCATTGTGCCGGCATGATTGAAAAAGACAACAGCGAAGAACTTTTAAAAGAAACCCTAAAAATCCTGTCTGTGGGGTAGGGCTTAAACAAAGCCTTCGTGCATTTGCTATCTAATGCCTGCCTGTTATTGCAAGGTTTAGGGCGAAGGTTTAGATTGGCCACTGTCATTGCGAGGGAAGCGACAGCGTACCGCGGCAATCCAGGAATCAATGTTGCTGAAAGGACTTTGTCATCCTGAACTTGATTCAGGATCTCAAGGTTTTGGAACCTAAACTTAATTCCCCTTTCCCTTGAACGTTCATTTTTTTTCTCGACCCACGCATGAAAAAAAATGGACGCTTTGACACATTGCATGTCAAAGCGTCCGATTAAAGAAAGTTAAACCTGCAAGTTATTTTCTGTATATGTTGTTTAACTTTCTTTAAGTCAAAAAGGGTGAATTTTTTTTAAAACCATTCTATTTTAAATATAACATAAATAGAGATTTTTTTCAATATATCGATATAAAATTCGACAAGTCAATTTTTATACAAATTGAATTATCTTATTTCATACTGAATAATTTTAATTGTGAATAAGAAGTTAAAATTGCTATACGAGAATGCCGAATTAAACCCCGATGAACCCATTTTTTCAATCGGGGAAGTTGTAGAAATTATAAAAGCGGGCAGCGGCAAAACAATAAGAGATTATGACACCAGCGGCATAACCTCTTTTAAGAAAAATTCCAGAGGGGATAGAATTTTTAGCCGAAATGATATTGTGCATTTGAAAAATCTTAGAAATTTGGGAAATTTCGGATTTAAATTAAAAGCCTTAAAATTTCTTTTTGGTTTTTTGAAATCAAGAAAAATTAATGCGGTTGAATTCATTAGCGAATTTTCAGCATATTGTACAAGCAGGCAATATAAAGAAAATAATAAAAAATAAAATTGTTAGGCATAAAGACGCACTTTGCTTTAACAAGCTCTTCCAAATTCCTTATTTTTGTCATAGAATGTTAGCAAACGAAAGTATAAAAGTTTCAGAGGAATTTTAAGATATGAACGATACACCTGTGGAAAATAAAAAAGAATTTAAAGACACGCTGAATTTGCCTAAAACCACCTTGGAAATGCGCGCAAACGCAACAAAAAAAGAGCCCGAAACCCAAAAGTTTTGGGAAGAAAATAAAGTTTATGAAAAAAATATCGCACAGCGCGATAAAACAAACGCCTTTGTGCTCCATGACGGCCCTCCGTATTTGAGTTCTGAAAAAATCCACGTAGGTACAGCCTTAAACAAAATCTTAAAAGACATCCTTATAAAATATAAATCAATGTCAGGCTACTATGCGCCTTACGTTCCGGGTTATGACGGCCACGGTCTTCCAATTGAAAATGCCGTTGTAAAAAATATCAAAGGCGGAAGGGAAGCGCTGACGCCCGCGGAGCTTCGTGCAAAGTGCAGAGAATTTGCCCACAAAAACCTAAAGGGCCAAGAAGCTGAATTTAAGCGCCTTGGCGTTTGGGGAAACTGGGAAAACCCTTATCTTACAATTAATCCTGATTTTGAAGCGGAACAGGTTCGCGTTTTTGGCGAAATGTATAAAAAAGGATACGTTGAAAAGGGCTTAAAACCTGTATATTGGTGCGCTTCCTGCGAAACGGCACTTGCTGAAGCAGAGGTTGAATACGCTGACCACACTTCAACTTCAATCTATGTTCGCTTTAAATTTGACGATGAAGCGGTTGAAAAAATCGGCAAGCTTGTGAAAAACCTGCCTAATAAAAATGTTTACGCTGTTATATGGACCACAACCCCCTGGACAATGCCTTCAAATATGGCAATCAGTATGCACCCAAGGTTTGAATATACCTTCTTTAAAAAAGGTGATGATGTTTATGTTATCGCACAAGAGCTTCTATCAAGCTTTTTGGCAGATGTAAATTGGGAAGAATCTGAAATTGAGGTTCTTGGAAGCTGCACCGGTGCGGATTTAGAACTTTTGAACACAAAACATCCTTTGTATGACAGAAAATCCCCGATAATTTTGGGCGAACACGTTACTTTAGAAGCAGGTACGGGCTCTGTTCATACTGCCCCGGGGCATGGTTTAGAAGACTATGAAGTCGGTTGCAGATATAATATTGAAGTCTTTTCGCCTTTGGATAGCAAAGGCTGCTGGATGGATATTGTGGGCGATAAAGACCTTGTTGGTGTTCCGTATTATAAAGGAAATAAAATCGTAATCGAAAAGCTTCAAAATGCGGGCGCCTTGCTTGCTGCGGCTGATATTAATCACAGCTATCCTCATTGCTGGAGATGTAAAAACCCGGTAATTTACAGGGCAACGCCCCAGTGGTTTGTAAAGGTGGATAAATTCCGCGAAGAAACACTTCAAGCAATCAAGGGTGTAAAATTTATCCCATCATCCGGCGAAAAAAGAATTTCAAACATGGTTGAAAACAGAACAGACTGGTGTATTTCCCGCCAAAGGGCCTGGGGTGTACCTATTCCTGTTTTCTATTGTGAAGATTGTGACGAAGTTATCGTAAACGACGCCACAATTGAAAATGTTGCAAAAATATTTGAAAAAGAAAGTTCTGACGCCTGGGTGAAACGCAGTGTGGCAGAGCTTTTGCCCGAAGGCTTCAAGTGCCCTAAATGCGGTTCTGTTCATATTAGAAAAGAAAATGACATTATGGACGTTTGGTTTGATTCAGGGGTAACCTGGCGCGCTGTTGTTGAAAAAAGGGCGGAAGAATTAGGCCACACGCCCGTTGATATGTACCTTGAAGGTTCAGACCAACACAGGGGCTGGTTCCAATCTTCTCTTTTAACTTCAATGGCAGTTAAAGGGCAGGCACCATATAAATCCGTATTAACGCACGGGTTTGTTTTTGGAGAAGACGGCAGGAAAATGTCAAAATCTCTTGGAAACTACATAAGGCCTGATGATATTATTAAAAACTACGGTGCCGATATTTTAAGGCTTTGGGCCGCAAGTGTTGATTACAGAAACGACACCAAAATTGGCGACAACATTATAAAACAGCTTTCTGAAATCTTTAAAAAGACAAGAAACACGGCAAGATTTTTGCTTGGAAACATTTTTGATTTTGACCCTGCAGTCGACTATGTTAAATATGAAGACTTAAAACCGATTGATAAATTTGCGCTTCATAAACTTAACAAAGTGGTCGAAGAGGTGACGGTTGCGTTTGATAACTATGAATTTTATAAATATTTCCAAGCCCTTCAAAACTTTGCCGCGGTTGATTTGAGCGCATTCTACCTTGATATTGTAAAAGACAGGCTCTACACCGCAGGCAAGAAATCTCTCTCCCGCCGTGCTTCGCAGACGGTTTTATATGAAACTCTGCAGGTGCTTGCGAGGATTTTGACCCCCGTAATGCCTCACCAGGCAGAAGACATTTGGCAAAATACTCCTGAATGCCAAAGGGGCGGTGTTCAAAGCGTTCTTCTGACTGATTGGCCAAAAGCAAGGCCAGAGTGGAATAATGAGGCACTCGATGTTGAATTTTCAAAGCTTTTAAAGGTTAGAGAAATTGTGACAAAAGCAATTGAACCATTGAGGGCGTCAGAGGATAAAATTATTGGAAGCTCACTTGAAGCTGATGTTTTGGTTTCTGTTAACGGCAGTTCCGTGGTTGGTGAGGCACTTCTTAAAAAATATGAAGATGAGCTTCGCGACCTGTTTATTGTATCTCATGCTTATGTGGGAAGTCACACCGGCTTTAATTCCATAAATGATTACGAAGAAGATGGCATTAAGGTTTCTGTTCAAAAAGCAGAAGGCGAAAAATGCCAAAGGTGCTGGAAATACAGGGAATTAAACACAGACGGCATTTGCCCGGACTGTGAGGACGCTGTAAAATAAAGCGTTTAGCAATAATTTAAAAAGGCAGGGTTTTCCTGCCTTTTTTGTGTGTTTAAATTTATACTTATATACTTAAGGGGTGAATTTTAAGCATAAAGCCAGGAAGATTCAACTTGTCTTCTTGAAACAAGCCCGGGGAGCACTTTTCCGCCGCCATGGACGTATTCATTCATCTTTGCCGCCGCCGCGTCAACCTTTCCTTCCTTTAACATCCCTAATATACCTGATTTTTGAAGCGCTCCGCCTCCGCAATTGTATGCAAAGCTTACAAGTGCGTCATATTGCCCCTGCGAAAGTTCCACCCCTGCTGAATTTGCCATATTTGTCACCTGGTTTTCAAAACTCTGTAAATCTTGTCTTAAATATTGCTCCGCTTGGGCTTCGGTGATTTTTTGCCCGGAAGAAACACCTCCAGTGTGGCCGTAACCTATTGTCCAAACGCCTGATGGGCATTTGTATGCTGTTGTTCTAAGGCCTTCCCAGTTTTTTAGCGCATTTAACATAGTGTCGCTCACATGGCCTGTCGCAGCGCCTTTTTGGGAAGTTGAAACGGTGCTATTTTGTACGGGCGTGCTGTTTGAAATATTTGTTGTCCCTGAAATTGTACCTGCCCCTGAAACTCCGCCTTGTGTGGCCGCGTTTATAAGCGCCTCTCTTTGTTTTGCGCCCTGTTCTAAAACAGCACTTTGATAATTATAATTTGTTTGCGCGTATTCATCCTTTAGGGAGGAAGCAACGTCAGAATGTGTCTTTATAAGCTCAATTGCAGAATTTATCTGCCCTAAAAGCATATTCATTGAACTTTTTGTGTTTGAAACTCTTGTTTGAAGCCTTGCCTTTTGGTTTGGGTCTTCTTCGTTTTTAATTTCATCCGTTAACTTTTCAAACTCTTTTTTTAGGGTTTCAAACTGTTTTTCATAGTTTGCCTTAATCTGTTCGTCAGATTTTATAAGCTCTTCCAGGTTGTCCATCTCTGTTTGAATCATTAAAAGCTCGATTTCAAGGTCAATTACAGCCTGCTGCACCTCTTCTGTTGTCATGTTTTCAAAATCCACAACAATAAGGCTCGTTTCTTCTTCCTTGTTTTGCAAGGTGTTTTGACCGGTTTTTGCTTGAAGTGCCTCATTTTCTTTGGCTCCAAGAGTTGTCTTTAAAAGGGCTCCTGTTGTTAAGTTGGTTGAACCCACTCCTAAGATGTTTTCGGGCATAATATCTCCACACATTTTATTACCTTTAATCTATCGGCAAAAATGTGCAGGAAATTTACTAAATGTAACAAAACTTTACAAAAAGTCTGCCCGAATTATTTAGCACCAAAGCGCCTATTTTCTAATTGTTAATCTTTCCAAAAATCTTGCAAAGCGTGTTAAGGGCCCTTCTTTGTCTTTTGAAATTGAATCAACCAAAATGGTTGTCATATTTGCCTTTTTGCCTGCTAAAATATCTGTTAAGGGCCTGTCGCCAACCATTGCAGCCTCTTTTTCATCTATATTAAATTCTCTGCAAGCAAGCTTTAAAACCTTGGTATCAGGCTTTTTTGCGTTTGAATAAATCTTAATATCGCACTGTTCTTCAACTTTGTTTATATAATGTTTTTTGCAGTTGTTTGAAACAATTGCAATTTTAAAATTTTTAGCCAATCTGTTTAAAAATTCAAGCGTTTCGGGGTAAAATTTTCCGGTTTTAGATTGCATTACGGTTGAATCTAAATCAAAAAATATACATTTAATTCCGCGCGAAAGAAGCTCTTCTTCTTTAATGTCATATATTGAATTCAGGTTAAAATCAGGCTTTATTCGCATATTGTGCATTCCCTTTTATTTCCGTCTTTGTCTTCAAAATTTTTAATTCCTGTGGTGCGAAGAAGCGCCCAGTTCCACTCTTTTTGCCAAAGCGTACCCTGAAGTGTATCTCTGGGCGCCCCGTCTTCTTTAAATTCAACCCAAGCTTCATCGTTTGTATTTGCAATTTCGTTGTCTTCTCTGGATTCGTTTAAAATCTCTACAACTCTTGCGCGCGTTGAATAAGAAGGTGTAATAATTTCAAGTTCATCATTCAGGTGCACTTTGTTTTTAAAGCAGACTTTGAATTTATCTCCCTTTTTCTCTAAAACAATTCCAAGGAAATCTGCCCCTGCAAGGCCTTTTGAAATATCGTAACTATAGCTTTCAGAGTTGTTGTCCCCAAGGAAAAAGCCGTTTGTATACCCTCTGTTTCCAACCTTTAAAAGCTCTAAAAACCCGTCATCTGCTGAAATTTTCTCATCCAAAACGTCCCTGTATGCTTTTGATACAGCAGAAACGTAATAAAGGCTTTTTGTCCTGCCTTCAACCTTAATTGAATTCACCCCGATTTCACGCAAATCTTTCACATATTTTACAAGGCATAAATCCTTGGGGGATAAGATGTGAGAACCTTTTTCATCTTCAACAATTTCATAATATTCCCCGGGCCTTGTTTCTTCTAAAAGCTTATAGCTCCACCTGCAAGGCTGTGCACAGCCTCCGTGGTTTGCTTTTCTTTCATGTCCTGTCATATAGTCTGAAAGCAGACATCTACCTGAATAACTCATACACTGTGAACCGTGAACAAAGCATTCAAGTTCAGCATCAGGCACTTCATTTCTTATTTTTTCAATTTGTTTTAAAGATAATTCACGCGCCAAAATTACTCTTTTTGCGCCCAAATCTCTCCAAAATTTAACAGCCTCGGAATTTAGCGTGTTTGTTTGGGTTGAAATGTGAATGTCGATATTAGGCAGCTCTTTTTTAACTGTGTTATACACCCCAAAGTCGCTTAAGATAATTGCATGCGGGCTTGCGTCTTTAATTGTTTCAAGGTCTTCATAAAGTTTTTTAATGTCATCATCGTATGCAAAAATATTCAGGGTTAAATAAACTTTTTTATTTATGCGCCTAGCTTCATCCACGGCAATTTTCAGGTTGTCCCTTGTAATAAGTTCGCCCTTTCGCATTGTTCTAAGCGAATAATCAACCATTCCTAAATAGCAGGCGTCTGCCCCAAAGGCAAAAGCGTAGCGCATTTTTTCAATATTGCCCGCAGGCATTAAAAGTTCAATATTGTTCATACTCAAAATTTTAGCATAAAAAAATTTGGGTGTTCTTCTTGACATTTTTCAAGCAACAAAAGTTATGTTTGTGTTTTTATAGATATATAGGAAGTTTATCTTGAGAAAATAAAATATTTAATAAAGGAAATAAAATGACAGGAATTACTCCAAATCCGAATTTAAAAACGTTTGCGCAAATGTATGGCGCACAGCCTGCTTTTAATTTACCCGCGACAACTACACAAGCTGCGGCGCCTGTAAATATATCAGCCCCAAGCGCTCCTGTACAAAGCGCCCCTGCGCCGAATTTGAATAATAATAACACGCTTGAAAAAACTCCAAAAAGCGACACTATAACAATTGCAGGAAAAACAATCAAGAAAAAAACCGCAATAATAGGCGGGCTCAGCGTTCTTGCTGCTACTGTTGCAGTTGGTGCCGCAATAGCTTTTGGGGCAAGCAGAGGAAAAGCCCCTGCCGGAGTGGAAGTTATGGAAGCTGCGGCCGAAGATATGTCAAAGAAAGCGGCTGAGCTTACGGAAGCTGTGCAAAAGAAAATTGACAATGTTATTGAATTATTTAAAAATGGCGGAAAAGACGCTGAAGGCAAGGTTGTTGCGACAATTGGAGATGGAGGTTCCCTTTCCGATAAGTTTATGGAAGAACTTGCAGAAGATGGCACAGTTATAAGAAGAAGTCTTTTTACAGATGGTAAATTAAGCCTTATACAAGAATATTTGCAAGATGAAAAAATGAATCAAATCTATTTAAAAGACGGCATGCCAAGAGAATATGAAGAAGGTATTGAAATATTGTCAGACGGCGGCAAAAAAGTTGCAAAAGTGGTTGACTTCTGCGATGGCGAATGGTGGAAATGTTCCGAAGGGCTTGAATATGCTCAAGGTTCAGATGTTGAGCCTGTAAGAATTGCCAAAGAACTTACGCTTTGTCATGCCGATGGGCACTGGTATCGTGAAGGCATACAAAAACCTTCGCCTTCGCTTGAAAAAGTTTCCAAAGAATTTTTTGCTGCTGCAGATGGAACGAAGTCTTATTTGGAGGGCGCCGAGTGGAATGATGCCGGTCAACGCACAGCGGCCGCCAAAGTTTTTGAATTCACGAATGGCAAATGGGTAAAAGTTAAGAACAACAGATAATTATAAGCTTTAAAAACACCTGCCCTACATTGTTTTGGGCAGGTGTTTTATTGTTTTGATTTTGGCGTATGCTTGAATTTGCCTGAAATTTGCTGCCAAAAACGGATTTTAAAAGCCAGAATTATTCTACATCAAAGTCAAGAACGCAGCATTTGAAAGTGAACGCTTTAATTTGATGAGAAGGAATGTTAAGCCATCTGAATGAATGTTTGTGTTTCATACCATCAGAATGGTGGCATTCAACAGTTGCGTCTTGAAGGGTGATAACTTCGTCCATACATTTTTCTTCTTTGCAATCAATTAGCGTGCCTGAAATTCTTTTGTGGCCCACCCAAAGCACTAAAACATCGGATTCAACAGTTTTTGCAATTTTATAAATCGCGTCATAAGTTTTACACATAAAATTCTCCTTTCAATGTATAAAAGAAGAATATCCCGCCAGGAAAGAAAAAATATCCCGCAACAGGCGATTTTGGAGGGTAGTATTAATCTCTGGCATGCAAGGCAAACAGTAAATCTTGATGATGTAGAAGCTGTATAGATATTTAGTCTTTTGGTTACCGCCCTTGCAGTTCAAGGGTCTTGCATAAGGACGACTATCCCTTCTCAATATAGGGTTTGAGGAATTTTGCCGTATATGAATTTTTGTCTTTAATCACCTGCTTTGGCGTGCCTTTTGCTATAACCTCTCCGCCGCCGATTCCGCCCTCGGGGCCAAGGTCTATAATATAATCTGCGCATTTTATAATGTCTAAATTGTGCTCAATAATAAGCACGGTGTTTCCTGAATCTGCAAGCTGGTGCAAGATTTTTACCAATTTATCCACATCAAACCAGTGAAGCCCTGTTGAAGGCTCATCCATTAAATAAAGAGTTTTTCCCGTTGCGCGTTTGTTTAATTCAAGCGCAAGTTTTACCCTCTGTGCTTCGCCGCCAGACAGGGTTGTGGCGCTTTGGCCAAGCTTTATATATTCAAGGCCCACATCATAAAGCGTTTGCAAACGTGTTGCAATCCTCGGCACATTTTTAAAGAATTCAAGCGCCTCTTCAACCGTCATATCTAAAACATCTGAAATGCTTTTGCCCTTATATTTGACTTCCAGTGTTTCCTGGTTATACCTTTTTCCTTTGCAAACGTCACATTTAACGTAAACGTCAGATAAAAAGTTCATCTCAATCTTTAAAACGCCGTCACCTTTACATTTTTCGCACCTTCCGCCTTTAACGTTAAAGGAAAATCTTCCCTGTTTATATCCCCTTACTTTTGCTTCGTTTGTTTGTGCAAAAAGGTCGCGGATGTGCGTAAAAACGTCTGTATATGTTGCAGGGTTTGACCTTGGTGTGCGTCCGATTGGCGATTGGTCAACAAGGACAATCTTATCCACGTTTTCAAACCCTTTAATTGTATCCACACCTTTTGGTTTTGGTCTGTTTCCTCTTAATTTATGCAGGGCAAATTCGTAAATAATATCGTTAACAAGTGTTGATTTTCCGCTGCCTGACACACCCGTTACGGCCACAATTTTGCCCAAAGGTATATTTACATCAATATTTTTCAAATTGTTTAAAGAGGCGCCTTTAACCTCCAGAAAGTTTCCGTTTCCAAGGCGCGTTTTTTTGGGCACGGGAATGTTTAATTTTCCGCTCAAATATTGCCCTGTGATTGAGTCTTTAGCTGCCTCAATGTCTTTAACACTGCCTTGCGCGATGATATGTCCGCCATGCACCCCTGCTTTTGGGCCAATATCTACAATATGGTCTGCAGAACGGATTGTGTCTTCGTCATGTTCCACGACAATAAGCGTATTTCCAAGGTTTCGAAGCTTTGTTAAAGTTTTAATTAACATTTCGTTATCCCTTTGGTGCAGGCCAATTGAGGGTTCGTCCAAAACATATAAAACCCCTGAAAGCCCTGAACCTATTTGGGTTGCAAGACGAATTCTCTGTGCTTCTCCGCCGGATAAGGTTCCAGCGCTTCTTGCAAGGGTCAAATAATTCAAACCCACATCCAAAAGAAATTTTAGCCTTGCGCGAATTTCATCCAAAATTTGCCTTGCAATGGCCATTTTATAATCATCAAAGCTTAAATATAAATCTTCAATAAATTCATAAGCCTTGTCTATGCTTAAGCAGCAAAAATCATAGATATTTTTATCCTGAATTTTAACACTTAAAACAAACGGGTTCAGCCTTGCGCCCTTGCAGGCGTTACAGGGAATTTCGCCCATAAATTTTTGCACTTCCGCGCGAACAAGCTCGCTATCGGATTCAAATTTTTTCATCATATAGGGAATAACGCCAATGTAGGGCTGATAGTGGGTTCTTATATGTTTTGTTCCAAAATCAGGATAGCGCATTTTTATAACTTCGTCATTCCCGTATAAAATAATTCCTTTTTGCGCCGGTGTTAGGGATTTAAAGGGTTTATCCGGGTTAATCCCGTAATGTTCGCAAACAGAGTCTAAAATGCACTTGTAATAAGCATTTTGGGATTTATGCCAAGGATAAATTGCCCCTTCGTTTAAAGATTTTGTTTCATCCGGCACAACAAGTTCGGATAAAACTTCATAGTGTGCTCCAAGCCCGTTACAAACTTTACATGCGCCATATGGAGCGTTAAAGCTGAAAACTCTCGGGGTGATTTCTTCAAAGTTTAAGTTACATTTTGGGCAGCTGAGTTTTTCGGAGAATATCTTTTCATAAGGGGTAATTCCCTTTTCTTTGTTTCCGAGAACATCTAAAGCCATAAGCCCGTCTGCCCGCTGCAGTGCGGTTTGTACGCTGTCAAAGAGGCGGCTTCTAATTCCTTCTTTTATAATAATTCTGTCTATAACTACGTCAATATTGTGTTTTACGGTTTTAGAAAGGTTAATTTCATCCTCATCCAAATTATAAATTTCACCGTCAATTTTAAGGCGCACAAAGCCTTCCTGTTTGAGTTCAGATATTACATTTTGAAATTCGCCTTTTTTCCCACGGATAATTGGCGCAATTATTTGAATTTTAGTCCCCTCGGGCAGTTCCAAAATTTTTGCAACAATTTCATCCACAGTTTGCGGAACAATCGGTGCTCCGCATTCCGGGCAATACGGGGTGCCTGCGCGTGCATATAAAAGTCTTAAATAATCGTAAATTTCAGTTATGGTTCCAACGGTTGATCTTGGGTTATTAGTTGTAGATTTCTGGTCAATTGAAATTGCAGGCGAAAGCCCGTCTATGCTTTCAACATCAGGTTTATCCATCTGCCCCAAAAATTGCCTTGCATAGGTTGAAAGGCTTTCAACATACCTTCTTTGTCCTTCTGCAAAGATTGTATCAAAGGCAAGAGAGCTCTTTCCGCTTCCTGAAACCCCTGTAAAAACTATAAGTTCGTTTTTTGGAAGCTCAAGCGAAACATTTTTTAAATTGTGTTCTTTTGCGTTTCTAATTGCTATTTTATCGTTCATAATCTTGCCAAACTAAAACCAATATCCTCACAATTCACATTATCCTATAAAAATTTTTATTGACAAAAATAACCATAAATTAACACTTTGCCGTTCTCGGTTTTCTTTCATATAATGTAATTTAAAGGGTAAGCTTACCTGTTTTAGCCCTCCTCCTGCACAGACTTGTTATGTAGAAAACACAGGAAAGGGAGGTGATGGAGTGAATTTCAGTATAACTGAAAAAGCGCTAAGACTTATCTTTTGGATAATCATAGCGCTTATCATTCTTACTAAATAGGGAAGTTATGAAAGATCTCAGGAACCGCAATCTTCTTGAGGTCTTTTCCCTATACAATAATTATAACTCATTTTCTTCATAATTCAACACATGGTTATGCCCAAAAGAAAAAGGTATACATCCGGGGCAAAAGCCCTTTTTGCATACCCTTTTAGGATAAAATCTATATCATAATGGAGGAAGGAGTGGAAAAGAGAAGAACTAACCAATTATAAAATTCCACACTTGAATGATATATAACGTATATACTTTATATATTAACAATTTGTTACAACACAAGAATTCCACCTGTCTTGTGCTTTTTGGGTGATTTTTAAATAAGGCTTTTGCGCAAAAATAATTTATCAGCGGTTTTAAAACACATACTATATAAAAAGGAAAGTTCAATGAGAATAAATTCAATAAATTTTAATAATAATGTTGTGCAAAAACAGAGTTTTGGCGCAGTAAAAGAATATGCTCCAGGAACTGCAAAAGAATTTTTGGGGTATGCAAGAAAAGAAGTTTTTAATCAATTATCTGAAATTAAGGACGTTGATATATGGGTTTTTGGCAAAATAAAAGGTGAAACAAAAGGCACAAAGACAGAAATGCTGGATGGGTATGATATAATCGTGAAAGATGATACCCATATTATAAAAGAATTTGTTGGCACAAAAGATAAAAAGAGTGCAATGCTTGAAAAGCTTGATGAGCTTATGTTGTGGTTCAAGCCGGAACTTAACGGGGAAGCTGCTTCTGTTGTTCGAAAAACAGACCCTATAGACCAGGAAAGAGCTGCTTCAATTGATAAGACATATTTAAATGAAGAAGCTAAAAGAAGTGAAATGGCTGCTCTTGCGCATGACAGCGTAGAGGGGCAGCGCTTTATTGGTGATTTTTACAGCGATTTGTGCAAAACAATGTTGATTTCAACAAATACATCTTGGGAAGACAAGGTTGCAAGCATTAATTTTGAAGCCTAACGGTTTAAATATTAGCCGTCTAAAAGCTTTTCAAGGGCAGCTATTTTCATTTTGTCCGTGTCAGGTGTAATTCCTGTCCAAATTTCAAATGCTCTTGCGCCTTGATATACAAGCATATCAAGCCCGCCTATAGTGCGCTTTCCTGTTCTTGCAGCCTGTTTTAAAAGCTCCGTTTTACAGGGGTTATAGACAATGTCATACACAATGCCGTCATTTGGAAGGGTCTGAATTAATTCTTCGTTAAATGGCGAAATTCCGGCATGGAAGCCCCTCATTCCTAAAGGAGTTGTGTTTGTGACAATTGAAAATTCATCCAAACTGTGCAAAGATTCATTTTGCATTAAATTTATTTTCAAATCGCTGAATTTTTTTCTGAAAGATTCTGCCATTTGATGTGCGTCTACGATATTTCTTGTAAAAAGTGTAATTTCAGACACCCCAAGGCTTTGAAGCCCAACGATTACAGCTCTTGCCGCTCCTCCTGTGCCTAAAATTGCAGCTTTTTTGCCCTTTAAATCCACATCCCCGGGAATTGCTTTAACATAGCCGTAAACATCTGTATTAAAGCCTTCTAAGGATTTATCCTCTAAAATTTTTACCGTGTTTACGCTTCCTGCAAGGTTTGCAAACTCGTCCACCTTTGATAAAAACAGTGAAATCGGCACTTTATGAGGAATTGTTACGTTAAAACCGTCAAAATTGTCCCTTTTTAATTTTTTAATTCTGTCAACCAAATCCTCCGGGTGGGTTTCAAGGGTTTGATACTCGCCCTTTAAGCCTAATGCTTTTAGTGCCGCTTCGTGCATAACAGAGCTTAAGGAATGGCCTATCGGAAAGCCTATAATTCCAAATTTATAATGTTTTTTGCCGCCTTCAATGCTGCTTTCAGGGCTTTTTATGCCGGTTTCATTTTCCATATTTTATGCCTTTCCTCCCCTTTTTTTACCACCTATTATTCCTCATCAGGCATTGGTTTTGAGAATTTACAGGTTTTGTTCGAACAACCAATTTTATTTCCGGACTTTAAGAATTTTTTAACCAGCAAACTGCCGCAATCCGGGCATTTTTCGCCTGTTGGTTCGTTCCAAACTGCAAAATCGCAATCGGGATACTTTGAACAGCCAAAGAACGTTTTTCCATATCTTGAGCGCCTTTGGATAAGTTCTCCGTCGCGGCCTTCATCTGCGCATTTTGGGCATTTTACACCTGAAGATATCACAATTGATTTTCTTGCTTTGCATTTATCATTCAAGCATTGGTAATATTTTCCGTAAGGCCCTGTTTTTATAACGGTTTCGCCCCCGCATTTTTCACATTTAACATCAGTTGCTTCATCTTGCGCGGGCGCTTTTGCTTCGCCTCCGTCTAATGGCATCATAGTTTTGCATTCTGGGTATCCAGAACATCCCAGGAATTGCTTCCCGAAACGGCTTGTTTTTACAACCATTTTCTTTCCGCAATTTGGGCAAACCACGTCAGATTCAATAATAACGCGTTCCATATTGGTTTTTGCGTTTTCAACTGTCTTTGAAAATGGTGTCCAAAAATCTTTTAAAACGTTAACCGAATTTGCCTTGTCTTCTGCAATATCGTCCAGTTTTAATTCCATTGAAGCTGTAAATTGATAATTCATAATGTCTTCAAAGTGTTTTACAAGCTGGTCTGAAATTGTGCGGCCCAAAATAGTTGGTTTTAGGGCCTTATCAAGCTTTTCAACATACCCTCTCTGCTGGATTTTTGTAATAATTGGGGCGTATGTTGAAGGACGGCCGATTCCGTATTCTTCCAATTGTTTTACAAGTGAAGCCTCTGAAAACCTTGGCGGCGGCTGTGTGAAGTGTTGCTTTGGGTCAAGCTTTATAAAATCAAGCACATCGCCCTCTTTTAAATCCGGGAATTTTTTCTGTTCTTCTGCTTCATCGTCCGTGTAAACCTTCAAAAAGCCGTCAAATTCAACCTTTGAAGAGCCAATTTTAAAGATATAATCGTCCGCTTCAATGTCAACTGTGTGGTTTTTAATTTTGGCATTTTCCATTTGGCTTGCCATAAACCTTGACCAAATAAGCTTATAGAGCTTATATTGTTCAGAAGATAAATATTTTTTAATGCTTTCAGGCGTTCTTTCAACGTATGACGGGCGAATGGCTTCGTGCGCGTCCTGAACGTTTTTCTTTTTGCCTTTGTTATAGTCATTTGGCTCTTTTGGGTAATATTTTTCGCCAAAATTGTATGTAATATACTCTTTTGCAGCGTCCCTGGCGTCGTCTGAAATCCTTACAGAGTCCGTTCTCATATAGGTTATAAGCCCGATTGCACCCTCTTCGCCAAGTTCAATCCCTTCGTAAAGTTTTTGCGCTATCTGCATAGTTTTTGAAACGCCATAACCAAGCTTGGAGCTTGCTTCCCTCTGAAGTGTGGATGTAATAAATGGCGCCTGCGGCTTTCTTTGAGAATCCCTGGTTGAAATCTTTGAAACCTGATATTTGGCTTTTTCAAGGTCTTTTAAGATTTTATCAACCTCTTCCTTGTTTGCAATGTTTATTTTTTCATCTTTATTCCCGGATTTTTTGCGGGAAAGTTCTGCTAAAAACTGGAATCCGTCTTTTGCAAGAAGGGCGTCAATGCTCCAATATTCAACAGGAACAAACGCTTCAATCTCGGCTTCCCTTTCGCAAATCATTCTAAGCGCAACGGATTGAACCCTTCCTGCTGAAAGCCTGAAGTTTCTTAGCTTTTCCCAAAGAATCGGGCTTATTTTAAAACCTACAAGGCGGTCTAAAATCTGTCTTGTCTGCTGTGCCTTAACTTTCAACATGTCAATGTCACGATAGTTTGCAACAGCGTCTTTTATTGCCTTTGGGGTAATTTCGTTAAAGACAATTCTATAAATTTTATCTTCAGGCACCTTTAAAACTTCTCTAACATGCCATGCAATTGCCTCTCCCTCGCGGTCAGGGTCGGATGCCAGGTAAATTCGGCTTGCATTTTTTGCCATTTTGTTTAAATTGTCTACAACTTTTTGTTTTTCAGGAATTATAGCAAAAGTAGGCTTAAAATCATTCTCAATATCAAACCCTAAACCCTTTGGCGGCAAATCTCTTATATGCCCAAAGCTTGCCTCAATCACATAATCATTTCCAAGGATTTTTTTAATTGTTTTAGATTTTGCGGGAGATTCCACTATTACTAAGGCTTTTCCTTTTGCTTCCGTGGCTTTTGAAGTGCTTGCACTTGCTGTTTTCTTTGCCCCTGCGGCTTTTTTGGTTGTCGTTTTTGCTGCCATTTTTTCTCTATAAATTCCTGTCTATATATTTATATGATAAATCTCTGCGGGTTTTTTTAGGCTTATATCTGTTTTTTACGTTATAATGCCGCCGCACTTAAAGGGGCAAATGCTATACTGTAGCTGTTTTCAGTTGTTTTCAGCCTTTTATAAAATAGCTCCCCCCAGCTTGTTTTATTAAACCCTTAAGTTCCATTGATGTCAAGTTCACCATTAAATCATTAATATCAACGCTTAAAACAAGGGCTAATTCTTCAATTGCTCTTGCCTCAATTGAAATAGCTTCATATATCTGCTTTTCAAGCCCCTCTAAATTTTCTTTTCCTGCCGTTTCAATTTTTATATCCCATCCAAGAACATCCAAAATGTCTGCCCCTGTTGTCACCATTGAGGCCCCGTTCCTTAAAAGGTGGTAAACCCCCTCTGTGTTTGGGTTTGAGATAAGCCCCGGAACACACATAAGTTCTCTTCCCTGTTCCAGTGTTAACTTTCCGCTTATCATAGCGCCGCTTTTCATCCTTGCCTCACCCACAACTGTGCCATATGAAAGCCCTGTCACAATTCTGTTTCTTTGCGGGAATTGGTGCGGCATTGGGGGTATTTCATAAGGGTATTCGCTAAAAATTATTCCCCCGCCCGCTTCAATTTCTTCATAAAGTTTTTTATTGGATGACGGGTATTGAAATTTAAACCCGGAACCTATGACCCCTATTGTTTTTAAGCCATTTTCAAGGGCGCTTGAATGGCTTTTTGCGTCCACTCCCTCTGCAAGGCCTGAAACTATTGTAATATCAAGTCCTTTGAACGCTGAAATTATTGTTCCTAAAATCTCCCTTGCATAGGTTGAAGCCTTTCTGGAGCCTACAAAAGCGACGGTTTTATCAAAATTCACCCCGCTAAAATCCCCTTTATAATAAAGCATAAGTGGAAAATCCGCTATTCCCTTAAGCATAGCAGGATAATTTCCGCTATCGTATGTTATATATTTTATTCCTTTAGCTAAAGGTTCGCTAAAAGCCGTGTCTTTCAAGGGTTTACCCTTGCTTAAATTTTCGCCCGAAGAAAGTTCCATAAAATTGTCATAAAATTTATCAGGGTCTGTATTGTCCCTTTCTTTGAAAAAATCCCTCGGGCAGGAAAGCCCGCCCCAGTATTCATCCGCGAGTTTTATATCATTTGTGTCACATTCAAAAGTTTTTTTAATGTCAAAATCAAAATATTCAAAAAGCCTTGCCTTAAAAAGCGGATGGGCAATTGCAACGTTGCTCATCGCAAGGAAATACTTGTCATTGCTGTCTTTTGGCGTCTTGCCGCAATCCTTGTTCTGCGTTTTATCTTGCACTTTTTCAAAAACAAACTTGTTTTGGATTAATTTTCCGCTTCCGGCATTTCCGGATTCTCTTGCAGGGTTTGTGCGGCTTCTTGCGGCGGAAGTTCCGTCTGTATCTCGGGTTCCTCTATGTTCGGGCATTCTCTCAATTCCTTCATTACGGCGTATTTATTGAAACTCAGGCTCGTATCGTTTTTCAGCGCAAGATTTAAACAATTTCTATAGCCTTTTGTGTCCCCTTTTAATTCCTGTATTTTAGCATAAAGATAATAATAATCTCCGCTTTCCGATAAATTTTCTTTCATCTCTCCTAAAACTTCAACAGCCGTTTCAAGGTCGTCAATTTTTATATAAAGCTGGGTTAAAAGTTTATAGGCTTCTTTATCTTTCGGGTTTTTTTCAATGGTCAAATTCAGCATTATAACAGCGTTTTCAATATCTCCCTTTTTATAAAAAATCTGTCCCAGGTTAAAATATGCCCAGGAATAATCAGAAGACAATTGAATTACCTTTTTATATTCTTCAACCGCCTTTTCTGTTTCATTTAGCTTTTGATACATATTTGCAAGGTGAAAATGCGCAAAATAATCCCCAAAATTATACTCAATTGCCTTTTTAAAACACCTTGCCGCGTTTTCATAATCCCCTTTTTTAGACAAAAGACAGCCTATGCAAAAAAATGAATTTGAATCCTCCGCTTCAAGGCAAATCACCCTTTTAAACTGCATTAGCGCTTCTTCATCATCGCCCAGGTTTTCATACGCAAGAGCTAGATTATAAATAAAATCAGGTTCGTCTTCTTTTAATTCCACAGCCTTTTTATAGGATTCAAGCGCAAATTTAAAATGTTTTAATTTTTCCCAGCAAATTCCAATGTTAAAATACAAATTTGCGTCGTTTGGAAAGGTTTGAACCAGGTAATTCAAGTGTTTTAGCGCCATAGAATCAAAACCCATATCAAGACACATCACGGCAAGTTCGCGCCTTGCCTGAAAATTTGTCGGGTCATTTTCTATTGTTTTTTTTAAACTTTCAAACCTTTGAACATCATTCATAGCTTGGTTTTTTTAGTATCCTCACAGTATTTTACTCCAAAACCTGCATTCTCAAAGACAGAGCGGTCTGTTGCACATCAACTTTGGGTTCGAAAATTTGATGCGGAGTGCTTCGCGACAGTCTTTTTAAATGCAAGTTTTTGCATAAAATCCTTATAATAAGCTTAAAAACTAGTCGTCCAATGCGTCTAAATCAAGAACATTGCCTTCAATTGCCTCTTCATCCGGCGCAACATCAGCGTCCTGCACGATTTTTTCAATTACAAGCTGTGCCATATCAAGAGCCACTTTTTGTTTTGTTTCTTCAGAGCACCTTTCAAGCATTTGAATTGCCGTTCTTACCGTTGCGTCAAGGTCATACCATCTGTTTGTGCCCTTTTGGATAAGCCCGTCCTCAACGGCACCCACGATGTCTTCAATGTTTGAAAACTCGTGGTTGTTAATATTATGTTCAATTATCACCTTGATTAAATTCAGGGCGACAGCTATCTGGCTTGCATCGTCAGAACTTGAAAGAGTTCTCATAGACATTGAAAGAACAGGATCCTTATCATACCAGCGTGAAAAGTATTCGTTCATAAAATTTTCTCCTTAATTTTTAACCGTTTAGCTGACCGCTCCCTGGTTTTTGGCATTTTGCCTGTAATTCGCCCTTTAAATCAGCTGAATTTGTATGCCACACCACACCCTGCAGTCGGGTATTTCCAGTCTATTGCTCCATACGGGCAAGCCACTCTGCAAGCGCCGCATTCAAGACAATTTTCGTATTCTACACTGATACATTCTATTGTATCATCTTTTTTTGCACCGTTGTCTGCATTTTCCCCCGAAACTGCCTGTTTATATACGTTTGCGGGGCAAACAGTCAAACAAACTTTATCTTCACAAACTTTGCAAATCTCCTGATTTAAAATAAGGTGAGTTTTGTCGCCTGTTTTATATTTAACATTTATTAGCTTTTTTTCTATATCCATTTTGTTCCTTTTTGCTTATACTGCCTTCTTTTTGGCTTTTTGCTCTTGGTGCGCGTTTTGTTTTTTCAAGCATTTTTAAAATATTATGTCGATAAACAGTCTTAAAAACGCCCTAAAATCGCGGAATAGCTCTGTTATGCTGCGTTCAAAGAAAATGCTTCTTATAAACTTCCTAAATTTACGCTTTTTAGGAACATTGTCCACGCAAGTTACTGTTTCAAAAAGTTCAGCCATTTTTTTCGGGTAATAATGTAAAATGGATTTTTTCCTTGAATAAAGCGTTTCTACAACGTTTCTGTATGATTTTAAATCCTTTAAAACGAAGCTTTTTTGAAGTTTTTCTTTGTATATTTTTAAAATATTATGTCTTGTATTGCCCAAATTCAGGGCAATTACGGCAGTTTCACCTGCAAGTTTTCCGCTTTCAATTGCAAAGTTTGTGCCTTCAAAATGTGCGGAATTTACCAGCCCTGCGGCGTCCCCAACAACCATAACCCCGTTTGCATAAAGCCTTGGCAGGTTGTTAAAGCCAAATTCAGGGATTAAATGCGCAGAATATTCCTGTGGTTCTGCCCCCTTGATAAGCTTTGCCACTGCTTTTTGGCTTTTAAATTTCTCTAAAAGCTCATAGGGCTTCATTTTATAGTTTGCAAGGTCCTCTAAAGACACTCCAAGCCCGATTGATATACTGTCTTTAAAAGTGTATAAAAAGCCTATTGCAAAGGGCGTTACAAGGCGTTTTTTGTTCTTTTTCAATAATCTTATTTCAGAAAGGCCCCCGAAAAATTCAAACATAGCGCCTTCTTTGGACCCTTCATCAAGGTGAAACCTTTCTTCCATAACCTTTTTATCAAGTTTCAAGGTTTCTTTAACAGAAAGAACCATATCTTTCGGGAAAAATTCCGGGCGAAGGCCGATTTGCTTTGCAAGGAGCGAATTTACACCGTCTGCTAAAATTACAACAGGCGCGAAATATTTTTCCTGCTCTGTCTGAACGCCAACAACCGTGCCGTTTTTGTATAATAATTTTTTTACAAGTGTTTTTGGCGCAAAAAATACCCCCTCTTTTTTAGCTTCCTCCATAAGCCATTTGTCAAATTTTGGCCTTAAAACCGTTGCTGTGGTTTCGTTTTCGCTTTCCGAATTAACAGAAACCGCCTCATCGCCGCTTAAAAAAGTGTAGGTATGATTGGTCATAAACCTTTCATAGGGCGCCGTTTTATAGGAATTTGGCAAGATTGATTTAATTGAATTTAAATAAACCGCGCCGCCAAACATATTTTTTGACCCGATATCACAGGATCTATCCAAAACAACCACGTTTTTTCCGCCCCTTTTAATTGCAAGGGCAGCGCTAACCCCCGCAGGGCCTGCGCCAACAACAATGGCGTCTATTTTCTCTCTAAAATTCTCCGTCATAATTTTAGATTATACAATTAATTTTTCATTATTACAATTAAGTTTTTAGGCTGTTTTTCTATAATTTTTTTATGGTAAAATTTACCTGTGCCGAAGTTTTAAGGCCAAAAACAAATTTGAAAATTAAGATTAGAGGAAAAAATATGGAAAATATGCCTGTAAATGGCGCCAAAACGCCCAAAACCTGCGACGAAATAAGAGAAGCTTTTTTAAGTTTTTTTGAAAAAAAACACGAACACACAAGGATAAAAAGTTCTTCCCTTGTGCCGAATAACCCCACAATTCTTTTAACAACGGCAGGTATGGTGCAGTTTATTCCATATTTTCTTGGGCTTGAAACCCCGCCATATAAACCTGCAAGGGCAACTTCCTGCCAAAAATGTGCACGTGCAGGCGGAAAAGATTCAGACATCGAAAATGTAGGCCGAACCCCGCGCCACCACACGTTTTTTGAAATGCTTGGAAATTTCAGTTTCGGTGATTATTTTAAAGAAGAAATCATCCCCTGGAGCTGGGATTTTGTGACAAATTATTTAGGCCTTGATAAAGACCGCCTTTGGATTACAATCTATGAAAACGACAATGAGGCGGGTGAAATCTGGCAAAAGGCCGGTGTTCCCAAAGAAAGAATTTTAAAGAAGGGCAAAAAGGACAATTTTTGGGGCCCTGTGGGGATTTCAGGCTCTTGCGGCCCGTGCAGCGAAATCCACTACGACCTTGGCGAACACTTAAAATGTTCAGACGATTGCTCAATTGCAACCTGCGAATGCAACAGATGGGTTGAAATCTGGAACCTTGTGTTTACAGAGCTTTTCCAGGATGAAAAGGGCGAACTTGTTCCGCTTGAAAAGAAAAACGTGGACACCGGAATGGGCCTTGAGAGGATTGCAATGGTTTGTCAGGGCGTGGCTTCCACCTTTGAAACAGACCTTTTGAGGCATATTTTAGATGAAGTTTGTAAAATTTCAGGCAAAACATACGGTGCAGACGAAAAAACCGACGTTTCGTTAAGAATTATTACAGACCACACAAGGTGTGTAAGCTTTTTAATTGCGGATGGTGTAACCCCTTCAAACGAAGGCAGGGGCTATGTTTTAAGGATGATTTTAAGACGCGCCCTAAGACACGGCTATATGCTTGGGCTAGAGCTTCCGTTCTTAAAGCCAATCGTAGCAAAGGTTATAGACCTTTACAAAGGCGCATATCCTGAATTGGCCGAAAAAGCAGATAAAATTCAAAACAGTATTCTTCAGGAAGAAGAAAGGTTTAAACTCACTCTGCAAAGGGGTTATAGCCTTATGGAGGATATTATAAAATCCCTAAAAGCCAAGGGAGAAAAGCTTGTTTCGGGCGAAGATTGCTTTAAACTCTATGATACATACGGTTTCCCGCTTGAATTAACAAAAGAAATCGCCGGGGAAAATTTCCTTGATGTGGATGAAGAAGCCTTCAAAACCCTTATGGCAGAACAAAAAGAGCGGGCCCGTGCTTCAATGCAGAAAGTGGTTTTGGCTGATGATAAAAATTATGCGGATAAGCCTGCGACAAATTTTGTTGGATATGTTCAAAATGAAGCTGCTGCAACGGTTTTAGCTATTATTAAAAACGGTGAAGAAGTGGATGTTACAAGCGAAGACGATGTGGCAGATGTTATTTTGGACACAACCCCGTTTTATGCTGAAAGCGGTGGTCAAATCGGCGATTCAGGGATGTTAGAGCTTCAAAATGGCCAAAAAACTGAGGTTATAAAGACATTTAAGGTTCAAAATGTCTTTGCCCACAGGGTAAAAGGTTCAATTAAAAAGGGAGATAAAGTGACAGCAAGGATTGACGCCAAAAAACGGGCTGAAATTCAGAAGCACCACTCCTTAGCGCACCTTTTACAAGCTGCATTAATCTCTGTGCTTGGTTCTGAGGTACATCAGGCCGGTTCTCAGGTTGAAGAAAACAGGACAAGGTACGATTTTTCGTTTGAGCGCGCTATGACAAAAGATGAAATCGCCAAAACCGAGGCCCTGATTAACTCTTGGATAAACCAAGGATTGGCAGGCAAAACAGAAATTATGGATATTGAAGAAGCCAAAAATTCAGGCGCGATGGCACTTTTTGGTGAAAAATATGGTGATAAAGTACGCGTAGTAAGCTTTTTTGATGGTAAAAACCCTGAAAAATGCTATTCTAAAGAGCTTTGCGGTGGCTGTCATGTTGCAAATACAAAAGACATAAGACTTGCAAAAATTGTTTCAGAGGGCGCAAGTTCAGCAGGGGTAAGGAGAATTGAGATTTTATGTTCTGATTCCGCGTTTTCTTATTTGGCTGAAAAAGCCCGTCAAATCGACGATATAGCCCATACCTATAAATTAAAAACTGATGAAGTTGCGGGTAAAATCGAAAAACTGCTTGAAGAAAATAAGGCGCAAAGTGCCAAAATATCGGAACTTGAGGCGCAAATTGCAAATTCAAGGTTTGAAACCCTAAAAGATAAGGCCCAGGAGATAAAAATGAGCGATGGAACAACTGGAAAGCTCTTTATATCGCTAATTGAGGACCATAATCCGAATGCCTTGAAATTTGGTTTAGAGATGTTTTCTAAAAATCTTGGCGATTCAATTATTGTATTATGCTCTAAAAAGCCTGATAATGCGGGTTTTGTGATTGCTAAAGTGTCTGAAAGCTTTGTGAGAAAAGGAATAAACGCAGGCAGCATTGTTTCTGAAATTACAAAAGCTTGTGATGGTAAGGGTGGCGGAAAGCCGCAATTGGCCCAGGGCTCAGCCAAAAATATAGCAAATATCAAAGAAGTTTTTGCAAAAATTGAGGATGAAATTAAAGAAAAATTAAAATAAAATTTCAAATAATAATTCAGATTTAAAAATAACTGAGAAAATGCAAAAGACAAAAATCGTAGTTAAGGTGTAGTTAAGGCGTAGTTAAAACACGAAAAACTGTTGTAAAAATGCAAAAGTCAGTTGTTTTTATTTTGAAGTAAAATTTCCTTGATTTTGTTTCTGGGAGTGCCATACAGCGAATTTACAACGCTCACAATGTCTTTATCAGAGAGTTTCAGCCCCTTCAGTGTGAAAATTCGGGAGGCTATATCACTTTCTTCGGCAAAATTTTCGTCCAAAGCATAGAGCATACAAGCGATTTCACCTTTTAACACGTGTGAATTGTAGTATTCAAGCAGGTTTTCGACTGTATCAACCTTAATTTCTTCAAATTTTTTTGTTAACTCGCGTCCGATGGCCATTTTTCGGGCGTTTTGGTTTTTTGAAATCGTGGAAAGTGTTTCTATGAGGCGATTTGGACTTTCGTAAAACACCAAATTCTCTGCCCTGTTTGAATTTAGAAGATTTTCAATTTGGGATTTTTGGCGTGGTAAAAAACCAATGAACTTGAAATCCTCTCCCTGCCTTGGGATTGAGGCTAGTAACGCTAAAATTGCAGACGCCCCAACGATTGGCACCACATCAACTCCGGCTAAACGCGCTTCATCAACGAGTTTCACGCCCGGATCGGAGATTAAAGGGGTCCCGGCGTCAGACACCAAAGCCACGTCCTGACCGCATTTTAGGCAATTTAAGAAAAATTCGCATTTTTTAGTTTCCGAGAATTTATGGTAACTTTCGAGCGGGGTTTCAATGCCATATTTTTCGCAGAGAATTTTAGTGTTTCGTGTGTCCTCGCAAGCAATAACAGCGACATTTTTCAGGGTTTCAACTGCCCGAAATGTAATATCAGAGAGGTTTCCAATGGGTGTTGAAACTATAAAAAGCTTTCCTGTGGCATTTTCAGCCGTTTTTACCATTTTTGTCCGGCCTCTCGACTCTACTTAATTTCCCAGGTTGTGCCTTCTTTTGAATCTTTAAGCAAAATGCCCACAGCAAGAAGCTTATCGCGGATTAAATCCGATTTTGCCCAGTCTTTATTTGTTCTTGCGGCGTTTCTATCTTCAATAAGCTTGTCTAGCAAGGCTTTTGGCTCAACAGATTCTGCAAAATTAAATTCACCATAAAGAGGTAAAATTTTTGCTTTTAAATCCTCGTCACTCAAGCTGGGCTTATCTTTCAGGGTAAAATCAAAGCCTAAAACTTCGCCAAGGAAAACAATTGTTGCGGCAAATTTTGAAGCCTCTTTATTATAAGCAGGGCTTGAAGAAGCGCTGTTTGAACCAGTCGAAACTCCTTCTGTGCTTGCTTTTTTAAGCTTATCAACAAGTGAAAATAAGACTGCAAGGGCTTTTGACGTGTTCATATCATCGTCCATAGCCTCAATAAAGGCGTTTAGGGCTTCTGTATCGAAATTTTCAGCTTTGATATCTTGCCTTAAAGCCTCTAAAGACCAGTCTTTCACACTGTTTATAAGCCTTTTTGCTCCGTTATTTGCAGCATTTAAGGCCTCATCATTAAATTCTACAGGCATTCTGTAATGATTTGTAAGGATGAAAAACCTTATGGCGTTTGAATTATAGCTTTTTAGAACATCATCAATCGTAAGGAAATTCCCCAATGATTTTGACATTTTTTCTTTGTTTATGGTTACAAAACCGTTGTGCAGCCAGTATTTCACGAATTGGCAACCATTTGCACACTCGCTTTGGGTGCGCTCATTTTCGTGGTGCGGGAATTGTAAATCCGCCCCTCCTGCGTGTATATCAATGGTTTCGCCCAAATGTTTTTTGCTCATTGCAGAACATTCAATGTGCCAACCAGGGCGGCCAAGGCCCCAAGGGCTCTGTAGACCGTGCTTTTCGTCTTTTTTCCAAAGGGCAAAATCGAGCGGAGATTTTTTCTTATTATCAGCTTCAACCCTTGCCCCGGCCATTAAATCGTCTATCGGTTGGCCTGAAAGTTCGCCATAGTGCTTATATTTCCCCACTTCAAAGTAAACATCCCCGTCAACAGGGTATGCAAAGCCATTGTCTATCAATTTTTTAGTGATAGCAATCATTTCGCCGATTGTTTTGGTTGCTCTTGGCTCTATATCTGGCTTTAGGACATTTAAAGCATTCATTGAATCAATAAAGCTTTGGTAAAATTCTTTTGTTACAACTTCGGGCAAAACCCCTTTGCTGTCTGCTTTTTTCAGGATTTTATCGTCAATATCCGTGACATTCCTGCAATAGGTGACATCGTACCCTTTAAATTTCAAGTATCTATATAAAACATCCCAAGTTATGTAGCACCTTGCATGCCCCAAATGCGCCTTGTCATAGACCGTTGGGCCGCAAACATACATCTTAACTTTGCCCTCTGCAAGAGGCTTAAATTCTTCCTGCTTTTTTGAAAGTGTATTAAAAAATTTTAACATACGTAAATTTTACTACAAATTTTTTTATAGTAAAATAGCTTGGTGGGAGAAGTTTTGGCGCGAAAAATTTATTATCGCTAAAACGCTTATGGCACAAGGAAAAGCAAGGAGAAACCGATGGAAAATACCGTTGTTGTTGGCGCTCAGTTTGGAGATGAAGGCAAAGCTAAGATTACAGACCTTTTGGCTCAAAATGCGGATGTTGTAATCAGATATCAAGGCGGCTCAAACGCAGGCCATACGGTTGTTTCAAACGGTAAAAAATATAAATTTCACCTAATTCCTTCAGGTATTTTATATGAAGGAAAAACCTGCTTTATCGGCGCGGGTGTTGTAATTAACCCGCTTGATTTTCAAAAAGAAATGGCAGAATTGGTTGCAGAGGGTGTGAGTGAAACGCATTTTAAAGAGGCGCTTAAGATTCACCCGCTTGCGCATGTCACAATGCCTTGGCACACAGAGGTTGACGGGTATTCCGAATCTTCTTTGGGTAAAAATAAAATCGGCACCACAAAAAAAGGTATAGGCCCTACATACACTGATAAATACGCACGTTCAGGCATTCGTGTTGAAGACTTATTTAATGAAGAAACGTTAAGCGAAAAATTAGATGTGATTTTGCCGCTTAAAAACAAAATGCTGGAGAAGGTTTTCGGGCTTTCGACCTATTCAAAGGCTGATGTAATGGCGCTTTGCAGGAAATATAAAGAAATTTTTGCGCCGTATGTTTGTTTTGAATGGCAAAAGCTGCTTGACGAGGCCAAAAGGAACAAAACCATTCTCTTTGAAGGCGCGCAGGGCGTGCTTTTGGACATTGACTACGGCACATATCCTTATGTTACAAGCTCAAACCCCATTGGGGGCGGGGCTGCGGTCGGAGCTTCCGTTGGGCCGCTTGCTATAAAAGAGGTTATAGGCGTGTTTAAAGCCTATATTACGCGTGTTGGCGAAGGGCCTTTTGTAACCGAATTGACGGATGAAACAGGCGAAAAAATTCAAAAAATCGGCGCTGAATTTGGCGTAACCACAGGCAGGGCAAGGCGCTGCGGCTGGTTTGACGCCGTAATTGCAAAGTATAGCGTGCTTGTTGGGGGAATTTCATCTATTGCTTTAACCAAGCTGGATGTTTTTGATGCATTCCCGGAAATCAAGCTATGTACGGCATACAGGAATATAAAAACGGGCGAAGTTACTGAATATTACCCGACCAATGTTTATACGCATAAAGACTATGAGCCGGTTTATGAGGTATTCAAAGGCTGGATGTCAGATACGACGGGCGTTAAGAAGTTTGAAGACCTTCCAAACGAAGCCAAAATCTATCTAAAACGTCTTGAAGAAGTTTCAGGGGCAAAAATTAAAATCGTAAGCACGGGCCCCGACCGCGAGCAGACAATGTTTGTGTAAGGCTAAAACCAAGACGGGCAGCAGAGCTTAAGATTCAAAATCAAAAAAACTTTTGACGGGAACATCCAGGGCGGAAGCTATTTTCTGCAGCATTAAAGTGGAAGCGTTCAATTTTCCGATTTCGATTTTACCTATTGTAGTGTAGTGTATATCAAGGATTTCCGCTAATTTTTCCTGTGAATATTTTTTCAGTTTCCTGTATTTTTTAATATTTTGCCCAAGGTTTGCAAGAAATTTTTTGTCGTTTGTTTCCATACTTGACAATATAGACTGACACGCTTACAATTACTATAGACTGACATTCTTATTTATGGAAATATTTAGAAGTAATGGATAAAAATCACGAAAAACTTTGCAGACAAATGCAGGATATTTTTTGCATAAGCGAGGTATTACAAGAATACTGCAAAATGAGGAGCGACAATGAAGAGATAAGGCGAATACTTCCAATTGTAGTGTTGTTATACAGAAATGCGGATGATTTAAATGTTAAGCTGTTGCAAACGATGGGGGTTTTATAACCCGGGCTGGTCAGCTGTTTCGAGTGCGGAGATGAATTTTTTAACGTCGTCTGTGATGATTAAATCCGGATTTTTTTGTACAAAATCGTTGAGCAAAATAATTGCAGGGTCGTATTTTCCTTCCTTTGCAAGGATTATGGCCACAACAATGGCATTAAACGGGTTTATTTTCAGGTTTTTCAGCAAAAAATCTTTCTTCGAAGTCGTAATTCCAAGCAATTCGTAGGATGTGACCAGGTTTTTATAATATTCAAATTTCATGCAATCCTGCATAATGGCGCGCTCAAAGCAGGTTCTGGCCATTTCTGAAAAATCGGCGTCAGCGCGGGTTAAGTTTCTTGACCTTTGAATTTCGCCAAAAACAAGATATACTTTGCCCAAATTGTTGTAATAAACCGCTGTGGATTGAGAATTTGGGTTAATTGCGATTGCAATTTTGAATTCTTTGAGGGCGGCAAAATAATCTTGTTCTTTGAAATAGTTGGCTCCGCGCCTGTTATGGAGGTTTGCGTTTTTTTGTGCGTCAACAGGGTTTGTGACAGATACTTCGTTTAAATCGGCAAATGCAGCGCCAGAGGCGAAACATAAGGGCAGAAAGCAACCAAAAAGCGCTAAAAACACGGCTTTGCCCGTAAAATTTTTAATTGCATATTTTATGTTGTTTGCGTCCATACTTATATAATAATTTCCAAATTTTCTTTGGCAAATTCAAACTCATTTTGGTTTGCGCAAAATTCTTTTTCAAGCATATCTAAAATGCCATCGTCATAATTCGGGTCAAAATGGAAGAATACAAGCTTTTTTGTTTTTGCAAATTTTGCCGTTTCGATTGCCATATTAAATGTGGAATGCCCAAAGCCCTGTTTTGGCAAAATCGGGGAAATGTAGTCTTGGTGGGTATATTGGGCGTCGTGGATTAAAATATCGGCGCTGTGTGCAAATTCGATAAATTTTTTGTCACATCCAATGTAACTTTCTTTGTCTGTTGCATAGACAATTTTTTTGCCCCCAAATTCTATTTTTATGCAAAGAGAGCCGTTTTTCGGGTGGGCCGTTGTTTTGTGGATAGAAATTATGACATCTTCTGCGTGGTCTTCTTTGTTGAAATCGCTCGCTTTGATGAATTCTTTCATGCCGTTGGGTTTTAATATTAAGATATGTTTCAATTGAAAATCGTGGATGTCAAAGTTTGAGGGGATTTCGTCAATTGAAACAGGGAAAACTTTTTCAAAAAGAACGTCTGAAAGCGTGTCTTTAAGGGGCTTTTCGGGGTATGGAAGCCCGTAAATATCAAGGGTTGTTGTCGGGATAAAAAGCGGTGCAAAAAATTGCAGCCCCTGAATGTGGTCTTGGTGCAGATGGCTTAAAATTAAGGTTGCATTTACAGGCTTTCTTGAGTATAAATCCGTGCCAGAAAGGATGTGTTCCTTTTGAAGGTCGCGCCCAAGGTCGATAATTCCTGTTCCTGCGTCAAGAATAATCAGATGGTTTCCGGCTTGAACCTCTACACAGCTTGTGTTTCCGCCATATTTTAAAAAGCTTTGATGAGGCACAGGGTGCGAGCCCCTAACCCCTCTGAATTTTACTTTAATTTCCTGCATTTCCCTCTGAGCCCTCTTTGGGGGTTTCCTTTTTTGCAGCTTTTGCCGCTTCTTTTAATTTCTTCGCTTCTTCTTTAGCTTGCTTTTGGACTTCTTTTTTAGCTGAGTCAGCTTCGGCTTTCGCTTTGTTTGCAGCCTCTTTTTTGGCGTCTGCCTCTGCCTGCTTTTTAAGTTTTTCTGCCCTAAGAGCTTCTTTTTCGGCCTCTTTTTTAATTTTTAAAGCCTCTTTTTGAGCTTCATTTTCTGCCTTCTTTTGGGCAGAAGCCTGTGCTTTTGCTTCTTTTTCAGCTTGCCTTTCGGCTTCTTTTTTTGCGGCTTCTTCTGCTTTTAAGGCTTGTTCTTTTTCAATTTCTTCTGTTTTTTTGGCTGTATTTTGCATTTTTTCTTCAGCCGCTTTTTCTTCGGCTTCTTTCTTTGCAGTTTCTTTTGCAGCCCTTTCTTCAGCCTTTTTATTTGCCTTATCTTGTTTTGCAGCTTCTTTTTGGGCTTTTGCGGCCTCTTTTTGAAGCTCTTTATCTTCTTTTATGGTTTTTGGTTTTTCTTCCTTAATTTCATTGTCATAAGTTTTATCTTTTCTTATTGTGATAATCACGCTGTGGTCGTTTGGAAGACCTCTAAGGGTGGCTGAAGCAATAGCGTTAAGCTTGCTGTTCTTTTGAACCTCTGAAAGGTTTGTTTCCATATATTTAATGTTGAAAATTGTTCTGTCTTTGTAATTTGTAATATTCACATAGCGAAAAGCGTTCGGATAAGTGACCAAAGACGGGGTTGAAACGTGGATTATATTTCCCTGACGCATGATTTTTGCGGCGTGGTAATGGCCTGAAAATATTGCAATTGGGGTCTTTTTATATTGCTTAATAATTTCCATATAATCTTCAGCGTTCACAATTTTGTGGTGTTCTGATTTAAAAGGCTCCACAACGGGGTGGTGCTGAAAGATAACAATAACCTTGTCTTTGTGTGCTTCAAGTTCTTCTTTTAAAAATTGGCCCTGGGCGTCTGTTAATTTGCCGTTTGCCGTAATTGCTTCATCCACGGTTGTGTCTAAAACAATGACACGGTAATCGTTTTTTGGGGAAAAGGCATAATAACTTTTGTCAAAAATGTAATATGGGTTACATTTTTTAATAATATTAAGCGCTTCATCTTTTGTAATATATTCTTTTGCGCCTCTGTCCGGGTTTTGGGCCTGGGTCATATCATGGTTTCCAAAGGCCATAAGGGGCGGGTGCTTAACTTTTGTTAACAATACAAAAAAATCTCTGTATGATTGTTTTGTGGGCTCATTCACCATATCGCCTGTAAACATAACAAAATCAAGCATTTTGATGTCATTTGTCTGTTTTATGGCGTCTTCTAAAAGGGCTTTAGAGCTTGAAAGCGCCTTGTATGAAGTATCTTCCTTGTCTGAAATATGGGAATCAGAGATTTGAACAAAGCTTAATTCCATATCCCTAAAGGAAAAATCCGCAAACGCCGCGTTTTCTTTATGTGTTAAAAGGCCTTGCCCTGTCTGTAAAACAAGGGCAAGGAATAATGTTGTTAAAAATCTTACTGTCTTTTTCATGGCTTTCATTCTTCTTATTGCTTTTTAAAGGCTCTCCCTTTTTTAGAGCGTTTTTTATGCTATTGATTCAAGTTTTTTGATAAGTTCTGCATGTTGTGCCGCAAAATCGTTACCCCTTGCTTTAATAGCGTAAATTAAAGCTAAAGGAAGATTTAGAGCGTCACCTGTTTCGAGTCTTCTTTCGTAAAATTCTTCAAAATGGTCGGGCAATCTTAATGTCCAGTTCGGGTCGCCGGAGGTTCCGGGCCTGTTATAGACTTCATTTATACCAAAGAAATCCGTGAAGAAAATTTGCACGTTTTCATTTTTTGCGGCAAAAATTTCAACAAGCTTTGAAAAGGCAAGGAATTTATCATCCGTGTAGAGCCTTTCCCTTGTTTCATCACGGTTTTCAACGTTTGCATAAAGGTCGTCCATAAGATTATCCACATGCGGAGTTAATTCAGGTTTTCCCATCATAGACTGTGCCCACATTCTAATTGGTTCGTTGTCGTGGGTTCCAACCATTGCCCAGGAGTTTTCTGTGATGTTGCAGCACCTGTAGGCATGGTCCTTTTCTTCTGCTACAACGAATTGCACAAGTTTCATTCCTGCAAGCTGATATTTTTCCATAACGCGAACAACAGGATATGTAAGCGTTCCAAGGTCTTCTGCGACAATTGAATCTTTATCAAGGCCTGCTTCTTTAGCTGCTGCGATAACAATTTTTTCAATTGTTCTGCCATATCTTGAAACTTGCTCATCATCAAGCTTTGTAATCCATTTTTCTTTGTCGGGTTCAACCTGGTTGTTTGTATCATCTTCCCTTGCGATAGAGTATTTCTTTAATTCCGGGTGGAATGGAGAAGAATAAAGCCTTCCGGCGCCTTCTTCAACCTTTGGAAGTGAACCTTTTTTGTAAACCCAGGGGTCAATAAGCCCTACGGTGTGGTCAATTCTAACTCCGCCGGGGTTTTCTTTAAACATTTTTAAGTAAAGTTTGTAAAGAAGTTCGCCTGCTTCGCCGAGGCTTCCGTCTTCATTAAACATTTTTTCAGGGTCTACAACGCTAAAGCCCCAGGCCTGACCGTCTTTTGAGAAATAATCCGGAGGACAGCCAAGGCACCAGCCTTCTAGGAATAATGATTTATAGGCCCAGTTGTCTCTGTCTGAGAATGCAACTTGCCTGTCTGCAATCATTTTAAGGCCTCTTTCTTTGGCATAAGCCCTGGTTTTTTCGCTTTGTTTTGCTGTGATAAACTGCGCTAATTTATATTTTGCAATAACATCTGCATATTTTTCTGAAATTTCTTTAATTCTTGCTTCTGCTTTTTCCTTGTCCCAAGTGGAGAAAAGGTTTTGGTCAAGTTCGTTTTCCCACTGCGGCCAGTAATCTGACCCGTGTTCAAGCGTGAAAGCCTCATATAGAGCGTCGTTATCAAGCCAGAAAGCATTGTCTTCTTTGAATTTTTCAAAGTCTTCCTTCATTTTGCCTGAAGCGTTTAATTTAAAGTTTTCATAAACTTCGTCCATAACGCTTTTTAAAACATCGATTGAATAAGTGTATGCAGCCCTGTTTTCGTATAGTTTCGGGTTTTCTTTAACAATTTTTTCTAAAGTAACCGCTGATAATAAATTGTCATATTCGGGCGTTGTTAAAGAAATTAAGTCCATAAAAAGGGGATTTTGTGAAAAAACCGTGCCTGTGTAGGGGGAAGAATCGCTTGGTTTGGTTTTTCCGTTCGGCCCAAGCTGGATTGCGCTGAACATTCCGCCTGCAAAGTCCATAAGTTCTTTTGCGCCGTTTGAATTATATGTTCCAAAACCTGTATTTTCATTCAAAAGCGAAGGAAAGCTCACCCCATGCAAAATTAAAGCCATATTCTTTTTATTTAAGGCATTTAAGCCTTCTTTTACAATTTCTTTGTAGCTTGAATTTATTTTTTTGTCTGTCGTTTGCATTGAAACAATTTCCTCCTAAATAAAATAATAAGTCTAATAACTTGTTAAGCCCCTTTTTTGAAGATATTCTCTCACTTCATTTAAGGCGGATTGAACTATACGCGTTATTCTTGAACTTGAAAGCCCCACCATTTGCGCAATTTGCTTTACCTGCATATTGCGGTAAAACCTGTATTCAACAATTGTTCTGTCTTTTTGGGGCAGGGTTGCAATGGCTTCTCTTATAACGCGTCCTAATTCCGTAATTTCTGCTTTTTCATCGGGTGTTGCCGATGTATCTTTTATAAAATCAAACGGTGAATCCGTATCGGATGAGGCCGATGCGATAGAATCAATTGATAAAATGGTTTCATAAATCGCTTCGCGCACTTTTGCGGGCGAAACATCAAGGCTTGAAGCTTCTTCCCCTGTGGAAGTTGTTTCTTCGCTTTCTTCATCAGCCTCTTTTTTGTGTTTTAAGGTGTACCATTTATAACGGTTTCTAAGTTCGTTTCTGATGGCCCAGCGTACGGCAGTTGCAATGTAGGATGAATTGTATTTTTCCAATTGTTCATCCGATTTATTTTTTATAAGCGCTTGAATTGCAATAATTCCGATAGACACAAGTTCTTCGCATTCCACCATATGAGATGGGATACGCCTGTATTCTACCCTTGCCACTTTTTGAATTATATCAATATAGTCTTTTAATCTGTTTGATTGCAACTTTAGCGCCATTTTCTCATTTTTACTTTAAGTAAATTTTACTATTTTTTTAAGGTTTTTGCAAATATACCCCTCATTTGAAGTATAAAAAGATTAAACATTGGGAGGGTTAATGTTTGGCCCTGCGTTTGGACTTTGAATGTTTTTGGGGTTTTGAATGTTGTTTGGGTTTTTGTCTGGCGCAATGTTTGGCGCCCCTTGGGCGCTTTGTGCGTTCTTTGGTTTCAGGGCTTCAGGGGTCTTTTTCTTTAAGTTGTATACAAAAATCAATATTTCAGCAACCGCTTTATATAAATCAGGCGGCACTTCGTGGTTAATTTCAACCATTCTAAAAATCGCGCGCGCAACGGGCGGGTTTTCAATTACAGGAATGTTGTGCTCTTGTGCAATTTCTTTAATTTTCTTTGCAAAAAGCTCTGTCCCTTTTGCAAGAAGTTTTGGCGATTCCATTGTTTCTGCGTCATATTTAAGGGCGCAGGCTATATGTATCGGGTTTGTAACAACAAAATCCGCTTCAGGAACCATATCCATCATAGATTTTTGCAGCAACTGCTGCCTTTTTTGGCGAAGGGCGGCTTTAACGTGCGGGTCGCCTTCGGAGTTTTTATACTCATCCTTCACCTCTTTAAAAGACATTTTTTGGTCCTGCATAAATTTCCACTTTGTAACGCCGTAATCTGCCGCAGCGATGATTAAAAAGGCAATTCCTGCCTTAATTACAAAGTCTACGATTAATTTACCGAAGGCAATTAAGGTTGCAAACTGGTTTTCAACCCCTGCAAGCATTAAAATTTCAGGAAAATGCTCCATATAAACAAACCAGCCTATAAGCCCTAAAATTACAACCTTTGCAATGTTTTTTACAAGTTCAAACAAAGTTTTTGGGCTGACTAAATTTTTAAAATATTTAGTGGGGTTTAATTTATCCGGTTTTGGAATTAGAGGGGTAATCGTAAAAAGGGGCCCAACCTGGATTAAATCTCCCAAAATTCCCATAAAGCCTGCCAAAATAAGAATTGGAAGAATGATTAAGAAGGTTGGAATGAGGGTGGAGCTTAAAATGTACATATATCCTATTTTTTCAAGGTTTGCGTTTGGAATTTGCTCGTAAAGGTTTGAATAAAGGTGTGCAATTTGCCCCCAAATAAACGGGCCAAGGGCATAGATAGCTGAAAACATTACAATTAAAGCAAGCGCTGTTGAAAAATCTTTCGATTTTACAACCTGCCCTTCCTTTCTTGCCTTTTGAAGCTTCTGATGGGAGGCTTCAAACTGTTTATCTTCATCACCCATATTTCTACCTTGCTTTTATACCTTTAATTTTATTTTGAATGTCAGACACAATAAGGTTTCTTTTGCCGCTTCTTTTTAAAATGTTAATTTCTTTTAGAGGTTTTTTTGAAACGTTATATTCTGCCAATTTTTCAACAATTGTCATAAAAAGATTATATCTGTTTAAGACCATATTTTTGGCCGTTAAAACAGCGCTTTTATGTTTTTCATAAAGATTGTTTTCAACCGTGTATTTAATTATTCCGGCCGCTTTTTCAATGTCTAAATCTTCCAAAAACACAAGGGAATTTTTTGGGAAATATTCAAAAATGTTCGGTGCGCCAAAATAAATTGGCATTGAATTACAAAGAAAAGCGTCCGTTAATTTTTCGCTGAAATAATGCGGTTCAAAAGAATCTTCAAGACATATAACATATTTTGAAGCGGTTAAAATTTCATCTTTATTTTTTACTTTGCTTTTAATTTTAAGGTCTATTCCTGCCTTTTTTAGCCTGTGTTTTAATTCATGCAAAAATTCAAGCTTTTGTTTTTTGCCGTAAGAATCTCTTCTTTTTCCTTTGGTGCTTGTAATTGCGGTTATTGTGACAGGTTTTTCTTCAATTTGCAGGTTTTTATAGAAATCATAACCTTTTAGAGCCTCTTTTTTAGGATGAATGCTGCCATATTCAATGCCGCAGCCCCAAGGGACAGAGCTTTGTGTTTGAACAAGATGTTTTAGAGCGCCTTCATATCTTTCGTTTTTTTGCTTGTGCCAGCTTCCAAAAACCCTGTCTGCGTTTGGATATGCCTTTTGCCAATGTCCAAAAAGCCTGTAATTTCCGGGTTTTTGGTGGAAAATCCAAAGTTCTTTTGCCAGCATTTTTATATTTTCTGTTGAATGATTTATGACAACAGCTAAATCCGCTTTTTGGACGGGTTCTGTTGTAAAAGTGATATTGCCGATTTTTGCGGTTGTTCCTTCTTTGAATTCGGGGATTTGTCTGAATATGCCGCTTAAATCTTCGGGCGAATCATTTGGGGTTATTATTCTTACGAGCATTTTTTATTCAAACCTTTCTTTGAGAAAAATTGGGTGGGGAGGGTGTTTGCAGCCTGGCTCCTGTGGGCATCTCATTCAAATTTGCTATCACTGGCGTTGCCGCAAATTTAATTCGATTGTCCTACGTCGCTATCGAACGGTTCCAGACAAATTGCTTACACAATTTGTCTTGGGAACACACGTTTAATTTAATATTTTGCCATTGAAACAATTTTTACATCTTTTGGAAGTTTTTCTCTTCCTTTGAGGTCAGATAATTCAATCACAAAGCCAATTCCTGCAAGCTCTCCAACCTGTCTGATTAATTTTGCCGCAGCAGCTGCAGTTCCGCCTGTTGCAAGAAGGTCGTCAATTAAGAGAACTCTTTTGCCTTTTTCGATAGCGTCTTTGTGAATTTCAATTTTATCTGTTCCGTATTCAAGTTCATATTCCATAGAAATAGTTTCAGCGGGGAGTTTTCCGGGTTTTCTAATCGGAATAAAGCCGCAACCCAGAGAATATGCAATGGGCATGCCAAAGATAAAGCCTCTGGATTCAATTCCTGCAACATAATCAATTTTTTCATTTTTAAATTCATCTGCAATATAATCGATTATTTTTTTCATAGTAACAGGGTCTTTTACAGCTGTTGTAATGTCCCTGAACATTATCCCTTTCTTTGGAAAATCGGGGATGTCGCGTATCATCTTTTTAATATCTTCCATATTCCTTGGCTTCCTTTTTTACATTTTTAAATTATAAAACCTAGATAATTTTATCAAAAAGATGGCGAAAAATACACCGTTAATATTTTTATAGTAAAATTTTTTTATGGAACAAGAAGTATGTGACATTTTAAAAGAAAAGATAAACATCGTTTCAGAGCGTGTTTTAAAGTCTGTGAGGTATCTTTGACCTTGACGGGCTTAATAAAAGACTTCTTATTTTAAATGAAAAGCTTGAAAACCCAGGGATTTGGGAAAACCAGGACGAGGCTTCAAAATATTTAAAAGAGCAAAAAGATATTAAAAATTCAATTGATATGGCAAACACTTGGCAAGAAAAGCTTGAAGACGCCAAAGTGAGCCTGGAATTATCCGACAATGCCCTTATGGAAGAGAGCTTGAATGTTCTTAAGGCGCTTGAAGATGAACTTGAAAAGTTTGAAATTCAAAGTCTTTTGTCTGGGGAATATGACAAAGAAAGCGCAATTTTAAGTATAAACGCGGGCGCTGGCGGGGTGGACGCTATGGATTGGGCGAGTATGCTTCTTCGGATGTATTTAAGGTGGGCCGAAAAGAAGGGATATTCAGCGAATTTGGTGGACAAAACGGACGGCGAAGAAGCGGGGATTAAATCTTGTGCAATAAAAATTGAAGGCAAATTTGCATATGGATATTTAAAGGCTGAAAAAGGCGTGCACAGGCTGGTTCGAATTTCGCCGTTTAACGCGAACGGCAAAAGGCAGACAAGTTTTGCAAGCGTTGAAATTATGCCCGTGATTGAAGATTTTGAGAAAAAAATCGTTATTCCGCCTGAAGACATTGAGGTTGAAACTATGCGCTCCGGCGGGGCAGGCGGGCAGAATGTAAACAAGGTGGAAACGGCTGTTCGGATTTATCATAAGCCGACAGGAATTGTTGTGAAGTGCCAGCAAGAACGCTCCCAGCTTCAAAACAAAGAAACGGCGCTTTCCATGCTTGCTTCAAAGCTTCTTTTAATGCGCCAGGCGGAGCATGAGAAAAAATTGTCTGATATTAAGGGTGAAAATATGGATATTAATTTTGGTTCGCAAATTCGCTCTTATGTTTTTCACCCATATAAACTTGTTAAAGACCACAGAACAAACGCTGAAATCGGCAATGTTGACTCCGTTATGGACGGCGATATTGATAAATTTATTGATGAATATTTAAAGAAAAATTAGTTTGAAAGAATGAATAATCTTATTTTATGCAAAGAAGTTAGCTTGGAAGGGCTTTTTGAGCTTGCTGATAAAATTTTAAGCAGTAAACCAAAAAAGCAGTTTAACTCTAAAGAATACTTAAGATATATTAGATGTGAGCT
>CAJULR010000038.1 GCA_910587375.1 Candidatus Gastranaerophilales bacterium | reverse complement strand
GATTTTTCACGGTTGGAGTGTATTCTAATATTTTACGGTTTTATACGGTTTTTAGGCTTATTTTAAATCGTTTCGCTATGTATACATAATATATATTATGTAAAATCAACAATAAATATACAAAATATATAAATAGTAAGGAAGAAAATAATATATCCTCTTAAATGCCAATGTGGAATGAACTTTTAATGTCTGTTTCATAAAATAACTGTGTTTTTAGGAGAACTATTATGTACAACAGCATTCAAGATAAAACTCAAGAAAATTTAAAACAAATAGATAAAAACGAAACAAAGAAAAAAATAAGAATATTACTTGCCGATGACCACAAATTAATAAGAGTGGGCCTTAAAAGTCTTTTTACAAAGCATGAAGATATGGCCGTGGTTTCAGAAGCGGAAAACGGCAAAGACGCTGTGGAAAAAATTAAAGCCCAACACCCGGATGTTGCCATTTTGGATTTAGTTTTAGGGGATATTTCGGGAATAGATGTCGTAAAAAGGGTGGCAGGCGAGAACACAAATACGAAAATTGTTATTTTAACCTCGCATATAAAAGACTCAGACGTAACAGAATCACTAAAAGCCGGCGTGAATGCTTATGTTTTAAAGGATATAAACAGCGAAACTCTTGTTATGATTGTGCGCACAATAAGCGAAGGAGCCATGTGGATTGACCCAAAAGCAGTTTCAGTGTTAAGAAGCGCAAATACAAATGGGGTAATTCCCCAAAAAACAACCTCCAGAGCCAGTTTTAAGGCACAGCACTCAAATTTGACAGAAAGAGAATATGAAGTCTTAAAGCTTGTCGTGGATGGAAAATCAAACCTTGAAATCGCCAAAATATTAAATATAAGCGAACATACATCCAAAGCGCACGTTTGCAATATAATTCAAAAGCTTGTTGTGGATGATAGAACGCAAGCCGCGGTTAAAGCTATAAAAGAGGGGTTAGTGTAGTTTAATAATATTCAAAACATTGCCAAAATTTTGCAACTTTTGCACGAAATATTTTAATTTATTATCATTATATTTCGTTTAGATATATATCGATAATTATAGTTTCCCCAGTTGAATGTTATCATTATATATCTATTCGTATTATATTGATAATATCAAATAGTTCATAAAAAAATGGATTAAAATTTGACAAAAAATTTCCTCTAAAAAATTTAAACTTTTTTAAATTTCTTTGCTAAAAAATCAAAAACACATATAATATTTACTAAGGTTACAAAACATTTGCGGCAAATTTACAATGGCCGCAATGAACTTTTTTCGCACTTTTTAAGCTTTTGCACTTGGACACAATATAGGCTTATATGGGCGAAAAAGCGGTTACAATCAGCACCCGAAAAGTTGTTTGTACAAATTTTACTGATTAAAGCGGCCCTAAAAGCTTGAAAAATAGCTTCTGGAGCCGCTTAAACCGTATTATTTGCAATTCTTTTACAAGAAAAACTAAGTATATTCCTAAAACTGGCCTACACAGAGCCTTTTAGGCATTTTTCAGCCCTTATGCCATCCTTTGAAAGCTGTTTGCAAACTTGTTATCAGGCGTTAAAGCAACAGGTGTTACAGGCTGATATACAGAAAATGCGGGCTGTGTCTGAATTTGAGGCTGCGCCGGAACTGCTGCCTGGGTTGTATTCATAGGTCTGGTCGCAGTTTGAGGCGCATTCAGCTTTGTATCATCTTTTTTAGCCTTAACTTTATTCACTGCAAAAGCTGCAACCGCACCTACCGCAGCTAAAGCACCTACGGCAGCAAGCACTTTCTTATCTGATATGGCGCCTGTAAGATGTTCCACAAGGCCTTTTCCAAAACTTGGAGAAGCCGCTGAAGCCTGTCTTGCGCCAGCTTGCAGAACATTTGCACTATCTTTTATTACATCGCTTAAATCATCGACACCATCTTTGATTGTACCGCTTAAACCGCTCAGTTCTCTTACGCCTTCTTTAATATTGCCGCTCAGGCTGCTTAATTCGTCAACCTGGCCCCTCAATGCTCTGACATCAGCCAATAAAGTATCAATAGCACCAGTGTCCACAGAAGCTGCCACAGCTTCTTTAACTTCGCCGCCCGGAACGTATAAATCACCAAAATCAAAATGTGCATCAACTAAATCATCGCTAAATTGGAAAATCGGTTTCAAAGAAGCAAGCGGTTCGTCGCGCATAATAAGACGTCTAACATAGAGTTCTGCGCTGGACATCGTTCTTCCGGTTTTTAAATCAACACCGTTAAGTTCAGCATTGCCAAGCCAGGTTGTATCCAAAGTAAGATGATTTTTAAATAAAGTTTCCGCTATTGAAGGATCTTTAGAATCTGTTACACCCTGTTTCATAGCTGCAACAAATTCATCAATTGTAATACCTTCTTTAAGGCCTTGAACCAAATCCGCATACTCAGGCATACTCATAAGGTTATCTAAAGCCCTCTTATCAAGCTCTGCCTCTGAAACGATACCATATGCAGTGTCTTTTGCCTTTGCAAGGAGAGCCCTAAAACGTTCCCCAAACGCTTCAAAACGCGCTACATCTTCATAAGAGCGAGGAAAATCTGCCTTCAATTGCGCCCTAGCAGCGTCATCAAACGGCTTTGTTCTCTTTACAAATATGTCAATTACATTTTGAATTTTTTCTTTCGGCATATAGAATTCATTTGTTGTCTTATAGCCGTTAATCAAAGCGCCTTCTGGTGCAGTTCTTGGGTCAACAATTTGCTGCGCCAGGCCTTGAGTGTTCATAACAACAGGCGTGCAGAAATATTTTTGTGCTTCAGGCGGCGTTAAACCGCAAGGTTCAAACCTTGAAGAGAAAAGCGCAAAATCTGCCGCGCTAGACATCGCATACCCGGGCGCAAAACCGTCAATAAAGGCGATACGGCCTTTTAGTGCAGGGTCAGCACCAACTTTTTCCATTAATTCAAGGATTTTTTTCGTTTCATTGCCGCCTTTTGGAAGGTCGCCACCCATTACAAGGAGAGCGTTTTCACCTTCTTTTGTCTTTGCAAATTTCATAAATGCTTCAAGAGCAATCGGGTGACCCTTTTGGAAGTCCCCTCTTCCCCAAGAAACAAATAATGGTACATCAGCGCCTTTATCAATGCTTTCAACAATACTTTTGTCGATTGAACCTATAATAGAACAGTTTCTGCCAGGTAAACCGGTTTCAGCCAGCTTACTTTCACTTTCGCCAAAAATTCCTGCAAAATCTTCAGTAAATCTTCTCAAAAAGCTTACTTTATTGTGTTTTTTCGCAATTTTCACCGTTTCAAGCGTAGGTTCTGTTGCATTTTTAATTAAATCTCTTTCGGCGTCAGACACCCGCAAAATAGCTCTATCTTGAAGTTCGACGCCTAAAATTTTTCTGCCGTCAAGCTTATCAAGCTCTTCTTGGGAGAAAAAGTCTATAACTTTAACTTCTTCCGGGTTAGCACCATCTTCAAGATGGAAAATTGCCTTTCCCAGTTCGCCCTTGCCAAATAAATCTGTAATATGGGATTTGATATCAGCAAATGAAGTTCCTTCTTTAATTTCCATAGGCACAACCGGAGGGTCAATGGCCGCCTTCATATCGTTAAGGTTAAAGGAAATATACGGTTGAAGGCTCACGCCATAATCAAGGCCCTCAATGCCGCTTGGGTTTGCAAAAATTCTTCTCGTATAACCGCCAAGGCCAAGCTGTTTAAACCCGGTAACATTGGAATCCTCAAAACCGTTTATAATACCGCCAACTTTGCCTTCTTCATAAAGTTCTTTCCAAAGATTATGAAGCGGAGTAACAGCGGGGTTGGCTGCCATGGATTTTGCATATTCTTGTGAAACCGTGTTTATATAACCATGACCATTTTGAACATGACGCAAGGCCGCCATATTCGGGTTAACATTACCGTTATCATCAATATAGCCTGTGATAAAACGTTTGAAATAATCTTCTTCTCTGCCGATTGCCTTGGCAAAATTGTATTCCTGGCTCCTTAAAACTTTATTTCGTTGCTCTTCGGTGGCCATTTCAAAAAAGATATCTCTTGCAGAGCATTCACCGCAATATACAGTGCCGGTGTTATGTAAAGTAAGGTTAGACTTTACACCCTGATAGAATGGGCTGTTCTTTAATGCTATAAATTCAGGGATAAGCGCAGTTTGAGAGTCAGCATTTAGAATAGTTGCAGCATTGTTGCCGGAAGCTTCAAGCGCCTCAACTACACCTTTTGAAAACATATGATAAGGAAGCTGGCTGGATTGTGATTGAGTAAGTGCCGCAATCCTTTTTTCAGGGCTCATTGCGCGAAACTCTTCAGAAGCGAGCATTTTCTGCGCAAGTGCTGCCTTTGGTTCGCTTGAATAAGAGCCGTCTGAATAAGGCTTTGGCATACGCGCTGTAAGTTCAGTAAAGAGCATATAAACATTAACTTTTGGCCCGCCTTTTGGAGAAACATCATCCAGAACTCTGAAAAGTTCTACAGGAGAATCTTTTTGCGCACCCCATTCCATAGATGTTGAAACAACTTTTTCAAGCGGCCTGAAGGCTTTCTTGTCTGCAGCAAGGCCCTTGGGGTCATAAGCGTATTTTTTTGAATTTACACTGTTCACCCAAATTGGCGTACCATCATTTAGTGTTCGTACAGAAACAGAACCATCATCACCGATTAAACCATTGTAATATGGAAGAACAATATCAATTTCAGGCGTTTTTGTACCAAAAGTGGTCTTTATATCTTCACAACTTTTTTTAAGTTCCTCAATCCATGTGCCAAGGCCGCGCAAATCATGTCCTACAACGGAAACACCGCCAACTTTGTCATAGCCGGCAAGCTCTGCAAGAGTGCACACAACATGCGACATTTCTTTTGCTGGAGAATTACCAAAAGAGATAACTGAATACGGCTTAACAGTTTTGATAAGCGAATTTACAACATCATTTTGCGAAGCCGCATTTGAGCCTGCAGCCACGCTTGTTAAAGAATTGCCTGACACCCTGTTTCTTGCGGGCGCACTGAAATAAGCCTGATTTTGAACATGATTAATTTTCATAAAAACACTACCTATAACAACACATATGAAACTATATACACAAAACATGTAAAGGAATTAAATTGCCAGTTCTTTGTAAACTTTTGTTAACTTTTTTTAACAAAACCAATACAAAAAACAACAATACGGCAACACAAAAGCCTTATACACCTAATCGCACAAAACAAGAAATAAATACATTAACCAAAGGAATTAACCTTAGTTTCTCTCTATTTGATAATCGTGTGCTGCGCCAAAACTTTTTAATAAGCTTTAGGCGCAGAACCGATAATATCAAAAAAGTTTTTTATAGACAAGTCTTTTTTAAGGTTAAATAAGACCAGATTTTTTATGCGCCTCAAACACAGAATTTACAAGGGTATCAAGCGCTTCAAAATCTTTCTTTTCAGGTTTTCCCTTAACTAAAACAGGCTCAATAATTTCTACTTTTAAATTCGGGAGCATGCCGCCCAGTTTTCCGAACAAATCTCCGCCCCAGCCAAAAGAGCCGATAAATGAGGCAAATTTAGCCTTTGGCTTCAAAAGGTTTGCAATATATGCAACGTTTGCAGCGGCAGGGTGCGGGCTTGCAAGCACCATAGAAACGCCAATGATAATAGTTGCAGCGTCCACAAGATTCATTGCAATGTCGCCCAAATCGCTTTCTATAATATCAAAGCAAAGCGCCTTAACTCCTTTTGCCTCAAGCTTTTCTTTCACATAAAAAGCCATCTCTTCAACACTTTTATACATTGAAACATAGGGAATTAAAACCAAATTTTTAGCTTCATCTGAAGACCAATCTCTGTATAAATCAAGAATAAATTCAGGCTTATTATACAAAGGCCCGTGGCTTGGACAAATGATTTCAGGCTTAATTTCATCAATCATTTTTACATATTTTTTGCACATTGGGCGAAATGGCATCATAATTTCCGCATAATATCTCTTAGCAGAGGAAATAAGCTCCTCATCACACTTTGCATACAAATCTTCAAAGGGAAGATGTGCACCAAGAAAATCGCAAGTGAAAAGAACATTATCTTCAACAAGCCTTGAAAACATAGTATCGGGCCAATGTACGCCGGGCGCCATAATGAATTCAAAGGTCTTATCCCCAAGAGAAAGGGTTTCTTTATCTTTTATGACAATAATTCTATCTTCAGGCACAAGAAGCATTTCCATTAAATTGCCCTTGCAATTAGCGTTTGTGACAACTTTTGCGCTTGGATATTTTTCAAGCAAAGCGGGAATTGAGCCTGAATGGTCCTGTTCGCCGTGGTTTGCGATAATGTAATCAACATTGGTAACACCTGCTTCATCCAAATTTTTAAGATAATCTTCGGTAAAAGGAGGGTACATTGTGTCAACTATAGCAGTCTTTTCGCTGCCACGAACAAGATATGAATTATAAGTTGTACCGTGTTCTAAAGGAATTAATTCATCAAAAATCACTCTGTCAGCGTCGTTTAGCCCGCAATAGAAAATATTTTCTTTAATTTCTTTAAATTTCATAAAATAAAATCCCCTTTAAATTATTAGTTTCATTTAATTCTAATTTAACATGAAAAAAAATTTTCAAAAAATTGCCCCGAATTCAACATTCAAGGACAATTTTAAATTATTTTTTAAGCAATATTTGCACTACACAATACCTGCAAGAAATAAATGTGACTAACTTGCCTTTTTGAGTTCTTTTTCTTTCCTGCGCTCTTGTGATTGCAATTGTAAATGAAGTTCCAGTTCTTCTTTTGAAATATTTGTAATTTCAAGAAACTTATCTTTTGTCAAGAAGCTTGCAAGAGTAGTAGTATCCCCATTCGGGAAAACAAGCTTAATATCCTCATCCAGCTTTCCGCCGTCAATACAAGCCTGCTGATAAGTTTCAAAAAGAGCAGTTTTCAAATTAGTAATATTCCAATTGTGAACAACATCATCGTTATATCTGAACCCAGCATTTTTGGCGTTACCGTCTTTAAGCCAAGCCGAAAGCCCTCTCATTTCAACAGGTTTTACAAATTCAACTCCTGTTTTATTAAGAAGGGTTACAAATTGCTTAATATCAACCTTTTTAGAGAAAAGAAGATACTCTTCAAGTTCTTCCCATGCTTGCCAGTTTGGAGTTTTATATATCTTCTCTGACATTTGTTCAATTTTAATCTGTTTGATAACATCAGACAATTCTTCATTGCTCATTTCATTATAAACTTCAGGGTCAATATACCTAAAAGCACCGTTTTTGGGCATGGAATCTTTAAACCCGTTCAGTGTAGCAATTAACTCCGCTTTTTCTCTATTATATTTGCGTGCTTCAGCTTCAACATCGTCCTTTATATCAAGAATACTAGGCTGTTGTGCTGCACGTTCGGCTTCTGCAGCCTTTCTTGCAGCCAATTTTTCAGCACGTCTAATGCTTTGTTTGGATTGATACGGTTTTTTAGTGGCCTTAAGCGCTTCTTTTGCTGCCTCTTCGCTTTCATATTCAACCGCAGATTCTTCCATAGACTGTATTATGAGCATATCTGATTCGCTCATATGCACGTTTGGCGTAAGTTCTGCCTCGCTTGCCTCGCTCAAGGAAGCTACAGCAGCAGCAAAGAATGAGCCAATTTTGCTTAAAATTCCTTCGCCTTTTTCTTTTTCACTTAAGGGTTTTGGTGCAAAAGGCTTAATAGTTGCGCCTTCCGGAGGCCTGTAAGTATACACAGGGCCTGATATATAAGGGTTTCCGTATACGCGCCTTTCGGCCCTTCTTTCTTTTCTTCGAAGAGTTCTTTCGCAATCACTCTTTGTGTTGGTCACAAAGCTATCTCTGGTGCTTATAAACATGACAAAATTCCGCTCACTTTCAAGGTTTTTAACTATACAAAAACCTAAACACAGAAAAATTGTCATGGGTTTTGTCAAAAAATTAACAAAATTTTACAAAACACCTTGCCTGCCATCTAAAATTTTAAGGGCCCAAAATCCAATAAGAAAAGCCGATAAAGGGACTTGAACCCTTGACCTACGCATTACGAATGCGCCGCTCTACCAACTGAGCTATATCGGCATGAAAATACACCAATATTATACATAAAAAAAATTTTGTAGTATAATAATTTAGCTTATAGGGGAGTCTTTGGCCTGAAATTTGGCCAAAAGAAACCACTGGGGAGATATATGTTTAAACCAAATTTAGACGAAGCAAAACAATACTCGAACGGAAATTTTAAGGTAATTCCTGTTTCTATGGAGATTTTTTCGGACATTAAAACCCCGATTGAAGTCTTAAAAATATTAAAAAACAATGACAACCACTGTTTTTTGCTTGAAAGTGTTGAAAAAGCTGAAAATTGGGGTAGATATTCATTTTTAGGGTTTAAACCCAAAATGGAAATCACCTGCCAAAACGGCCTCATGCAAATAAAAGAGGGCAAAAAAACAGAAAAATTTGAGTGTAAAAAACCACAGGATATTATAAATAAGATAATTGAAGACCACAAAAGCCCGAAATTCGACTTCCTGCCTACTTTTACGGGCGGTCTTGTCGGATATTTTGCCTACGATTTTATAAAATATTTTGAGCCCGAATTAAATTTGGACGCAAATGACGTTGAAAACTTCAAAGATGTTGATTTAATGCTGTTTGACAAGATTATCGCCTTTGATAACAAGCGTCAAAAAATCATTTTAATCGTAAATATCAAAACAGATGACATTGAAAAAAACTATAAACGTGCAACAAAAGAGCTTTTGGCCCTTGCTAAGCTTATAAAAACAGGCAAAGCAAAAAAAATCAGACCAGGAAAGCTAAAATCTCCGTTCAGGCCGCTTTTTAGCCATGATGAATATTGCAAAATGGTGGAAAAGGCCAAATATTACATAAAAGAAGGTGATATTTTCCAGGTTGTCCTTTCAAACCGCTTTGAGGCAGATTTTTCAGGCGAATTACTCAACACCTACAGGGTTTTAAGGACAATCAACCCCTCGCCTTATATGTTTTACTTTGGAAGCGACGATGTTGAAATCGCCGGTGCTTCGCCCGAAACCCTTGTAAAACTTGAGAATGGAAAACTTTATACTTTCCCGCTTGCAGGCACAAGAAAACGCGGCGCCACGGAAGAAGAAGACAAAAAGCTTGAACTAGACCTGCTTTCAGATGAAAAAGAGCTTGCAGAACACAATATGCTTGTGGATTTAGGACGAAATGACATCGGCCGGATTGCCAAATTTAACACTGTAAAAGTGGAAAAATATATGACAATAGAGCGCTTTTCACACGTTATGCACATAGGTTCAACCGTAACCGGCGACATCAAAGACGATAAAACAGCGCTTGACGCGATGGGCTCAATCCTTCCCGCAGGAACACTTTCGGGCGCCCCAAAATTCAGAGCTTGCCAAATTATCAACGAACTTGAAAATAACAAGCGTGGAATTTATGGCGGTGCAGTCGGATATCTCGATTTTACGGGCAATATGGACACCTGTATCGGAATTCGCCTTGCATTCAAGAAAAACGGCAAAGTCTTTGTAAGGGTTGGTGCAGGGATAGTTGCCGACAGCGTTCCCAAAATGGAATACAAAGAGTGCGAAAACAAATCAAGAGCCATCTTAAAGGCGCTTGAAATCTCTGAAAGCGAGGTGTAGAGTGGCTGGACACGTTCTTTTGATTGACAATTTTGACAGCTTTTCATACAACCTCTATCAGCTCATAGGTTCAATTCGCCCTGATATCGAGGTTATTAGGAATAACGAAAAAACGCCCCAAGAAATTGAAAATCTGGCTCCGGCGGCAATCATCATATCTCCGGGCCCCGGAAAGCCAAGCGAGGCTGGTGTTTGCATAGATGTCATAAAATATTTTAAAGATAAACTGCCGATTTTAGGCATATGTCTTGGTCACCAGGCAATTTGCGAGGCCTTTGGAGGCAAAATCACATATGCAGACACAATTATGCACGGAAAAACCTCTGAAATTACGGTGAATACTGATTCGCAAATTTTTAAAGGCCTCAAAACACGTATAAAAGTTGCAAGATACCATTCACTTGTGGCTGAAAAACAATCACTGCCTGAAGAATTGGAAACCACAGCAAGATGTGATGATGGCACAATTATGGGCGTAAAACACTCTAAATACAATATTTACGGCCTACAATTCCACCCGGAATCCGTCCTTACGCAGGACGGCGAGAAAATGGCAAAAAATTTTCTTGATATTATCAATACATAACTAATCGATATATATGGCACAAAACTATGAAAACACCAATTGTAAAAGCAATTTCAAAAATTATAGACCTTGAAAACCTTGCGGCCATTGAGGTTCAGGAAGTTATAGAACAAATCACAAGAGGTAAAGCCACAGACGCTCAAATAGCCTCATTTTTGACAGCCCTAAGGGCCAAAGGCGAAACAGTAGAGGAGATTACGGCTGCGGCAGAAATTATGAAAAGCAAGTGTATACCGCTTGATACAAAAATCCCCGAAACTATTGATATAGTGGGCACTGGAGGGGATTGCACAGGCACATTTAACATTTCAACAACATCTGCTTTTATAGCCACAGGCGCGGGTTGCAAGGTTGCAAAACACGGAAATCGCTCTGTATCAAGCAAATCAGGCGCAGCAGATGTCCTCGAGGCACTTGGCGCAAACATTAATCTGACACCGAAAGAAAATCTTTCAATACTCAAAAAAATAGGAATTTGTTTTCTTTTTGCGCCAAATTACCACCCCTGTATGAGTTTTGTGGCACACATAAGGCATGAAATTGGCATTAGGACACTTTTTAACATCCTTGGTCCACTTGTAAACCCCGCCCACACTAAAATGCAGCTAATTGGTGTCTATGATGAAAAATTAACCGAACCTATAGCCAATGTCCTTAAAAACCTTGGTATCACTCGCGGTATGACTCTTCATGGGGCCGATGGGCTTGACGAGGCAACAATTTGCGGGCAAACTTCAATTTCTGAAATTAAAGATTCTAAAATTATTTCATACAAAATCAAACCCCAAGATTTTAACCTGAAAACCGCAACACTAGTGGATATCCAGGGGGGTGACGCCAAAGAAAATGCGCAAATTATAAAAGATATTTTTTCGGGTAAAGAAAAGGGCGCAAAACGTGATGTGGCGGTGCTTAATGCTGCTTTAGCCATCTACATTACAGGGCTTGCGAAAGATATAAAAGAAGGGGTTGAACTTGCAAAAGCCTCTCTGGACAATGGTTTTGCACAAAAAACATTGGAAACATTTACTTCTTTGTCACATAGTTCAAAGGAGGCGAAACAATGAATATACTTGAAAAAATCGCCCTTAAGACAAAAGAAAGGGTTGATGAGGCAAAAAAAGTTAAACCTCTAAAAGCCTTGATAGAAGAGGTTTCAGCACTCCCTGCCCGCGAAGAATTCAGGCTGGAAAAATCAATTAAAGAATTTAACAAAAAGGGCGAAATGGCCTTTATATGCGAAGTTAAAAAAGCTTCTCCCTCAAAAGGCTTGATTGCAGAGGATTTTCCCTATGTAGAAATAGCAAAAGAATACGAAAAAGCAGGTGCAGCAGCAATTTCGGTCTTGACGGAGCCATATTTTTTCCAAGGTTGCAACGAATACCTGAAAGAGATTTCAGAGAACGTCCAAACCCCGCTCCTGCGTAAGGATTTCACGATTGATGAATATCAAATTTACGTTGCGCGGTTGAAAGGCGCGTCAGCAGTGCTTTTGATAGCTGCTCTTCTAACGGAGGCCCAAATTTCGAAATTTATGGGGTGTGCAGCCGCTCTGGGCCTGGATGCCATCGTTGAAACTCACACCGAAAGCGAAGTGGAGAGAGCACTTCGAGCAAATGCCAAAATTTTAGGGGTAAATAATCGCAATTTGAAAAATTTTGAAGTTGACCTAAATACCACGCTACGACTAAGAAAAATGGCTCCGCGCGACGTTGTATTTGTTTCAGAGAGTGGGATTAAGACCAATGAAGATATTAAAAAACTCCAAGATAACAATGTTTCGGCCGTTCTAATCGGCGAAACCCTGATGAAATCTAAGGATAAGACTAAAATGCTGCAAATTCTAAGAGGAGAAACTGAAACTTGAAAAACTGTTTTTCCACGAACAAAAATAAAAACGTCAAAATCAAGATTTGTGGACTGTTTCAGGAGGGTGACTTCGTTGCAGTAAACAAAGTTTTGCCCGATTACATAGGTTTTGTATTCGCCAAAAGCCGCCGTATGGTTGACTTTCAGCTTGCTTATAAAATTAGTTCAAATTTGAACCCAAATATTAAAAAAGTTGGGGTTTTTGTAAATGAAAAAATAGAAAATATTTTAAAGCTCCATGAGGCTAAAATTATTGATATAGCTCAATTACACGGGGATGAGGGCGAAAATTTTATAGAAAATTTAAAATCCCGTTCAAATATGAAGATTATAAAGGCCGTAAAACCAGGTGTTGCAACGGTTTTACCCCAAAATGCAGACTATATTTTATTCGACACACCTGATAAAAATTTAGCAGGCGGTACCGGCAAAACCTTTGACTGGAGCTTAATTCCAAGTATTGATAAGCCTATATTCCTTGCAGGTGGCTTAAATGCAGGAAACATTTGCCAAGCGCTGGAGCGGGTTTCACCCTTTGCAGTTGACATTAGCAGCGGAGTAGAAACCAACGGCCACAAGGATTTTCAGAAAATTTTAGAGATTGTAAACTTAGTAAGAGGAAATAAAAATGAATAAGGGCAGATTTGGCATTTTTGGCGGGCAATATATCCCCGAAACCCTGATGAATGAAGTAATTCAGCTTGAAGAAACTTACGAAAAATATAAAAAAGATGAAAAATTCAACACAGAGCTGGATTTTTTGCTTAAAAACTATGCAGGACGCCCATCTTTACTGTATTTTGCCAAAAACATGACTGAAAACCTAGGCGGGGCACGGATTTACCTAAAAAGAGAGGATTTAAACCACACGGGTTCGCACAAAATTAACAATGTTTTAGGGCAGGTTCTGCTTGCAAAATATATGGGCAAAACCCGCGTCATTGCAGAAACTGGGGCGGGTCAGCATGGGGTTGCAACTGCAACAGCTGCAGCACTTTTGGGCCTGGAATGTGAAATTTTTATGGGCAAAGAGGACACTGAAAGACAGGCCTTAAACGTATACAGGATGGAGCTTTTGGGGGCAAAAGTGCATACAGTGACAAGCGGCACAATGACCTTGAAAGACGCTGTAAATGAGGCCATGCGCGAATGGGCAACAAGAACCGAAGATACGCTCTACGTGCTGGGTTCAGTGATGGGGCCACACCCATTTCCAATGATAGTAAGGGATTTTCAGAGTGTTATAAGTAAAGAAGCGCGCGCGCAGATACTTGAACTTGAAGGTAAACTCCCAAAAGCAGTCATAGCCTGCGTTGGTGGGGGAAGTAACGCCATGGGCGCATTTTACAACTTTATAGAAGACAAAGAAGTTCGCCTGATAGGCGCAGAAGCAGCAGGCAAGGGGGTTGACACCGAATTACATGCTGCAAGCATGACAAAAGGCACACTTGGAATTTTCCATGGCATGAAAAGTTATTTTTGCCAGGATGAATGCGGGCAAATCGCGCCCGTATACTCAATTTCAGCCGGCTTGGATTACCCGGGCGTCGGCCCAGAACATGCTTATTTAAAAGATTCAAAAAGGGCTGAATACGTTCCCGTGACAGATGATGAGGCGGTTGACGCTTTTGAGTATTTATCAAGGATGGAGGGCATAATCCCCGCCATAGAGAGTGCTCATGCCGTTGCGCATGCAATAAAAATTGCCAAGGAATTTAACAAAAACGACAGCATAATAATTTGCCTCTCAGGCAGAGGGGACAAGGATGTTGCGGCAATTGCAAGATACAGAGGAAGGAAAATTTTTGAATAATGGAAAATAGAATTAAAAACGCATTTGAAGGTAAAAAAGCCTTTATACCCTTTATTTCAGCGGGTGACCCGGATTTAGAAAGCACAGAAAAGTTCGTTCTTGCGCTTGAAGAGGCAGGCGCAGATTTAATTGAGCTTGGAATTCCCTTCTCTGACCCGATTGCAGACGGAACGGTTATTCAAAAAGCTAATTTAAGGGCGCTTGCAGGTGGTGTTACAATTGAAAAGATTTTTGAAACAGTGAAAAATATTCGCTTCAAAACCCAAGTCCCGCTTGTATTTTTGACTTATTTAAACCCTGTTTTTAAGTACGGATATGAAAAATTCTTCAAAAAGTGTGCAGAAGTTGGTATTGACGGCGTTATAATTCCTGATATACCTTTTGAAGAGCAGGCTGAAATCCTTGAATATGCCGAAAAACAAGGGGTTTATGTTATTTCTTTCTTGGCGCCGACATCAAACGACAGAATTGAGAAAATTGCAGAAAAAGCCAGGGGATTTATTTATGTGGCCTCTTCAATGGGGGTTACGGGCGTCAGAAGTGAAATTACAACCAATTTAGCCGAAATTATAAACAGGGCAAAAAAAGTGACCAAAACGCCCTGCGCAGTTGGTTTTGGGATAAACACCCCGGAGCAGGTAAGAGAAATTGAAAAATTTGCAGATGGGGCAATTGTTGGAAGCGCAATTGTCAAAATCATTGAAGAATACGGGCCTGAGGCCGCTCCGCATATTAAAGAATATGTAAAAACAATGCGGCAGTAAGCTTTAAGGCATTTATATATTACAAAAAGTAAAGTTTCGGTAACATAAATACATATAAAAACTGCGAAACACCTATGGTTTTTAGGCTTCAAACTCTTTAGAACTTGAAGTCGCGCTCGCCGTTGTGGATTTTAACAAGATTTTCTTCCACAATTTTGCGGATTTTATCATCCTTAATTTTTGCAATTTCAACAGGCAAAAGCTTCTCGCCGACTGCCCTTGTGGCCTCTGTTGCATAATCTTCCAAATATTCTTTCAAAGTCATTACGGCGTTTGGCTGGCAGAAATTGTGGATTTGCTGACTTTTGCAGATTTCCATAAACCTGTCCCCTGTGCGCCCTTGACGGTAGCAAGAGGTGCAAAAACTCGGCAAATAGCCCATTTCCATAAGCCATTTTATGACATCATCCAAAGGACGCCTGTCTGAAACGTCAAATTGGGCAGAATTTTCATCTTCCGGGGCCGGGTTAAAATAGCCGCCTACACTTGTTTTTGAACCGCCCGAAATCTGAGAAACGCCCAAATTTAAAAGTCTTTCCCTGCATTCTGCAGATTCCCTTGTAGAGATTATCATCCCGGTATAAGGAACCGCAATTCTAATGCAGGCAACGATTTTAGCGAAAGTATCTTCATCAATTCCGTTGTCAAAATCATCAGGGTTAATGTCATCGGCTTTTTTAATTCTTGGGACACTTATTGCATGCGGACCAACGCCAAATGCGGCTTCAAGGTGCTCTGCGTGCATCAAAAGGGCAGAAAATTCATATCTGAAAAGCTCAAGCCCAAAAAGAACTCCAAGGCTCACATCATCAATTCCCGCTTCCATTGCACGGTCCATGGCCTCTGTATGGTATTTATAGTTATGTTTCGGGCCTGTCGGATGAAGCCTTTCATAGGTTTCTTTATTATAAGTTTCCTGAAAGAGGATATATGTGCCAATTCCGGCCTCGTGAAGTTTTTTGTAATTTTCAATCGTGGTGGCCGCAATATTAACGTTTACGCGTCTTATGGCCCCATTTTTATGTTTCACAGAATAAATTGTTTTAATTGAGTCCAAAATATACTCAATTGGGTTATTTACAGGGTCTTCACCGGCTTCAATTGCAATTCTTTTATGCCCAAGGTCTTGCAGGGCTTCAGTTTCGCGACGAATTTGCTCCTGTGTCAACTTCACACGCGGAATATGTTTATTTTTCAAGTGATACGGGCAATACACACAGCCATTTACACAGTAATTTGAAAGATAAAGAGGGGCAAAAAGCACGATACGGTTGCCATAGTAATCATTTTTGATTTCACGGGCAAGCGCAAAAATTTCTTCATTTTTTTCAGGAATGGTGCAATCCAAAAGAACAGCCGCTTCCCTGTGGGTTAAACCCTTCTTTAACCTTGCTTTTTGAAGGATTTTATCTATAACTTCAACATTATCTTTATTTTTTTCCGCATAATCAAGAGAGGCTAAAACCTCCTCATGGCAGATAAATTCTTCGGCATTATGTGATTTTGGATTATACATTTTTTCACTCCTCACACCCATAATACCCCTTTAAAAATTAAATGCAAATGAGAATTTAACACGGTAAAATACGGCTAATAATAGCAATGGGGTATTTATGAAGCAAGGCGATCAATGCCATTGTGATACCAGGCCATAACGCCCTCTTTTTGGTTCTTTTGATATGCTTCAATGTCTTCTTTTGTCTTCATTTTCCCAATCGGCATAGCAGCAAGAACTCTAGACGCCATATCAGTCAGAACAGTTGAAATTGCAACCATAATCATGGAGCCTGTTATGCTTCCGTTACATTGCTTTTTAAACAATTCTTTTAAGGTTCCCCAAATTGCCGCTTGTGAAGTTGTTCTTGCAATTTTATTAATTCCGCGAAGCCTTGCTGCTTTTCTTGCCTCGGCCCTGTTTTCGCCGTTTTTAATTGCAGCATTATAATCATCATTCATATTAAACCAAATGCCGGCCAAAGAGCCTGTTATCTGCGAAACGGCGGCAACGGTTGTATTATCAACTTTTGAAGAAGTTTTCCTGTTTAAAGAAGCAATACGCATATCATGAAGATATTTGCCAAACTCTTCCTGCAATTTATCTGGGTCTGAGCCGAATTTTGCTTCGAATTCTTTATACCTTAAATAAACATTTTTAAACTTGAAATTGTCTTTAATGAGCGGCTCAACAAAATCAGGCGTTTTGAATTTGAATTCATTAGTATTGCCCGTTAACCTTCTTATTGAATTTATAATATTTTCAATTCCTGTTTTAACAGGCTTTTCAAACGCTTTTCTTATCGGAATTTCAATTTTATTTACAAGCTTATACGGATAAGAAACGAGTTCAGTTACAAATTTGAATGGCGCAAGAGGCAGCAGTTTTAAATCTTTTTGTTTTACTTCAAAAAGCCCTAAAAGTTTTGTTGTCTTATATTTTGTTCCAAGGCTAACTTCGGCCGCACCCGCTTCAAATGCTTCACTGACAGCTCTTTCAATCCATTCGGCATATTTGCCTTCATCACATTTGCTTAAAACACCTTTAAATTTATCAATATCGGCCCTTGTTGCAACAATGTCTTCAATGTTTGAGAGTTCAAACTGCTTCATTTTGTCTGTAAGCGGCGCAAGAAGCTTTTTAACCACTTTTGTATTTGAGGCAAACCTTAGGGCATACATGGCCGCAACCAAAAATGCGCAACCCTTTACAAGGTTTTTCTTTGAAAGAATAGGTTCTTTTGCCTGTTTATCAATTTCGCTCTGGGTTTTATACTGTTCACCACTTTTTGTTGCCCGCATAAATTCAGTCATTGAGTGTTCTGGAGTTTTTACTCTTTTTATTGGCCTTCCGCTTGACAGCCTTGAATGAATTCTTGAAATGGTTCCTATAATAAGGCCGGAAACCACAGGAGCAATCATATTGTTGTTTACAAACTCACTGCAGCAAGCATTTAGAAGATACTGCATAACGCCTTCTTCAAGATTTTCTTTTATTTCCTGGCCTTGCTTGCCATGTTGGGCTTTAATAGCTTCTTCGTCACTTTTTCCTTTTAATTTTGCTTTATTAAAGAAATCAGAGCCGAGGAAAAAAGCGGCGGTAAATCCTGAAATAATTCTTGTTGTAAAACGTTCCTTTTTAGTGTCAAATGTGGAATTTCCAAACTCCACAGTTTTATTTAAAAGTTGATTAAGATGGCCTGAAATTTTATTACACTTGTCTGCACAGTCACCGGCACAATTTCCGTCAATCGACGCCGGAACCGTTTTAATTCCTTTTTTACTAAATTCCTTTGCAAAATCAGAAATTATATCACGCCCGCCTTGAAGAGCGGCAAGTTCATTTTCTGCAAGGATGTGCGCCCTATGGTTTTGAAGAAACTGTGAGTTATTTAGCCTGGATTTAGGAAATTTTGAGGCAATTTCAGATAAAACATCAAGAGGAATTTCGAAAAAATCTCTCCCTGCTTCAAAAAAGCGCCTTAGGATTGTATCTTTTTTTGGAAGTAAAAGGCCGTTAACGTTTTCAAAAAGCTTTGGGTTTTGATTTTGCGCAGCCGAGGTAGTTTTGTTCATAAAGTCCGACAGCGCACAGTTGGTTATACTGTAAACATCCCTAAAGGTTTTAGTATCAATTTGAGGTGCTTTTTTTACAAAGTGCGACATTGCGCCCCTTGTAAGAGTTTGAACACTTTGAATGTCTATTCTTGGCAACCTCATTTTTGACCTTTATCTACACACATTCCTTTATATAAATAAAGATAAATTGAAACTAAAATTGCCTAAATCTTAAGTTTTGTTAACAAGCTTTAATTTTATTTAATATGGTGATTAATATGGCCAGTCCATACCAAAACGCTGTCTGTCTGCAGTTAACTCTTCCTGTCTTTTTAATTCTTCAGGCGAAAGCTCCGGCTTAGATTTTGAAGGAGGTTCCGGCGGATACATTTTTTCATGCAGTTCGCGGTAAAGTTCCAAAATGAGTTCAAATCTTTTTACACCGTCTTCCGTTCTGCAGTCCATAGGGGCAACTTCCCAACCTCGTGAAAGGCCGTGTTTTTCTTCAAAGCCGCAAATTATATCATTAACTTCTGCATTTTTCATCTTTGCTTCTTGCATTTCACCTTGCGCAACTAAACGTTGAACCGCAGCAAAGAAGCCTTTCTTGTTTGAAAGCTCTCTGTCAACCTCAAAAGGATTTCTTGAAAATTCAAAATTCAACGTAAGGCCCTCTTCATCAGCGCCTTTAAATTTTATAAATTTATCATAATTAAATACAAAGCCGGGGTCGCATTTGTGCTTTTCAGTAATTTTTACAACCTTACAGTGCACATTGGCAAAACGTTCATGGGTGTAACCCGTGGCAGTTGCTATTTTATCCACATCAAACATGGTGGTGATATTATCAGGATGTCCCTCTTCAAACACCTCATATACTTTTTTTTCTGCACAATATTCATCTGCGCCCCTTTTATTAATAAGGTCTTTATTTAAACGCGCTTTTAATTTGCCATCGTCAGAATCAACATACACATATACAAACGGGGAAACCATAAGAGGGTCTTCCGGCATTCCGGGATAAAAGGGGTAACCGGCAGCATGAATGCGTTTATCTGCTTCTTTGCTGGCATATTTTCCGAAGCTCAATTCTTGCTTCATCGGCTCATTTATTGTGCCGTTTGAAGCCTGCGAATTATTGCTTTTACAAGGCTTTGTACATTTGTTTAAATTGTTTCTGTAACCATGGGTGACAATAGAATTAATTCTCATATTTTATCTCTTTCGTTATCCCTTAAGTCTTTAACCTTCAATTATTATATGGGGTGGAGCTTAATTATAAAACTTCACTTTTAAATTTCAAGCAAGAGTATATACGAATTTAACATATTATTACAATTACCCCATTGGAGCATAGATGGCTTTAAGTAATAAATTTGCAAAAGAGTTTACAAAAAGCCTTTAAATCCGAAAATGTGATATAATCTTCCCCATAGCCACAGAAAAAATGGAATTAGAAAAAATATGGAAATTATGGAATTTTTAAAAAAGTATAAAAAAGTAATACTTTGGTCAATAAGCGCCGTTTTTGCAGTGTTTTTGTGCATATATCTGTGCATATTGTTTGCGCTTCCAATGCTTTTAAATTCAAAAACTTTCACCAAAAAAGCAAAAGGAATAGTGCTTAAAAACACAGGATATGCAATAAGTGCAGAAAATTTTAATATTAAAATCACACCGTTTTTATCTTTATATTTAAAAGCGGACAAGCTTTCTGCCGCAAAAAACGGGGCAAAAATCTTTGATATTGAAGGTTTTGTTGGAAAAACAAAGCTCGGCCTTCCAAAGAAAATAAACGCAAAATATGTATTTTTAAATTTAAATAAAATCCAAAAAGGACAAAAAGGGAACAAGAATTCCTCTTTTGAAATATCCTCGCTTCCAGATATTTATATTGATGACGCCAGGGTTATTTTTGACGACACAAAAGATTTTGAAGGAAAAT
>CAJULR010000037.1 GCA_910587375.1 Candidatus Gastranaerophilales bacterium | reverse complement strand
CACAGCCAAACATAGTGCCGTGATCCGTAATTGCAACAGCTGGCATGTCGTTTTCTGCGGCAAACTTAAAAAGGTCCGGAATTCTGATGGCGCCGTCCAATAGGCTATATTCTGTGTGCAGGTGCAAAGGTACATATTTCATTTAAAACCCCCGGTTTTCCTCTTGTTTGTGGTTTTTCGCCAATTTTTGCCAAAATTTAGCAGCTTTCGCCAATTTTTTCGGGCTATAAACCCCCTTTATTAATTTTTTACCACAAAAAATAATTAAGTTAGGTAACGTTTTTTGTTCTCTGTTGTAAAATTGCAACTTAGAAAAATTGGTATGTTTGAATTTGTAGAGCAAAAAATAGGCTATAAAGCTTTGGGGTAAGCTGTTTTAAGTATTTTACACGGACTATAACCCTTGCAGTTATTGAGTTTTAGGGCGATTATTTATTTTGGATTTATGGTTTTTTACTTTTTAAATTGGCGAAATGCTTTGTGTGGTGCTGATTTTATGGTTTTACAACGAAGGAAAGCATTCTCTTGACTTGATTTTAGCGAAATTAATGTGAAAAATATAAAAAATACCCTCAAAATCCTTTTGTATTCTTATTTTTTGGCAAATTAAACCTTGAAAATACTTATCCTGTGCCTCTTACACATAAATTAAACCCTTTAAAATGCTGTTACACAAGCTTTTTTGGGTTATGGAACAGGGTCATAACCGCCGGGGTTTCCCGGGTGACACCTCAAAATCCGCTTTGCGCCAAGGTATAAGCCTTTTACAACGCCGTATTTTTCAATAGCTTCAATTGTATATTTTGAACATGTGGGCTGAAAGCGGCATACGGAGGGCGTTAGCTTTGAAAAAAACCTGTAAACGCCGATTAGTCTTATGATTAAGGCTTTTAAAATTTTAGAAAACAAGCCAAAAACCTTGCCTGTGCACGTTTTTAGAAATTTAAAAAATCTTACAGGCGCCATATTTTTTCTGCCTCAGAAAACATATTTTCATCAAGCCCCTCTGCAAAAAGCTTGTTTTTTAAGGCCCTAAGGGTTTTTGCGCTGTCTGAAATTATTTCATTATCCAGCCTGAATGCGCCAAAATATTCATCTTCTTTTTTAATTGAAAAGGGAGTTTCAAAATTGTCCTGCAAAGTCCCTATAATGGCGTCCATAAAGAGTTTTGCCCAATTTTCAGCATTGCCTTTTAATATAATTTCGCAGTCAATATCCTTAAAAAACGAGTTGTATTCTATTAAATAGACCTCTTTTTTTGGAGTGATTATGACGTCAAACCCTAAAACGCCCGTGTATTCAGCTTCTTCCCTTGCAAGCCCTGAAATTGTCGGGAAAATTATTTCATTATAAATTTTTTCTTCCAAATTTTTATCTAAAAATGAAGGGTTTAAAATTGAAATTTCATTTTGAAAATTGGCGCAAGAGCCAAGAATAATTGGCTTAAAACCGTCTGATAGCACATAAATTGAGGCTTCTTTGCCATAAATGTATTCTTCTGTTAAAACCTTGGAATTTCCTCTCTGGAAAAGCTTTTCGGCCTGTTTTTTTGCGGCAGAAAATGTTTCTGCGATGTATGCGGTTTCTGTGTCAGAATGGCCGTCAGGCTTGATTATTATTGGATATTGGGCGGTTTTTATGTGTTCAATTGCAAGGTTTGGTTTTTCAAAAAAGGCAAACCTTGGGGTTTGAATTTTATTTTTATAGATAAATTTTTTCCCGAAAGCCTTTGAGGAAGCGATTTTCAAGGCTTCTCTGTCTGGGGTTAAAATTGCAAGATTATTTTCACCAAAAACCGTTAAATAATCAATATCAGGGAGGGTATCCCCTGCTGCGATTGTTAAATTTATTTCGTTTGCAAGGGCGAAATCCCTTAATTCATCAATGTTTTCGGGGCGAATGCCTGTGGCGTTTGCTTCTGTGTTTTCAAGCGTTGTAAAAACGAGAAAATCTTTGTTTTGGGCAAGAAAATTTGTCAAAATTTCAATGTTTTTAGAATTTCCTATTGTTAAAATTCTCATTTTGTTCTCCTTGAAAACCGGGCACTCCAGTGTTTTTGCCGATATACAGGCAGGGGTAATATATGGATTTAAAAAAGCACCCCTTTTAATTTGAGGTGCTTTTAACAGTTTTAAAACAGGTTATTAACCTCTTAAATTAAGGTCTTTGATTAACTTTCTGTATGCTTCAAGGTTTACTTCCTTGAGGTATGCAAGCATTCTTTTTCTTTTACCAACCATCATCAAAAGACCTCTTTTTGCTTGAAAGTCTTTTGCGTTTGATTTAAGGTGCTCGGTTAATTCAGCAATTTTTTGTGAAAGCATTGCAACCTGAACTTCAACAGAGCCTGAATCCTTGCTATTTTTACCGAATTTTTTAATTAATTCCTGTTTGTTTTTAAGATTGATTGTCATTTTGAATCCTTTTAAATTTATATTTACTTAAAAAGGTGGCGTAAATATATTACACAACAGAAAAAAACGGATGTCAAGGAGGTTTTAAGTTTTTATTAATTTTGTACTTGACGGAAATTTTGGTTTACGGTACATTTTTTATGTGCCCTGTGGGCATGTAGTAACTGAATATTAAATGGGCGCGTGAGCCTTGTATGAGTTTACGAATACAACAAAATATGGTTCCAATTTCGCCCGGAAACAAAGATTTGACAATTGAATAGAAAATATGGGCGCGTGGCGAAATTGGTAGACGCACCAGATTTAGGATCTGGCGCAGCAATGCATGGGGGTTCGATTCCCTTCGCGCCCACCACTTTAAGAGGTTTTTTTAAAACCTCTTTTTTGTTATGTTTATATAGTAAAAAAGTATGTTGCTTGTTTTAAAAAAAAGATATGAAAAAGATATAAAAAAGGTGCAAGCAAGGTGACGGCATAAAAACTATTTAAACTAAAAGGACGGTGAAACCTTAAAATTATGAAGACAAGCCTTTTAAAAATAATCAGAAAAATGCGCTATATTTTTGCTTTTTTGCTAATTATGGCAATGATATTTGTTTCAGACATTTTACAAATAAAAGAAGTAATAATTCCTGAAGTGGCCGCTTTGGTTCTTGGAATGTGGGTATTAGAGAGGCAAATGTGGAATGCAAACAGAATAAGAATTGTTATTTTAATGACACTTTGTGCCATAATGGGTGTTTTTGCCGTAAAATTTCTTCCCGATTTTATATTTCTAAGGGTTGGGGTTTGTTTTCTTTTTTGTGCAATGGGGTTGATATTTTCAAAGACGGATTTGGTGCCCATAATTCCTACGGCCCTTTTGCCTGTGTATTTTAATATTGGCGATTACATTTATATTTTGATTGTTTTTGTATTATCTTTAATTTTGGTTTCAGGGCAAAAAATCCTTGAAAAATGTACAATAAAGCCTAAAAAAGAGTTTTGTCCCATAGAATATAAAAAAAGAACGGTAACTGCAAAATATTTAAAACTGCTTTTAATTTTATTTATAATTTCTGTTATTCCGTATCATAGCGGGCATTTATTTGTTTTGGCGCCGCCTTTGATTGTTACTTTTGTTATGTTTTCAAACCCAAAATCAATGCTAAGGAAAAAATGGAAAGCTGTTTGGTTAACCCTTGTGTTTTCTGCGTTTCTTGGAGCAGGGGCTTGTTATATAACCGCAAATTTTGATGTTTCTATTTATATAACATTTTCTATTGCAACGATTGCCGCTTTATTTATGTTAGAAAAAATGCAGGTCTTTTTCTCGCCGTCGCTTGCAATACTTTTAATTCCGCTGATTTTAAATTCTGATAAACTTGCTGCATACCCTTTTGAAATTGTAATCGGGGCTTCTTGTTTAATAATTTCAGCCATGTTTTTGTTCAAAAAAAATGTTTCAGCTGTTTTATAAGATACATAAAGAAAAATTGAACAAGAGATAAAATGAATATAGCAATCGGTAATTTGAATTTTGGAAAGAAGTTTTTGTCAAAAACATCCGTACAAAAAATTGAAGGCGGAGAATGTGAACTTGCTTTTGTTGAATATGAGCCTGCAAACGTGGCTGACAGAGAACAAATTCAGAGGTTAAACGTCTTATGGCAGCCCGATGGTAAATATATGGGGACGATTGCGAACGGTTTTTGCGGCGCAAGGTGCGTGAGCTGCGGCCATTATTACGGGCTTGAAGACAAAACGGGCGCCACGCTTGCAATTGCGGAAACATCTGAGGAAAAGAAATTTCTTCTAAACAGCGTTGGGAAGAAAAGCTGCGTAAATATTAATTATATTCAGGCTCACCCTGATGAAATATTTTCTTCAAAAAACAGGGTTTATAAAGGCCTTGGGGGAGCTTTGGTTTCAAGCATAGTAAAAAAGGCACAAGATGAGAAAAAATACTGTGTCGAATTAAAATCCGCAAATGAAGCTTTTTGGGCGCAGAGTGGGTATTTTAAGGTTGTCGGAATGGAAGGCGGCCTTCCTGTAAGGGATTTATCCAAAAAAGATTTTGGCCGATATATAAAATATGTTGAAGAGAAAAGAAATTAATAACCTAAAGTTATATTTTTAAATTTCTGTTTCTTGGTTGTCGCGGTTGTCGCGTGCTAAGATTTTGTCCTTCAGCTGTGTTTAGGGAAGATGTCTGGGTTTGCGGGCTTTTAGCTTGTTTTTGGGCAGTTTTTTTAGTATTGAATTTTAGCTTGAACAATTGTTTAACCGTTTCGCTTTGAATTTCTTCCATTGTGTCGTCAAAAATCTCAAAAGCTTCCACTTTGTATTCTTCAAGAGGTTTTTTCCCGGCATATGCTCTTAAGCTCACGCCTTCGCGAAGCGCTTGTATGGAGGTTAAATGTTCCACCCAGCATTTGTCGGCTATTCTTAGAAGGAGTTCTTTTTCAATATCTCTCATTATGCTGCCATCTCCGGCAAGGCCTTCAGTGCCGGGTTGTCCTATATATGCCCTGTAGGAGCCGGTGACTTCTAATTCTTGCTGTTTGTATGCTTCAATTGCAAGATTTTTAATTTTTGAAACAATTTCTTTGTAAGACATTCCTTCAAAATCGCCTTTTGACACGTAGGATAATTGAGGAATTTCGTAGTGTAAATCTTCGATAAGATTGTCTAAAGCTTCGCCTGTGGGCTCATCCGGGTTAAGTTCCGGCGAAATATGAATGTTTACAAGCCTTTCTGCCTCTTTTTTAATCATACTTTCTATGTATTTTCTTAAATCGGGCTCTTTAAGGGCGATGTTGCGGTGTTCATAGAATTTTTGACGCTGTAAATTTAAAATGTCGTCATATTCAAGGACACTTTTTCTTATTTCAAAGTTTTTTGCTTCCATATTTCTTTGACACCTGTCAACTAAAGAATGAATTGCTGCATTTTCAATCGGGGCGTCATTATCGGTGTCGAGTTTTGCCACGTGGCTTTTAAGTTCTTCGCTTCCAAAAATGCGTATTAAATCATCCTCAAGGGATAGGAAAAATTTTGTTGAACCGTTGTCGCCCTGGCGTGCGGCGCGGCCTTTTAATTGGTTGTCAACGCGTCTTGAATCATGTTTTTCGGTGCCTATAACATGCAGGCCGCCTAAATCGTTAACAAATTTGCGCTCAGCCTTTGTTTCCACATCTTTTTCTTCAATAAGCGCGTCTAAAAGTTCGTCGTAATTTGGAGTGTTTTCAGGGGTAATGCCCTGTTTTTCAAGTTCTTCTTTTGCAAGAAATTCGGCATTTCCGCCAAGCAAGATGTCCGTTCCTCTTCCTGCCATATTTGTTGCAATTGTGACAGCGCCTTTTCTTCCCGCCTGGGCTATGATTGCAGCTTCTTTTTCTGCTTGTTTTGCGTTTAAAACATTATGTTCAATGCCGCGTTTTTTTAAAAATGCTGATATTTGTTCAGATTTTTCAATGCTTGTTGTGCCAATTAATACGGGCCTTCCAAGCGCATGCATTTTTTCAACTTCATTTGCTATGGCATTTAGTTTTGCTCTTTCTGTCATATAAATGGAATCAGGCTCGTCAATTCTTCTGTCAGGTTTGTTTGTCGGAACTTTGTTAACTTCAAGTCCGTAAATTTTTTCAAACTCTTCTTTTTCAGTTAAGGCAGTGCCTGTCATGCCCCCAAGCCTTGGGTATAGCCTGAATAAGTTTTGATATGTAATGCTTGCAAGGGTTCCGCCTTCGCCGTTAATTTTAACACCTTCTTTTGCTTCAACTGCCTGGTGAAGCCCTTCGCCCCATTGACGCCCTTTCATCGGACGGCCTGTTGATTTGTCAATAATAACAATTTCGCCGTCTTGAACAACATAATCCTTATTTTTAGTGAATAGCTCTTTTGCCTTTAATGCTTGTGTTAGGCGGTGAGCATATTGTTCTTCGCTATCATATAAATCATCTGAGCCAATAAGCTTTTGGGCTTTTTCCAGCCCTTCTTCTGTAAGAACGATTGTTCCTTCTTTTATGTCAACTTCATAATCAACATCAATTTTAAGAGCATTTGCAACATTGTTCATTTTGCTGCATATCTCTTGAGGCGCACTATTGCCTCCGCCTATAACCAACGGAGTTCTGGCGTCATCAATTAAAATGCTGTCAACTTCATCTACAATTGCATAGCTGAAGGGGCGCTGAACCTGGCTTTCGGGGGTTTTTGCCATATTATCCCTTAAATAGTCAAATCCAAATTCGCCGTTTGTGCCGTAAGTTATGTCGCAATTATAAACATCTTTTCTGTTTAATGCTGTTGATTTTCTGCTTCTTATTTTTCCGTTTGCGTCTTCTTTGCCGTTAAAGATAAGGTCTTCTTTGCTTGAGGATATGCAGCCGACACTGAGCCCAAGGGCATTGAAGACTTTGCTCATCTCTTCGCACCCTGTTTTTGCAAGGTAATCGTTAACCGTTATGACGTGTACGCCTTTGCCTGTAAGGGCATTAAGGTATGCAGGAAGTGTTGCAACAAGGGTTTTGCCTTCGCCTGTTCTCATTTCTGCAATTTGGTTGTTATGAAGGGTTAGCCCGCCGAGCAATTGCACGTCGTGATGGCGTTTTCCAAGCTGTCTTTTTGACGCTTCGCGAACGGTTGCAAAAGCGTCCGGCAAAATTTTATCAAGAGCTTCTTTTTCAAGTTCTAAATCTTTCACAGGGTCATCTGAAGTGGGTCTTTTTGCAAGTTTTGCCTTGAATTCGGCTGTTTTATTCATTAATTCTTCATCTGAAAGCTTTGAATATTCCGCTTCAAGTGCGTTAATTTCATCCACAACGGGCTGGTATACACAGTTATAATAGCTGTCAAAGTTAGTGTTTAACACCTTTTGCAAGTATGTTTTTGCTGCAGGAACAATGCCTGCTTTCATATTCCCTAAAACCGTTGCAGTTGTTTCGCTTGAAGTTGTTTTAGTGTCTTGAGCGCTTTCGTGTCCTTTTGCTTTTTTGCTTTTAAAAAGCCCTTTAAATGAAGCATTATATTGATTATAGCCATAATTAGAAACTTGCATAGCATTCCTTTTCTTGCAGTTGTGCCTTGTTAAATATATAAAAAATAATAAATAAAAAAAATTGCTATTTTGTTAAAAAGTTTGGTATAAAAGGGTGTGTGGAGATTGTTAAATATGCACCCTTTTTTATATTATAAAACTGCGATAAGGGCTGCGATGATGAGGGCGGTGTTAAAGTGTATGAATGTTGGAATGCAGGTGTCTTTTATGTGGTTGTGTTGTCCGTCAGTGTTTAGGCCGGCTGTGGGCCCTAAAGTTGTGTCAGAAGCGGGCGAACCTGCGTCCCCAAGGGCAGAGGCTGCACAAAGAAGGATTATGCTTTGGGGGGTTGAAAAGCCAAGTTTTAAGCACAAAGGCATAAAAAGAACCGCCAAAATCGGGATGGTTCCAAAGGATGAGCCTATGCCGATTGTTATAATTAAGCCTATAAAAAGCATTGCGGCAGCAGCGAGCAATTTAGAGTTTTGAACAAATGGTAAAATTGAATTTACAAGCCCTTCAATTCCGCCTGTTTCTTTTAAAACAAGGGCATAGCCTGCGCAAACAAGCATAACAAAAGCAATGTAGCCCATAAGGCCGACGCCTTCGTTAATTAGAAAATCCATATGTTTGTGTGAAACGGCGCGAAGGCCAAAAATTATGATAAGCCCGCAAAGCGCCCCCAAAGGCAAGGAGCCGCTTAAAAGCTGGACAACGAGGGTGATTACCGCGCCAAGAAGGGTTATGAGGTGTTCTTTTTTAAATCTTAAATCTGTCGGGGCGTTTGTTGTGTTGGGTGAAGTTTCTAAATTATCTGTTTCTTTGCAATTTTTAATTTCTGCAGAACCGCTTTGTGTGCCGGTTTTAACCGTTGTATATTCTCTTGGTTTTCTGTAGGTTATAAAAACTGCAGCCAAAAGCGCCAAGAACATTGCAAACCCCAAAACCCAGCTGGATTTCCAGACATCCTGCTTTAAAACTTCCATTCCGTTGTTTGACATGTTGTCTGCAATGAGCCCCTGAAAAATTAGCCCAAAACCGGCAGGAATAGCGATGTATGGTGCTTTTAGGCCAAAGGCAAGAGAGCAGGAAATTATTCTTCTGTCAAGTTTTAACCTGTTCATTAAGGGTAAAAGGGGCGGAATTAAAATCGGGATAAAGGCGATGTGGACGGGGATTAGGTTTTGCGACATTATTGAAATTAAAACAAGAATCCCGATTAGAAGATATTTATTATTTTTGATGAATGATGAAATTTTAATTGCGATTATTTTGGCAAGCCCTGTGTGGGTCATCGCCGCGGCAAGCGTTCCAAGAAGGATATAACTTAGCGCAGTTTCAGAGTTTTGCCCCATGCCGGAGATGAATAAACCCATAATTTTATCCATCGGCATTTTGGAAATTAACCCTGCAATGATTGAGCTTATCATCAGGGAAAACAAAACGTTAACCTTGAAAACGCACAAAAGACAAAGGATTATGACAGATATTAAGACAGGGTTAAACAGTACTTCCATATGAAAATAGTATCATAAAAATGCTTGTTTTTTGTTTTTCAATGCGCCGGCACTTTCTTTTTTGGCAAGGTGCAGGGTTATAATTTGGCCAATTTTATATACAAGTTTTAAATAAAGTGTTTGGGCTCTTTTCCCATAAAATTGATATTTATGAACCATTTCAAAAAGCTCAATACTTTTTGGGTTTAGTTTGTCAAAATCATAATTTTTTTCAATGTTTTTATAATATTTTAGATTTTTATTGTTCATACTTTTTAAAGAAGAGCAGAAGGTTTTTAATATGCAAGATAGGGCTTCTGCTCTTAGACTGTTTGGAATTAAATTTATTTACGCAAACATTTATTTATATTCTATAACAAATAGTTATATTATACAATAACTAATTGTTAGTTACTACAAAAGAGCGTTTTATTTAGCATAAAACTATAAGGAATTTTGTAGTGAAGAAAACGGATTTTACGGTAACTTTTGGACGGAGAATAGCCGATTTGAGGCTTTCAAGAAAATTATCCCAGGAAAGTTTAGCTGAAATGTGCGATATAACGCCACATGCAGTTTCACTTATTGAAACCGGCAACAGGTTTCCAAGGATGGAAACTTTAATAAAAATATCAAATGTCTTTGGGATTACTGTAAATGACTTATTCGATTTTACAAAATGTGAAATCAATATTGAAGATATGCAAAATGGTATAGATAAAATGAGCGAAGTAATTAAAAGTGATAAAGTCAAAACCGTCGCTCTTTATAATTTTTTGAAAAATTTGATTAATTTATAAGCACGTATTTGTGTGTTGATATAAATTATATGCAATAGGTAAAAAGTGTGGAAACTAAAAAACAATTTGGAAGAAGAATAGCCCAATTAAGAAAATATAAAAGCCTGTCCCAAGAAAAGCTTGCCGAGATGTGCGACATTAACGTAAATTCTCTTAGCTATATTGAAACCGGCAAAAGTTTTCCATCCTATGAAACGCTTGAAAAGCTTGCTAAAGTGCTTGATGTTGCCCCAAAAGAAATGTTTAATTTTAGTGAAGCTGTAAAAAATGAAGATTTGCTGAAATTAATTAACAAAAAGATTCAAATTGTAAAAAATGATAATGAAAAACTAAAGCAAATTTATGCCTATTTGGATTCTGTAATATAAGCTATTCCATCTGTTTTTCGCCCCAGTCGCACATTGCATATAGGACGGGGATGAAAGATTTTCCTTTGTCTGAAAGCGAATATTCAACCTTTGGGGGAATTTGCGGATATTCTTTTCTTGTAATCAGGCCGTCTGCCTCAAGCTCTTTTAGGGCAGCACTTAAGGTTTTGTGGGAAATTGGGGCGAGATATCTTTGCAGGCTGTTAAACCTTATAATTTTATGGCGGTATATGGCATAGAGGATGGTTAATTTATATTTTCCGCCAATGAGCGCAAGAGTGTGGTTAAACCCGGTTTTATCAAAGCTTTCAACCTCTTTTAGGCAGTCTTTTTCTTTCATTTTTTACAGTTACCTTTTTTACCGTACTTGAATTTTTTACCCTATTAATATAACATAAAAATAAAAGAAAGGAGCTTTAAATGAGGGATGATATTAAGGAATTTAACGCAGTTGAAGCGGTTGCCTGGAAATTTATTGAGGCTGTAAAAAATGGTAAAAGCGAAATTGTGAAACCATATTTTTACGAAAAAGCCGTGTTTTTTGGGCAATTAAACGAAGAAACTTATCAATCGGGCGACATCCAGGAATTTTATAATACAATTGACAAAATGGGCCCTGTTGGCGAAGATTACATCGCGCGCGTTGATGTTTTGGCGCTTGAAAAGACGATTGCCGTTGTAAGGGTGATTGAAGACAACTGGCATGGGTATAAATTCACTGATGTTTTGAATTTGAACAAAATTAACGGTGAATGGAAAATTGTTGCAAAGGTTTATGACACTTTGACGCAAAATTAAAAGGCATAAAGTTGACTGAATTTGGCGGCCATAAGGACAATAAAAAGCTTAGCTTTTTGATGTTTAGAGCCGCCATTTTGTTTTTAGGTGTTTTTGTGGGTTGCCCCGGAAGTTTATTGCAGGGTTCCTTCAAGCTTTAGGAGTGTGATTTTTTTGTCTATGCCGCCATTATAGCCTGTAAGGGCGCCGTTTTTCCCTAAAACTCTGTGGCAGGGGATAATAATTGAAATCGGGTTATGCCCGACTGCCCCGCCGACAGCCTGTGCGGACATTTTTTTAAGCCCCCGTTTTTTGGCGATTTGTTCTGCAATTTCGCCATAGGTTGTGGTTTTTCCGTATGGAATTTTTTGTAAAATTTTCCAAATTTCTTTTCCAAATTCGCTTCCAAAAGGCGCCAAAGGCAAGGAAACTGAAGGGTTTTTGCCTTTAAAATAATCGTTAAGCCAATTTTTAGCGTTGCAAAAAATGGTTAAATCATCTTTTTGGTTTGCATTTTTTGGACAATTAAAATATTTCTGCCCTTCAATGTAAAGCCCTGTAAGGCTTTTGCCGTCTGAAACAAGGGTGAGCTTTCCTATGGGCGAATTATATTCTGTTTTGAAAAATTCGGTCATTAAATTTCTCCGCTCTTAAAAAATGATAACAAATTCTTTTTTATGAAGCAAGGAAGCTATTGTTTGCGGACAAGAAACGAGGGATTGACTTGGAGCTAACTCCACATTGTAAAATTTTTAAAGATAATTAAGAAGGATTTTAAAAAGGATATAAAAATGGAAGAAGTTAGAATTGATTTAAGAATTCCTGATGAAGCGCGCGAAAAAGAGATGAAAAGGGCGTCAGAGCTTTGTTTTAAGATTAATAACACAATGCCTACTGACCCAAAATGCAGAGAGTTAATTGAAGAATTGTTTACAAACGGCGTGGATAAAACTACGATAATTAACCCGCCCGTTTTTACTTTGCTTGGAAACACGGTGAAACTTGGCAAGGGAATTGTTTTAATGAACGGGTTTAAATGTATGTCTTCAGGCGGTCTTACGATTGAAGATAATACGCTTGTTGCGATAAATTGTACAATTTTAACAAACAACCATGATTTTTATGACAGACCCGTTATCACCTGTAAACCTGTGCATATAAAGAAAAATGTGTGGATTGGAGCAAATGTTACAATTTTACCGGGGGTGACAATTGGGGAAAATGCGATAGTTGGCGCGTGTTCTGTTGTGACAAAGGATGTGCCGGATAATGCCGTTGTTGTCGGAAACCCTGCCAAGGTGATAAAATATTTAGACGGAGAAAGATTTAAAAAGTAGGGAAAAATAATGAATTTTAGAAAACTTGGAAGATGTGGCCTTGTGGTTGGCGAAATTGGCATGGGCTGCGAAGGGTTTGTCGATAAAACGGATGAAGAAATCAAGGCGTTTGTGGATGTTATGGAGGAAAACGGGGTAAACTGTATTGATCTTTATACTTCAAACCCTAAGGTGCGCCGCGGCCTTGGCCTTGCAATAAAAGGCAGAAGGGAAAAATTCATTCTCCAGTCGCACATTTGTTCTGTTTGGGAAAACGGGCAATATAAAAGGACAAGAAAGATTGATGAAGTCAAAAAGGGCTTTGATACTATGCTTTCAGAGCTTGATGTTGATTTTATCGACATTGGAATGATTCATTATGTGGATTCTATGGATGATTTAGACGGGATTTTAAACGGTGAAATTATTAAATATGTGCAGGAATTAAAACAAGAGGGCAAAATCGGCTGTGTCGGGATGAGCAGCCACAACCCTGTTGTTGCAAGGCGTGCAGTTGAAAGCGGGCTGATTGATGTTTTAATGTTTTCTGTTAACCCGTGTTATGATATGCAGCCTGCAGATGAAGATGTAGAGCAGCTTTGGAACCCGGAAAAGTATGATGAGCCGCTTTTAAATATGGATGAGGATAGGAAAAATTTATACGAAACCTGCGAAAAACTTGGGGTGGGGATTACCGTAATGAAGGCTTTTGGCGGGGGCGACCTTTTAAATTCGGAAGTTTCGCCTGCAAAAATTGCACTTACGCCAATTCAGTGTATTCATTATGCCTTGACGCGCCCTGCTGTCGGGACGGTTCTTTGCGGGGCAAGAAAAATTGAAGAGTTAAAAAATGCACTTTTATATGAAACGGCCTCCGATTCTGAAAAAGACTATGCAAAGACGCTTTCAAGCTTTCCAAAGATAAGCTGGGAAGGGCATTGCATGTATTGCGGACACTGTGCGCCCTGCCCCAAAGGAATTGAAGTTCATAATGTTACAAAGTTTTTAAATTTGGCGCTGGCGCAAGGCTTTGTGCCGGAAACTGTACGCGAACATTATAAAGCGCTTTCACACAAGGCAAGCGAGTGTGTGAAATGTCGTGCGTGCGAAAAAAGATGTCCGTTTAAAGTGGAGATTGTGAAAAATATGGAACGCGCTTTGGAAATTTTTGGGGAATGATTTTGAAACGTTTTTAAATCGTGGTACAATTAGTGTTGAACTTAAGGATAGAAATTAATAAGAGAGAGAATATGAAACCAGGGCGTTTAATATATATATATACTGAAGATTTAAAAACCAAACGTTTTTTAAAGGATTGTTTTTTATTGCTTGCGGCAATTTTTGCGGCGGGAATCATTTGTCCTGAAAGAGCTTTTGCCTATTTAGACCCGGGCACAGGGAGCATGATTTTACAGGTAATTTTGGCAGGAATTGTGGGCATTGGCTGTACATTTAAAGTTTGGCGCGACAAGATTGTTCATTTCTTTAGAAGGAATAAAGATGAACAAAAATAACTCCGAAGCGTGCGAAATTGAGCCTTCATCCTTTAAGGACCCTTCTGCAAGGGTGTTTTACAAAGATGGTGTCGTATATAGAAAAATTGGCAAAAAATACGCTGAAACCTACAGAAAATTTATGAATTCAGGGCTTTATGAAAAGCTCATATCAAAAGGGCTGATTGTGCCGCATGAAGAGTGCGGGGAGGTTTTAAGCGGGGTTGAAAGTTCCGGCGTCTTAAATGATGGCGCTGAAATTGAAGACGAGATTATAATAAAGCCTAAAGAGGTTTTTGTTTCATATCCTTATGAATGGTGCTTTTCAGAGTTTAAAGACGCAGCCCTTGCAACACTTGAAATTCAAAAGATTGCGCTTGAATTTGATATGACACTTAAAGACGCGACGCCATTTAACATTCAGTTTTTAGAAAACAGGCCCGTTTTAATTGACACATCTTCTTTTGAAGATTTTAAAGAAAGGCCATGGGCAGCCTACAGGCAGTTTTGCGAGAATTTTTTGTGTCCGCTTTGTTTAATTGCGTATAAGGATTTAAGATTGCAAAACTTGCTTTTAGGCAATATAAATGGCATTCCGCTTGATTTGACATCAAAGCTTTTGCCAAATAAGACAAAATTTAATCCAAACCTTTTGGCGCACATTCACATTCATTCAAAAATGCAGAATAAATATTCGGATAATAAAGTAAAAACGGCGGATGTGAAGGTTTCAAAACAATCTCTTTTAAATATTGTAAACAACCTTTACGACACTGTTACAAATATTAACCTTTCAAAGTATAAAACCGAATGGGATGAGTATTATTCAAACACAAACTACACTGAAGATGGGTTTGAAGCCAAAAAAGAGATTATAAATGGTTTCAGAGAAAGGCTTTTGCCTGAAAAAGTCTGGGATTTTGGCGCAAACACGGGCGTTTTTTCAAGAATTTTTTCTGCAAAAGGGGCCGAGGTGAAAGCTTTTGACATTGACCCGCTTGCAATTGAGAAAAATTACCTTGAAGCGAAGGCTTGCGGCGAAAAGAATATTTTTCCTTTAATTTTTGACATTGTAAACCCGACGCCGGCACTTGGGTTTGATAATAAAGAAAGAAAAACCCTGAATGCGCGCGCTAAAGATGTGGATTTGGTTTTGGCGCTTGCCCTAATGCACCATCTTAGGATAACTTATAACGTTCCTTTTGCTTTTCAGGCGAAATATTTTGCCGAATTTTCAAAACATTTAATTATTGAATTTGTTCAAAAGGATGATTCAAAAGTGCAAAATATGCTTTTAAACCGTGAAGATATTTTTGATGATTATACAAAAGAGGGTTTTGAAGCGGCATTTGGCGGGTTTTACAAAATATTGGAAACAAAACAAATTCCGGGCACAAGGCGTATATTGTATTTAATGGAGCGCAATTGATTTCGTATGGCTCGCTGGGGTATAAGTTTTAGCGGAAGAGGTTTGCAACAGAAAAAAGAGGTTTAAGCAAGAAAAATGGGACAGGTATTTCTTTTTAGCATAATTTCAGCGTATAAATTTATATATCTTTGGGCGCAAAATTTCACAAGAATTTCTCCATTGTGGGCGCTTTTATTTGTTTTTGCCGTGATGGCGCTTTTTTATGTATTCTTTTTTGCTTTTAAGGTTGTTTTGAAGGATGAAGCAAAATCTATTATTGCTTCTTTAATTGCAATTTGTGTTTTGTCTTTGAATTTTAACACTATGCCTGCTTTTGTTTCAGTTTTTATTGGGCTTTGTGTTTTTGGGTTTGTTGTTATAAAGTTTTTGGATTCTAAAAAAGTTTTAGATTTCCTAAGGCCTTTTGGGATAACCCTTTTGGTGCTTTCTTTTTTAAATGCTGCAGGCATGGTGATTAGAGAGAATTTTAGCCTTCCAAATTTCAGCAAGGCAGCTTTTAACAGTAAAAAAGGGGGTTTAAAAAACCCGACAAGGAACATTTACATTATTCTTCTTGACGCGCATGCTGGAAACCGCACGCTAAAACACCTTGGCACAAACAATGACGATTTTTTAAAAAAGCTTGAAGACAAGGGCTTTATTGTATTTAAGGATATGGAGAGCAACTATACAAAGACTGTTGCGGCCATTCCATCATTTTTAAACGCCTGCTATGTTCAGAGCTTGCCGTATAATACGCCATCAAGGGCAATAAACAAAGCCCGGTTATTTGCATTGGCAAAAAAAGTCGGATATAAAATTTATTATCTAAATTCCTGGCCGATGGATATTCATATCAAGAGGGGGGTTATAGACAATTTTCACACTCTTGGAGAGGATGATTTCCAAACGGCGGCAGAGCTTTTTATTGGTAATACTGCCTTGTATTATTCCATAAATTTTAATTCAGAGAATAAAGCTAAAGAAATGCAGGAAGCATTTGATTATGCGGATAATGTTTTTTCAAAAAGCGGCTCAAAACATCTTTTCTTTGCACATTTTTTAATGCCGCATGCACCTTATGTTTTCAATAAGGATGGCGAGATAAATTCAGATATAAACGACCCTATGGTAAATGATGTTTTTATTTTAAACCGAGAGTTTTATCTTGAATATTTAAAATTTGCAGATAATAAGACACTTGAATTTTTGGATAAAATTTTTGCAAAAGGCGGCGAGAAGCCGATAGTAATTATCATGGGCGACCATGGGCCAAGGCTTGTGGATTATTATCCAAATGAAGAAAAATATCTCGAAGAGGCAAAAAAGGATTATAAATATTATTTCAATACTTTTCTTGCATATTATAACCCTGACACAAGGCCGGAAGATTATGCAAATGTAAAAAGTCATATAAACTTTGCGATTAATTTTCAAAATGAGGTTTTTGGTGCGGGGTTAGAAAATGTCGAAGACAAGCAATGTTTTGTGACAGGCGCTGCGGATTCATTTAAAAATTTGAAATATTATAATGCGAAATATTAAGCGTTTGGACTTCGTGCAGGTTGAATTTTAGCGGGCAGGTTTTCGTTTATCATATTTGGCCTGGGCATAGCTGGGCGCAGCATATCGGGATTTTGACATAAAAAAAACTCCCAAAACGGGAGTAAATCTTTAATAGGAAGGGAAGGTTAGGAAGTTAGGTTTTTGTGTGGAAAAATCGTGTTTATTAAATGTTTGTTTAGGTTGCGTTTTAGTTTTTTTTGTTTTGTTATCTCTTACATATATATAAAGTATATACAAAATATAAAATTGCAGAGTTTGTTTTATTTGTTACAAAACTTTACATAAGCTTTTATTTTAAAAAAAGTGTGAAAATGTATTTTTAATACCGTTAGCATAAGGACATTAGAGATATTTAGCGAATGTATAAAGCGAGTATGTTTGAAACCCTGCCTTCTTAGCTTAAGGCAGGGTTGAGTTTGCGAGCAATAAAAGATGAGCTTAATAGCTCTTTGACCATTGCAGACCCGGTATTAAAAATACATTTTCACACTTTTTCTGTGTGTTTAAATCTTTAAACCTTTAATAAAACTGATGGCTTCTTCCCTTGTTTTGACGCTGCCTGCAATTTGTGCTTCCTTGAGTTCGTTTATAATTGCCCCAAGCTTCGGCGTTGCCTGAATTTGAAGGATGTCCATAATTTCTCTTCCATCCAAAAGTTTTGGCAACTCCTTCAAGCTTTCTTTAATCTCTTTATAGTATCCAAGCAGCTTTTCAAGGTTTTTAAGGTTGTTTTGAACCATATCGTCTGTTACAGCTTCGCCCCTGGCCGAAAGCCTGTCTGCGCGCGCAAGTTCAATTAAATCTTCAACGTCAGGGTGAATTTTTCTTATAAACCTGGCCATAGCCTTGTTTGAAGCGCCTTCTGGCGTTGCCATCAAAGAAGATGGGTAAATATGGTTTTTTACCATTTTTGCAACATATTCAATCTGTTTTTTTGAAAATTTAAGCGCTGAAAGCTCTTGGCGCACAAGTTTTTCACCTTTTTCATCATGTCCTATGAATCTGTGGCGGCCGGTATCGGGTTCAATTGTCCAGCAGAGGGGCTTTCCGATGTCATGGTAAAACGCTGCAAGCCTTAAAAGCGCAATGTCAGCGCAAACAGGGCGAATTTGGTTTACGGTTTCAATTGAATGATGGACTAAATCCAGGTGGTGGTGTGTATTTGGGGGGATTTTTTTAATTTTGTGCACAAATGGAAAAACAATTTCCAAAAACCCGATATCATACATATTTAAAAGGGTTTCAACTAAAAAATTCCCTTGAAACATCTTTAAAATTTCCTGGTTTATGCGCTCTTTTGCAATTGTATCAAGGTTTTTACCGTTTTTTTGAATATATTCTAAAATTTCAGTGTCTATTTCAAAATTAAGCCCTGCCTTAAACCTGAACGTGCGGAGCATTCTTAGGGGGTCATCTTCAAGATTTTCAAGGTTTGCAGTTTTTATAACTTTTTTTTGAAGGTCATAAAATCCGCCGTTTTTGTCGTAAAATTCACCTTTTTTTAAATCGTAAAATATGGAATTTATTGTAAAATCGCGCCTTTGAATGTCATCATCCACGCTGTTATTTAGCCCCTGTGCGATGTCTGCGTAATTTTCGCCCAAAACAACCCTGTAGATTTTGTTCAAAGAATCTAATTCTACAAAGGCGCCGCCAATGTCATCCGCAATTTTTCTTGCCACATTTTCTGTATCCAGGTTAAAAAGGACAATGTCTTTATCTAAAGAAACCGTGTTAAAAAGCGCTAAATCTCTAATATAGCCGCCAACAAGGTATGCACTGCTGTCGTTTTTAAGAAATGGAAGCAAGGCTTTTTTTATGAGGTTTAAAAAGCTGTCTTTTTCTATGGCGTTTTTTATTAATTGTTTCAAGCTAAAAACCCTTCTTTATATAGATTAAGCGCCATAATAACATTTGTTGCGCCTGCTGTCACTGCGTTTGGTGCCTTAAAAATAAGGTTTCCAAGCGTTGCCATTTTATATTCTTTTTCTTTGAAAAATTCAAATTCTTTTTCTGAAAAACCGCCCTCGGGGCCAACCACAAGCAAAATGTCTTTTTTGATATCGACGGTTTTTGCGGCGGCTAAAATATCGGTGTTTTCATATTTTTCCGCAAAAATGATGATATTTTCACGGTCGAATTTTTCCAAAACCTCCTCCAGGGGGGAGATTTCAAAAACAGGCATTAAATCTGCCCGCTCACACTGTTTAAAGGCTTCATCCGCCACTTTTTGCCACTTCTCATTTTTAAATTTAATGCTCTCTTTTTTAACTGTGCTGTGGTCTGAAATAAATGGGTATAGGCCTTTTAGCCCAAGCTGTGCGGCGTTTGAAATTAAAAGGTGCTCTGCCTCGGGCTTTAAGACGCTTTGTGCGAGGTATATGTTATATGGAAGTTCCCTTTTTGAAATTTCTGAACTTAAAACCTTTGCCACTACCTCTTTTTTTGAAAAATCAAGGATTTCAGCCTCATATTGAACCTTGTTTTCATCAATAAATTTAACAATTTCGCTTTTTTGAAGCCGAAGTGCACAGACAAGATGGTGCACGGTTTCGGGGCAATTTACTTTTAAAAACCCGTCTTTTATGTTATTTGAATTTATTAAAAAATGAGGCATAGCTAAATTTTAACATAAACTTTTTTTGTGATAATATGGATGAGCCAAAAACTATTAAGAGGAGAGAAAAATGTTAATCGTAATGCGCCATGGGGCAAGTGAAGAACAAATTCAAAATGCGATAGATACAATCAAAAAAAAGGGGCGTGACGCGCACGTTTCAAAGGGCGATATGCACACAGTCATTGGCGCTGTGGGCGCAAACCCGATTGACCCCAGGGATTTTGAACTTTTGGATGGCGTGAAAGAGGTTTTAAAGATTTCATCCTCTTATAAGCTTGTAAGCCGCATTTTTAAGCCCGAAGACACTGTAATTGAGGTGAATGGGGAAAAATTTGGCGGCGGAAACGTTGGGATTATTGCAGGGCCTTGCACTGTGGAATCTGAAGAACAGGTTGAGGCTTGTGCTAAAAAATTGAGTTCATATGGTGTAAAAATCATCCGTGGCGGCGCTTTTAAGCCCCGCACATCTCCCTATGCCTTTCAGGGCCTTGGAGAAGAAGGTTTGCAGATTATAAGACGCGTTGCGGATAAGTATAATATGGCTGTGACGAGCGAAGTTATGGAAATTAACCAAATTCCTCTTTTCTTGAAATATGTGGACATTTTGCAGGTTGGCGCAAGGAATATGCAAAATTTCAACCTATTAAAGGAATTGAGCCATGTGAACAAGCCTGTAATGATTAAAAGAGGGCTTTCTGCGACGATTGAAGAGTGGTTGATGGCTGCAGAATATATTCTTTCGGGCGGAAACAGGGAGGTTATCCTTTGTGAGCGCGGAATTAGGACGTTTGAGCGCGCAACAAGAAATACGCTTGATTTGTGCTCAATTCCTGTTGTGAATAAACTTAGCCACCTGCCTATAATTATTGACCCAAGCCACGGAACGGGCCTTCGCGACAAGGTTGCGCCTATGTCTATGGCGTCTGTGGCGGCAGGTTGTGACGGGTTAATGGTTGAAGTGCACGACACGCCTGACTGTGCGCTTTGCGATGGGGCGCAATCTTTATATCCTGAACAGTTTAAGGAGCTTTTGGGGAAACTTCAAAATATAGCTCCTGTTGTAGACAAAAAGATGAGCATGTAAAAGCCTTATAAAAAGGGGTTTTAGGCAGGGTAATTTAATACGCCCTCATTTTGCCCTGCAAAAAAACATATGCCCTATAAAAACATTAAAAAAGTAGCTTTGGTATGCTTGTCTAATATTAATCAATGCACAGGAACTGACTTTGTCATCCTGAACTTGTTTCAGGATCTGTTAAAGAAAAGGGCATTGAAAGGTTACAAAATCAATGCCCGAAAAGTTGTTCATCTAAAAACTTGATTAATTATCTGCTATTCAATGAACATCCGTCATCCTGAACTTGATTCAGGATCTCATGGTTTTTTGCAAAACCTTTCTGGATTGCTTCGTCGCTGTCGCAACGCTCGCAATGACGATTGTCCATTCAAGCCGTGCCAGAGGCCCAATGGCCCCGAAACATCATATCGACGTACTCTTGTACTCAAGAATCACCATCCCCCTTCCTCCATTTCCGCCTATTCCTCCTGTTTCATTTATAACTGCACCCCCGCCTCCTCCACCGCCAAAGGTTCCATTCTTTCCATTAGGAGTATTCGCTGCGTCATT
>CAJULR010000036.1 GCA_910587375.1 Candidatus Gastranaerophilales bacterium | reverse complement strand
TAGCCCGTGGAGGGTTGAAAGGTGAAAGCGGACTTGTTAAAGATGAACATGGAGGAATAACAATGCTTCCTGATAATTACAATAACTATTCTTCTGATGAGGGGGCACCTGTTCATGGACACCCCGGGTCAGAGCTTGCTGGAGGCATTGGAGGATATATGGATTACATATATCAAAATATAGATAATACATACGCTACATTTATAAAGTCACGTGATGGTACTATAGCAGGACCAATCCTTGGAGGGTGTGGAGGAAATATGAGTGCTGCAGGTAATTGTAACGCAGCAGCCTCAGGCGCCCAAGGGAAGATTGGTGTCTTTGGCGGAGGCGGAGGAGGCGGTGCTGTAGTTGATGGGGTGGGCGGCCTTGGAGGCTATGGAGGAAACGGCGTTGTGATTATTGAGTATAAGAGCACGGCGATGTAGGGAAACATAGGCATAATGTGACATTTCGGGGCTTTAAGCCCCGGGGTCACAACCATATAAAAAACCTTGAAAAAGAATAAAGATTTAAGATAAAACAACGTATTTGGGGCTTAGGCATTCTGTAACCGCTTATGCCCCTTTTTTTAATCCTTCTTCAAGGCTCTTATTTCATTTTGTAATTTATCGAGTTTTTTTTCAAGTAATTCATCTGAAATTCTCTTTGAAATATTACCGTTTAGCAATATTTCTTCAAGCGTTTTATTTAGCGTGTCGTTTATTGCCTTTTTGTTTTTGTAGCCAAAGTCTTGCTGCACAAGGAAATTTAGCTGGCTTGCGCCGACACAGCGGGATTTTTCAATTAAATCTTCATCGCATTCAATAAAATAATCATCTAAAAGCACTTCAAGGTTTGCAGGAAGCGTGTTTGTGAGCTTGGTAAACTTAAGCTGATTTTCTTTATTCAAAAGCATAAAGGCAAATTCGCGCGCCAAACCTTTGTTTTTGGCGTTTTTTGGAATTACAAAATTCATTAAACCAACGTCATACTTGCCATCAGGCGAAGTCAACTGGCTTGAAATTTCAGAATTTTTGTAAACATCGGGCGCATTTTCTTTTATCATCTTTATAAAATTCGACCCGGCCACAACAAACACAGCATTTTTTGCCATATACTGTTCCACAACTTCCCTGTGGTTCAAAGTTAGCGTGTCTTTTGGAAGATATCCTTTTTTGTACATATCATCAAACATGCGCACAACATGCGTCAGCGCCTTGGTTTCTTCTTCGGTTTCAAAATCTGAAATATCATATTTATTTAAAATTTTTGCAAAGGTGTCGTTTTCGTTAAGATTCATTACAATTGCGGGTTTATCCGTACAGTTTTTAATTTCGCCTGATATACCATAAACATCCTCATAGCTTGTAATTACAGGGTAACCATGTTCAAAACATTTATCTAAAACCCCTCTGTTAAAAACCGTAACCGGGCTTGTGGCATAAAAAGGCAGGGCGAAAATGTTTCCGTTATAGCGAAGCTTGTTTATAAGCTCCGGGTGCAGACTTTCGGTTTCTTCCTCTGTAAAATATTCTAAAATCCCCTTTTGCGCAAGGAGGGAAGAAAAATCCGGGTTTAGGTTGATTAAATCCGGCGGATTACCCGAAAGCACAGCGGCAAGCGTCCTTTTTTGGGCTTCTGCAATAGGAATATCCACCCAAACAACCTCAACATCAGGGTGAAGCACCTTAAAGGCTTCAATATTTTCATCCATAAAATGCCCCGCAGGCGCTTTTAATTGAATTGTCCAAAGGGTAAATTTTTGTTTTTTTGGGTGCTTTTTAAAGAATGTAAACTCGGGCGCCTTAAAAACGGGGGTTCCAAGGTTGGGCATTTTGAATTCGGGCGCCTTAAATTTCAAATCCTTAAAAGGATTATTAAGCCACTGCTTTTTCCCGTTCACACCCTGGTTTAGCCTGTCAAAAGGGTTTTTAAAGCGAATTTTTGACCATTTAGACTCCGTTTGGGGTTTTGGAACGCCGTCCATAATGCAGCCCCCGGGCAAAATTCCCTGTGGAGCTTGGATATCACAGTTTTTTGCCTTTGCGGTTTTTATCATATCATTTATAGCAAGCATAACGCCTTCTTTATAAATATAATATCCGCCCGCCAAAACCGCACAAAGCAGGCTAATTAAACCCAATAATACTAAAAATTTCTTTACCATGATAAAATTATACAATGAATTTATTTGATAATTTGGAAGAAAATAACAAACAAACCCCGCTGGCAGCGCTTTTAAGGCCAAAAAATCTTGATGAATTTTTGGGCCAGACAAACGTAATAAATGAAAATTCGCCGATTGGAAATTTATTAAAAGCAAAAAGGCTTTTTTCTTTGATACTTTGGGGGCCGCCAGGGTGCGGAAAGACGACTCTTGCAAGATTAATTGCAAATTACCATAATGCAAATTTTTTGGAGCTTTCTGCGGTGACATCAGGCGTAAAGGACGTAAAGGACGCCGTTTTGAATGCTAAAGAAAATTTAAGAAACGGAGTTCGGACAATTCTTTTTATAGATGAAATCCATAGATACTCTAAAACCCAGCAGGACGCGCTTTTACCACACATTGAAAACGGAACCTTTCATATGATAGGCTCCACAACAGAAAACCCCTCTTTTCAGGTGGTGCCGGCGCTTTTATCCCGTGCACAGGTTGTAATGCTGAATAGGATTGACGAAGACAGCATTCGAAAAATTGTTGAAAAGGGGTTTAACTACTTAAAAGAAAACTACTCTAAAATGCCTGTTGAAATTGAGGATGAAGCAATTAATGCAATTGTAAATTTATCCGCAGGGGACGCAAGATATGCGCTCAATACGGTTGAGAACTCTTTCTTTGCAGCATACGGAGATGGAAAAAGCCCAAATGCCAAAGTGGATAAGAAAATCGTGGAAGACCTGCTTCAAAAAAGCACTGCAAGATATGACAGGCAAGGGCACTATGATTGCCTTTCAGCGTATCAAAAATCCATGAGAGGCTCCGACCCTGACGCTGCGATATATTATCTTGCAAAAATGCTTGCAAACGGTGAAGACCCAAGGGTTATTGCAAGAAGATTAATCGTTTGCGCCAGCGAAGATGTCGGAAACGCAGACTTTAGAGCGTTTTTAATAGCAGAAGCTGCTCTAAAGGCAGTTGAAACCTTGGGGCTGCCTGAATGTAGAATTGCTCTTGCACAGGCGACAGAATTCGTTGCAAGGACCAAAAAATCAAACAGGGCAATTATGGCAATTGATGAAGCCATGGCAGATATTCAAGCAGGGCTTGATTTCCCGCCCCCAATGCACTTAAGGGACGCACATTACAAAGACGCAAAAAAATATGGTTTTGGCGAAGGGTATGTTTATACGCACAACAACCCTGAATATAAACAGCAGTTTATGCCCGACAAGCTAAAAGATAAAAAATATTTCCATTAATTTACATTTTGTTGTATAATTATGGAACGTTAGGAGAGATTTCATAGAAAAATTGTAACAATTTGTTTACAAAACTTCATGAAAATAGCAATAAATAAAATTCACACGCCTTTACATGGATGTGTGAAAGGAAGAAGATTATGTCATCTGTAAATGCAATTAACTCAAATGTTAGTTTCGGACGCGCAAAAGCAGCTTCAAAAAAAGCTGAAAAAGCTGATGTTCAACAGCCAAAACCAAAATTCAGCGAACTTGGCAACAGAACAATGTCTGAAAAATACGGTGATGTCAACATAAACACAAACACCGCAGGAATTGTATTAGGCGATTATATTTTAGACCACGCCATTGAATTTGCTTCAACTGCACTTTTATTCCTTGGCGCTCTTTCAACAGGTAAAGCCCTTACAAGCGGCACCTCAGGCAAGTTTGTTGACGCTTTAAAAGACAGCACTGGAACAAAAGTTTTAGAAGTCGGTAAAAAGTATATCGGCCAAATCGGCGAAAATGTCGCCAATATGAAAGGCAACACCTTAAAGCTTGGTAAAGCTCTTGAAGCTGTACAAGATATGGGAAGAACTGTTGCAGGCAAAGTTGAAGGCGTTGAAGTTGTTGAAGGCTCTGTAATTGATAAATTTGCAAATAAAGTGGGCTCTTTAGCAAGCGTACCTGAAGAAAATGCAGGCGTTCTTTCAAAAGCTGCAAAGAAATTAGACTTAACAACGGATAATGTTAAAGAATTTTTTGCAAAACGCGGCATTTCAAGAGGCGCAGACCTTGTTGACGGCGGGATTACACTTACAGGCGCAAGCGTTGCAGCAGGCGTTGGTAACGATTTCGTTGATAAATTAACAGACTTAAACGACGCTAATGTTGCAGAAAAAGCAGAAAATGCAGACCAGCAACACAGAGCAGAACAAATAAGAGATCTTGTTAGGTTCGCTTACGACGCAATTTAGTTTGATAAAGTGAGGCTTGATGATTACTCCTATTCAATTGAATGGTATAAACAAACTAAACGTTGAAAGAATAAGGGTTCCAAGAAGGTTAAGCTTCAAAGGCCAAGCCCAAACAGAGCCCCAGGCGGAGCAAACACAAAAATCACAAAATCAAGACAAATTTGTAAGACAAGCTGTAAAATAAGCTAAAATACAACAAAAAAGAAAAAGCATAATTTATAATATAAGAAAAACATTTTAGATGAGAGGCTCTTTGAGAATTCAAGAGCCTTTTAACTTTAAAAAAATGTGCTTCACAAAATCAGAAATTGAGGCATACACCTTAAAAGCACCAAACCAAAAATTTTTAACCAAGGCGCAGAGCTTATTTCTTCATTCCCTTAAACAGTTTTGTCATCTTCAAAAGCGAAGTATAAGTCGTTAAAATTACAAGCTTTTCATTAAACTGCAATTTTTCAACAGCGTCTTCTAATGAGCGCTTAATATTTGAATCAATCAAAATAGAACCGGTGTCGCACCCCGCATATTTCAGACGAAGCGCCATATCATCCGCACGAGAGCCTGTTAAAAAGAAATTGCCCTTAAAATCCCTCAAGCTTTCAAAATCAGAATCCCAAAGCCAGCTAACGTCCCTGCCGTCGGCGTAGTTGTCGTTTATTGAAATTAAAATACTTGCGTTTTCAATGTTTTTAAGGCCGCGCAAAACCTCGCTTGCCCCAACAGGGTTTTTAATTAAATAAACAGTTGCAGGGCGCCCGTTTAAATATACGGTTTCATTTCTGCCAAATGCGGGAGTGTAGTTTTCAAGGGCCTTGTCTATAAACCTTCTTTCTACACCGTTTATAAGAGCACAAGATATTGCCCCAAGCGCATTATAGGCATTATAAAGCCCTGTAAGGTTAACTTTGAACGTGTAAGGCCTTTCTTTATATGTAATATAAAGATAAAAATGGTCCGGAAAAACCTTCACATCCGCTTTAATTTCAGGCTCCGGCCGTTTGTTTCCGCATGCACAATACCACCGGCCAAGCTGCGAATAAAACCTTTTTTTGTATTGCAGCGGCAATGTACATTTTGAACAGTATACAGTTTCAGACGGGCTTTTTGAAACCTTGTCATATCCTGCAAAAGTAATATTTTCAATGCCGTAATAAATCTTTTTTCTTATTCTGCCATCAGCAAGCTTATGGTCAATGTCAGATAAAGTCGGGTCATCTGCGTTTAAAATGAGCGTTATATCTTCATTCAGCTCTATTCCCTTTTGAATTTTTTTCTTTGTGATGTCTAATTCACCATATCTATCCAGTTGGTCACGGAAAAGATTTGTAACCAAAAGATAATCAAACTTCATTTCGTTAAACAAAGGGGCAAGATATGCTTCATCACATTCTATAACATAATTATCCACCCTCTGCACCGGATTATCCTTTAAAATTTTATACAGCCCCAAGGCAACTGCCGTTGCAATTCCGTTTGGCATATTCGCGCCAAGTTCATTATGAATAACAGAATGCTCCGCCTCTTTTAAAATTTGGGCCAAAATGCCTGCAGTGGTTGTTTTTCCGTTTGTCCCGGTAATTGCAAAGCGGTCTGAAATTGCGTAATCTTGCGCGTCAGAGAGAAAACTTTTATAGTTTTGTCTTAAAATTTTCCCGGGAAAACTCGTCCCTTCAAAGTTGAACTTTTTTAGGAGCGAATAAATTCTATTAGTATTTTTCAAAGCTTTGTTAAAATTTGGCACGGTTTTAAAATAATCCACCTTATGTATAGAATAGTCCTTCAATATAAATTATAATACAAAGGATGATAGAATTTGGCTACATTTTAATAATTATATTTGAGCTTATTATTACAAGCTTAATCGTTTTTGGGTTAATTTATCTTGAAAACAAAGTAAGAACCTGCCTTGAAGCTGTAAATATCGAAGCAAAAGGCACGCTTCAAACATTGAAAGATGTAAACTTAAAGCTGAAAAATTTTAACACCAATTTTTCTAATATGAAAAAACTAAATTTTAAAAAGATAAAAGATATTGCGCTTTTAATTTTGGATATTATAAATTTCATCCTTCTTATCCGTTCTATGGATTTTAAACGCGGAAAAAATTTAAGCCTTAAAAACATCAAAAAGCTTATCCCCTTTAGCTTTGTAAAAAAGTTTCTTAATTTATTTAAGAATAACGGCTGATTTTTTGAAATTAAATAGTCTTTTAGTATAGCAGGTTAAATTATCCTTTCAGATATTTCTTTATGTGTCATAAGTTTTTAAACTTTTATTAAGACAAACATTTTTAAGGGAGTGTCTTTATGCTAATAGAGAAAAGATTTCAAGAAAATGAGAACTATGCGCTGTTAGAGTTTCACAATGTAAATAAAGAAACCATCCCCTGGCTTGAGTGTTTAGCAAACGAATATCATTGCAAGGTGGAAAAAAAGGAATGGAGAAGCAAATATAATAACTATGTTGTCTATGATTATGAGCCTTTTTGTTCCGAAGGGTTTGAAATTACGGTGACACTATCTTGCAGGGCGCCGGAGTTTTTAAATTTTGTAAGGTATTTATACGAAGAAAAAATGCAGGTAATAAACTACCTGAATGATTGTGTTATGTTGTAAATTTGTTTGCGCCAAAGGCACGTTTGGGCGTTGGTTAAAGGGCTTTAGCCCTAACAATTTTATTTTATTTCTATTTTGTTCATACTTTTTTAATACTTATGTCAAAAACAGAGGACGAGATTTAATTCCCGCCCTCTGTTTTTTAGTGTTAAATTTTATTTTCTTATGCTGCTTGTTCTTCAAGGGTTTCAAGGGCTGCTTTTACGGCTTTTTCAGTTTCAACCCCGGTTGATAAAACTTTATCTGCAATTTTTTCTGCCAATTTGTTAAGTTCATTGTCTGAAAGAGTCGGATGTTCTTTTTCTATAAGCTTTTTTGCCTCTTTTTGAATATCTTTTTTAGAAGGTTCCGCCTTTGTATTTTCAGCCTCAAGGCCTTCAGCTTCTTCGGTTTCGGTTTTGGCCGTGTCAAAAGAACCAAGCTGCGCCAATGTTGCTTCTTTAATTTGCGCTATTTGCTCTTCAATCATTTTCTGTTGTTCTGCAATTTGTGCTTCCATCTGCGCAAGAAGGGTGTCAATTCCGTTTTGCATATTGTTCTGCGTGTTTTGTGCCACCCCTGCGTTTCCTGAAAAACCTCCGGTTTGAATATCAGACACAACGCCTGATAAAATTTCGTTCATAAATAATTCCTCTGATTCAAGCGCACCGTTTCCGTTCGCGTCAGCAATCTTTATCTCGCCGCCGTTTGCGTCTTTGAAGGTATATACTGCAATTGAACCGTTTGTAACATTTTTATCGTAATGTCCGTCTGCCTTGTTATCAGGGATATATGCCGTTTTTACATATTGAACGCTATATGAAATGCCTGTACCTTGTAAAATTTTACCAACATCTTTTGACTGCATAAGGTTTTTGCCGCCTAAAAGGGAAGCAAGTTTTGATTGCAAATCATAATCTGCCGCAGTGTCAAAGCTTGCCATAATTTCCTGTTTCAAAGATTCTGAAAGGGCATTTGTATAATCTGCAAAGTTTGCTTCGCCTTTCCCAAGGTGTGTTGTTTTTATACCCCTTGAATTTAGAGAAGCCACCCATTCGTTATAATTTGAAACTGCATTTACCATTTTTTGCCCTTTATATTTTTCTTATATTTATATAAAGTATATATTTTTTATATAATTGCCATTTTTATGGTAAGTGTTAAGTTTTGTAAACCTTCCTGTAAATATATCAATCCCAATATCAGCCAAAACATCGGCCAAAATCACCCGGAACAATTTAACAAATAATCCCTACTGCTTGCAAGATTGTACAAGTTCAACCGCGTCCCCGACAAAACCTGATTTTTCAAAGCTTTCCTGCAAACTTGCTTCTAAATCTTTTGGCATATCTTTCCCTGCAAGAGCATATCTTGTCCCTTGCAAGGCATCGCAAAACAGTTTAAATTCAGGGTTATCAGCATATTTTTGAACCAAGGCTTTTCTTGTTTCACCATTTCCGTAAAGGCTCACATTTGCACAATGACCAAGCGTTGATGTATATTTTAAATCTTTGTCATCTTTTGAATTTGCCCTTGAAACAACATCTTCGCACACAACCTTCTCAAAACCCAAGGTGCAGCCGTTTGAAAATGCAGGCTCTATATATCCAAAATCAACAAAAATACGTCCGTCTTTTCCCCGCACAGTGTTCCCTGTGTTTCTATCTCCAAAAATAAGCTCATTTGCACTTGCATAATCTAAAATAGAAACCCCGTCTTTTCTTGCTTCATAATCTTTATCTACAAATTCAGACAACATCCACCCTTCATATGGGTTTGCACAATATAAAAGCGGAATATTTGAAACATTGTCCTCATTCATCTTCTTTGCAATTGCAATTTCAGGAAAAGGCCCTTCGGCTTGGTTCACCTTTTGAGGGTGAAGATAATGTTTTAGGGCAAGCGGCCTGCAGCCTTCAACTTCAATTTTATAAACTATACCGGAAAGCCCCTGGCGAAGCCTTGTAACATTTGCAGTTGAATTTCCCATTTTCATTTCAAAACTCTGCTTTGTTTCATCCTCAAAAGAATCATATCTTGGATACACAAGAGATATCATTGTATTAATCTTATTTATATCTTTTATAAATTCTTCATTTGAAAGCCCCGTTTCATTAAGTACATCATTTGGCCCTCTTAAAATAACGGTGTCTGTGCCTTTTGAGGTCAAATCTTCCCGAAGCCTTAAAGGCAGGTCGTAAATCTTTTTTGGGTGTGTTTTCTTTAAAAGTTTGTCAAACATTCCAACTTTTGCCTGTTTATCTTCAACAGTTGTTGTAAAACCATCCTGGTCTAAGATTTCCTGCCCCTTTAGATACCAGGAATCAGTATATTTAAACTGTTTTTCGCCCTTAAAACTTACCGTATCGGAAAAATCTGCACCTTTCAGCGCCATATTATAGACATGGTTTGAATTTTGAACATTTTGAACATTAACATTATTTATTTGCAGGTTTGAAGACAGATTTAAGGGTGAAATTCTCATATAAAATATTCCTTCTAAAGCAACAATAGAGCAGTAATAGATTAAAATTCCTAAAAAGAAAATTTTTATAAAAACAAAGAAAATATGAACAAAATGTAACAATACACTTTTTAGGTGGTTAAAAGGGATGAAAAATTGCATATTATAAGACTATGAAGACTTTATTGCTTTTTCCTCCCCAATGGACACCCATAAGCCCGCATTTTGCCCTGCCTTCTTTGGTTGGGCAGCTTAAAGCAAACGGCTTTAGCGCCAAAGGAATTGATTTAAACATAGATTTTTATAATAAAATCTTGAAATCGGATTTTATTAAAAACTCTGTTATGCGGGCAATTGATAATAATAAAAACGTTTTAGGCGAAATTGCACCGTATATCCAAGCAGGAGTAGGGGCAGGAAAAAGTTTTGAAGATTATCCTTTGGACATTCAAAATAAAATCGTAAAATACAGTAAAGTTAAAGAATTTGCAGAAAAAAAGCAAAAACTTTTGCTTGAAATTCCTGATTTAGCAGAAAATGCCGTCCAAATTTTAAAAAGTGAAGATTTTTACACCCCTGAAATGTTGATTAAGGCTGTAAATATTATAGATTCAGCACTTGAGATGGCTTCAATGCCATATTTTCCATCTAAAATAAGTCTTGATTCATACTCAAACCCTCTGTTTAAGCTCACTTTTGAGCATATGAAATTTTTTGTTTTTGATGAAGCAACAAACATTTTCATTGAATACTATAAAAGCATTTTGGATGAAATATTGTCTGAAAACGCAGATTATATCGGAATTTCAATTAATTCAACAGGCCAGATTATCCCGGGGCTTACACTTGCAAATCTTTTAAAAACCAAAGCAAAAGCACACGTAAACATTGGCGGAAATTTCTTTGGCAGGGTGAAAGATTCTGTCATAAAAAACCCTGAATTTTTTGGCCTTTTTTGCGATTCCCTTTTGGTTGAAGAAGGCGAAAGGCCTGTCGTTGAGCTTGCAAAATATATTGCAGGCGAAATTAAAATTAATGAAGTTTCAAACCTGATTTATAAAAATGAAGATGGCAAGGTTGTTATTAATGAAACCAAAAAGCCCTTAAAGCTTGATGAAATGAGCATAGTTTCATTAGACGGATATGATTTTACAAAATATTTTGCCCCCGAAATTATTCTTCCCTTCCAATCTTCCCGTGGCTGTTATTGGGGAAAATGCAGCTTTTGTGACCAGGATTTTGGCCAAAATTTTAACGTAAAAAATGTCGAAAAACTGACAGATGAATTTATTGAATTAAAAGAAAAATATGGAATAAAATATTTTGAATTTATTGATGAATCCGTTAGCCCTGCATATTTAGCGGAGCTTTCAGAAAAAATAAAAGAAAAAGAAATTGATATAAAGTATTTCTTTGACGCACGCCTTGAAAAAACTTTTACAAAAGAAATTCTTCAAAAAGGATATAATTCAGGGCTAAAGATGGTGCTTTGGGGCTTAGAATCAGGCTCAAAAAGTGTAATGGAGCTTATAAACAAAGGAATAGACATAGATTTAAGGCTTGAAATATTGAAAAATTCATCCGATGTGGGCCTTTGGAATTTTGCATTCATCTTTTTCGGGTTCCCAACTGAAACCGTTGAAGACGCAAGAAAAACCATTGAAATGCTCTGTGAAAACAATGATATAATTCACTCTTACGGCAGAAGCGTTTTTACAATGGGAAAACACACAAAATTAAAAGATGAACCGGAAAAATATGGAATAACGGCTGTATACCCGGCCTTGGACGAATTTTCCCCGACATATACGTTTGATTGCACGGGAATGGCAAAAGATGAACTAAATTTAATATTAAAAGAATGTACAAAAGCCTGCGCCAGTGCATATAATGACCCTCTTTGGATGTATTTAAGGTATCGCGAGTATTTATTTTTATACATTGCAAAATATGGCAAAGATTGGGTTTTAGGGTATAAAATAAACAAAGAAAATTTATAAAAAAGGATTTAAAAATGGATTTTGATGATTTTTCAAACGAAAAAGACAACACCCAAAAAATAATGCAAAACAGGGAGAAAATTAAAAATCAAATGATAAAAAAGCTCTCCCAGCTAAAATTCAATGATAATGAGATAAACGAAGTTTTAAACATAATTGATATGGCAGAAGCCAAAATTGAGGCTGTAAAAGTCACTCTAAACGGCACAAACATAAACACGGACGACCCAACCCCTGTTATGAAGCTTGCATTAGACCAAATTAAACTTCTTCAAACAAAAATGGCTCTTGATATCAGAACAAAAATAAATGAAATTTTAACATATAAAAACCGTTAATTACAGCTAAATAATAGTGCTATCAGCTAAATGCACTGCCCTTTTTCCAATACCCGGATTTTAGATAAATAAATGCAATAATAACCGAACAAATTGAAGCTATTGGTGCTGCAATCCCAAGATTAAAAAGAGTTTTGCCAAAAATCCCCGTTATTATAAAGGCCAAAGGAACTCTGACCAAAAGCGTTGCAACAAGATTATTTGCCATAGAAAACGCCGTATGACCGCAGCCGTTAAAAAATGCATTCAGGCAAAATACAAACGGCACAATTATTAAATCAAAACTGAAAGATTTTAAATAGCTTGCACCTTGCGCTATAACGTTTTTATCAGATGTAAAAATCCTTATTGCAGACTCCGGGTTTATCTGCTGCCAAATTAAACAAACAAGCCCAAACACAACCGTGCAGCCAATTGCGGTGTAAAGTGTATATTTTGCACGAAGCCTCTTTTTTGCCCCCATATTTTGCGCCACAATCGGGGTGAGCGCCATTGCAAAAGAAAACGCAGGGAGCATTGTAAAGCCGTTCAGTCTGTTTGCGCTGCCATAGCCTGCAGAAGCGTCCACCCCAATGGAATTTGCAAGGGAAAGAAGAATTATAAAAGACATCTGAACCATAGCGTCCTGAAAAGACAGCGGAAGCCCGAGTTTTATTATGTCTTTAATTTTGCTGAAATAAAATTTTACCCCTCTAAACCTAAATTCAAAGGAAAATTTGTTCAACCTTACATACAAACAAAGTGAAAGCGCCGAAAGCCCTTGTGCTATAACTGTTGCAACGGCAGCCCCTTTCACACCAAGATTAAGCCAGCCTATAAAAAACAGGTCAAGAATAATATTTATAAAACACCCCAAAGATATGAACATCATTGGCGTGTGGGAATTTCCAACCCCTCTTAAAATTGAAGAAAATGCGTTAAATAAAAAGACAAAAACAACCCCGAAAGAACAAATTGCAATATAATCAAGAGCGCCTTTATAAGCCTCTTTTGGCGTTTTCATAATATCCACCATATTTGGCGCCAAAAAATACATCAAAAGAAAAACAATAACGGAAAGCGACATAAAGAAAATAAACACAGTCCCTACAGTTTTTTGAATTTCTTCATGCCTGTTTGCGCCGTAAAAATGGCCGATTAAAACGGTTGTTCCCGTTGTAAGACCGATTATAAAAGACATGACCATAAACATAATCTGTGCGCCAATTGCAACAGAAGATATAGAGGCACTTTCGCCCGTAAAATGTCCGACTATTATTAAATCGCACGCACCATAAAGCGCCTGAAGAAAATTTGCAAACACAAAAGGAAGTGCAAATAGTATCAGGTTTTTAAAAATGCTGCCTTCGGTTAAATTATGCTCTTTTTGAAACATATTTTATATGTTAAATTAAACAAAATTTTTAAACCATAACCACTTTGTACCAAATTTTAAAGATTTAACAAAGCGAAGAAAAAATCACAACATAGTTCTTTTCAATCTCTTTTTGAAAACTTGCAGGCATTTTATCAAACTCAAAAATATCAACCAAAAACGGAATGCTGCTTTCTTTAAGAAGTTTATTTAAATCATCAACATTTTTCGTATCGTCATTAAAACTTTTTATTGCAAGGTCAAGGTCACTCCCTTCATGGGCACTGTTGTCCACCCTGCTTCCATATGCCCAAATTTCCGCTTTAGGACAATATTCTTCAAAAATTGAAAGTAAAATCTTCAAATATTTTTCTTTAATAAAAAGTTTATCCATTCTTTTCTATGATTTCTTTTAAATTTTTTACGTCTTTAATAAAATCTTCAATAAAAGAGAGTGTTTCTTCGGCAAAAGCCCTGCCGTAATTGTGGGCAGTGTTATTTCTGTTATCCCGATATTTCATCCATCTTTCTGCTTCGTCTTCATTAATTAAAGAATGCTTAAAAGCGTGTCTGAATAAATCTTTAAAAAATAATGTATCCACAGCCTTTTTGCTTGAAAAATAAGGTTCAAGCTTCTTTTTTAAAAGTTTTCCGCTCTGCTCCAGCGTCATTTCAAACCCTTTAACAAGAGAGTTTCTGTACATTTCATAATCAACAGTTCCCTCTTCGGTTGTTTTTATCATTAAATAAGACTTTTCAAGGGTTTCTACACACCTTTGCAAATATTCAGTATTAATGTTATCCATTTTTATAACCTGTTTTTGTTTTATATTAACATAAATTCAAAACAGGGCCAATTTGAGAAAACAAGCCTACCCCACTCTTTTAAAATATACTGTGGAGTGTTCTTTAAGCTTTATTGGCACCTTTTCATCTTCCGCACCGAAAATTCCAAAACCTTCAATCACATTGCCCTTGTTTGAATATTTGCCGTTTCCGCCATATTTCACATCGTCTGTATTCAAAATCTCAACCCACTTTCCTTCAGGAAAATTTATGTTATAGGCGTTATTTAGGGCTGTTGGGTAGCTTTCGTTTTTAAAGTTTGAAACAATAAAAAATTCATTTCCTGATTCTTCATCTCTTGTGTGAAGGCCAATTGCCCCGTCATGGATTACCGCGTCCCTTGCCCCGTCTTCATTTAAAACAAGCCAGCCCTTTGTAAGTGCAGGGTTTTCACTGTTTAATTTGTTTAAATCCCTTGTAAGCCTCATATGTTTTGCCATCAAATCTTTGGCAAATGGGGCATATTGAATATTTCCCATTGTTGAAGCGCTAAATGCCGCACGCCCTGGTTCATATCCTTTTTCAGTTTTTAAATATGGTTCATTTTGTACACTTTCAAACTGCCTAAAAAATCGAAATGGCGTTAAATCAAGGGTTTCATCCCCCTGAAACACCATCTTGGGCCCGGGGATTGCACAAGTTAGGGCCTGCGCCATCCGAACCTGCGCCGCGCTTTGCTTAAAGGCTGATAAAACCCTTCTATATGTTATATGCGCACCTTTTTTAACGCCCAAATCCTTTAAAATATCATTATAGAATGTATCATAGGTTTGATGTCTATACTTTTCAAGCTTTCCTTCAGAAAGAAGAATGGAGAGGCTTTCGCCCACATTTTGCGCTTTTTGGCAAAGAACAATCCTTCTTGCTTTGCTTAGAGGAACCCTTTTTAATTCTGAAAAATCTTTTGCCCTTTGAATATCTGCCTCATTGAGTATAATATTTGAATTCAGGTTTAATTTTGGCACCATATACTTTACAACAGGCCTTGTGCCGTCCATATTTCCCGTTTCATCGTGGCTTGTAGTATATTTTACAGCCCTTTGAGAATGATAAATCGCATTTACAAGCTCTGCCATATTTGAACCTGAATATACGGCTCTATCTAAATTATGATGGTATGAAAAATCCCATTCGGCGTCATAGCCCAAGTTTGACAACATTCCCCTTGGGGCGGAAGCGGAATTTTGAACGGCAAAATCAATCGTATCAACATAATTTGAATGTTCTTCTTCGCTTTTCCCCTTGCAGTGTTCATTTTCTGAAAGCGGGTTTACAACCCGTTTATCATGGAGTTCGTTATAATCCACCCAATAGTCTTCGCCGTTTGAATTTATCCTTTCTCTGGAATCTTCCGCAATAAGAACAGTGTCAGGAAAATGGTAGTTTATTTCCGCAGCAATTTTTTTCATCGTATAGTCTGATTCCATAAACTTTGTCATATCAAGGCGAAGCCCGTCTACCTTATAATTATCAATCCAGTTTAGGCCCGCATTTACAATATAATCCCTTACATATTTTGAATCTTCGCCCTCAAAATTAAAAGCCTCCCCAAAGGCATTCGGGCCTTTTATATATGGCCCTGTTTTTTTAAGCTGCGCACCATCCGGGCCCAGGTGGTTTGGAACATAGTCCATAATAACGTTTAATTCCAAGCCATGGGCAAAATCAATCAGCTCTTTAAGTTTGTCGGGCCCGCCTCTGTGCTCAGGCGGCGCAAATTTATCCACCCCGTCATAGCCCCAATTAAAATCAAATGTATTTTCATTCGGCATTATCTCAATTGTGTTAAAACCCGCAGTCTTTATACCCTTAAGCTTTTCTTTTGCAGCTTCATACGTCCCCTCTTTTGTAAAAGTGTCAATATGAAGTTCGTAAATACTTGCTTCTTTAATGCCTTTTTGGCCTTTATTGCCTTCATTTCCAGTGTTTTCAGGGTTTTTTACAATCCTTTCTGTGCTTTTTGCCCAAAATTCATTATTTTTCCACTCATATGCAGAATGGTCATAAAGGATTGAATAATTCAAAAAATCTTCGCTTCTTTGGTTTCCCTGACGCATAGCGTAAGGGTCTTTAACTTCAACGGTTTCGCCGTCCGCCTTTTCAATCACAAAAGAATATCTGTCCCCCGCCTTTGCCTCATTTGGGGTGAGGCTTTTTTCCGTTTGAAAAATTCCTTCTCCCATATTTTTTAAAGGGTATGTTTTAAATTTATTGGAAACACTCCCGTCAGCTTTGCTATCAAAGATTTTCACAGAAACACTTTTTGAATTCGGGAATGTAAAAATTTTAAAGGAAACGTTCTTGGTTTTTGGGTCAATCACGCCACCCCAGCTTCTATGCTCTTCAAGCTTTCTTGTGAATGAGATATTTTGGGCAGTGCTTTGGATAATATTCTCACTATAAAAAGCATTTAAATTCACAATTTGAGGATAATCTAAAACTGAATTTACTGCATTTAAAGACGCTGAAGCTGCCCTTTGGCGGTTTTGGATAAAACTCTGCCTTGGGTATGCGTGCTGAATGTTACCAATTCGCATACGGTAATTTCCCTCTAAAATATTTAATTAACAACACAAAAATTCTCTAATATATTGATATTAGACACTTTTAAGCAATATTGCAAAAAGTTTACAAAACGCAAAGAAACTTTTTAAGCCACAAATATAACAGCCAAAAGATTATTGGTTTCTTTTCCAAAATTTCCATTTCGGTACATCTTCATAATAAAACTTCAAAAGAAGTAAATCGCCCGTTTGAACTTTTGCCTCTTCCCCCTCTTCAATGTATGCCAAAGGAGAATTTTCATAAACGTTTTTTACCCCTGAAACCAAACGGTTTTCGCCCTCTTCAGGTTTTATTACACCCTTGCCAAAATAATAAAACTGGCCAATTCCTTTCACAAAATGCCCAGCAACGGCAAGCCCCGCGCCAACAGCAGATTTTTTCACATCAAACGGTTTATACCCTAAAACCTTTGCCCTCCAGGCTTTTTCACCTACACTCTTTGTTTCGCCCAAAGAAGGGATGGTGTAATTTAGGGGCTCAACAATTAAATATCCGTTTCTTTTGCCCCTTTTCGGGTCAACAACCTTTGTCACCTTTGCCGTTAAAACACTCTCTTTTTCAAAAACAATGCCATTTTCAAAGGCATTTTCTTTTAAAACCTTTAAAGTAACAGTATGTGCTTCATCTTCAAAGGAAAAGTCGCATAAACTTTCAACCACAACCTTGTTTGATGTATCTTTATCGGAAACTTCTTCTGAAAAAGAAGGAAGCGCCATAAAAAGCGTTAAAACAAATAATAAAATAATTTTTTTCATAAAATTTATTATACCATTAATTTTTGCTTTATAATAAAAATCAAGCATTAACAGACAAATAAGGAAATTTTTATGTTAAAAACAATGGATAGTTTAGTTTTAATTGTTGATATTCAGGAAAAACTTATGGCCGCCCTAAACCACGGCATAAAAGAACAGATGTTAATTAAAGCGCCAAAACTTGTGCGCGCTGCAAATATTTTGGGCGTAAACACACTTGTGACAGAACAATACCCAAAAGGCCTCGGGCAAACAATTGAAGAAATTAAAAGAGAACTTCCAAACACTTGTGTTCCGACAGAAAAAACCGATTTTTGTGCTTTGATGGAACCCGGGTACACTGAAAAAATCAGGTCTTTGGGCAAAAAACAGGTAATAATCTGCGGAATTGAAGCACACATCTGTGTTTATCAAACGGCAGTGAAACTTCTTGAAGAAGGATATGAAGTTTTTGTCTTAAAAGATTTATGCGCAAGCAGAAACAAGGTAGAGTTCGAATGTGCGATGGATTTATTAAGCGATTTGGGCGCAAAAATTACCTGTCTTGAAATTGTGCTTTTTGAATGGCTAAAAACCGCCAAAAATCCACATTTTAAAGAAATCCAAGCACTTATAAAATAAAAAGTTTATATGGACTCAAGTTCACGGACTGCCATTTGGCTTGTCGTGTCTGCGTCATAGCCTTCCGGGAAATCATATTCAATTTTTATCGGGTTACTGTAATGGTTAATTGCAGGAACCTGACAAACAAGCTGCTTATAATTTCCCTTAGCAGCACTCACACAATGTACAACCCCAGGCTCAAGCACAATGCCTTCGCCTGTTTTTAATACAATAGTTTTCGGTTCGCCATCTTCAATGACAGTAAGCGCGCCTTCGCCTTCTGTCACCAAATAAAGCTCCCGCTGATATTTTCTTGGGCTTATAAAATGCGAGTGCAAAACCTCAGCACCCCATATCTGTCTAAAGGGAACTGCCTCTTTATACTCTTTATCCGTGTGCATTTCAGAAACACCGATATACGGAGAAGAACACCCGTCTTCTGCGCTTGGAACCACAACAGAGAATGAATACCAATATTGCGGGCCGCCTGTTCTGTTGTTTATCCTGTCTTTAAGGCTATATACAGCAACATCGTCCCCAAGATATTTTAAGCCTGAATAATCAAACCCGAGTTTATTTGTCTGTTTCCAAAAATTAACCGTGTTTTCAATTTCTTTTTTACTAAAGCCTAAATCTTTCAAAGCCTTTTCAAGTTCTGCTTTGCTTCCATATGTTCTGCCCCAAAACACCCTGTCCTTTTCAGTTTCATTTAAATCAAAAATCACCTTATTTTCTTTAAGCTTTTCTCTTAATTTAGAATCAAGCCCTTTGGCCGAAACCCTTCTTGCTTCCTTTGTCGAAATTTTTAATTTCCACGCCCTTTCATAATAATGCTTAAACACCTTCATTTCATCTTCGCTCAACACATCCCCTAAAAGATGTTCGGTAAAATCAGGAAGATAATACTTCTTCATCTCAATAAACCCATCCCCGGAATCTTTTGCCTGCCCTGAAGTTATAAGTTTATCTTTAATTTCATCGCCTAAATCCACCACCCGAATATGCCCGCCATAAAAATGCGCATAAATATTGCTCAACTCCCTCTGTTTTGCCCCAATGCTTTCATCTTTAGGGTTATTTGTATATCTTTCATACCAATCGGGTGCCTTTTTTGAGGTTATAACAAGCGGGTTTCCACCTAAGACAGTTATTTTTGCGTTTTTGCCATTCCTTAAATGCACAACCCCGTCTGAATCAACAGAAATTTCTCTTCCGTCTGTTTCAATTTTTAGCCCTGCGCCATGCGGAGAAATTATTTGCGTATCATCTTCAAAAACAGTTGTTGAATTTAGAAAATTTTTGGCGTCTTTTCCGTAATAAATCCTGGTTTCTGTTTCAAAATCCACCAAATATGAACCATCTTCCGCCTTTTCAACAGACTTTCTTTTCCCGTCTGCAGAATAAATATCAAGCTTTTTCAGGCTTTCTGCCGTTCCTTGAAAAGAAACAGGCGAAATATTTGGAAAATAACCCCTTATGCCGTTAAAATTTACTCCACCGGAAAAATTGATGGAAGGGGTAAAACCCGTTTCCTTGTTTGCATAAGAATATTTGTTTAAAACCCTTCCGGGTTTTTGAGCGTTTTTAGTATAAACACTTTTAGGTTTAAAATTATTTGAATTTATAGAAAAAATTTGCACAAAAAATCCTCGGTTTTTATAAAGTATTTCTATAAAAACCAAAACCAAAAACTTTTGCTATATTAAACCCGCCAAAACGATTATTCTGATTATATAAACCGGAGCTAAAGCTCAACCTTTTCAAGCTTTTCAATCGCAGCCTGAATTGATTTTTGTTCTGAATATCCTTCCGGAAAGTCATGGTCTATTTTAAACACAGGACCATAGTGAAACCCGGAAGGAATTTGACATACAAGGTGTTCATATTTTCCTTTAAACGCGCTTACGCAGTGTTTTACACCCGGCTGCAAAATAAGCCCTTCGCCCTGTTTTAAAATAACGGTTTTTGGAACACCATCTTCAATCACAGTCAAAGCTCCCGCACCTTCCGTTACTATATAAACTTCGGTTTGGTGCTTATCAATTTCTGCAGAATGCGAATGTAAAACTTCCGCCATTCTTATCTGTTTAAACAAAACGGGCTCTTTATAATCTTTATCCGAATGTTTTTCCGATGTTCCTATATAAGGATGTGGCGGATTGTTTTCAATTGATGAAACCACAAAAGATGTCGTATCCCAATATGCAGGAGCACCCGTCATATTGTTCACCCTGTCTTTTAGGCTGTAAATTGCAACGTTATCTGAAACATACCGAAGCCCCGAAAAATCAAACCCGAGTTTATTTGATTTTTTCCAAAATGCTGTGATTTCTTTTTGTTCGGCAGATGTAAATTCAAGGTTTTGAAGTTCTCTTTTTAATTCATGCTCTTCCGTAAACATTTTATGCCAGTATATTCTGTGTTTATCAGGTTCTCTCAAGTCTGCAACAAGTTTGTTATCCACCATTTTTTTCAATGTTTCAGGGCTTAAATCTTCCACAAAAACTTTTCTTGCTTCTTTTGTGGTTAAATTAAGGCGCTTTGCCGCAATGTATTTCATCTTAAAAATAGCCATCTCTTCTTCAGACAAAATTCCCTCTAAATCTTTCATCATATAATCAACTGCATATAAATGTTTCATTTTTATATGATTAGAATCCACAATGTCTGCCTTGTCTGTTTCCGTCAGTTTATTCACAATGTCTTCGCCAAGGTCGCTTATTCTAAGATGGCCGTCGTAAAAATGTCTATATATTTCACTTAATTCTTTGTACCTTTCCGCAAACTTTTTGTTTTTCGGGTTATTACAGTATTCTTCATACCATACAGGTTTTCTTTCAGACGTTATAACAAGCGGGTTGCTTTTTAAAACAGTAATTTTAGCCTCTTTTCCTCCCCTTAAAAGAACAGCCCCGTCCGATTCAATCAAAAACTCTTTTCCGTCAACCTCCACCCTTAATTCACCATCATGCGGAGAAATTATCTGTGTATCATTGTCAAAAACAGTTGTTGAATTTAAAAATTTTTCTGCGTCTTTTCCGTAATAAATCCTTGTGACTGTTTCGGCATCCACTAAATATGACCCGTCCTGCGCCTTTTTTAAAAGTTTCTCCGTACCATCCGGCGCATATGCCGTCACCCTTTTTAAATTGCTGCACGCGCCTTTAAAAGAAGGAGAAATATTCGGAAAATAATTTCTGATACCGCTAAATTTTGTGCTTAAAGGGTTTGTATTGGAAGTGAAACACTTTTCACTTCCATCATAAGCATGCTTATGAGCCCGTTTAAGAGCATTTTGCGATACATTTTGAACATTTTTATAAATATTAAAATTTATCGGGGAAATTTGCATAGAACCGTTTCATTTTTTTTAAAAGTATCTAGTAAAAACCCGAAAACTTTAAAATTTGCTTTTTTTATTTTTCAAAACCGGTACAAAATTTACTGTTTATTTTGTTTATTCTTAATAACCTGGTAAATTCCGCCAATTACAGCCCCAATAAGCGCACCAACTATAGCAGCAGTTGCATATGTCATCATAGTTTTACTTCCTTATTTAATCTTCTTCTCTTTTAATCGGGTTTTTAAACCTTGTTGTTGAACCCTGGAACAATAAATCAAACTTGCCTGTCGGGCCGTTTCTTTGTTTTGCAACAATAATTCTTGCCTTGTTTTTCACTTCAGGGTTTTCTTTGTCGTAATATTCTTCTCTGTAGATAAACATAACAACGTCTGCGTCCTGCTCGATTGCGCCTGATTCACGAAGGTCTGAAAGCATAGGTTCCTTATCGCCCCTCTCTTCCACTTTACGTGAAAGCTGGGATAGCGCAATAATTGCCACATTCAATTCCCTTGCAAGAGATTTTAAACCCCTTGAAATTGATGAAATCTGCTGGGTTCTGTCTTGAGAACTCCTGTCTTCAATCAATTGCAAATAATCTATTATTATAAGCCCAAGGTCAGGATAGTTCATCTTAAGCCTGCGGCACTTTGCACGAATATCAGAAACGCTTACCCCCGCCGTATCATCAATTAAAAGAGGGGCAAGGTGCAAGTCGTTTAAAATTGATGAAATTCTCTGCCATTCTGCCGGCTGCAATTCCCCTGTTCTTGCCCTCTGCGCGTCAATTTCAGCTTCTGCACAGAGAACCCTTTGGGTCAATTGAATTTTTGACATTTCAAGAGAAAATATCGCAACAGGAATTTTAGACCTTATTGCAACATTTTGCGCAATGTTTAGGGCAAATGCGGTTTTTCCCATTGAAGGACGAGCCGCAAGGATTAATAAGTCTGATTTTTGAAACCCTGCGGTTAAAAGGTCTAAATCATAAAAGCCGCTTGGAACACCCGTGTAAGTTCCTCTATTAGAACACCTGTATTCAAGCTGTTCCATTGTTTCATACAAAAGACTTGATAAGGCTTCCATCTGCTGGGAATTTTTCTGCTGGGAAATTTCAAAAATAAGCTTTTCTGCCGCCTCAAGCGAAGCTTTTGATTCAGGGTTTTTAAAAGTTTCCTCAATAATCGTGCTTCCTGCAGTTATAAGCTGTCTTTTGGTGGCATTTTCTTTAATAATATTTGCATAATATTCAACGTTTGAAGTGAGCATTGTGTCAATCATCAAATCGTTAAGATATTCTCTGCCGCCTATGGCGTCCAATTGGCCTTTGGCATTAAAATATTCCCCGATTGAAAGCGCGTCTACGGGCTTATTTTGGTTATAGAGAGTAAACATCGCTTCATATATCAAGCGGTTTTTGGGGTTATAAAAGCTTTCCGGGGTTAAAATTTCAACCACCCTGTTTAACACATCGTTTGAATTAATTAAAACGGCGCCAAGAACTGATTCTTCGGCCTCCAAATTGTGCGGCGGAAGCTTCTTTGATAAATTTTTCTTGCCTGCTTCAAGCTCCATTACCATATTTTAAAAAATCCCTCCCGCTTTCAAAAGCTTTCAAAAAATTATAGAATAAACTTCCATGACTTGCAAATGAAAGGGAAGGAATTATAAAGTTTTTAACGACGTCTTTAGCTTTAAAAAGGTCCAAAAAGATTTTTAAATCCAATCGTTGCTAAAGGCTTTAGCGCCGTGTTTAACACAGGTAAAACATTTTTCTGTATCAAGATATGCTTTTTTTGAAAAACTTTCCAACGTGGCCCCTGTGCGCGCTCTAAAATCATTACACAAAACAGGACAAGAAAAGACACCTTTTGAACTCACAATTCTTGAATTGTGGCAATCGAGCGCATTTTCGTTAAAATTGTGGTTTTCAACCTGGTCAAAAGTGTTCGCTGCGGGGTTAAAATAAGGAATTATTTTTAAATTTATATCTTCAAATTCAAAGTCAATTTTGTTCAACATTTCACGAAAACCGTTAAACAGCTCTTCTTTTGGCTCGTTAAAATAATTTACAACAGAAATTATCGGGTTAAATTCATATTTATAAAGACTTTGAATTGCAAGAAGCGCCTTTCTGTAGCTTCCACGGCCCCTTATTTCATCATTTTTTTGCTCATTGTAATGGTCTAAACTTATTCTGTAGATTGTTTCAAAGCTTGATTCATCATCAATTTTTCTTAAAAACCGGGCCTTTTTATCGTTTATTAACGTGCCGTTTGTCATTACGGTAACATTTGAAAATTTCAAGCAAAGTCTCAAAATCGTATTAAAATCGGGGTGAAGCATGGGCTCTCCGCCTGTTAAATAAATACATTTAACGTTTTCTTTTTTGGATAAAATTAAAGATTGCTTAATTTTATCAAGATGGATAAAATCTTTCTCTTGTTTATACGGATTTCTTTTTATGTAGCAGTGGCTGCATTTTAGGTTGCAATTTTTTGCGGTTAGTTCAAAAAAGAGGTTATTCAACTCCTCCATCTTAACCTCCGGCGCCTGCATAAAAGTAATTTGACCTTTGTTTTGAATACTTTGCATATTTTTGTTTCCATTCCTTAAAATAACTTAAAACTTATAGAATTATTTTATAAATTAATGGAAAAAATAATATTACTCTTTCGGGTGAAGCGGATATTGTTTTTGATTAAAAAAATATTAAACCAAAAAAATACCTTGGCGTTTAATTTTGTCCAAGGTATTTTTTAAATCTTTATTTTTTTAAGAAACTCTGAAACTCAAGCCGTGCTTAGGGAATCATTGGAGCCTGCGGGCCTACATTAGAAGCGGCTTTAGGCGCTGCACCAGGAGTTTTTGTATAAAGTCTGATTTTAACATTTGCAATCAAAATCGTTTTGTCTTTTTCCCAAGGCTGCATTTCAACTTCAGCAAGATAATTTAAATTGTTATCTTTCATTAAACCTTTGAAGAAGCCTTGAAGCTGTGCATAAGAGCCAATTGCTTGAATTTGAAGTTCACAAACATTATATTCGGGCAAATGCGCTGCAAACACAGGGTCAGATTCAGGAGAGTAATTATAATTAATTGATCTGATTTTAATTCCTGAATTTTGCGCAATAGAAAGAACAATTTCAAACAGAGGAGCAAATGAAGCTTCTGCGCTAAATTGTGCACCTTCAAGCTCATAGATTTTCTTTCCGTCTTTTGGCGGAACTTTCGCCCTTGCTGCAGCTTCTGCTTGTGCTCTTAAACTGCTTGCATTATTTTCTTTCTGAACAAGTTCTTGTTTTGCAGAACTTGTTGATTTTGCAAGGTTTACAGCCTTTGTCACTTCGGGCGGAACATACTTAAACCCAAGAAGTATAACTGCAATTACAATTATTAACGAAAGTATATTGTCTTTAATAATCTGGAACATTTTTCTTTTCTATATCCTTATTTAATTCATATCAACAGGTTCTAATCTTGGAAGAACTGGGGGAGCAACAGAAGCACCCGTTTGTCTTGAATTAGCCGTACCGTTTTGGTTTGCCTGTTGGTTATTAGGGTCTTGAGCGGCTTTTTGAGATTTTGGAGATTGAACGTTTGCAATTTCAAAATCGAAAATCTTTTGATTATCATTGATATTAGCGTCGATGTCATCCAAAGGCCCAGTCACCACTTGAAGTCTGTTTAATTTGATACTTGATTGCGGTGATAAAACCTTTAAACTCTTATAATAACCGTAAATATCATTTATTGTTGTTGATATACCTTCAACTGCAACCTTGTTACCATCTTGGTTATAGTAGTATGTAAGCCATACGTTTGAAGGAATATCTGAGGCTAAAGAATCATAGAAACTTATAGCCTGTTTATTTGCAAGAATAATGCCGTTAATAATTGAATTAATATCGGCAAAACCATCTTGCGATGTTAAAGCCTTAATTTCACCCTCAATTGAAGATGTTCTGTTCTTAATTTGCTGCAGTTCTTTCGACGACATATTTGAAACCATCATTGAAAGACCGACAAGCGCCACAATAATCAGGGCAATTATACCTGATAAAACATAGGAAGCACCTCTGATTAAATCAGGCGTAACAAGGATTTCCTTGTCCATAAACATAAAGGTTGCATAAAGGGTTTGCTGTGCGGCAGCGCCTTTTCCTAAAATGTTTAATACGAGGAAGTCTGACATTTGGCTGTTTGCAGCACCAATTGCGGATAATGTAATTGAAGAAGCTTCCTTGCTTGTAATTTCAGGAGCAACATCCACAAAAGGTTTCTTTGCATATTTATTACAGTCAATTGTTTCAATCTTTTCATCGAAGATAATTTGTGTCTTTAATACTTCGGCACAAATATCGTCTGCCTGCGAAACAATTAACAATTTTCTTGCAGGGTAATTAGGAAGAATTTGTGAAACAGAAGTTGTAATTGCTTGATAAGCTTCTTCATAAGAGAAAGACTTAATTGCAAGAGGAACCTCCTGATAATCTACCAATCTTGTACCTACAAGAGAGAATATTGCATAGCTGTTTGTATTGATTAACAATACGTTCCAGCTTTGGTTTTCTGCAATTTCCTGAGAGCAAAGATTTGAGAAATAAATACCTCTCAAAATTGCACTGTAAGCAGATTCAATACCTACAAGGTTTGAGCCGATGTCAGCGAACACATCTTTAATTTCATCAATTGCCGTTTTTTGGAATGATGAATAGATGATGTGTCTTGTTTCCGTGTTGGTGTTAACGTTAACATCCAACCAGGCAGAAATCGGTTCCACCCTCTTAAATATATAGGATTCTTCCGCTTTTGATGAAATTGCCGTGTTGATACCATCATCAGGCAAAATCAAAGGAAGATTCATAAAGTCAAAGTGTACGTTTGGCAGTGTCAAAAATACATTTGACTTTGCGTTAATGTCAAGTTCGTTAAATAAGTCGATCACGGCACTTTTGAACGCACCATAGTCTTGAATTTCTCTTGTGGAGAAATTGTATTCTATGAACCTGCGTCCATATTTTATTACCTGATTCGACTTTCTGTCAGTCTGAATGACTTCTACACCAATGTTAGGTGTAACAGAAATACCAATTACTTGTTTGTGTGTTGTACCGGCAAAATTAAACATTGCTCATTTTTTCTTTTTTAACTCTAATCATACATATATATAGAATTTATAATACAATAATTACAATAAAAGAAAAATACATTTATAAAAAAATACAATAAATGGAGTATAAAAAATTGAAAAATTACATTTTTGGCAAAAATGCGGTATTGGAAACATTGTTAAAAAACCCTAAAAGAATCAATAAAATTTACATTTCAAAAAATATCGGTCTTGATAACCGTTTAAAAAAAATTAAAGAAACAGCTCTTAATAATTCTGTAATAATTCAGTTTACAAATCTTAATAAATATTTAGAGATAATCAAGGAGGGAACCGGCGAAGATGTGAATTTACAAGGGGTTGTGGCTTCGGTTTCCCCTGTTGAATATATTACTTTGGAAAATTTTGTAGAGCATGCCAAAAAAAATTCACCTGAAAAATTCAAAAAACTCGTAATATTAGACGGCGTTTCAGACCCTCATAACTTTGGCGCCATAATAAGAACCGCAACTGCAGCAGGCTATGACGGCATTCTTATAGGAAACCACAGGGCATGCCCAATAACGCCCGTTGTTGAAAAAACCTCCGCAGGGGCGGTAAACCACATCCCAATCATAAAAGCAAATAGTCTGTCAGGCGCTGTTGATTATTTAAAAAATAACGACTGGTGGATAATTGCTTTAGATATGAACAATAGTGATAATTATTTTGATGTTGATTATAAAAACATGAATTTCGCCCTGGTGCTTGGCGCAGAAGGGGACGGCATTTCAAAGACATTATTAAACAAAGCCGACTTTAAAATTAAAGTGCCCACAAAATTTGAATCACTAAATGTTTCGGCATGCGCTGCCGTTGTAATATATGAAACAATAAGACAAACCGAATATATGTAGTAATTAATTGGGCAAATTTGAAAAAATAAGTTATAATGGCTTTGTTCTTTTAGGAGAAACTAATGAAAACAAAACCACAGAAAAGCAAAAAACATAAAGAAGAGTTCGACGAAATCGAAGAACAAACGGAAGAATTAACATCTGAAAATTCAGAAGATGAAATTCTTGAAGTTGATAATAAAGTAAAAGTCGACTATAAAAGCGTTATAGCGGACGATTCGGTTAAAATTTACCTGCAGCAAATAGGAAAAATTCCTCTTTTGTCTTATGAAGAAGAAATGGCCGTTGCAAAGGAAATTAAAGAAAATAATTCAACAAAAGCAAAAGAAACTTTGGTAAGTTCAAACCTTAGGCTTGTTGTTTCAATCGCTAAAAAATATATAGGCCGCGGACTTTCATTTTTGGATTTAATTCAGGAAGGAAATATGGGCCTTATGAAGGCGGCTGAAAAATTTGACTATACAAAGGGTTACAAGTTTTCAACCTATGCAACTTGGTGGATTCAACAATCAATAACCAGAGGAATTGCCGACAAATCAAGAATGATAAGGCTTCCTGTACATATGATTGAAACTTTGGGAAAAATTAAAAGGGCCACAATTGAGCTTTCTACAGAATTAAACAGAATGCCCACAAAAGAAGAAATTGCGGCAAAAATTAATATGCCCTTGTCTAAATTATCCGCCCTTATGAAATCGGCCCAAAGCACCATAAGTATTGAAACCCCGGCAAATCAAAAGGATGATTCATCAAAAATTGCCGATTTTATTGTGGATGAAAGCCACTTAACCCCTGACACCAAAGTAACACAGGAAAATTTGCTTGATGATGTCCACAAAATGTTAAACCAATTGAATCAAAAAGAAAAAGACGTTTTAATTATGCGCTTTGGCCTGGATGATAACGGACAGAAAAAAACTTTGGACGAAATTGGCACCAGATACGGCGTTTCAAGGGAAAGAATAAGACAAATTGAAACAAGGGCCATTTCAAAATTGAAAAAACTCTGCAAAAACCAAAACCTAAGCGGAAATTTGAAAAATTATATAGGAATGTAGAGGGCTCCTCTGTCCCTTTTTCCTTGGCGGGTTTCCGCACAAAACACTCTTGAATTTTATTTAAAACGGTTTATAATTAAAATATCGGGCGGGAATGCTCGTAACATTCCCTTTAAAAGCCCTATGATATTAACAGTTTAAGCGCTAAGATAATTAATAAAATTATTATTAGCGCTTTTTCGCTAATTATCACTGTTGCATCCCCCCTTTCCAACTTCATACTGCAGTTATGTTGTTTGGAGAGGAAAGTTCGCCTCTAGGGCCTACCCAAAACTTATACTATCACACCATTTCAGGGCATAACAGTGCTTATTTTGTACCCCGGTTTTCAAAACATTTTAATTATTTCGGCTATCTCCTTAACGGCAATGTTTTTTCCCATCTTTTTCCATATCCTTTTTTTGTGTAAAAATAAAGGAGAAACAAAATGGAAAAATACGTTTGCTTGCTTTGCGGATATGTTTACGACCCTGAAACAGGCGACCCGGACAATAATATCGCACCAAACACACCGTTTAGCGAACTTCCTGAAGATTGGAAATGCCCGATTTGCAACGCAGGAAAAAGTCAGTTTGTAAAGCAAAGTTAAGCACAATATCCTGGTTTCAGGCCCCGCTTCTGGGGCCCAAAAAACAAAAAACCATAAAAGAATAAGCAAAAGGAAGAAGTATGATAGAAGAAAAAGCGCGCGAAATCGTTAACGCAGCGGAAAAAGAGGTTTTTCATCTTTTTCAAAAAACCGATGAAATTGCGGAATTTAACCAAAAAAAGGTGCTTGAAGCCTTTCAAAAAAATAAAATTGGCGAAGAACATTTCTACACAGTAACAGGCTACGGCCACGACGATTTAGGCCGCGAAGCGCTGGATAATGTTTTTAAAGACGCCTTTAACACAGAAGCCGCAATCGTGCGCCCCCACTTTGTTTCAGGCACACACACCATTGCCTGTGCTCTTTTTGGCGTGCTCCGCCCCGGTGACGCCCTTCTTTCAATTGCAGGCGCCCCTTACGACACTCTGGATGAAATTATAGGTAAAAATAAAAACCACGAATTTTACAACTGCTCCTTAAGTGCCATGGGCGTAGAATACAATGAAGTGCCGCTTTTAAACGACCTGGATGTCGATTTTGATTCTATTTCAAAATTTATCAAGCCTAATACAAAAATGGTTACAATTCAACGCTCAAGGGGTTATAGCTTAAGAAATTCCCTCACGGTTTCTGATATTGAGCGGATTATTAAAATTGTAAAAGGCATAAACCCTGAAATAGTCTGCTTTGTGGACAATTGCTACGGCGAATTTACACAAAAAACCGAGCCCACAGATGTCGGCGCAGATTTAATTGCAGGAAGCCTGATTAAAAACCCGGGCGGCGGCATAGTTGAAGCGGGCGGCTATCTTGCAGGAAAGAAAAATTTAATTGAAATGTGCGCAAGAAGGCTGACAGCGCCCGGAATCGGCACAGAGGGCGGCGCTATGTTTAACCAAACGCGCGTTATGCTTCAAGGGTTTTTTATGGCTCCAAGTGTGGTGTCCTATGCGGTTAAGGGGGCTATTCTTGCCGCAAAAGTCTTTGAAAACGTGGGTTTTAAGACACACCCAAAATCAGATTGCACACGCTGCGATTTAATTCAGACAATAAAATTTGAAGAACAAAAGGCGCAAGAGGCTTTCTGCCGCGCCCTTCAAAAACATTCGCCCGTTGAAAGTTACCTAACCCCAATCCCTGACGGCGTTCCAGGGTATGAAGACAAATTAATTATGGCAGGCGGAAGCTTCATAGAAGGCTCTACGATTGAACTTTCAGCAGACGGCCCCTGTCGCCCGCCTTATGCTGTTTATATGCAGGGGGGCTTGAGTTATTTTCACGTAAAACTCGCCCTAATCGGCATTTTGGAAGAACTTTTGTAGGCAAAATAGTTTATCAGCCAATTAAAATAAAAACACGGGAGCCTGCACAGGTTCTAGTTCTTAAGCACTTTTTCCGCTTCGTCTAACAATATTTCAAATTCTTCACATTTTTTTATCATCATCTCGCAAACCTTTTTGCCAAGCCCTGCAAGGATTTCAGAATCAGGCCCTTTTTTGCCTGTTAAAATTTTTTCAAATAAAACCTTTGCTTCAAGCGCATTTTCTGCGATTTCCATCCTTTTTGTTTCCAAAATTGAATAGTTTTCTTTCATAATTTTACCTTCCTTTTATTATTTTATTTTAGCAGTTTACGTAAGTATATTACGTAAACTTAATAAATTTTTACGTATAAACTGTACGTATGTATGAGGAAGTTTACAAAAAACTTGGCTTAAATATAAAGAAATACAGGGTTTTAAGAGGCCTTACTCAAGAAAATCTTGCGGATAAGACATCTAAAAGCGTAAATTTGATTGGTAAAGTTGAAGTTGCATATGTAAGACCTTCTTTTCGCACCATAATTGCCATCGCAAACGCCCTTGAAATCCCCCTTAAAGACCTTTTCGACTTTGAAAATTAACCTTTTTGCCCGCAAGCAGAAAAATCATTATAATGTCACTATGGACGAAAATGTCGAATTAAAAGTTCATAATACAAAAACAAAAGCCCTGAATATCCTTGAAAACACTAAGCTTTACGAGTATAAGGGCGTTGTATCAAAGCTTTTGGGGCTCACGGTGGATGTAAAGCTTCCGGGGCTTAAAATTGGCGATTTGTGCTATATTCAAACCTACACGGGCGAAAAAAAAGCGGCAGAAGTACAAGCCTTTAAGGGCGATGTGGCGCAGCTTTTGCTCCTCTATGACGGCGAAGGCATAGGCCAGGGAAGCCTTGTGGAAAGCACAGGCGGCCCAATTATGCTTCCTGTCGGGGATTTTCTTTTAGGGCGTCTTATAAATCCGCTTGGAGAGCCTATGGACGGGCACCCGCTTGATGTTACAAATGCCGAATATGTTAATATCAATGGCTCTGTTCCGGACCCGTTTAAAAGGCCAATTATCAAAGACACGCTCTCCACGGGGATTAGAGCGATTGACTCTCTTCTTACTATGGGCACAGGCCAGCGTATGGGGCTGTTTGCGGGCTCCGGGGTCGGCAAAAGTACCACTCTTGGCATGATTGCACGAAATTCAGAGGCGGATGTCAATGTTATGGCGCTTATCGGCGAACGCGGCCGTGAAGTTAAAGAATTTATGGAAGATTCTCTTGGCCCCGAGGGTATGAAAAAATCAGTCGTGGTCTGCGCTACGGGAGATTTACCTCCGCTAATCCGTATGAAATGCCTGCTTGCGGCAACTTCTGTCTGCGAATACTTTAGAGACCAAGGCAAAAAGGTTTTCCTTATGACGGATACGGTTACAAGGTGCGCTATGGCAGGAAGAGAGGTGGGCCTGTCCCTTGGAGAACCGCCCACAATGAAGGGTTACCCGCCTTCAATTTTTTCTTGGATTCAGCGCGCGCTTGAGAGAACAGGAAACTCCGAAAAAGGCTCTATCACAGCGCTTTACACTGTTTTAATGGAGGGGGACGACATTACAGACCCGATTGTGGACATTGTCCGCGGAATCGTTGACGGGCACATATTTTTGTCCCGTAAGGTGGCTGAAATGAACCACTATCCTGCAATTGACACCCTTGGGTCGATTTCAAGGCTTTTTACAACGATTACAGACAAAGAACACCAGCAAGCGGCAGGCAAAATGCGGCAATTGCTCTCTTTATACCGCGAAAACAAGGACCTGATTGACGTTGGGATGTATCAGGCGGGCTCAAACCCAAAACTCGACATTGCAATTCAGCTTATGCCAGAAATTAACGGATTTTTACAGCAAAAAACAACGGACCTTGTTTCAATGGAAACCACAATTCAAACTTTAAAAGATATGATGAGAAACGTAAACCTGTAAAAGCCTATAAATGCTGTTTTACAGCGGTTTTATTTCGTGTATTTAGCTCTACCAAAGAATTTTCAGGTTTCATAAAAAGTAAAATTGAGGTTTTATGCCTTTTTTCGGGGTAAAATATTGTAAACCACACGCTACACAAGGGTTTTAGATGGGTTCATATGCCTAAAAAGGAAGAGGCAAAAGAGTTTTAACCCACAAAAGATTTTGAAATCGCGTCTACCACCCTAGACACTTGTATAGTCTTGATTTTCAGGTTTTTAACTCGTTGAGATACAATGTCAGAGGTGATTTTCGGTATTATAGCTTCCTTGAAACCCAGTTTTTGTGCCTCTTTTAAGCGTTTTTCAAGGTTATCAACCTGTCGAATTTCGCCCGACAAGCCAATTTCCCCAATTATCACCATATCTTTTTTACAGCAAATATCCCTCGTGCACGCCAAAACCGCCATAGCAATCCCTAAATCTGCGGCAGGCTCAATGATGTCCACCCCGCCTATGACATTGGTGTAAACGTCCTGTTTGCTTAGGTTTAGGCCCACACGTTTTTCCAAAACCGCAAGAATTTGAAGGAGCCTGTTATATTCAATTCCCCGTGCAACCCGCCTGGGGCTTGGATATGGAGTGTTGCCAACAAGGGCCTGGACCTCTAAAAGCAGACAGCGCGTACCTTCTACGGTAGCAATTATTGTACAACCCGGACAATTTTCTTCCCCAATTTCAGATAAAAACAATTCAGAAGGATTCTTAATTTCGGTCAAACCACAGTCGTCCATTGAAAAAACGCCCACTTCACTTGTTGCCCCAAAACGGTTTTTTATGCTCCTTAGCATGCGATACTGTCTGAACTTGTCCCCTTCAAAATTTACAACGCAGTCAACCATATGTTCCAAAACCTTAGGCCCTGCAATGTTTCCCTCCTTTGTAACATGTCCAATCACAATAGTGGTAAGCTTTTTCAGCTTTGCGGTACGCATTAGCAAATTTGTACACTCCCTAATTTGGGACACTGTGCCCGAAGAGCTTGTTATTTGGGCACTGAAGACCGATTGAATACTGTCAACTATTAAAAAATCAGGCTTAAGATCATCAATTTGGGCCAAAACTTCCTCTAAACAGTTTTGTGCCGTGACATAGAGGTTTTCTGAATTGGCGTTAAGCCTTTCAGCTCTAAGCTTTACCTGGCTTGGAGATTCTTCCGCGCAGATATATAAAATTTTATGCCCGGAATCTGAAATATTTTTCCCGGCCTGCAAAACCAGTGTGGACTTGCCTATGCCGGGGTCGCCTGCCAAAAGAACAAGACTTCCTTCAACAAAGCCACCCCCTAAAACCCTGTCAAACTCTTCAATTCCGGTCTTTACCCTGATTGTTTCATCAAGTTTTATATCATCAATTTTACTATACCCCAAATTGCCCGCCACAAGGGCATTTGAGGGAGAGCTTGTTTTTATTTCAACCTTGGCTTGGGTAACTTCTTCCGTAAAAGTTGAGAATTGGCCGCAATCCGGGCACCTTCCAAGGTATGAAACAGTTTCATAGCCGCAGTTTTGACATACCCATTTTGTTTTTGTTTTTGCCATAAAATCCTCTAAACCCGCTTAAAACCTTGCTATACAAACATTTTTCCGACTGAATATACTATAAATGCGACAACCCAGGCAATCGAGCACTGCAAAAGCACCACAAGAAAGGCGTATCGCTTGCTTAATTCCCTTCTAACCGTTGCTATAGCGGCAACACAGGGGGTATAAAGCAGTGAAAACACTAAAAATACAAACGCGGAAAGCTTTGTAAACACATCAGGCAGCTTCGAAACATCCCCAAGCAACACTGTGAGCGTACTTACGACACTTTCTTTGGCCATAAAGCCCGTCACAAAAGCGGTTGCAATTCTCCAGTCATTAATTCCAAGTGGTTTAAAAACAGGAAGAATAAACGCCCCAACCCAAGCAAGAAGGCTGTTTTGAGGGTCTTCCACAATATTTAGTCTGTAATCAAAATGTTCTAAAAACCAAACAACAATTGTGGCAAAGAAAATTATCGTAAAAGCCTTTGTTATAAAGCCTTTTGCCTTATAATAAATCAGCCTGCAAACATTTTGAAAACTGGGCATTCTGTAGTTTGGAAGCTCCAAAACAAAGGGTACAGGCTCTTCTTTGGAGATGAAAATTTTCACAACATATGCAAAAATTATCCCAACCACAATTCCGATTAAATAGAGCCCTAAAACCACCAAAAGCTGGTTTTTTGCAAAAAACGCACCCACAAAAAGCGCGTAAATAGGGAGTTTTGCAGAACAGCTCATAAAAGGAGTCAAGAATATCGTGAGTTTTCTGTCCCTTTCAGAGGGCAGCGTTCTTGTTGCCATAATTGCAGGCACAGAGCAGCCAAACCCAATCAGCATGGGCACAAAGCTCCTTCCAGAAAGGCCAATTTTTCTTAAAAGTTTATCCATAAAAAACGCTACACGTGCCATATAGCCTGTGTCTTCAAGAATTGAAAGAAAGAAAAACAAAATCACAATGACGGGCAAAAAGCTTAAAACACTTCCTACACCTGTGCAAACACCGTCTATAATTAAAGAATGGACGATTTCATTTACTCCCCAAAGGGAAAGACCTGTGTCAATCCAGCCTGTTACAGTTCCCACAAGGGTTTCCATGCAATCTGAAAGAAAAATTCCAACATGGCCAAAAGTTATATAGAAAATAAACCCCAAAATCAGGAAAAATGAAGCAAGGGCTGTGTATTTACCGGTTAAAATTCTGTCAATTGACCTGGACATCTTATATTCAGGGGTTTCATCCGGCTTTGAAACAAATTTGGAGCACAAATTTTCAATAAAATTAAACCGCATATCGCACATTGCAGCGCGGTTATCCAGGCAAACATCCTCCTCCATCTGCTTTATAATTTGATTGCAGGACTCCATATCATTATTATCAAGGTTTAGAGCCTGAATTATGAGCGAATCCTTTTCCACAAGCTTCGAAGCGGCAAAACGGAGGGGAATATCGGCTGATTTAGCGTGGTCTTCAACAATATGCAAAATTGAATGGAGGCAACGGTGCACAGCGCCTTCTTTTCCGTCATTTGGGGTACAAAAATCCAAACGGTGCGGATATTCTTCAAATTTTGCAACATTTACGGCATGCTCCACAAGTTCGCCTATACCCTCGTTTTTCAGGGCTGAAATCGGTATAACCGGAATTCCAAGCTGGTTTTCAAGGCCATTAATGTCTATACTGCCGCCTGCCTTTGTAAATTCATCCATCATATTCAGCGCAATGACCATAGGAACGTTGAGTTCGATTAATTGCATGGTCAAAAACAGGTTTCTTTCAATGTTTGTGGCGTCAATGATGTTAATAATGCCGTCAGGCTTATCTTTCAGAATAAAATTTCTTGTAACGATTTCTTCGTTTGAATAGGGTGAAAGCGAGTAAATTCCGGGCAAATCCGTAATTGTAATTTCTTTATATTTTTTAAGTGTTCCGTCGGTTTTATCAACCGTAACCCCCGGAAAGTTCCCAACACGCTGGTTTGAACCTGTTAGTTGGTTAAAAAGTGTTGTTTTACCGCAGTTTTGATTCCCTGCAAGGGCTAAGGTTATTTTGTCTTTTGGCTTTTTAGCACTTTTTTTATACTCATAACTTTCAGATTCACCAATTTTAGAGTGTGCAATTGATGTAAATTCAACATTTTTCCTTATTTGCGCCGTGTCTGTATTTATATCTTTTACGGTGATTTTTGCGGCGTCCGCTTTTCTTAAAGTGAGTTCATACCCGCGAAGCCTTATTTCAAGCGGATCTCCCATTGGTGCGGTTTTAATTAAATGAACCTTGACCCCCGGAGTCAGGCCCATATCAAGAATATGCGACCTTAAAGCTTCATCGTCGCAATCAACGGAAGATACAATTGCACTTTTTTTTACTTCAAGTTTATCCAGTGTTATGGTTTTTTGCGTGGTTTCAACAGACATTTCGACTTTTCCAAAGGTGTTTCCAACTGAATTATATCATCAAAATTTATACTTTAGTATTACAAATTTCTAACTTTATGCTAATTACTAAAAGCCGAAAAATAATCTAGTATAAGACTATACAAAACACAATTTATGCAATTTATATCTAACTGGTGATGGCAATACAGTGGAACTGAGGTGATCGGTTCCTTTTTTTTATGGAATTTTAGGGGATAAGCCTCATTTTACAATTAAATTTGGCTTATCCCCTCTAAAATATAAAATTTGGTAAAAATAATATTATGCCTTTAAAATCACCTTTAGTGTGTCTTTTTGGCGGTTTAGTTCAAACCCTTCAAGAGCATTTTCAAAAGGCAGAATTTTTGTAATTAAAGGTTTTACATCAAGCGCTTTTTTGTCTAAAAGCCTAATTACAGGCGAAAATTGACCACACCTTGAGCCGACAACCGTAATTTCATTTATTACAACAGAGGCAAGATTTAGCCCCTCTTTTGCGGCGATTGTGCTTTTTAAAACAAGGGTGCCGCGCGGTTTTGTAAGGCTTAAAGATGTTTCAAACCCGCCAACAGAGCCTGTTGCCTCAATTACAACGTCAAAAAACCCTTCTAAACCGTGAATTTCAGACAAAAGCATTGTTTTATTGCCCGCATTTTTTGAGATTTCAAGCTTGTTTTCATGTTTTCCGATGTGGTATAAATCAATATTTAATGCCCCTAAAACAAGCGCTATAGAAAGCCCAAGCTTCCCATCCCCTAAAAGCGCCACTCTGTCTGTGGGTTTAATGTGAACCTGCTCAATAATTTCATACGCCGCAGCCAATGGCTCCACAAAAACCGCTTCTTCATCGCTTACACTGTTAGGAATTTCAAGCAAATTTGAAACAGGAAGGGTAAAATATTCACTAAAACACCCTTCTTTTTGCCAAATACCAAGGGTTCCGCGGTTTGGACAATGCCGCTCTAAGCCGCTTGCACACCAGGCACATTTTTTACACCCTGCGTTAATTTCACCTACAACCCTTTTTCCTATCCAGGATTTATCTGCGTCATTAAAAACATCAGCGACAACGCCGGTAAATTCGTGTCCCAAAACACCTTTATAGCCCATATAGCCTTTTGTAATCTCTTCATCTGTGTTACAAATTCCCATAAGGGTTGCTTTTATAAGGGCTTCGCCGGGTTTAAGGGTTGGGTCTTCATAATTTTCAATAAGCCTAAGACCGTCTTTTCCTTCCCCTTGTGCGTTATCATACACTAATGCTTTCATTAAAATTCCTCCGAAAAATTCTTAAAAATTCCTTTAAATTCTCTGTTAAAAACTGTATTATGCACCAACAGCAGCGGTTTTCAGCTCTTCAACGTATTTAACGGCAGACACTCCCGCAATTGCGCCATCTGCAACAGCTGTAATTACCTGTCTTAATGGGGTTACACGAACATCACCAACCGCAAACACACCCATCGTGCTTGTTCTCATGGTTTCATCAACCTTGATAAAGCCTTTTTCATCCTGAATCATTTGGCCTGAAAACCCTTGAACGTTTGGTGTAAAGCCGATATACGGGAAAACACCCTCCGTGCATATGTCTTTAATTTCTTTTGTTTTAACATTTTGAACCTTGATTGTGCCCACACAGCCTTCACTGTTTGAATTAATCTCTAATGGTATAGTGTCAAACACAAATTCAATTTTTTCGTTTTTGAAGGCACGCTCCTGAACGATTTTGTCTGCGCGGAGTTCATCTCTTCTGTGGATTATGTAAACTTTTTTTGCAAACTTTGTAAGATAGCACGCTTCTTCAACCGCAGCATTCCCGCCGCCAACAACGGCAACGGTTTTATCCTTATAAAACGCCCCGTCACACACGGCACAATAACTTACGCCTTTTCCTATGTGCTCAAGTTCTCCTTTAATTCCAAGTTTTGCAGCACTTGCGCCGGTTGCAACAATCACCGTTCTGGCTTTATATTCCCCTTTTAGGGTTTTAATTGTTTTAATGTCTGAAACTAGGTCTATTTCTTGAATTTCTTCCATCATAAATTTTGGAATATTGAATTTATCAATATGATGTTCAAATTTTTCTGCCAACTCCCAGCCTTCAATTGAAGCAAAACCAAGATAGTTTTCAATCTCTAAATAGTTTACAGGCTGGCCGCCAAGGGTTGATGTATCAATAATTGCAACATCAATATCCCCTCTTTTTGCATAAAGTGCCGCATTCATCCCAGCAGGGCCGCCGCCAAGCACTAATAAATCGTAGATTTTCTCCCCATTCCCAAATTCTTTGTTACTCAAATTTACTCTCTCCTGATATTTTTTGTCCTATTACTTTATATTTTACTACATCCTTTGAAATTAGTTTGTTATCTTCATATTTTTCAATAATATAGGTGTCAAACCCTCTAAATATGTTTTTATCAAGCACAAATTCAGGTGTTTCTTTTTGCACCGTCTTTATTTTGCCTTGTATTTCCTCTTTAACTCTTGTAAATTTCAGGCTTTTTCCATCATAGCTTTTTTGAGGCTCTACCTGAATTGAAGATTTTGCACCTGTCATTTGGTTTTCTAAAATTAAGACGTTTCCGTATCCTGAAAGGTTCCAAATATCCACACTTAATTTATTAAAAATTGACGGATTATTTGAACTTTCCATTTTTGATGTCACATGCCACACTCCAAAAAAGCCTTTTGGGATTTCATCATAGGAGGCACCGCCCCTTAAAACCTCGGCGTTTGTTTGAAGTTTGGAGGTTTGGACATTGAATAGAAATATTAAAAATATTACAATCAGTATTTTTTTCATACTCATATTTTAATTCTTTTTTAAAATAAGAAAACTCTTTTTCTACCTCCGCCTTTTGTATGGTTTATTTTGTTTTTGCTTTTAATGTCACATTTTCCTGTGTAAAATGGGGGTAAAATTTAACAACAAAAAGGTTTATGGAGGAACCACAAAAATGGGAAATTTAATGAAGGCCTTATGCCTTACCCTTCTGTTTTTCGCATATTCTTTCGGTCTCCTTGGCACGGGGATGTTGCTTGAAAAAAGAATATTGGATGTTAAAGAATCAGAAAAAGTTGAAACCCAACAGGAAATAAACATTGAACAATCAATGACAACTGAAGAATATCATAAATATTATGAAATTGTTGTTTCAAGAATTATAACTTCAGAATTTGAAGGACTGGATAAAGAAGCCATAAAAACCTATATAAAAGGATATGACGAAAGATTTAATAAAATTGCTGACCTTTTCTATCCAAAAAGGGACACAGACCCTGATTATTACGGAACAAGCTTTCCTATGATGTTTTCAGGACTCAAAAAAGCATTTGATGAAAACGAATTAAATATGTACAAAGGAATTATAATGAACACCTCTATGGCTGTTTCAAACGAAGATATAGATATTATCTTTAAAAACCCGATGGAAAAGGAAACAGGAGGCCAAAACGTGCAACAAGAAAATGGAGCACTTTCTCCAAGCACAGAAAACCAAGCTGCACCTGTGACAGAAGAAAAAAGAGAACAGGAGCCTGCGGAATCTTCTGTAGAAGCTGCTGCAAAAAGAGCACTTGAAGGCGTTTCAGAGGCAAGAAACAATGAACCAGGAGCAGAAAACACAGTGCCTGTTCAAGAAAACAGAGCAAGACAGCCGGAACCTTCATATTATTAGCCCTTAATGTATCCATTACTTGGGGAATTTGCAGGGTTTGTTTAAAAATCAATAAACATGCAATCGCCGTAGCTGAAAAATCTGTATTTTTCATCCACGGCTTTTTTGTATGAATCTAAAATAAATTCTCTTCCGGCAAGTGCTGAAACAAGCATTATAAGGGTGGATTTTGGCAGGTGAAAATTGGTTAAAAGCTTGTCTATAACTTTAAATTCGTAAGGGGGATATATAAAAATATCTGTTTCATCTTTTATAGGTAAAATTTTTCCGTATTTTTTATATGTTGCTTCAAGTGTCCTTGTTACCGTGGTTCCGACAGACACAATATTCCCCGGGCCGCCCTCAGTTTTTTTTTCAAGAGTTTCATTGATTATTTTTGCCGTATTTTCAGGGATTTCAAAGCTTTCTGTGTGCATTTTATGATTTAAAATGTTGTCTTCTTTTACAGGCAAAAACGTTCCAAGCCCAACATTTAAAGTCACATACACAATTTTTACACCTTTTTGTTCAATTTTACTAAGTATTTCAGGTGTAAAATGGAGCCCTGCGGTTGGCGCCGCAACGCTTCCCGGAATTTTTGCAAAAACGGTTTGATATGTGTTTTTATCTTCCAGCACATTTTCCCTTTGAATGTAAGGCGGGAGCGGAATTTCACCATATTTTTCAAGAACAGAAGACAGGTTTTCGCCTTTAAATATAAGTTCTACAAGGTTTTCATCCGGGCCCGAGGCCTGTGTTTTGCCCTTTTGGATAAGTTTTATAGATAATTCTTTTGAAATTTCTACAATATCCCCTTCTTTTAACCTTTTTAAATTCCTTATAAGCGCATACCATAAGGCTTTTTCGCCACCGTCAGTTTTGTCGGAACCTGCCGGGTGTAAAAGAAAAATTTCAATTTTGGCTCCTGTTTCTTTGTGTCCTAAAAGCCTTGCAGGAAGCACTTTTGTATTATTTAAAACAAGAATATCCCCTTTGTTTAAATATTCAACAAAATCGCTAAAAATTTTATGTTCAACCTTTTTTTCACCCCTTTTTAATACCATCATTTTTGATGTGTCGCGCTTTTTCAAGGGAAATTGCGCAATTAGTTCTTCAGGAAGGTTATAATCAAAATCAAGTGTGCTTAAATATTCAGGTTTCTCAATTTTATTTTCATTTTTTAGGTTTTTTGTCATAAAATTATTATATATCAAAAGGAGAAAGAGTTATGACAATTAAAATTGGGGATAAGGAATTTTCTTCCCGTCTGATGGTTGGGACAGGAAAATTTGACGATTTTGAAACAATGAAAAAGGCTCACGCTGCAAGCGGAGCAGAGATTGTAACCGTTGCAATAAGAAGGGTGGATGAAAAATTCCAGGGGCATGTCGGGCTGATGGATAATATTGATTTAAACAAATATTGGCTCCTTCCAAACACGGCAGGGTGTGCAACGGCAGAAGAAGCCATCCGTGTTGCAAGGCTTTCGCGCGCAATGGGAATTAACAACTGGATAAAACTTGAAGTTATACCCGACCCGAAATTTTTGCTTCCTGACCCGATTGCAACCTTAGAAGCCGCAAAAATATTGGTGGATGAAGGCTTTACAGTGCTTCCTTATATTAACGCTGACCCGATTTTAGCAAAAAGGTTGGAAGAAATTGGCTGTGCCACAGTTATGCCTTTGGCTTCCCCTATTGGTTCAGGCCAGGGAGTTGTAACTATGGAAAATATCAAGATTATTATTGAACAGGCAAACATTCCTGTTGTTGTGGACGCAGGAATCGGCGTTCCTTCAGACGCTTCCCTTGTTATGGAAAAAGGTGCTGATTTTTGCCTTATAAACACAGCAATTGCAAAGGCAGATGACCCTGTTAAAATGGCAGAAGCCTTTAAATACGGGGTTATGGCAGGCCGTGCGGCATATGAAGCAGGAAGAATTCCTGTAAAACAATATGCAAGCGCTTCTTCGCCCTTAACAGGAATTGTCGGCAAATAGATAAATTATTTTGCCAAATTTTAAAACTGTTTTATGTTTGGTTTAAGTTGAAATTGTTGTCTTAAAAAGTATAGTGATATGATAAATTTCTACAAAAGCCTTTCAATTTTTAAAGAAAGGCTTTTCTTTTATATTTTGGCGCCATTAAAGGCTTTTGTTTCGGGCATTTTTTCTTTAATTTACAAGGAAAATTGTATTATTTGCGGCTGCACGCTTGAAAACAAGGGGGTTTATACCCTAAAAAATAATGCCTGTTCAAAACATAGTAATATCCTGTGCAAAAACTGTTTAAAAACTGTGCAAATTTTTTCAGGTTTTCCACAAGGGGTGTGTAACGGTGTTGAAATTTATTCGGCCTCAATTTATGAAGGCACAATGCGGCAGTTAATTCACAAATTAAAATTTAACCATAAAAAAGATGTGGCAAAGGTTTTAGCGGAAATTTTATTTAAATATTACAGAAAAATTGAAGCCTATAAAAAAGAGTGCAAAGCACCCTTATTAAAACCTGAAAACATAGTATTAGTGCCGGTTCCAACCAGCAAGAATAACATCGGACAAAGAGGATATAATAACGTTTTAGAGATTGTAAAAGAGTTTTCAACCCTTTTAGGGGCACCATATTCAAAAAACCTTATTTTAAAAACAAAAAATACAACGCCCCAATATAAACTTGGGCCAAAACAAAGAATTAAAAACGTTTCCGGGGCCTTTAGCATGAATTTAAAAGAGTCTAATAAATATAAAGATAAAACCTTTTTAATTATTGATGATATCTATACTACAGGGGCAACAATAAATGAAATAATAAAAGTTTTAAAAGAAAATAATATAAATAATGTTTTTTGTATCACCTTGTCAAAAACAGTTTAGAATTTTGAACAGAATTTACACAGAGAAAAAGTTAATAATGACAAGCCTTGGGGTGGGTTTTGCACAATTTTTAATCCCTTATTATATATTATTATTTTATTTATAATATAATATATTTTATAATATAGAAGGTTTAAAAAAAGGAAATCTTAAAAAATGGAAATTGTTTTAAACAAAGAAGAATTTTTGAACGGCATAAAGGTTGTAAAAAATATAACATCATCAAAAGGGGTGCAGCCTGTTTTGTCAAATATTTTAATCGAAACAATTTCAAGTGACAGAGTAAGGTTCCTTGCAACGGATTTAAACCTTTCAATTAGTTTTAAATTAAAAGCAGAAGTTGTATCTGAAGGAAAGATAACTCTTTCTGCTAAGACTTTGGAAGAAATTACAAATAAACTTCCAGATAAGCCGATTGTTTTAAAATTGAATGATGAAACAAATGTTGTAACAATTTCTTGCGGAAAAACAAAGTTTGAACTTATAGGAATAAGCGCTGAAGAATATCCAAAAGTGTTTGATGATGTGGCGCAAAGCGAAGAAGATAAAGAGTTTGAAATAAACACAGGGCTTTTGAATAAAGGAATTAAGCAAACTGCTTTTTCAACTGCGCAAAATGAAACAGGAAGTGTACTTTCAGGGGTTTGTTTTAATATAAATGCAAACATATTGGAGATGGTTGCAACAGATGGCAACCGCTTAACCAGATCAAGAAAAGAAATTAATTCAAAGGGTGAAAGTATTATGTTTATTTCCCCTGCAAGAACTTTGCTTGAAGTTTCAAGAATTATTTCTATGGTAAAAGATGAGTCTGTTAAATTTATCGTAAAGAGAAATAAAATTGTTTTTGAATTTTCTGATGTAACTTTCCAATCAAGGTTAATTGAAGGAACTTATCCAAAGTATCAACAGTTAATTCCAACCACAAACGAAAAAACTGTATCAATTGTAAGGGAAGAGCTTATCCAGGCAATTGAGAGAGTTTCTGTAATGGTTAATGAAAGAACAAATATTGTTAAATTTAATTTTGATGAAAACAGTTTAGAAATCAGTACAGACACCCCTGAATCAGGTTCAGGCAAGGATTTTCTTGATATAGAATATTCTTATGAAAACCTTTTAATTGCATTTAACTACAGATACGTGCTAGACAGCCTTAAGAATATGGATTCAAAAAATGTAAAGGTTGAAATGTCTACAAACCTTTCTGCTTCTATCTTTAAACCTGAAGCAGAAAGTGAAGAAGAGGATAATAACTATATTTGTTTGATTATGCCTGTTCAGGTAAGGCAATAAGGGCAAAACAAGGGTATAAGGATTTTTTCAGATGAAAGTAACTGCTCAAATACCTGCAACAATTGCAAACTTAGGGTGTGGCTTTGATTGCCTCGGGCTTGCGCTTCCTGTTTATAATGTTATTACAATTGAAGAAACAGTACTTCCGGGCTCCGGGATTGAGATAAATATTATTGATGAATTTGGCCTTGAAAATATTGAAAATATTCCAAGGGACAAGAATAATATTGTATATAAGGCGATAGAGCTTTTGTATAACTACATAGGCCAAAGCCCAAACGAGCTTAAAATTTCAATTAAAACAGGGATACCTGTTGCGCGCGGCCTTGGTTCATCTGCTTCTGTTATTGTGGGCGGGCTGATTGCGGCAAATGAGCTTCTTGGAAAGCCAGCGGATGAAGCAGTTTTGCTTTCTATTGCAACGGAAATTGAAGGACACCCGGATAATATTGCCCCTGCAATTTTGGGCGGTGTTGTTTTATCTGATTGGGAAGTAGACGGTTCTGTTGTTTCTAAAAAGCTTCCCTGGCCTGAAGATTGGCTTGTGACAATTTGTATTCCTGATTACGAACTTTCTACGGGGATTTCAAGAAGTGTCCTTCCGGCGGATGTTCCAATGAAAGACGCCGTGTATAATTTAAGGCACTCAGCCATGTTTGTTCAAGCTGTGCATACGCATGATAAAGAATTATTAAAACTTGCCCTAAAGGATAGATTACACCAGCCCTACAGGACAAAGCTTGTTCCTGGAATGCAGCAAATTATGGATAATTTAAAACATACAGAAGGGGTTTTAGGGTGTGTTCTTGCAGGGGCAGGCCCTTCTGTTGCAGTTATTCAGGATGGTACAAACACTGAAGCGATAAAAGAAATTGTGTCTTCAACCTGGAATAATATAAATGTGAACGCGCAAATTTATACTCTTCCTGTTGAAAACGAGGGCGCGAAAATAATAGTTTAAAAAATAAAAACAGGGTGAAAATCGCCCGTATAAAAAGGAGAAAAACTTATGAAAAAAGCAATTATGACAGCACTTTTGGCATTATTTGTATTTGCAGGGGCAAACGCAAGCTTTGCTGCAGGAATCGGCTATGTTGATTATGCAAAAGTTTCAACAAGCTATCCGCTTGCAAAACAATATACACAAGCTTTAGATAAAAAAGTTGCAGCAATAAAAGCGTATGCAGAAGCTCAAGATAAGAAAATTGCAACTGCAAAAACAGACGCTGAAAGAAAAGCAATAAGAAATGAATCTGTTAAACAAGTTCGTGCAAAGCAACAAGATTACGCTGTTACAAGAAATAAATACGAAGCAGAACTTACTGCAAAAGTAGTTGCAGCAGCTGAAAGAGTAAGAGTTGCAAAGAAACTTGATATCATTATTAAGAAAGATTCAAGAGTAACAGGCGGCGTAGACTGCACGCTTGATGTTTTAAATGCTCTTAAATAGTTAAAGGAAAACCGCTTTTGTATAAATATGATGTAATAGTGGTTGGTGCAGGACATGCAGGTTGTGAGGCGGCAATTGCCGCCTCTAGACTTGGCGCAAAGGTTTTGTTTACATCTTTAAATTTGGATAACATTGCCCTAATGCCCTGTAACCCTGCGGTTGGCGGGCCTGCAAAGTCAAACCTTGTAAGAGAAATTGACGCACTTGGCGGCGTTATGGGGGATGTAACCGATAACACCTATATGCAGTTTAAAATGTTAAATTCTTCAAAAGGGCCTGCGGTACGAGCTTTAAGGGCACAATCCGATAAAAAAGAATACAAAAGTTTTATGAGAAATATAATTGAGGGTGAAGAAAATATTTCTCTGAAACAGACCCAAATAACAGGGCTTCTGGCGGAAGATGACAAGGTTATTGGGGTTGAAGATGAACTTGGGCTTAAATATTTTGCAAAAAGCGTTATTTTAACTACGGGAACAAGCCTTGAGGGGAAAATTTATGTAGGCCTAAAATCTTTTAGGGCAGGGCGTCTTGGGGAACAGGCTGCAATTGGATTGTCTGAAAGTTTGTTAAAACTTGGGCTTCCTTTGAAAAAACTTAAAACAGGAACCCCTGCAAGGGTTGATAACAGAACTATTGACTATTCAAAACTTATAATTCAGCCGCCGGATGAGCCGGATAATAACCCATATTATTCAGGTTGTCTAAATTTCTTTTCTTTTAAGAAAAACCACCATATAAGACCTATGGTTCCTTGTTATTTAACAAAAACAAATGAACTAACCCATAAAATAATTAAGGATAATTTGGATAAAAGCCCGATGTATCAAGGGATGATAACAGGAATTGGGCCAAGATACTGTCCTTCAATTGAAGATAAGGTTGTACGCTTTGCACACAATCCTTCACACCATATTTTTATTGAACCTGAAGGTGCAGACACTTATGAAACCTATGTTCAGGGGTTTTCAACAAGTTTGCCGATTGAAGTTCAAATTCAAATGCTGCAATCGCTTCCCGGCTTAGAAAACGTTTCTGTAATAAAGCCTGCATATGCGGTTGAATATGATTCGGTGCCTGCGGTGGAACTAAGCCACAGCCTTATGACAAAGAAAATTAAAGGGTTATTTCTTGCAGGGCAGATAAACGGCACATCGGGGTATGAAGAAGCGGCAGCCCAAGGGCTTATTGCAGGGATTAATGCTGTAAAATATGCAGGCAATGAAGATTTAATTGAATTAGAACGTTCAAGTTCCTATATAGGAACACTTATTGATGATTTGGTTACAAAAGATTTATTGGAACCATACAGAATGCTAACATCGAGGAGTGAATACAGGCTTATTTTAAGGCAGGACAATGCGGATTTTCGCCTGATGGAGTTGGGTAAAAAAATCGGGCTTGTTAAAGAAGAAAATTATCAAAGATTTTTGGATAAAAAAGATATAATTGAAAAAGAAATTGAAAACTTAAGAAACACAAAAATCTCCCCGACACCTGAAAACAAGGAAATTATGGCAAAATTCGGGGAAAATTTAGATGTCGGACAAAGCGCATATCAGCTTATTAAAAGGCCAAACGTTGATTTTAAAGTGCTTTATGAGCTTAATTATGAGCCTGTTTGTGTTCAAAAAAGCCCTGAAGATAAATATTTTATAAAAGAAGTTTTAGAAGAGGCTGAAATTTTAATAAAATATGACGGATATATCAAACGTCAGGAAGAACAAGTGAATTCTGCGGACAAACTTGAAAAAATAAAAATTCCTGAAGACATTGATTATACAGATTTAAAACAAATTTCAACCGAAACAAGAGAAATTTTAACAAAAATCAGGCCAAAAACTTTAGGCCAGGCGCTAAGGATTGGCGGGGTGAAACCTGCTGATATATCTTGCCTTATGGTGATTATTGAAGCTAAAAAATATAACTCCTTGCAAGAAACCCTAAAATAATAATTGTAAAATACACAATATGTTTTATTTTATTTAGTTGAAACATATAGTATAATTCTAAATATTAGGAAGGGTTATTTTGAACAACGCGATAAATACGGAGAATAGCTATATCGAAGTTAAGGATAAATTAATATCCTTGTTTAACGATATTTTAGAAGGCAATAAACGGCCGAACGTTTTTGACATTGATAATTTAAGAAAGGTGTCAATTGCAATTAAGGCGTTTGATTTAGTGTCTTTTTCAATGTCTATGTTTGGGTATATAAACTATAAAACCAATAAATTAAGCTATTATAAAACCCTTGCTATTTTAAATGACGCGAAATATTTGGCAGCTTCCTCGCACTCTTATTTTGCACAAAAAATCAACAATTTCTTTATGGGCTTAATTGAGTTTGAAGAGGGAAATTATGATGTTTCTCTTGAACTCATAAGAAGGGCTTTAAACCTTACCATAATGGAAGAGTATGATTTTGATGAAAAAATTTCTGAAATTGAAGACAAAATTCAAAAATTAAACAAAAAGAAAATAATTTCAACCGAAAAACCAAGTTTTATTCCGGAGCAGCACGGCGAAGACCCTTTAATTGCGCTTTTAAAGGTTGGAAGAACTATAGCACTTGAAACAAATTTAGACAATCTTTTGACAATTATTGCGCAGGAAATTAAGCTTGCACTAAATGCAGACAGGTGTACGGTTTTTCTTTTGGATGAAGAAAAAAGAGAATTGTGGTCCAAAGTTGCGCTTGGCATGAACACAAAAGAAATCAGGTTTGATTCAAGCCTTGGCCTTGCAGGACATGTTGCAACCACGGGCGAAACCGTGAATATTAAAGAAGCGTATAAAGATTCAAGGTTTAATAAAGAAATAGACAATCAAACAGGCTATAAAACAACAAGTATTCTTTGTATGCCAATTAGGAATATGAGCCATGAAATTGTGGGCGTATTCCAGGTTTTAAACAAAAAAGACGGACACTTTACAGAAAAAGATGAAGATTTATTGATTGCAATAGGTTCATCTGCAGGAATTGCCCTTGAAAACGCCACTCTTTTTAATAAACAAAAACAGTTTATTGAAGATCAAAAAATGCTTTTATCAAGCTTTGTAGATACGCTTTCAGCCTCAATTGACGCCCGGGACAAAATTACATCCGGTCATTCAAAAAGGGTTACTATGTATACAATGCTTATTTGCGACAAATTGAACTTTGACGATAAGCAAAAAGAAGTGATAAGACAGGCGTCTTTGTTGCATGACATTGGAAAAATCGGGATAAGGGATTCTGTTCTTCAAAAAGAAGGAAAATTAACAGATGAAGAATATGCACACATTCAACAGCATGTTCAAATTACCTATGATATCTTATCTAAAATCTATTTTTCAAATGAATATAAAGACGTTGCGCGTATTGCCTCATCTCATCATGAAAAATTTGATGGTTCAGGGTATTTTAGAAAATTAAAAGGTGAAAACATTCCTCTTGGGGGAAGAATGCTCGCCGTGTCTGATGTATTTGACGCAATTACATCAAAAAGACACTACAGGTCTAAAATGCCGATTGAAAAAGCAATTGGAATTTTAATTAAAGATACAGGCACGCACTTTGACAAAAAAATGACTGACGCGTTTTTATCTATTGAGGCCGATAAAATCATAAATGTTATGATAACAGATTCAAAAATTTTAGATATGAACGACAAGGTAACGTTAAGCAAATACACTCTTCTTGATTTATACACCCTTCTTGTGGAACATACAGAAAGAGAATTAACACAGGAAGAAGAAAGGTTTATATCAGCATTTTTAAAATATTATACTGAAGAAGAATAATATTAAACCCAAAACACAGCACATAAAACGGGGCGGACAAAACAAAAGAATGACAATAAAAAAGAGAAAATTAAATAAGTTTAAAAAAGCAAAAAGCCTGTTTTTGTGTGCTTTTTGCTGTGCTTTTTTATCCTGTTTTCAAGCACCCGCATATTCTGTTGAACCTCAGCCGAAGGCTTTTAATTTAATCACAGTTGTGGACACTTTTTTAAACCTTGACGGAGATTCAAAGAGCGAATATGAAAGCGCGGATGAGAAAACAAGGCAAAAGCAGGAATATATAGACACAACAAGACGTTTTAACCAAGGAAACGTTTCCCTTGCGTATAATGATTATTCTAAAATAGTTTCAGAGCTTGATAATGACGTTGCACTTTTTGTTTTTGCAAAATCAATGTATGAAATCGGGTTTTTCACACTTGGAGATGTTGCAATTTCAAAGATTAAAAACCAGATGTATTTTGCAAGCCAGACAGAAAACCTTAAAAAAAGCTACAAAGACAGCTACGACCTTGAAAAAGGGGAAGAAATTTACCTTGCAAAGGCCTATGCTTCAATTTATTTTGATAATACACCCGAAGAAACAGCGTTTGATTTAAGTAAAAAAACAAGCCTGATGGAAAAATCAGACTATGCAAATTTTGTTATGGCGCAGGCGCTTTTAGAGAGCAGACAATATCAACAGGCATTAATGTTTATTGATACTGCAATTAAAAAAAATCCTGAAAATTCAAATTATTTAAGCTATAAGGCAGAGGTGTTAAACCGTGCAGGCAAGCACAAAGAGGCGCTTAAATTTATTGAAAAATATGAAAACTCTGAAATTTTAACCCCGGAATTTAAAAATAAATTCTTAATTCAAAAAGAAGAAATTGTTGCAAACTTATCAGGCAATGAAAATGATAAGAAATTTCATTTAATTACCGCAAATTACCTTAGAGGTAATTATTACAAGGTGATTAACGAATGCCAAAATATTTTGAATTTTAATAAAAATAATTATAAAATTTTAACCCTGCAGGCGCAAAGTCAATTAAACACAGGAAAGGTTGACCTTGCAAAGAAAAATTTCCTTCAAAGCTTTGATTTAAATAAAAACTACGGGCCGACATTATCCGGCCTTGGGGATATTTATTTTATTGAAGGAGAAAAACAAAAGGCTATAGAATACTATAAAAAGGCAATTAAAACAGACAAGACAAATTCAATAAATTTACTGAAGCTTCAAATAGCATATAAAAATGTGCCGGGGAATGAAAAAAACCTGGCAAAGCTTGAAAAACAGATAAATGCACTCCCGAATTCAAAAAACCTTTTTTATGAATATTATATAGTTTCAACAGGCGTTTTAAAAAACGACATCAAACAAAAGCGTGAATATTTGATGAAATCTTTGGCGATAAACCTTTTATACGAAAGTTCTTGGGGCGAATATCTTGCATATTTAAACCAAAGCAAAAAGCAAAAGCCCATGGAAAACTTTTTGTATATGATATCTTTTGTGAATAATTTTAACTACAAATATTATTATTTCACAGGGGTTATGGAAATGGCGCTTGGAAACAGGGAATCTGCCAGGGCGAATATGAAACACTGCATATCTTTGAACCCTGATTTTGAACCTGCAAATGATGAATTATTAAAAATTGAAGAAAGCACAATTTAAAGGTTTGTTATAGTGTAAGGTCTTCCTTGAAGGTTATTTTTTTGTTTGAAATAGTGCCTTTTAGGGCAAAAACAGGGATATTTAAAGCTTCAAGCATGCTTGAATCATCTGTAAAATTTTCATTTTTTAGTTTTTTGTGCGCTTCTAAAATTGTTTTAAAATCAAATCCTTGCGGGGTTTGGGCTTGAAAAACCGTGTTTCTGTCAATTGTTTTTAAAATGTTTCCGCTAACATCGGTTATTTTTATTGTGTCAACCGCATAAACCCCAACACACACCCCTTTGTGGGTTTTCAATTTTTCAATCGTTTGTTTAATTGTATCAGGCTCAATAAAAGGTCTTGCGCCATCGTGAATTAAAACAATATCAGGTGGATTGTTGGATTTTTCAAGCTCTAAAAGCCCGTTAAATACAGATTTTTGACGGGTTTCACCAAAGGCTGCAAAGCCTATTTTATCGTTTTTAAAGCAGGTTTCAATATATTCTTTAATGTCATTGTGGCAAGGAATTATAATTTCATCGCAAAAAGGAAGAAATTTTTGAACCGTGGCAGAAATTACAGATGTTTTAACCCCGTTTATTTCGATATTTTCAAGCAATTTGTTTGAGCCAAAACGGCTTGATGTGCCGCCAGCCGTGATTATTGCCGATATTTTTGCCTTAAAGTTAGTGTTTTTTGTGTCATTCAAAGTGTTCAAACCTTAAATCCTTATTTATTTCCTTATTATTAATTAAAATCTTGTTTTCTTGCGCTTTTTCTTGTGTTTTTGTAACTGTGCCCATTTCAACCGCGCCAAGGGATTTAATTTCTGCCCCAAAAATTTTAAAATCTTCATTGTGAACACAAATTAAAAGACCGTAGTCTTCTCCGCCAAAAAGAACGGTGTTAAAATCCGGAACTATTGTGTCATCGTTAAGTGTGACGCATTTTTTTGGAATTTTATCATAATCCACATTAAAGCCGACATTTGAAGCCAAAGAAATTTTTTTCATCGCGTCATAAAGCCCGTCTGATGTATCCATCATAGCATATGGATGTTTTGCTTTTGTTGAGATGATTTCACTGATTTTAGGGTATAATTCAGGCTCAATATGGGCTTTTATAAAGTCGTTTTTGAATGTTTCCTTGGTAAGGAAGGTGTCACAGCCTGCGGTGTTTAAAATTGAAAGCCCGACTGCGCTTGAGCCGTGTTCACCTGCCAAAAGCACGACATACCCTTCTTTTGCGGCGGCACGGGACGAAACAGTTCTGTTTTTTGTGTTTCCAAAAATTGTAATCGAGATTGAAATTTTTTCTCCGCCGGTTAAATCTCCGCCAATCACTTTTAAATTATGTTTTTCACAGGTGTCGTTTATGCCCTTATAGAATTCTTCAATAAAATCCGTGTTTAAGTTTCCTGAAAGCGAAACGGTTAAATATTCAGGCTTTGCGCCTGCTGCTAAAATATCGCTTATATTTACAAGAAGAGCTTTTTTCCCTAGAGAATATGGTGAAATGGCGCCAACATTGGGTTTAAGCCTGAAATGTACATCTTCAACAAGCGTATCAGAAGACACTGCAAGGTTATATTCTTTTAAATATGCACAATCATCCCCTAAAAAGCTTGAGTCGCCAAGGGTTTTTGAGATTATATTTAAAAATACTTCTTCTTTGTTCATTTTGCCACACACAGCTTGTTTAGAGGCTTTCTATATGTTTTACAAGGCAAAAAAGGGCAGCAAGATAACTATTTTTGCCAAAACCTGCAATTTGCCCGATACAAGCGGGGGCTGTGAATGAATTTTTTCTAAATTCTTCCCTTGATTGGATGTTTGAAAGATGAATTTCAACGCAAGGAAGATTTACAGCCTTGATTGCGTCTCCGATTGCAACGGATGTGTGGGTGTATGCTGCGGGGTTTATTAAAATGCCATCAAACATGTTGAGTGCGCTTTGGATTTTTTCAACAATTTCTCCCTCATGGTTAGATTGGAAAAATTCAAGCTCAACTGCGCTAAAGCTGTGTGCGTAATCAACAAGCGCTTTTTCAATTTCTTCAATTGTTGTGGTTCCGTATATTTCAGGTTCCCTTTTTCCAAGCATATTAAGGTTTGGGCCGTTAATTACCAATATTTTCATCTTTTAATCCTCATTTTCTTTATCATACAGGAATTTTCCAGTAATTAAAACATCATTTTTAAGTTTTTTAACCTTTAAATCCTTTAGGTGCACAGCATTTTCTATTTTCTCAAAATCAAACCCTTGAACAAAATCTTTTCCGCCGCCAAAAATTTTAGGGGCAATAAAATTATAAATTTCATCAGCTTCACCTGCAGCAATTAAAGCAGAATTTAAGCCCGCCCCGGCCTCAACTAACACATTATATATCCCAAGGGAATAAAGCGTTTTAAAAAGCGCGCTAAAGCCTTCAAAATTAATTTTTTGAATGTGGCTTGGGTATTTTTTTTCAGAGTTTGTTACAAGATAAATTTTTTCCGTATTTTCTTTAAAAACATTATATTCAAGCGGAATTTTTCCTACTCTGTCTATAATAATCCGCACGGGGTTTTTTCCGTTTTTAATTCGTGCGGTTAAGCTTGGGTTGTCCGCTAAAACTGTGCCGGAGCCTGTCATTATTGCCTGATATTGGTTTCTAAGTTTCATTACAATTTGTCTTGAATAATCATCCGTTATCCATTTTGAAACCCCGTTTTGAAGGGCAATTTTTGAATCAAGTGTGGTTGCTGTTTTAATTAAAACGTATGGCTTTTTTTTAACCATATTTTTGATAAAAATCTTGTTTAATTCTTTGGCTTTATTTTCAAGAACCCCTGAAACAACTTCAATTCCTGCGTTTTGAAGCTTTTTAATTCCCCTTCCTTTAACAATCGGGTTTACATCTTCCATCCCGATTACAACTTTTTTAACCCCTTTTTCTATGATTAAATCCGCGCAGGGAGGGGTTTTTCCAAAATGCGAACAAGGTTCAAGGTTTACATAAAGAGTTGTGTTTTTTGGGCACCTGCCTTCAATTTTTAACAAAGTGTCGCGCTCTGCGTGGTTTTCGCCGCATTTTCTATGGTATCCGTCTGCGATAATATTTCCGTTTTCATCTGCTAAAATACACCCCACCATTGGGTTTGGAAGAGTATCCCCCTTTTTTGCAAGGGCAAAGCACTTTTTCATAAATTTTTCATAAACTTTTTTCATATTTTTCTTTTATTTAGGCGGATTTTTGGCAAAACTGTTAAAACCCTTGTCTACATTGTTTTTAGGGCGTCTAAAAGTTTTATAACAGAAGGATATAAAATTACAATAAACATTGCAGGCAGAAGGAATAAAACCATTGGAATGGTCATTTTAGCGGAAGATGTCTGCACAAGCTCTTCCACTCTTTGTTTTTTTCTGTTTCTTAAGGTGTCACAATATACGGCAAGAGGCTGTGCAATTCCTGTACCAAGGGTTTCAGACTGTATTAAAAGAGCAACAAAGGATTGCAGGTCTTTACATCTTATCCTTTTTGTAAGGTTTTTAAGCGCTTCATGCCTTGGAAGACCGGAGGCCACGTCTTGAGAGAGCCTTATATATTCATACCCTATTGTGGGCGAAAAGGCTTGAAATTCTTTCCCTACGCGTTCAATTGCGCTATCAAGCCCAAGGCCCGCTTCCACGCAGACAGAAAGCATATCAATTGAGTCCGGGAAATGTTTTTCAAAATCTTTTTCTCTTGCTTTTATGATTTTTTTAAGTTTCATTTCAGGAAATTTATATGCAAAATAAAGCGCCATAAACGTAACAGAAACTGCTGCAAGAGTTCTAAAGATTGTGAGTACTACAACGCAGCCAATAAACACAAATAAAACAAACATGAGCCTTTTGTTTTCAAAATCAAGAATGTCGTCTTCTGAAGACGGCGCGCCAACACGTACAAGAAGCTCTTTTATTTTGTTTTTGACCTGAATATTTTTAATATTGCCTGCAGTTAAGGGTTTTAGGGCTTCTAAAATATTGTCAAAAAGCTTTCTTGAGCTTGTTTTATATTTTTTTCCCGCATTTTTAATCCTCACCCTTAAAAAACTTTCTTCTTTTTCAATAAAGATGTAGGTTATATATGCGGCCCAAACGGCAAAAAGAGCGGGTATTACAATATAGTTCATAGATTTTTCCTAAATTTCAATTGATAAAATTTTAACTATACAAAAAATGCCTAACGCAAGCAGACCGACCGCAGCTGCAACGGCGATATTTCCTTCGGGTGTGTGTAAAAGAGGGTCCATATACCCGGGGGAGATGAAAAACAATACAAGCGAAATCAAAGGCGGAACAAGGGTTAAGATAATCCCTGAAAATTTAGATTGGGAAGTTTGTGCCTTTAATTGTCCAAGCATTTTAAATCTTTCCCGGATTGTAACAGAAAGTCCGTCCAAAACTTTTGCAAGGTTTCCGCCGACCTCTCTTTGAAGAAGAACGGCTGTTGTGAAGAATTTTAAATCCATACTAAACGGCATAACGCGTGTTAAAGACATTATGGCGTCTTTTGTGTCTATACCGAATGAAATTTCATCCACGGTGTTTTTAAAAACCTGATTTATAGGTGCAGGCATTTCTTTAACAATGACATCAAATGCACTGTATAGAGAATGTCCCGCACGAAGAGAACTTGAAAGCAAATCCAGGGCTTCCGGGAACTGTTGTGTAAAAAGATTTGTTCTTTTCATGATTAAAAATTTTACGATGAATAAGGGAATGAAAGCTGAAAGTATGCTGAATAAAAGAAAATACGGTGTTGTAAGCGCAGCAATAATAAGACAGGGCAGGCAAAAAAGTGCGGAAACCAAAATAAAAACGTCCACCTGAATATCAAGCCCCGCAAAGTAAAGCTGGTCTTTTAAATATTCTGCAGGTTTAAAATTTTTCAGATATTTCCCTAAAAAACCGAATTTAAATTCGTTTCCGATTGTTATAAAATCCGGCGCGATGACGTTATTTTGCTGTTCATTGCTCTTTTTTATGTGTTCAAGGCGCTTTTCAATTTCAGGTGACCTTGGAATTCGCACCTGATAAAGGTTTGCAACAAATATAAAGTATAAAACGCCAAGTATGGCCGAAACCAAAAAAGGTGTCATCTTTTCAGCCTTCTTAATATATCTAAATCAGGATGTGCTGTTCTTTTGTTTTGGGCGGAATCTTGCCTTTGAACAAGTCTTGGGTCTTTGGGCGTGCTTGTGCTTTGAATTCCACCGGGGATTGTTTTTGTTAAATATGTATGGCGGTAGTTTTTATCAAAATATTGGAAATTAATTTCTCCGCCCATAGCTTTAATTTTATCAACAAATTTTGGCCGAACGCCGGTTGAAGTGTGCATTCCCATAACCACTTTGTTTCCGGTGCCGGTTTGTTCCCAAACAAAAATGTCTTGCATTGTGATAACATTTTCTTCCATGCCGACAATTTCAGACACTTTTGTTACTTTTCTGGAACCATCCTGCAGCCTTGAAGCCTGGATGATTATATTTATGGCAGAAGCTATCTGGTTTTTGATGTTCCTTTCAGGAAGGTCAATTCCAGAATACATAACCATTGTTTCAAGACGGGACAGGGCGTCGCGTGGTGAATTAGCGTGAAGTGTTGTTAAAGAGCCGTCATGGCCTGTATTCATGGCCTGAAGCATATCAAGAGTTTCCGCGCCGCGGCATTCCCCGATGATTATCCTATCAGGGCGCATACGGAGCGAGTTTATAACTAAATCTCTTGCTGTGATTTCGCCTTCGCCTTCAATGTTTGGCGGCCTTGTTTCAAGGCGCACGATGTGGTCTTTTTGAAGGCTCAATTCTGCCGAGTCTTCAATTGTAATTATACGTTCGCCTGATGGGATTTTAGCTGATAAACTGTTTAAAAGCGTTGTTTTACCGGCGCCTGTTCCGCCTGAAATTACAATGTTACAGCGTGCGGCAACGGCGGCCTCTAAAACTTCGGCCATTTCTTTACTGATGGAGCCCCAGCGAAGAAGGGAATCCATAGTTCCTGCGTCTGCTTTAAATCTTCTTATTGAAAGAGAAGGCCCGTCTATTGCAAGGGGCGGAATAATTGCGTTTACACGGGAGCCGTCAGGAAGCCTGGCGTCTACCATCGGAGATTTTTCGTCAATTCTTCTTCCGATTTTTGAAACTATTCTCTCAATTATATTTTTAAGGTGGTTATTGTCTTTAAAAACAATGGATGTGCGGTAAAGTTTGCCGTTTTTTTCAACATAAACATTTTTTGCACCGTTTACCAAAATATCACTAATTGTAGGGTCTTCTAATAGTGGGTCTAAAGGCCCAAACCCTTTTGCTTCCTGAATAATTTCTCTTATAATTTTATCGCGTTCGGATTTATTCAAAGGAACAGAGTGAAAATTTGTGTTTAACTGTCCTTCAATAAATTGGCGAATGAGTTCTTTTTGCTCATCATCGTTGTATGTTGACCAGCTTGGGGTGGAGTTTACTTTTTCAATTAAAAGTGCGTGAAGTTTTTCTTTAAGCGCTGAAAACTCTTCGCTTAAAGGCGTATCTATAAAACCGGCGTCAGATTTTTTAGACGCCTGATTACTTCCTTGTGTTGAATTAAGCCTATCCTTTAAAGACAACTAGTTTTCCTCCTTTTTCTTAAAAATGTCTAAAAGGTTGAAAGCCTTTTCTCTTGTTTGCGGTTTTTGGTTGTTTGTATATGTGAAATTATCAGAAAGCAAGGCAGCAAGCTCTCTAAAGCTTTTTGCTATGTTTGAATGCGGGTTAATTTCACAAACCGGCAAACCTTTGTTTATGGAATTAATTATTGTGAAATAGTTATTTGGAATTTTAAAGTATACGGGGTGTCCCAGCACCTCTTCAACATCTTCCACCTTTATTTCTTCATTTTCCATATAACGGTTTACAATTATTTTAATTTTATCCTTTGTATAGCCAAGGCGTTTAAACAGGTCAAAACATCTTTGGCAATTTCTAACGGAAGGAAGGTTTATGATTGTAATTAACAATACAAGGTCTGAATTATCAAGGGCAGTGATTGTTTTGCCGTCAAAACTTGCTGTTGTGTCAATAATAATGTATGAAAAAACGTTTCTTAATATGTTTATCAAAGTTGTGATGTTTTCTGACGTTATAACCTCTGCCTGCTCTAAATCCGGCGGGTCTGCAAGGACATAAAGGCTTGAGTTGTTGTATTTTTCAAGGGTCGATAACAAAAAGCCTTCATCAATTCTTTCCAGGTTATTTATTACATAGGCTGTGTCAAAAGACGGGTTAAGGTCTAAAAACGTTGTGACATCGCCCATTTGCATGTTTAAATCTACAAGGGCAACGCGCTCTTTTGTCATATTTGCAATTTCAACAGCCAAATTTGTTGCTATTGCTGTTTTTCCGATACCGCCTTTGTTTGAAAAGGTTGTAATAACTTTACATTTTGTAGTGTCGTTTATGTTTCCTAAAATTAAATCTTTTAATTTTTCAACGGCCATTACAAAATCTGCTTCAATTAAGGGCTTTACAAGAAATTCCCTTGCGCCTGCACGAAGAGCCTTAATTACAATTTCTGGGCTCATATCATATGAAAGCACGATAATTTTAGAATTTTTTAAGGTGTTTGAAATTTTAACGATAATATCAAGCGCCATTTGGGTTTTTTGGGAAATATCCACAATGATTAAGTTTGGTCTGCTGTCTGTTATAAAATTCATTGCGGTTAAAACGTCGTTAAATTCCTGGGTTATATTTATATCTTCGATTTGGGCAAGATAATTTAAAATAAGCTCTCTTGAGTTATTTTCAGGATCTATTACAACGGTATCTATTTTTATTCCCATATTTGCTTTTTACCTTAAATATTTTCTGCCTGGGTCATATTATCCACAATTTTCGGTGTGATGAATATTACAAGCTCTGAATCATTTGTAACATCTTCTGAGTTTCTAAACAATACACCTAATATTGGAATATTTCCAAGGCCCGGCACCTGGGTTTTATTTTTTGTTGCAGTGTTTGTTAAAAGCCCTGCTATAACAAGGGTTTCGCCGTCCATAAGTTCAACTGTGGTGTCTACCCTTCTTGTTTTAAACCCGGGTACAGCTGTCATATCGCCCGTTACAATTCCTGCGGAGCGGTCAATTTCAGACACCTCAGGGCTTAATTTCAGACGAACTCTGCCTGTTTTTTCCATAATTGTGGGTTTGAATTTTAAAATTACGCCGGTTTCTTTAAAATCGTATGAAATGTTTCCATAGTTTCCGATTTCAGAAGGCACAGGAACTTCATTACCAACATTAAAGCTTGCTTCTTCGTTATTTACAGCCAAAAGTTTTGGTTCCGCAAGGATTTTAATATCGCCCTTTTGTTCTGCAGCGTTAACTGTGGCAGAGAATTTTGAACTTTTGTTAAATAAATAATAGTTAAACCCGCTGCTTGAGAATATTTGGCTTATATTGGCCCCGGGGTGTGTTCCAGCCCAGTTTGTTAAGAACTCGCTAAGGCCTGAAGCATTTTTACCGTAACCGAGTTCAATCCCTAAATTTCTTGTAAAGTTTTTAGAAATTTCTGTTACGCGAACCTCTAAAAGCACCTGTTTTGTCGGGCTTTCTGTTATGTCTGTTAATTTTATATCATAAGCTTTTGCCAGGCTTTGAATTTGCTCTTTTATGCTTGAAGAAGAGATATAGCCGCTCATTACAGCGCCTGTGTTGTTGAAAATGATTGTTATATCTTCATTTGGGGCAATATAATTTACTGCTTCCAAAAAGCTGTCTGCGTCCTGTTGGATTGCAAGGTTATAAAAAACCGGCGCAGGTGAATTGTTTCCCCAAAAAATAAGGCTTGTGTTCCCGGCTTTTTTGCCGTTTATAATGAGCTGTTTTGGCGAAATGACAACAACATCGGCCAGGTTTGGGTCTGCAATTGAAACCCTTTTTATACCTGAATCAAAATTTAAAATTTGGGATTTTCCAACCATTCCGTAAAGCTTTTTGTTGTTGTCTTTAATAACGTTTTTAAGCGCCATTGAAGGGCTTGCGGCAGAATTTACAACGGGAATTTCTCCTATAATTCTTGTCGGGTTTACATCACGAAATTCAGAACAAAACCCCGGGGTGGCGCTAAACCCTTGTGTTACAATAAATATAGAAACTATTAACCTTAATATATTTTTCATTTTATTAAAAATCCAACGTTTGTTTTACATTTCCCCGAATAATTTCAACGGTTTGCCCTCTGGTCATTTTTTTATTACTTACCGGGACATAGTTTTCTTCGGTTTCCTCTGAAGCCGGCGCGCCCAGATTTTCGTTTAAATCTTCGCTTGAAACGGTGTAGGAAGAATATTTGAACGGATCAAAGGCAAAAGAATACGCAGAAGTGTCGGAGCTGTTTCTTTGTACGGGGATGAGCTTATCTGTTGTCATTCCGTTAATGAACGGGCCCACGTCTTCTTCTTTTATTTCAAACATTACAAGTTTGTTTGATTTGCTTCCTGAATCTAAAACTTTTATTACACGCACGTTTGTGGCCTGAATAGTGTTGTTTGCAGTGTAAATATCAAGTCTTGCCCCGCTTTCAATGAAAGGTGCCATTCTATTTGCGGCGACTGTTGCGGTTACTGCTCTAAATCCGGGTGCCGGTTCGTCCTCGTTGTCTTTTGAAGCAACGACAGCACTTGAAATTATCGGGTTTCCTGCCTTTATGTCTTTAGAAATTGTTACCCCGATAACACTTTTTATGTTTGTGAAAGCACCGCTTGCTTTCATGTTTAAATCTTTCATCTCTACATCATCGATGGTAATTTTGCTGCCTTTTTCAAGGTCTTTTTTTGCAACAACATAAATTGTTGTGTTTTCATCAATTTGAGCTGTTTCAACACCTATGCCTTTTTTAAGCTTTTGAATTTCTTCTTTTTGTGCTTTAAGCTCTTCGTGTTGGCGTATGACAAACTGATAAGTGATGGCAAAAATTGCAAGCCCCACTAATATAGAAATGATTAACTGGTTTTTGTTCTTCTTAATACTCATAAAACTTAATAAATTTCCACACAAATATTTTACTATATTTTATTTTGCAAGGGAAATGATTAAGTAATTTGAAGAATAACTTAATATTTCTAAATATTTTTAAAACTTTGCTGCCGTTTTAACTGAAATTTATATGACCGCACTATTTTCTTATTGTAGGCGTGCTTTCGTATTTGTGTTCAATCAAAGCTTTCTTTTCGTTTGCGTTTAATGACGCTTTCCAAAGAGCGCGGATTAAAGTGGCTGCAAGGATTGTTCCGCCAACGGCAATTGCAGTGGCTTTATTTTTCAATATTTTGGTAGGAATAGCATTTGTAATAACGCTTGGGTCACTTACAAATTTTGCACCCCTGAATAATTTTCCAATAACAGGTGTATTTACAAGCGTTTCGGGATTGTTTAGAAGTTTGGATTTGCCAAGGGCGTATATTCCGCCGCCAACGGCCCCGCCTATAACGCCGCCTTTAAAGGCGCCTTTAAAGAAGCCTTTTGTGTATTCGCCAATTGTAACACCAAGTTTTTTGACATTTCCTATAAATCTTTTGAACCTTTTAATTGGGCCTAATTTATTCTTTTTCTTTTCTTCGGCAGCTTTTTCTTTTTCTTCAAGCTCTTTTTCTGCCTTCATTTCATCTAAAATTTCTTTTCTTAATTCTTCTTTAAGTTCATCTTTGTTAATATTTGGGGTGAACGTATCAGAAGGTGTAACCTGTGGGGCAGCGGGTATTGCAGGTGCAGCAGGTTGTGCAGCAGGCGCTGTTGCAGCAGGGTTTGCCACAAAAGTCGGTGCTTGTGCCGCCTGGGGGAGTCTGTAGGTTGTAAATCCTGCTTGCTCGAAGGGCGATGTCATATTTTTCGTTCCTTTCAACTAGGTTACACATCTATAAAACAGATGAATAAAAAAAATTGCCATTATTTAGAAATATTATAAAGAATTATTATGAAAAATTATACATGTTTCTTTAAAAAACTTAACAATTGTTCAAGGGCTGCGGTTGCAAAATCTTCTTTAATTTCACAACGTGTGTTAAATTTTGAAACATATCTGATAAAATCCGTAATAATTTTACCGTCTTTTTTAAGGCCAACTCCTATAAACACAGTGCCAACAGGGTTTTTATCGTCCCCTCCTGTGGGCCCTGAGTACCCTGTTGTGGATATAGAAACATCTGCATATTCTAAAAGCCCCTCTGCCATTTGAAGTGCGACTTCTTTGCTTACAACAGAGTGTTTTTCAATGGTTTCTTTTTTGACGTTTAAAAACCTTTGTTTTGCTTTTGGAGCATATGTTACAAAGTTTTGTTCAATGAAATTTGAAGCACCGTCAATGTCTGTAAGGTATGAGCTTATAAGTCCGCCTGTGCAGGATTCTCCGGAGGATAATTTTAAATTATTTTTTATTAAAATATTTTTCAGGTCGTTTAAAATTTTGTTTTTCATAAAATGCCTGTATATGTGCTTGTTTATTCGGTTTTGTATGTTTTAACAGCCAAATATGTTAGAACAAAGGCACATCAATTGATTCAAGCAACAATATTTCAAACCTCTGCCCTTTTAAGATTATAACGTTTTTGCCTTTTCTAAAAAGGTCCATAACGCTATCCCCTACAAGGTAGCCAACACCTGCGATGGTTCCGCCCACAGCGGCAATCGGGGTTACGAGGTATTTTCCGCCTGTAAAGAGTTCTTCACCTGATTTTACACCCCAAGTGGCTGATTTTTTAATGATTTCACCGGATTTATCCAAATTTTCAGCCAAAGCGTCGCCATATCCGCCGCCGCCGTCAATTCCGCCGTCTTGAGTAAGTTTTAAATATGAACTTATTCCGGCTTTTAAGGGAATTTGTTTTCCGTTCGGCGCTACAATATGGTCAAAGTTTAAGTATAAAACTGCAGAGCGGGAGAGCATTTTTGGTCTTATAACTTTGGCTGAGTTGCCTCTTATAATTGTACCTCTTGGAAGAACAACATCTCCGTCTTTTATAATGTCATTTATGAGATAGGCGCTAAACATATCGCCCGCGTTTAAAGTTTCTGTTGTTATTGTGTTTGCAGCCTCAAGTTCAAGCTTTGTTCCCATGGGCACTTTTTTTGTTTGTGCGTCCGCTTTAATTTGATAAGCATTGGCCTGCAGGGCGAAAAACGCCAAAACAAGTGCCAAAACTCCTGCCATTATATTCTTTTTCATTTTATTAACTTCCTCTTTATAAGTTTTATTTTGTTTCTAAATCGCTTATATAGATTTTGCCGAATTTTGCGGATAAATCATCAATATGGTGAACTATGTAATAATAATTTTCTAAGTCTTTTTCGCCAAGGTCAATCATAGCGCCCCAATCGGCCCTTCCATGGTGAGCGGCTATCATTTTTGCAATTTGTTGCTGATTGTTTGCCATACAAAGCGAAAAGCCATATTGAGAGTGGCTTATCCAGTCTTTTTTAAAGTCTTCGTTATATTCAACAAAGCCTGTTTCAAAATCTATTTTATATTCAAATATTTTTCCTATGTCATGCAAAATGCAGGCAGCAAAAAGAATATCTTTGTTCATCTTTTTGTGCATTTTAGGAAAAACACACTCTGCAAAGCCAAGACATTCAAAAATATGTTGAATAAGGCCGCCTAAATAATTGTGGTGCATCATTTTTGCAGCAGGCGCAACCTTAATTAAATCTTCATGTTCAAGCCAAACATTTTTTACGAACTTTTTAAGTTCTTCATTTTTAAAGCTTTCAATGACATCTAAGATATATTTAAAGTGTTCATCTCTTGTTTTTTCATCAATTCCAAGAGCTGCTTCTTTAATGAGTTCCATATTGTTTACAAGGCAGTTGTTAAACTTTTCATTAAAACTTGCGTTTGTAATTTTAACAACATTTCCTGTCCTAAAAAGTTTAGGGTCTAAACGGTTTAGGGTTTCTTCCCATAAAATACAATTCAGTGTTGAATTTTCTTCAACGTTTCTAAGTTGAAGCTTACCCATTTTTGTGCCGGCTTTTGTATCACCCACACTGTATGCCATTACTTCATAATCTGCATTAAAATCAACCATTCAACAATTCTATGATAATTTTAACATTTTGTAAAGGTGCGTCTGTAGTATTAAAAGAGATTGAAAATTATTTTACATATAATCTGAATCTTCGGAATTTTCTGTGTTTTGGGTCAGTTTGCTTAGAGTTTGGTTGTTAATTTCTCCGCCTATTAGCATAATAATCGATGTGTAATATAGCCAAACCATAAGAATGGCGAAGGTTCCGATTGTGCCATAAACCCTGTTATATGTTCCAAGTTCGTTTACATAAAGCGAAAAAAGCCAGCTTCCCAAAAGCCAAAAAATGCAGAAGAAAAGGGCGCCTGGGACTATGCTTTTCCGTTTGAGCGAGAAATCCCTTGCAGGAAGGACATAATAGTTTATCATTGCAAGGATGAAGAGCAAAATAAAAGCGATGGGCCATCTTGAAATAAGAATTGTGTTTACAACCTCAGAAGGAAGGTGCATATAAGCTGAAATTACGTATAAAATTACTTTGCCGAAGATAATCAGGTTTATTGAAATAAAGAGGAAAAACGTGTTTACAACGACCATTAAGATTGATAAAAGCCGAACGTGGATGAATGATCTGTTTTCCTGGATTTTGTTTGCACGGTTTAAGCCTTTAATAATAACAGCGATTGCGTTTGAAGCAAGAAAAAGTGTTACAAAAAAGCCTGCAATACCTATAAGCCCGCCGTTTTGAAAAAGGTTAACCTCTTTTAAAACAGAATTTATCATATTGATAACATCTGCAGGGGCTACGGTTGCAAGGGCTGCAAGGAGTTTTCCCATAAAAAATTTTTTCCCGAGCCATCCAAAAACGGCTGTTAAAAAAAGCATAAAAGGAAATATACCTATTACAAACATATAGGCCATTTCAGCTGCAGCATTCGGAAAATCTTCGTGAATAATGCTGTCTATAAGGTTGAAAAAATATTCTTTTATAAGTTTAAACATTTCTCAATCTCGCACACCAAAAGCTCTGCCGCCTGATTTATAGAAGCCTTAATCGTGCAGCCTGCCGCATGGATGTGTCCCCCTCCGTTAAATTTTTTGACAACTTCGCACACATCAACATTGTCGCTTCGAAGACTCACTTTTGTGTGTCCGTTGTCGTTTTCCTTTAAAACAGCAGAAATTTCTACCGATTTTATGGTTCTTAAAGTTTCTGCAATACCTTCTGTATATTCATTTTTAGCGTCAAATTTTTTGTAATCTTCTTGTGAAATTGCTGCAATTGCAACCTTATTATTGAAGAGAAATTTTGTCTTTGAAATAACAGCAGATTGGAATAAAATCATATTCTTTGGTTTGTTGTTATAACATTTTTTGGCTAAATCTGCATTATTTGCGCCCAATTCTATTAGTTCTGACGCGATTTTTAAAGTTTTTGAACTTGTGTTTTCATATCTAAACCCGCCTGTGTCCGTTAAAATTGAAACATAGAGGCAATCTGCCATTTCTTTTGAAACGAGAATATTTTTTGATTTAAAAATGTCATACAATACTTCGCCCGCACTTGAAGCGTTGCCAACCACCCAATTTAGCTTTGCATAGCCATTGTTTGTTTTGTGGTGATCAATATTTATTGTCATTTTTACATTATCAAAAATATTTCTTGCATTTCCTGTTATTCTATCTATTGAAGCCACATCAACTGTAATTACAAGGTCGTAGACGTTTTGAACGTTATCCAGATTTCTGCTTAATGCAATTTGCGGCAAAAATTTGTAAGTGTCAGGAATGCCGACAGAAGCCGATGTTTGAACTAAAGTATCGGCTTTGTCTTTTAAATATAATTTCAGAGCACACATTGTGCCTAAAGTATCACCGTCCGGGTTTACGTGGGATACGATGAGAATTTTTTTAGAATTGTTTATTTCATCAAATATTTTGTTAAGAATATTTTCATTCATTAACACACAGCATACCATAAATATTTTTGATGAATATTAAGTTTTATTAAAACTTAACCGGGTAGGGGTGTTCACAGCCTGTATAGCAAACATCCCAGCCGTCTTTTGCAAGTTTTGCAGCACAGGTTGAGCCATCTCCGCCTTCGCCGCATTGCGTATCGACAAATTCTTCGCCTTGCTCTGCGCCATATGGAAGAACGGCGCCGCTAAGATTTAATGAATAGAAAAATACGTCTTTTCCTACCATATTCGGTTTTTTGCTTCCGTTCACATCAACCATAAAAATGCCGCAAACTGCTTTTGGGTTTCCGCCCCAGGTGCAATCGCTTCCGGTTTTGTTTGCTTCGCCTGTGTCATCTTGTTTGGCGTCATCTACTTCTGTTTGTGAAACAAAGCCTTTTGAAAATGCAATCATAGAACCGTCGTTTAAAATTACCCTTGATTTTGCTTCAAAACTTTCGTTTGCAATTTCAGTGTCGCCAATGCCTCTAATCGGGTATGTACATTGAGCATTTATGCCGGTGACATCCCCACTGCAGTTGAAACCGACGTTAAGCCTTGGAGAGATTACCCTTTGCATAATTTCTAAAACATTATCTTTAGAGCTCCAATTCCAGCTCATAACAGTGCCGTTTGTAATGGTGGCGTTGTATATAGCCTGGTTTAATGTTGAAGCGGACTTTTTCAACTGTTCTATAGTTGCCTTTTTGTTTGTTTCATGAATCATGGTGGGGATTGTTATAGCAGCAATTACCCCGACAAGTGTCAATGTTAAAACAACTTCTGCAAGTGTAAAACCTTTTTTCATTATTCTAAAATCTCACAATTTCCAATTTTATCCTAATTTTATTTAACCATATTTTTTGTTATTTTCAAACAGGTTAAATGATTTAAAAATAACAAAATTTAAAAATTAACGTGCAAAATCCTTCTTTGCAAGTTGTTTTCAAGATTTTTTCTGTTTTGAAGAGTTTTGTAAAAATTTTCTTCCAAACTAAATATATCACTTGAAAATAAAGTGTAATTCAACGTTTTTAGTATATTTTCAGCTTTTTTATATTGGTTAAGGTTTATTAAAATATTTATTTTTAATTTATAGCATTCTGATAGTAGTTCTTTATCTGAAATATTTTGAACCAAAATTTTATCTAAATATTCTAAAGAAAGGTTTTGTTTCCCTAAAACATTATAAGTATTTGCAAGGTGGTGCATACAGTGGGTGTCGTTTGGACAAATTTCTATTGCTTTTAATAATATTTTAAGGGCACTTTTTGCTTTTTTCTCAGCAAGAAAAATTTGTCCTTTTAACACAAGGCTTTTAAAATGGTTTGAATCATTTTTAAGGGCAATATTTACATATTTTTTTGCAAGCTCTGTATTGTTTTCATATTGAAAACAATCCAAAGCCAGTCTGTAAAATTTTTCTGCATTAAAACAAACGACGTTCATTTTAATTTTCTACCCCAAAAATCATACTGTTTTATTCTACAAGTATTTTTATTTTTGGGCTTGTGTATTTTTAAAATTAATCTAAAAACCATGACAGCTAAACCGTTTTGGCATTTTAATACAATATTAATATTCTTTAACAAAATTATTTAACAAAAAGATTTCCACGTTCTTTTTTTGATATAATGTCATAAATACATGCTTTAAAAATTAAAGGGGAGGAAACGAGTGAACGCTCTTAGTGAAAACACGGAAATTAATTTATCTGAAAACGCAAAAAAAGTATTAGAGAAAAGATATCTTAAAAGAGATATCAAAGGCAATGTTATGGAAACGCCCAAAGAACTCTTTGAGCGCGTAGCTTTCACTATAGCGGACGCTGACAAAACTTTCGGTGAAGATGAAGCAAACATTCAAAAGACAAGACAAAAATTCTTCGATATGATTGCAAATGCTTATTTTATGCCGAATTCTCCGACATTAATGAACGCAGGACGTGAACTCGGGCAATTGTCTGCCTGTTTTGTTCTTCCTGTTGAAGACAGCCTAGAGGGCATTTTTGAAACAATTAAAAATACTGCTTTAATTCATAAATCAGGCGGCGGCACAGGCTTTTCATTTTCAAGGCTAAGACCGAAAAATGATGTTGTACATTCTACAATGGGCGTATCTTCAGGCCCTGTAAGCTTTATGGAAGTATTTAACGCTGCAACTGAAGCTGTTAAACAAGGCGGCACAAGGCGCGGAGCCAACATGGGGATTTTAAGAATTGATCACCCGGATATTTTAGATTTTATTAATTGTAAATCTGATTTAACAAAATTAAATAACTTTAATATATCTGTTGCAATTACGGATAAATTTATGGAAGCTTTAGAGCGCGACGATTATTATGAATTAATTCACCCGAACACTAAGCAGCCTGTTCAAAAATTAAAGGCAAAAGAAGTGTTTGATTTAATTGTTAGAGGCGCATGGCAATCAGGCGAACCGGGCGTTATTTTCATTGACAAAATGAATAAAGACAACCCAACTCCTCTAATTGGCGACATTGAATCTACAAACCCATGCGGCGAGGTTCCTCTTCTTTCTTATGAAGCGTGCAACCTTGGTTCAATTAATTTAAGCAAAATGGTTATTAAAGATAATAGCGGAAATAACGTTATAGATTGGGATAAGCTTGCTGAAATTTCAAGACTTGCAATTCATTTCCTTGACAACGTTATTGTTGCAAATAATTATCCGCTTCCAAAAATTGCCCAAATGGTTCAAGACAACAGAAAAATTGGTCTTGGTGTAATGGGCTGGGCCGATATGTTAATGAAAATGGGCGTTTCATACAATTCTGAAGAAGGCTGTGCCCTTGGCAGACAGGTTATGGAATTTATTGATTACCATTCAAAAGTTGAAAGTATTGAACTTTCCAAAAAACGCGGTAAATTCGGCAATTTTGCAGGTTCTGTATATGACAGAGCAAATTATTTATCAGAAAAATATAAGGGTAAATCCGCAGGAAAAATCACAGATGATATGTGGGCTGAATTGGATAAAGAGATTGCAAACTTTGGTATCAGAAATGCTACCACAACCTGTATTGCACCAACAGGCACAATTTCTATGATTGCCGGTGCTTCAGGCGGTGTAGAACCTTTGTTCGGGCTTGTTTTCAAAAGAAACATTATGGATAACACCGAAATGTATGAAGTGAATCCGATATTTAAAAACTACGCAACAGAACACGGCTTTTATTCTGAAAGCTTAATGGGAGAAATTGCAAAAACCGGTTCTGTAGCGCACATAGAGGGCATTGACGAAAAGGTTAAAGAAATTTTTGTTACAGCCCATGACATCACTCCGAAATCTCACGTTATGATGCAGGCAGCATTCCAGCTTCATACAGACAATGCTGTTTCAAAAACTGTTAACTTTGAAGAAGACGCAACCCTTGAAGATGTGGCTCAGGCTTACATTTTGGCCTATAAGAACAATCTGAAAGGTATTACGGTTTATAGAAACAATTCAAGATTTTCTCAGCCTATGCTTTTAGAAAGCAAGAAGGAAGAGAAAAAAGAGGAAGCAAAACCTGTTGAAACAAAGGCAGAACACAAGGAATTAAAGGTTGAAAAAACCGAAATTGACGAACACGGTGTTGAAATTAAGACTGTTGTTTGTCCTGAATGCGGAAATTCAATTAAAATGGCCGAAGGTTGTTTTATCTGCCTCAACTGCGGTTATTCAGGCTGTTCATAAGATTAAATAGGGGCTCAAAGGAGCCCCTATTGCTTTTTAGGGAAGACGCCCGGGCCTCCATCACGCTTACAAACTATTAGCGACAATAGGGCGAAGAAAGGAGGTCACAAATGGAATTAAAATTAATTAAAAAAGCACTAGCTGTCCTAGTGCTTGTAATAAAATTGATTTTGATTTTGTTATAGGGGCGACAAATCGGTTGGGTTGGTTCAGAACCTGACCGATTTCCCTACACATATATTATAAACTATATTGATAAATTTACAACAATTTTATTGTAAGGTAAACGCCATAACTTTACTGTGCTTCTTCACTTCTTGGCACTAAAATGCACTCACCTTCTTTAAAAATTGAAACAACATTTTTACCGTTGTTTTTGGAATGGTAAAGGGCTGTGTCTGCGCTGTTTATAAGGGTTTTGGCTTCTTCACCGTCCATAGGATATTGGCAAACGCCGATACTTGTTGTCGGCGAAATAATCACGTCTTCCTTGGCCTTAACCTTAATTTTTGAAATGTTGTTTCTAAGCCTTTCTGCAATAATTACAGCGTCTTCCTTTGTTGTTTCAGGCAAAATAACTATAAATTCTTCGCCGCCGTATCTTGCAGGAATATCAATTTTTCTTACGGTTTGCGAGATTTCGTTTGATAATTCTCTTAAAATCTGGTCGCCCACAAGGTGCCCGTATGTGTCGTTTACGCGTTTAAAATTGTCAATATCAAGCATTAACAAAGACATTTTGTGCTTATATCTTGAACAACGCCTGATTTCATTTTCCAAAAGCGTGTAGAAATGTCTGTAAATGTAAAGTTTTGTTAAGCCATCCTTTGTTGCAAGCTCATAAAGCTTTGCGTTGTCAATTGCAATGGCTGCCTGGTTTGAAAGGGATGTCATAAACTCTAAATCCTTTTGGTTAAAGAGTTTATTATTCTTTTTGTTTGAAATATTAATAACCCCAATCGCTTCGCCCTTTGCAATTAAAGGCACGCAAAGAAGGGACTGCGTGTTCGTGAGGCCGTCTTTTTGCACAAACCTCGGGTCGTTAGAGCCCAAATTTGTAATAATAGCCTTTTTTTCAAGGAAAACCGTTCCTGCAACGCCTTCCCCTGCCTTAATTTTAGAACATTGGATAAGGCCGTTGTTGATATTTTCTTCCACCCTTTTGTCTGCAAGGCCATATACAACCTTCACCTGCAAAGAGTTTGAAGTGTAATCATAAAGCATTAAAGAGCCTTTTTCGGCTTCCAGGGTGACAAGTGCTTTGCTCAAAATCACCTGCAAAAGCCTTTTTAAGTCGTCAATGAAATTTACGGCTTGTGAAATATTGTAAAGAATTGAGATGTTGTATAAAGATTTTTGAAGCTCAATAATTTTATCATCCTGGTGTTTTCTGTGAAGAAGTTTTACAATCACAGGTTCCATATATTCAAAAATTTTGCCAAGGAATTTTAAATCTTCATCGTCTATAACGTCTGTGCCGTCGTTGTTTTTGCCGATAAAGCAAATGCACACAGGCATATTTTTATCTTTGTCAAAAAACACACGGATATATTGCGTTTCAAGGCTTGTCAGCCCGTTTGTCTGCCAAAAAGAATTGAAAATCTGCTGGTGGGCTTCGTTTGTGGTTTTAATGATGTCGCCCTTGCTCATCACAGACCAAAAAGCTTCATTTTCATATTCAAAATATTCATCAAACCTTGAATTTTGCTTTGTCACAACGCTTTTGAAGATTTCATTTTCAAATAAATAAAAAGAAATCTGGTCGTTGTTCAATGCGCGCGAAATTGCGTCAGACATTTTGATAATCAAATCTTCAATATCAACAGCCTGGCTTGCAATGGCGTTTATCTCAAACATTTTGTTGAGTGTTCCGACAACGCTCTCTAAATGACTATAATCTTTTTCGGTCATCTCTTTCATTGTATCTTTATTCTTTATAATATTATAAGATAAATTAGTAATAAATACAATTTTTAAAGGATTTTAAACATTTATGAAAACGCAAGGTGCGGGCACAAAAGAAATAATAAGAAAATGTCAGGGCTGTGCAAAAACAGGGGATAGAAAAGATTTTATAAAAATTACACTAAATGACGGTAAACTTCATATAAACCCAACGTCCAAAATTCTCGGGCGAAGCCTCTATGTCTGCAAAAGCGCTCAATGTGTCAAAACGTTAATAAAGAAAAAAAGGATTATAAGTGCGCTCAAATTTAAAAACTTTGAAGAAATACAAAAGGTGGAAGCCGAGCTTTTAAAATTGGTGTAAAATATTATATTAAAAAAAGGGATACCCGAAAGGTTAAATTTTTACGAATATCCCGAAATAAGTTGTTTATCAAAATTTGTGTTTGCCAAGCGCCCAAAGGCCTTGGTCTATCGCGTCATTGCAAGCGTTGCGACAGTTACAACCCCACCCCCTTATATTCAATAATGACAACGCCTTTGCCGCCCATGCCGCCAATTCCGCCGACTTCATTTATAACAGCTCCGCCCCCTCCGCCTCCGCCAAAGGTTCCGTTTTTGCCGTTTGGCGTGTTTGCCGCGTCGTTACAGGTTATTCCGGCCATTAAGGTTGTAAGGTTGCCCCCGCACCCGCCAAGGATTGGCCCTGCGATGGTTCCGTCTTTTGCCTTAATGTATGTGGCGTCTGTTTCGTCCGTGTTTTTGTAAATATATTCCATATAACCCCCAATGCCGCCGTAGGTCGGGGTTCCGGCCTGGCCGTTTACAGAGGCTGCGTCGTCTGATTTATAGTTTGAATATGTGTTTGGAAGTTTCTGCACGTCCCCGTGAACATCCTTCACAAGGCCGTCGTTGCCGCGAATTCCGCCCCTTGCGGACAAGGTTTTTGTGCTGCCTCCGCCTTCATATGTTACAGTGGTTTTCTTGCCGTTGCCATCGCCCGACATGCTCTCGCCGCCTGCGCCAACGTCAATTTTTACTTCTGTTCCGGGTTTCACGTTCACAATCTTTTGAATGTATTCCCCAACTGTGCCGCCGCCGCCGTTTGAGCCGCCGTATTCAAAATAGATAAAGCCTGCGGCCCCGCCTGCGCCTATCCCGAATGTGGAATCTCCTTCGGATTGGGAGCCTGAACCTCCGCCCCCGCCTGCGCCATAGCTTGTGTTAAGAGGTGAAGCGCCGTTTTTAGCTGTGTTTCCGCCTTGGCCCCCTTGTAAAATTTCTCCTTTCATATTCATAGAAGAGCCTCCGGCGCCGCCATAGCCTTTGTTTAGGATGGCTGTTGCAAGGCTTCCTTTTGTGCCTGCCGTTGTGTCGTAGTTAATTCCAAGCCAGTTGTTGTCGATGATTTGGACGCTTCTTTTGCCGCCGCCTGCGGATTCTACTGTGGCGGAGGCTGAATATTGCCCTGCAAGGCCGCCTTCTGCGCGCGCCAAGACTTCACCGCTTGATTTTCTTGTGATTGTGGTTGCAACCCCCGGGTCGCCGTTTTTGCCTGCAACAGTCCTTGAAACGCCGCCGCGGCCGATTGTAAAGACGAGGGTTTCTTTCGGGGTCACCGTGATTTCACCGACAGTAATCTGCCCTGCGCCGCCCCCGCCGGAGCCATTTGCAGGAAGGGAAAACTCACATTTCAGGGCGTTTTCACGCTTTTGAGAGGTACCATAGCAAATTCTTATCGCACCAGGTTTACCATTAGAACCGCGGGTTGCCGAACCACTAGGAGCAGCACCATCTCCACCATTGCAATAGCTTGATCCAAAAATATTAGATATAGTGCCTGCTGTTACACTTCCCGCTGTCGCGCCAGAAGCGCCACCATAACCACCTCCGCCACCACCTGCAAACCCTTGAGAACCTGCTAAACCACCATATCCGTTACCACTCCCCAAACAACTACCTATATACTTTCCTCCAGAACTTACTGCCCCAGAAGCATATGAACCAGCCCCTCCTCCACCGCCACCAGCTCCATATCCACCTCCACCACCTCCGCCACCACCTGCAGTATTATTATCAGTTTTATGGGCACTTCCCCCTCCACCTCCACCTCCACCAATTTGAAATATTATCTTGCTTTCATCGTTTCCGCTTGAAGCTGAAATCGTAGTCGCGCCACCTCCTCCCCCTCCAGCCCCAATATTCCAAGTAGTAGAAGTAAAACATCTTCCACCACCTCCTCCCCCTCCACCCCAAACTCCACCTTGGCCACCGTAACCTGCATAATTATATGAAGTTGTTGCTCCTGCATTGCCCCTGTTTGATAAAATTGTTCCCGATCCGTTTGATGCCAAAGACGTATTACCGGTATTTGTACTACCCAGACCGCTACTACCATTACCACCATAAGTCCCGCCATTACCACCAGCTTTTGAGGTGTTATCAGCATATGCGCCACCACCACCCCCGCCTGCTCCATATTCACCATTTAAACCGGTAACTGTGCCATTACCACCACCTCCACCTCCACCACCAACTCTTATATAAATATTTGACACAGGAGATATCACAGAAACATTTTTCACATAACCGCCAGAACCTCCACCACCTCCCAAACGGCCTTCCGATACGCTGTATCCTCCCCCTCCCCCTCCGCCCCCGCCGCAGGCGGTGACTTTAAGTTCGGCCCCAGCCTCTTTTCCAGGCTCATAAGTTATTGTGGGATTTGAAACAAGGGTCCACTTTGTTTCGCCGCTTGCTTTACAGGCGTCATTCAGTGCGGGCGCTATCCAACTTGCGTTGGAGGGGATGGCCATAGACCCTTTATCCCCGGCTCCTAAGAAATCTTTACAGGTTTCGCTTGCGGTAGTTGCGGGGATGTCACCGTAGGCTGTTCCACTGCCGAGGCCGCCGGAGGCTCCGCCGCCCCCGCCGCCGACCATAAACACGCGAAGTTTGGTGACGCCGTCAGGAACCGTCCATTCTTTTGTGGTTGTCACCTCTTCTTTGCCGAAAAAGGCGTTTCCGCCTGCGCCCCCGCCGCCCATAAGCGTGAATTTCAACATATTCACATCACTCGGGACGTTAAAGATTTTGTCTTCACCCTCCGCCCCTGTAAAGATTTGAATAATTGCGTCTTTGTCGTATTGTGCGGCGCCAACGCCTGAAATATTGATTTTGGCTTCATCCATGCGTTTGGTCATAACAGGCGCAAGGGCAGCAAGCAACAACGACGCAACGAGGAGGGCCATGAGCATTTCAACGAGGGAAAATGCAGCTTTTTTCATTGGTTGAACACCCGTCATTGCGAGGGAAACGACAGTGACGAAGCAATCCAGGAAGGTTTTACGAAATCCATGAGAACTTTTTAAATTAACACTTTCAGCGTTATATTTTACTGGATTGCCGCGGTACGCTGACGCTACCCTCGCAATGACGGTGTTCATTGAATGACTTTCAGTTAAGTCCTCGCAAGACGGGTGTCCATTGGATGACTTCCGGCCACTCGCAATGACGGTGTCCATTAATTGAGAGCCGCTGAACTTTTCTTTTAACTTTCTTTCGGCAAAAAAGCGCAAAATTCTGCGCGGCCGAAAACTTTTAGCGCAAAATGCGCACAGCAAATTTTCTTTCATTTCTGTAACCTTTTTTTAACGATAAAACAATTTCTAAATTAGATAAAACAATTTCTTAATTAAGAATATAGCATATTAAATTCAGCATTTCAAGAATTTATCTTGTTAAGGAAAGAAGCACATCTTGCGGATAAACTTCGTTTAAAACCCCCTTTGTTGCAGCAAGAATGCAAAATTCAACGCTTTCTCCGGGCGCAATTCCAAGGTCTTCAAAGGAAATCGAAATTTCAATTGTGTCGCGGTATGCGTAGTTCACCCTTTTTAAAAGCTGGGCAATCCAAAGGCCGCCATAGGTTGATTTTGCAAGGGCAAGAGGGAGCATTTCCGTGTCGTTGAAAGAGAAAGAAACTTCGTGGGTAAATTGGTTTTCAATAATCGGATATATGTTTTCTGTCTTGCTTACAGTCCTTACGGGGCTTAGAACGTTTTGGTTTTCGCTTCTGAAATATAGAAAAATTTGGTTTCTTAAGAAATGTTTCGAATTCGTAATATTTTTCTTGTTTAATTCGAATTTAAAGTAAACATTTGTATCGTCATTTCCGTAATAAATGCCTTTAATGGTTTTATCGGCAGAGAAAGTGGGGCTGTCCGGGAGGAAAATATACCCGGCGTCTGCCCAATTATCAACATTTTCATCCACAACGCCGTCAATTATGGGCGAAATTGCCCTTCTCGGCTCTCTTACGGGCTTTCCTATGATTGAAATCAAAGGAATATCAAGATACCCAGGGTGCGGCTCGTTTAAAATTTTGTAAACATTTTTTAAGTGTGCCCTGAAAAGGTAATCAAAAATGTGGTCATTTCCTGATTCGTTGGGCTCTCCGTACCACCAAAACCAGTCTGACCCTTGGGCAATAAAGATTTCCTGCTTTGCTTTGTCGATAAGTTCTTCTGCGGCAGCCTTTGCCTTGGGGTTTTTAGCTTCAGTCAGGAGCCTTTCTTTAACTTCTTCAAGTTTTGTCCTTGTCTTGTCAAGATATAGCCAGGCAACGTTTTTTGTGGGCTCGCCTATCCAAAGGTCAAAGTTTCTGTTAATCCAGCTTCCTGAAGACAAATCTTCAAGGGCATTTGGTTCTGATTTTTCCAAAAAGTCGCTAACCAAAACGGTTTCAAGGCTTGGGTCGTTTTCAATTAAAGAATAGAGCGTGTTTAAGAACTCATCCCCGTCGTTTGCATAGCTTTCCCAACAGTTTTCACCATCCATTGCAATTGTTAAAAGGTGTTCTTCTTTTGGCGAATTTTCAAGCTTGTTTTGGATGGTCTTTATCTTTTCATAGAAATCGTTTGCGGCAATTTCGCCTTCATAATTTCCATAACCAAAGCCCACAAGGTTTGCAAAGAAGGAATCTGCAAAAATAATGTTTGTTTTGGTGTCATCGTTCATTTTATAGTTTATGCAAAGATCAAAAGGATCCTCAAGGTTTCCTTCAAAGTCCCTTGTGAATTCTTTTTTAATGGAATTTGCCAAAATGCCTTCATCTGCAACTGTCCATTTCACACCAAGGTTTGAGAGCAATTGAACCGCTTTTTTGCTTATACATTGTTCGGGAAGCCAAACGCCTGTGGGCCTTTTGCCGAAAAATTCTTCAAATTTATCTAAGCTTTTTTTGGTTTGTTCGTATGCGTCTTCTTCCATAAGTTTAGATTTTTCAGGAAGATTTTCAGAATATTGATATTTATCTTCGTTAATATCCAAAAGCAAGGGTAAAATCGGGTGATAGAAAGGGTTTGTGGATATTTCAATTCTTTTTTGTGATTGGAATTTTTTGTATAAATCAGGAAGTTTTCTAAAAATTTCAAGCTGGATGTTGAAAATTTCTTTTCTGTCTTCTAAGGTATAGCCCTTTTCTTTATCCATAAGCTTTGACAAATTTGGGAACATTTCAACAAACTTTTTATCAATCCAGCAGAGGGTGAAATTTGCCATAATATCGGCATATTCCTGGTTGTCAAAGGCGTCTGCACTTATATTTTCTTTTGAATATCTTTTGTTATAAAGGCTTGTGTAATAAGGCCTTTTTAAAATCATATTGGCATAATTTGCGTCAAAAAAGTGTTGAAGAATAAAGTTTTTATCTTCAATGCTAAGGGCTTCAACATCACTTATTAAAAGCCTTGAGTGGATGTCATGGACCCCTTTTAAGTATCTTTCAATAGAGCCCACGAGAACGGGGGATATATTGAAATTCAGGCGTATATTTTTGAAATTTTCAATGCGCCAGAGCATATCGTAGTAATCTTTGGAAGAATGCAGCCGAACCCAAGGCATAAGAAAATCTTCCGTGTAGCTTTCTTGGTATATGGGCTGGTGAAAATGCCAAATGAATGCTATGTTTAACTTCTTTGTCATAAATTCCAAATTTCCTATGGCAATTATAGCATGGTTTTTGAAGATTGGCGGCAATTTGAATAAAGATAAATTTTTATGATAGAATTTGGCAAAGGAGTTTTAAATGAAAAAGGTTTTGCTGTTTTGTATTTGTTTTGTCCTTGCCTCTTCTGCTTTTGCAGCGAATTGGAAAGAGATAGGTGAAAATCTTTATATAGACAGCGAAACAAATAGTGTAGTGGCAATAATAAAGCCGCTTAACTGGACTGCATATATGCAGGGAGTTGAAAAAAAGCTTAAAAGTAACTGGAATCCGCCTGCTGATGTTTCAAGAAAAACCGTAGCTTTGTTTAAAGTTGCTAAAGATGGCAAACTTCTTGGAATTACAATAATTGAAAGTTCCGGTTCAAAAGCCCACGATGATGCGGCAAAAAAAGCAATTAATTTGTCAGCACCTTTTGAACCCCTTCCTCAAGAATTCAAGAAAGACAGTGTTGATATAGAGTTTACTTTTGATTACAAGTCTCGCATTATAAACCAGTTAAAATAAGGGTGTAGCTACTTTATCTTCTTCAATGATGACAGGAAGTTGTTATGTTCAACATCGCCGTCTACGGATGTTAAGAATATTTCACAATCTTCTTCCTTTGCTTCAATCGGCGGCAGGTGTTCTAATTCTGCTGCATAATAATTTGCGTCGTTTCTGCTGCTTAAAGGCATTTTGTTTGCAAGGCTTGCAAGGGATAATTTCCTCAAAAAACCGCTTGCACCCTTGTTTTTGCTGCTAAATTTTGTGTAAATTCTTAAAATCGCATCACTTGTATCAAGGTTATAACACCCGACAATATAGCTGCTCAAGCCCGGTGAAGAGGACCTTATCCTTAAAAGTTTAACGAAGTTTTTGTCTAAATAAAGCTCGCCCGATATTTTATCAAAATTTCCTTCAGGGATGTTAACAATGTCTGAAATTATTGAAGGGCTGATTGTAACAAGCGGGTTTCTAAAAAGGGAAGCAAATTTCATTAAATATTCAACAAGTCCGATTTTTTGAATTTGACCGTTGTTTATTGCAAATTTTATCTGCCCGCTTAATTTCATTGAATCATCCGTGTTAATTTCAATAAGGCCGCTTGCTTTGCCTGAAATTTCTCTTGGCAGGTTCAAAAGTGTTGTGGTCATTGTGTCGGAGTTAACATCTTTCACCCCAAGGCGAAGATAATACTTATGTTTGGTTAAATCACACAATACTTTTATTGTTGAAATGCCTTCTGCAATATCAAATTTGTTTGAATGCAAATCAAGTTTATTATTTCTAAGCGTTAAATTTGCAATCAGGTTTCCAAAGTTTATATCCTTATATTTGCCTTCTTTCAGCCTGAATACACATTTTTCAATAATAAGGTTGTTTGTGTCAAAAGTTACAACGTTATCATCGTGATTTTCCGTGCCTTCGTCTGTTTCGTTATTTTTTGCAATGTCTGTTTGCGGCGTTTGGTTAAACGAATTCATCAGCTTTTCAAGGTCCATTTTATTAAGCTCAAAATCCAGGTTTCTTATTACAATCGGATATTTAATTGAGCTTTTAATGTCCCCTGCAAAGTTAAATTCAGAACGTTTAAACCTGCCGTTTGATTTTATGTGGATTGTGTCATTGTCTGTGAATAAATCTGCTTTTTTAATAAAAATCCTCTGAGATGGAATTCTTATATCATTTGAGGTTATTTTTCCTTTTATAACGGGCGTTTCATTCTCGTTTACAATGTAGAGTTTGCCTTGGAATTTACCGCCCTTAAAGAGTTTTTGCCCTGCAAGAACGTTTAAAAATTCGCTTGGAAGCGGATCGGGAATTTCAAACCCGAAAGCTTTCATATCAGGAATTTCTTTTGTAATATCAAAGCGCCCCCGTAAAGTCACAACGGGCTTTACTTTTGAACCTTTTTTAAGTTCCTGGGCGATATAATAATTCATTTCTTTAATGTCAAGGTATTTCCCTTCAACATGCATATCGGCCTTAACCGCTCTGTCATAGGTTGTTGGGGTTAAAGAAGCGCCGTCAACTAAAATGTCATCTCCTTTTGCAAGTTTTGACATTAAGATTATGTCGATTTTATCGTAAATTGATTTTACAATAATCTTTGTTCCTGCCTTTGCACCAGCTTTTGAATCAGTTTTTACAATTTCAAGCGGAATGCCTGCAAGCGAGGAAAGATAGTCTTTTGCAAACTCGTTGTTTGCGGCTGTGTCTATATTTACTTCTGTTTCAACAGATTTCATATAATCTTTAACTGTGCCATACAAAGCAACTTTGTTTGATGAATTTTTTCCGTAATATCCCTTAAAATCCTTTAGTTCAATGGTTTTTGGGGTAATTTGGACAGTTCCTTCATTTATGCTCAAAGGCATGTTGTTTAAGGGGATAAGCCTCATATATCCTTTGTTTAAAACAACTTTGCCCTGCATGCCTTTTGTTGTAAGGTCAATATCAAAGTCAAAATTTCCGTTTAAATTGTTAAAAAATGAAAGAATGTCGCTGCCGTTTGGAATGACTAAATCCGTATCAATTAAATCTACAACATCTTCAATCTTAAATTTTTTGGATGAAACATTTATGTTAAGCCCCTTATCGTTTGAGCCAACGGCGTTTATATGAACGTTTGAATTACTTATTTTAAATATGCAGTCATTTACATAAAGGTGCTTATTTTTAATTACAACTTTGTTTTCATCAGCTATTTTAAAGCTTAAAGTTTTATCTTTGTTTTGAATTTCAGTTCCTATATCAAAATGCACAAAACGTTCTTGTTTTTTTGTGTTGTCAATGTTGATATTATCCGCGCTTACTTTTATATTACAGTCCTTTTTTGGTGAATATAAAAAGAGGCTCTTTTTTAAATTAAGGATTGAATCATACAAATCAACCTTAAAGTCAATCTCTTTATTTTGCGTGTTTTCTTCTTGTGGGAAGGCTTCTATGAGTTTATTTGTGTCTGCAAAGATATAATCTGCGCCTAAATTATTTACGATAAGTTTTTTTTGGAATAAACCCCAAAGTGCCACATTTACATATAAATTATCAATTTCAAAAAGGTTTATCCCCTTGTTTAAAACAGATATTTTTTTCGCCTTAAAAATGACATCTGAATTTATTTTAGTTTTTAGGTTCGGATTTTCAATTGTTATTTCAACAGGTAAATTTTTATTTATTACTTTGCATACACCATTCATTATCTTGCCGTTTGAAACGATAAAAGGCACAAGGACAAAATATGTTAAAATAAGCGCCGCAGCAAAGAAGGCGCCGATTGATGTTAAAATTATTAAAACAGTGTTCTTTTTCATAATCTTAATGCTTCCTCTTATACATAATAATAGCACAAGCGTTTTTTATGCTATTATTTCTTTATGAAGAAGATTTTTTTAACTTTTTTATTAACTCTGTTTTTTCAATGCGGCGCATTTGCCATAACAGAAAACTTTGATGTTAAAACATTTACCAACGAAAAAGGACTTTGGGGCCTGAAAGATTTAGACGGAAATGTTGTTGTGGAGCCTCAGTATAAAAAACTGATTGCCCTTGGACAAACTTCATACATTGTGCAAAAAAAGGGAAAATTCGGGCTCATTGATAAAAATAACAACGTTCTTGTTCCGATAAAATACAGCCATACATCAAGAATATTAGGAAAATATCTTCGAATTGGGAATGGTTCAAGATATGCACTTTATAATGAAAAAGGGGAAGAGCTTCTCCCTATGGAATATTCAACCATTGATATTTTATTTGGCGGAATGTTTTTAACCTGTAAAGATTATAAATATGGGTTAATTGATAACAATGGCAAAGTAATATTAAATAACCTTTTTGATGACATTTATATGCCAAAACCAAACATTATGCGCTTAAAATATCTTGGTCAATGGTATGAAATTGAACAAGTGAGGGCAGAAACGTTTAAACTGCCTGAAGATATGAAAAATATTAAAGAAAATAAGAATTATATTGTAACAAGACTTGCTGAACACCCGACAGTTGCCGTTGGATATTCTGCAGTCACTTTTACAGATTATCTTTTGAAACTTTTTTCATCAATTTCCCCTGCGCACGAGCAAACAATTGATAATCTTATGCTTTTACAAGGAGCAGACGCCGTTTCAATTTATTTGAAGTTAAGCTGGCTTCCAAAATATCCGTTTGTTTTTGCAAAAAATTATTTTAATACGTTGAAAAACCCAAATAACGGCCCACTGTCTGAAGTTAAAGCAAATTTAATGAACAAAGCGGAAGAGGAATAGTTTTATGCCGCTATCAGGTAAAAATGGGCAAAAGCAAAAAAGATTAACCCCTGATAATTATTTGAAATATTACTATGACATTCCATATGAAGGAACAACATCCCAAGGAAAACCTTTAAGAAAACTGAAGGATATCACTTGCCCTTATAGGGGAATTAAAATTATTCCGCCAAGTGCTCTTAAGGATTTTGAAAAAAGGCTTTTAAAATGTAAAACGGCAATTGAATCAGTTGATTTACTATCGGGGTATTTAAACAATATGCTTAAAACCGAAAAATCTCTTTATTCAATTTTTAAAGATTTTTCAAACCTGAACCCTGATGACAACTTGCAAAACTGTCTTCAGATGATAAGAGAAAGCTGCCTTATTAAATTAAAACTGGAAGAATTTGAAGTTTTAGACGATGTAGATGTTCTGTCCCGCAAATTATCAGCACAGACTGCCTTAAAATTAAGAGAAAAAACAACAAAATGCCGTCAGATAATAATAAGCGATTCCAGGCGGGACACATTTAAAAGAAAAACTTTTCTTGATTCTCTTGAAGAAATTATTCCAAAGCGAAATGAAACAGAGATTTTTAGCGACATTAAAAACAAGGCGCTTTTTCTTCCGACATCAGAAAGCAGCATAAACGCTTTTGTTGTGAAATATTCAAAAAGGAAACACTCTGAAATTACAAGGAGGCTTTTTATAGCGTCAACAGGCTCTATTGAGCATATAATCCCTGCGTCACTTGGTGGTTTGAACACAATAGGCAATTTTCTTTTGACATCAGCCTCAGGAAACAGATACAGAGAAAATATGAAACTTGTTGATTATATAAAAAGACACCCCAAAATTCCTAAATATATGCAGATGTATGTTGATGATATTATAAAAGAAATCCACAACGGCAAGCTTTTGGGGAATGAAACATACCCTTATAAAATTAAAGAAAAGCTTATGCAGGAATCAAACGGGCGGATAATGATAAGCCTTTCAAATTATAAGTATTCAAAAGAAGAAGCAGCCGCCGCCGCAGATGAATACGAACATAGGTTTGACAGGTATAAGAAGAAGTATTAATGTTTCCTATAAAATTCAAAGGCGGATTAAACTTAAATTTAATGGTGGAGATGGCGGGAGTCGAACCCGCGTCCAAAATGATGTCAAATGAACATCTACAAGTTTAGTTTATTTTTAATCTTAGAAAGTTCAAGGAAAATAATCGGAAACCTAAAAACCCTCCAAAGCTTTTTTAAAAGGAAAGACTAACCTTTAAGGTTGAGGTCTTGACGTGGATAAAACCTAAAAACCCACGCTGTACTTGCATAATTGACCCTGCATGCCGGCAAGTTGGGCATACAGAGTGGCTAACCTAATCTTCTTAGGCAGCTTTGAGTGCTCTTGCACTGAAAGCATTTCTAGCATCAACAACGTTATTAGCGTTTATTTTAGTTGCTCGTTGATAACCGGGAACAGCGCCCGGGCTTGCAGCCCAGATGACACAAACACCCTGTCAAATCCATAAACATCCCCATATTAAAATTTCAAAGAGCCGTATCAAAAATTATACCACGCTTTTTTGTGTTTTCAAGCCCGGTTTCAATTTCTGGAATGTCAGTCCTGGTGTTTTAAATTACAAACCTTAAAATTAATTTTATGGATGAAATTTTAATTGGTGAAAAAATCAAAAAATTACGAGGACAAAGAAGTATTAATGAGTTTGCAAAATTGTGTAAACTTTCGCCAAGTACTGTAAAAAATCTGGAAAATGACAAAGTAAACCCAAATCTTGAAACAATTTTAAAAATAGCAGAAGGAATGAATTTAAGTATAAAAGAAATAATGAAAATTATTTTTAACAAAAACTAGACACTTGAATTTTTGCCTTTGACATATTTTTTAATTTACATTTATTGTTCAAAGTTTTATACTGCCTTTTTTTCATAATCAAATGGGATAATTTTGTCTAAATCCGTTTCAATTTTTCTTTCTTGTTCAATTAGCTCAAAACCGTTTTGCAGCCTCAAAAAATAACCTTTTGACAGGCCAAAAAACTTTGTAAGTCTTAAGTCGGTGTCTGCGGTTATGTTTCTTTGTCCTCTTACAATAGCATTAATTCTGTTTGAAGGTACGTTAATTGCGTTTGCAAGAGCGTTTTGGGAAATGTTTAAGGGCTCCAAAAATTCCTTTTGAAGAATTTGCCCTATTGTTGGTATATTAATAAAATTTTTCATTAATATCATTCCTTTATTTATATTATACACTACGTACAATGTATAATCAAGTCCTAATGGTAATCTGCAATTTCAACATTCAAAGCCATATTCTCTTTCCATTCAAAACAAACTCTGTATTGTTTATTTATTCTGATTGAATATTGTCCTTTTCTGTTTCCTGTAAGTTTTTCCAAAAAATTTGACGGAGGAATTTTTAAATCGAAAATAGTTTGAGCGCTATCAAGCATGTGAAGTTTAATTAAAGCTTGTTCTTGAATTTGAGCGGGCAGTTTTTTTGAAAAAATGCCTTTAAATATTTTTTGTGTTTCTTTACACTTAAAATTTTCTATCATTACATTTCCCTGTAGCTTCCAAGGAGGCGGTAAAATTCACATTTTTCCTGAATTTCATAAAGTGTATGCGAAATTTCTTCAATTCCCTTGTCTATGTCTACAAAGAAAATATATTCGCCAAAAACCTTTTTTGAAGGGCGGGATTCAATATAAATCATATTAAGCTTGTGTTTTTGGAAAATTTCAAGCACCTGTAAAAGGCTCCCGGGTTCGTTTTTGCAGGAAAATGCAATTGATGTTCTTGTGTGATGTTCAACGTTTAAATCCATCTTTGAAAGCAAAACAAACCTTGTTTTGTTGTCTTTTACATCGTTTATATTCCTATCCAAAACGTTTTTGCCATAAAGCTTTGCGCAAAATTCATTTGCAATTGAGGCCCAGGTTTCGTCTTTCCCGTCCAGCATACTTGCGGCGGCCGATGTTGAATTTGCCGATACAATGTTTATATTTTTTCTGAAATTATCCGCAATGTATGTCTGACATTGAGATAACGCCTGCGGGTGGGATATTATGTTTTCAATGTCTTCCCTTTTTCCCTTTGAAATTAAACAGTGGCAAATCGGAATTGTAAGCTCTGCGCGGATTTTCACCCCGTTTTTTGTCGTAATTAATTTATCAATCGTTTCTCTTACAATTCCTTCAATTGAATTTTCAATCGGAAGCACTGCAATTGTGTCGTCTTCAACATCAAGCTGTTGAATCACCCTTGTAATTGAAGAAATATCCTCGGCCTTTGCCTTTTTTATGTCGGCTCCGAGCTTTTCTTTAAAGGTTTCCATTGCAATTTGTGTATAAGAGCCCCTTGGCCCCAAATAAAGTATTTTTTTGATAGAATTATCCATATAATGATTTTAATACGATTAGGGTAAATATGGCAACAGAAATAAAATTTGGGACAGACGGTTTTCGGGGAATAATTGCGGATGATTTTACGTATGAAAATGTTCAAAAAATAACAATTGCAATTTCAGAGTATATTAAAAAAAATGCCCTTGGAAAAACGGTTTTAGTGGGGTATGACCCAAGGTTTTGCGCCGATAAATTTGCGGAATTTTCTTCTTGCATACTTGAAAATTCAGGCTTTAAGGTGCTTTTGTCTTCCCGCGTGGTGCCGACTCCCGTAATTGCCTATGCTGCAACGGTTGAAGCCGATTGTGCAGGCGCTATAATGTTCACAGCTTCCCATAATCCAAAAGAATATCTTGGAATTAAGTTTATTCCAAGCTATGGCGGCCCTGCAACAAAAGAAATGACAGATGTTATTGTTTCTTTAATTGATAACCCCTCTAAAGAACCTGATTTTGGACAAAAAGGAGAGGTTATTTTAAAGGATTTCAGCGAAGAATATTATGCCCAAATTGAAAAACTCATTGACTTTTCTTTAATTAAAAAAGCAGCGCCAAAATTCATCTATGACGGGCTTTATAGTGCCTCTGTCGGATATTTTGACACCCTTTTAAAAAGAAACAATATAGAATTTGAATCTTTTAACTTGTGCCATGACCCAAACTTTGGAGGCGGTCTGCCTGAGCCCAAGGCAAAATTTATGAAACATATTAAACCCGGTTTTTTAACCCTTGCAAATGACGGGGACGCGGACAGGTATGGGGTTATTGATGAAGATGGGGAATATGTAAGCCCAAACGTTGTTATGGCAATACTTTTAAGGTATTTACATTCTAAAGGCCGCAAGGGCAAAATGATAAAGACAGTGGGGGTAAGCGAAATTGTTGATATCACTGCCCAAAAGCTTGGTGTTGAAACGATAACAACCCCTGTTGGCTTTAAGTGGTTGTCTGAAAAAATGAGAGAAAACGACACAATCCTTGCAGGGGAAGATTCCGGAGGTTTAAGTGTTGGCGGGCACATTCCCGAAAAAGATGGTATTTTTGCAAACCTTTTAATTTTAGAAGCCGTTTGTGCAATGGGAAAACCTTTAAATACATTGAAAAAAGAGGCTGTGGAATTTGCAGGACAGGAATTTTTTCAAGACAGAGTTGATGTTAAATTAAAGCTTGATGAAGAAAAGAAAATTTTAACTGAAAAATTTGCCTTAATGTCTGACATTGCAGGTTTTAATGTAAAGGGAACTTTAAAAATTGATGGTGTAAAATTTTTCTTAGCTGATTTTTCAGATGATAAAGAATGTAAAAACGTTGGCTGGATATTAATTAGAGAATCAGGCACAGAGCCTTTGTTAAGATTTTATATTGAAACATCAAACAAAGAAAATATGGAATTAATCAAAAGTTTTATAGCAAAAAATGTTTAAAAATGTTAATATAGTGAAACATTGAAACTAAGAAACGCAATTTATTTTCTTCAGGTGTTTTAGAGAGAATGCAGAGATAGAAATCCATAAAGGATTACACAAAGACAGTATGCAAGTAAATTCCACAATTTCATTTACGGGCAAAAAGCCTCCAAAAAAACCTAAAACCCAAAACAGAGGCCTTGTTGCTGCAGGATATTTAAGCTCTATTATAACTGGTGCTGCAACCCGGGCGGCAACTGCTGTGAATAATGGCGAAAAGAAAATGAAACTGGATTATGCTGATACTATTCAGATAAAAAAGGGCATTCAAGAAGGCTTAAAAAACTCTGGTTTATATGATAAAGGTGTCAGAGTTTATAGAATGCAGGAAGTAAGCCCACAGGCAGTTGCCCAAAAAATGGCTTCAGAAATGCAAGATTTAGTTTATGCAGAAATGAGAGGTGATACTCAATCTGCCAAGGCCATATTAGAAGACATGTATTGCTATAGCAATAAAGATAAAAAAGCCTTAAATGCAATCAAAGATACTGTTGATGTATTCTTTAATAGAAAACATAAAACAAATATACCTGTAAACGAAGTTTTACAAGAAGCTCAAGACGGCGGCAATACAAAAAGCTTTTTTGTAGATTTTATTGCAAATGCTGCCGGTTTGAAATATAAATTTGGAGTAGGCGCTGATTATCTTCCCGGTTCAAACAAGATTGTGGCGCCGGATAAATCTCTTCAAACGAGCATTTTCCATGAAATGGGCCATGCGTTGAATAATAACGGCAGTGTTTTTATGAAGGCGCTTCAAAAATCAAAACCTGTTGCACAATTTCTTCCCGGCATTATTTTTGCTGTTTCGCTTTTAAATAAAAGAAAAGTTGATGATGAACAACTGCCCACAGATAGCAAGCTTCAAAGACTAAAAGACGGCGTTAAAAGAAATGCCGGTAAATTAACCGCTCTTGCTTTTGCGCCAATGATTTTAGAAGAAGGTATAGCGTCTGTTCGCGGCGGCAAAATTGCGGAGGATTTATTCAAAAAAGGCAAACTTTCATTAATATTTGAAGATGGTAAACTTTCAAAAGAAATAATTAATAAAGTTCGCCTGACAAACGTAAATAAATTTGCGGGATCTGTTTTAATTGCAGCCGGAACTATTCTTGGAACAAAACTTGCGATAAAAGTAAAAGATAAGCTCCAAGCAAAATATGAAACAAAGCAAGACGCCAAATATCAGGCAAAGCTTGAAAAATATAACCAAAAAATGTTGGCAAAAGAAGCCAAAAAGGCTCAAAAGACAACTATGCAGGCCTGATAAAAATAATATAAAAGCGCCCTTGCAATTTTGTATAGGGCGTTTTTAAATTTTTAAATTATTTTTTCATACGTTTTAAAATGCAGCTTTGCAACGTTTTTAAGCTCTCCCCTGCCATACTTTGCGGCAAATTTTTGCCCCTGTTCTAAAACAAGGTTCGACGCGCCTTTTGGCAGGTTTGTGCCATATTCACTTGAAAGGTTTGAAATTCTTTTTACAAATTCTGCCCTTGCTAAAATTGACGCTGCGGCAACTGCCGTGTCAGATTCAGCCTTTGTCTGCTGAATAAGCCGAATGCTTTTGCCCCTTTCTTTTAAGGCGGATTGTATTACGGATTCATCTGCAAATTTATCTGAAATTGCGATGTTACAAGGTTTTTTTGTGAGAATATTTTCTAAAACCGTGGAATGGCCCCAGGCAAGCAGCCTGTTTAAATTTTTAAATCTACCGTAAAGTTCGTTATACTTCACGGGCGAAATTGCAATAACATCAAAGGTTGCAACCTCTTTTATAAGGCTTTCAAGTTCTAATATTTTTTTGTCATCCAGCTTTTTGCTGTCCGTTACACCTGCCTTTTGAAGTGTTTTTGCAGCACTTTCATCCAAAAAAGCGCCCGCAATTACAAGGGGCCCAAAAAAATCTCCTTTGCCCGATTCGTCAATTCCGATATGCGGATATGGGGCGATATCACCCATTGCTGGGTTTTTAGCCGGCATAGAACCTTGAACGTTAAAAAGAGCGCCTTGAGCGCTTTGCTCTGCCTCCAAAATATCGGGCTCAAAATGTTTTGAAACAATTTCAACTACCTTTGTGCCTTGAATTACAAGCTTTCCGCTTGTATAAAAAGAGGCGGTATAACCTTCGCCGCGCGCTTGAAAATGCATATATTGCGGGGTTGAAAATTTTGCCCCTTCTTTTGCGAAGATATTTTTAAATTTTTCCACTTCAACAGGCAAAAATTTTGATGTGTATGTATTATTTTGAATGCTCATTTAAAAATTATAGCGTAAATTTAGTATATCGGCTTGAAAATATTTTGTTTTTAGAATATATTGAGTTATGTAAAATGGCTGGTGCCATCAAAAGTGGATATTTGGCCATAAGGGATTATACGTTCCAATTGTTGGAACCGCAAACCTCGAAAAAAGTTTACAATTGAATAAAAAGTTTAGATGGCGGGTGTCGCCAAGTGGTTAAGGCCTCGGATTGTGGTTCCGATATTCGTGGGTTCGATCCCCATCACCCGCCCCATATATAAAAAGAGCTTTATTTGGAAGCTCTTTATTTGTTGGTGCCTGGTGTTTCATTTGCCTGGTTTGTTATTCAAGACCGTATATAAAATTTTCCTCTTCACGTGTTTTGTAAGAGTATGTATATTTCATCCAAAGCAAATATTCCAAAAACAATTCCTCCTGTCTATAAAACCAAAGAGTCAAAAGAGAACACTGTTGCAGTTTTAGGAAGCTCTCGCACGACAGATGAAATTCTTAGTTATATGGAAATGTGCTCAAACGCTGTAAAAGCAATGGTTTTGGGTGGAAAAAACGTTGTCCATGGCTGCGGGGCTGCAGGGATAATGGGTGCTGTGTATAATGCGGGCCGTGCAAATTCTAAACAAGATGAAAATGGAAGGCCATTGCAAAGCCTGTCTATAGTTGCCACTCCTCTTTGGGGAGATGAAGATTTGGAAAATTGCACTCTTTTAACGTCCGCAAAAAGCGAAGCAGAGAGAATTGAAAAATTTGCAGAAGTTGCAAACACAATGCTTATTTTTCCGGGAAGTGCCGCAACACTTCAAGAAGCGGCAACCTTAATATCGAAAAATTATTACGGAAAAGAAGAAGATAAAAAAAGAATAATCCTTGTCGGGAAAGATTTCTTTAAAGGTCTTGATATGCAGTATAATTCGCTGTTTCAGGCCGGGCTTCTTGATTGTAAGCCAAGCGAACTTTATACTTTAATAGATAGCGAAGAAGAGATAAAGAATATAATCTAAAAGTCTTTTTATTCTTCAGAAATTCCCTTTTCTTTTTCCCAGCGGGCCAGCCTTTCTCTGATTTCAGGGTCTTCAATTCCGCTAAGCCCAAATATATTGTATGCTTCAACCAAAGGTTTTGCCGCCGCTAAAGCGTTTTTCCATTCTTCTGTGCCTGAAATGTCCCAACAGGTTTTGTAATAAGAATAAACGGCGATTTCATCTTCTTTAGAGAGGTTAAGTTTTTTAAGCATTTTTTGTGCTTCTTCAGGCGTTATTTCACCTTCCATAAGCTTATTGTACAGTTTTTCTGCCTGTCTGTTTTTTCTAAAAATATCTTGAACACGACTTGTTATGTTTTCTTTTCTGACACGTCTTGTTTCAGGACACATAACCCATGCGATAGTATTTCTTAATGAAAGATTTCTTGATATTTCATCTTGTTTTTGTTTTGCAAGAAGCTGTTTTTCTTTTGCTGCAGCGCGCCTTTGCTCTTGAATTTCATCTAATTGTTTTTGAATTTCAGCGCTTCTTTCTTGTTCTGTTGGCGGTTTGTCGATTGCTTTAAATTCTTCAAGTTTGCGGTCATTTTCTGCCCTGTATTCTTCATAAGCTTCCATTTTTCCTGAAAGCCAGGTTTGAAAAGCTTCGCCGCCAATGCTTCTTAAAAATTCCAAATTCTTTTCATCGGCTAAATTAACGCAATAATCTGTTTGTGAAGCTAAACGGTAAGGATGTTCGGTTATTATATTTAATTTATCTGACGCAACACCTATTCTGAAGTTTTCCCGTACGTCGCCTGTGTATTTTTGCAGGTCTGATAATTTAACAAGTGCAGGGTTATTGCGTCTTGCGTTTTGAACAATATCCATCATAATTGCAGTTGAAATGTCGTAAACGTCGTTATTTAAAATATATTGTTTAATTTCAAATGCATTTTTTCTAAGGCCGCAGTTTGCAATTAAATCTGCTTTTGTGCCGTAACCAAGGTGCTCTAAGTCATCTGCGCTGAATGCTCTTATGCTTTGGCTTTCACAAGGAACACCGTTTTTTATACATGCGGCTCTGAAATTATTGTCGCTCACGCTTGATTTAAGGGCTTGTCTTTGTTCTGTTGATTTTCTGTTTGCTTTAAATTTTTTAACGGCAGCCTGGTTTTCGGGGGCTGACATATCATACATATAATATGAAGTATTAAGGTTATATCTTTCACCATCTATATTGGCATGATATGGAATTAAGGTTTTGTCTTTAAGAGAATTTCTTATGGAAATGTCGCTGACGCCGTATTGTTCCTGAATTTCTTTTGCAGTTAAAACGGTTTCTCTTTTTTGTGATAATTCATCCAAAAATTGTTTGTCGCTGTCTGACACTCCGTTAAAATAACAAGTTTCGTCTGTTTTATAAGAAGGTGTCAAAGTGCCTTGTCTTGCAAACGTGCTTATGATTATAGGGTCCAGGTCATATAAAGCGGCAATGTCACTTTCATTGCTAAAGCCTGCAAATAATTCTTCCGCCTTTCGGCGATATGCTAACGTATTTCCTTCAACCGTTAAATCTGGTTTTAGACGTTGCATTGAAGTGTCGTGGATAACAAAGTTTCCGGTAATTCTTGTTACATTTTGTAATAATTGTTCTTCATCAATTCCATATTGGCTAAAACGAAACGTCGGAGCATACATATAATTTGTATGGGCGTCCTGAGATTTTATTCCTGTTCTGTAATCACCATCAATTGTAATATTTCCGTTTTCATCACAAGACGCGTTATATCCTAGAACCCGCAGCGCTTTTAAGCTGTCATTTTCTTCAAGTGCCGCCTTTACATCGGCCACTGTTTTTTGGAACTTCGGGCTTAGTTCTTCAAACATCATTTTAATGTTATAGCCTGAATGGCTTCTTGCTTGCCCGTTTATTGTTGAAACATCTTCTGCCTCAATATAATGATCCGGCTCGAATTTTGCCGTAAATTGTGCCGAACCGTTAATTTTTACAACGTCTTTTAAAAGTTCGTTTTCGTCAATGTCATAATCTAAAATGCTTCTGCGGCCTGCGCCTTCAAGCATTAAAATTGCAGAATAATCTCCGTCAATTGTAATTTTACCGTTTTCATCTTCAGATACATTATACCCCAGGGTTTTTAGAGCTGTAAAAGAATCCTGCCCTGCAAGTGCTGCTCTTGCCTTGTCACATCTTTTTTCCAATAATTCAATGAGCCTCTCTTCAACTTTTGTAGGGTATATTATTGTTTTATCGATTTCAAAATCATCACCTGGCACAAAGTGAGGAGAAACGAGCTTTTTGCCTGTAATTTCTTTTACATTTTGCAGAAGTCTTTTCTGGTCAATTCCTGCTTCTTCATATGTTACAAGGTGTTTGCAGCGTGAAGAGCCGGTAAAAATTTCAAAATAAGGCGTGTAATCACCGTTTATGGTTATTTCATCAGTATCAAAATCAGCTTCAACATCATATCCTAAAGTTTCAAACGCTGTTAATTCATCCTCTTCGTCAAGGGAAGTGTTAACAGCGTTTGCAATGTTTTTATAATATTCAACTGCCGCAGCTTTTGATTCAAAAGAACTTTTAAGCTTTGATGTGAAACTTACCGTGTCTTTTGAAAGGCCGCCTTTGAAAGCGGGCTTCAGGGCAGGCGAAGTTTTCATATTATTATTTATTGAATTGAAATTAATTAATGATGAAATGTTCATTTTCTTTCCTTGTTGTATTATGCACTATAACTTACGGGTGTTTATTATAAGTATATAAAGTAAAAAACAAGGAAAAAATTGCCAGGTTTTAAACGTTTTCTTTTATTTTTTGCGCCTGTTCGTTGATTAAATTAATGTAAACATCTCTTTTCATAATCGCAAATTTATATGATTCGCCATCCACAGTTTTAACCGTAAATGCAACAGGCATGATTCCTTTTACGTTTGATTTTTCAACTGAAACTATCTGGTTATAAGGAATATCAATGTTTAGGCCGCCAAAAATCTGGAATAAACTTCTAAAAGCTATTCTTTTGTTTGTAAAAGCAAATTCACCTGCGTTTTGGCCTTCGCCCCCAATAACAAGCTTTTGCCAGTAATCTCCCTTAACATTTTTTAAAATTTCTTCGCCATCGCTCAATTCAAACTGACTTGGGTTAAGCTTAATACATTTAATCATTAAAAATATGAAGCCGATAAAAAGTAAAAAGCCAATCAATTGTCCTAATAAGCCAACTAAAAACATATTACATCCTCCCTTTTAAACTATTTTTTATAATAATATTCGATTAAAACTTTTTATTCAACAACTAAATCTTTTTCTTCAGGATAAAATTGTATGCTGTCATTGTAAGGGTTTAAATATTTAAGCCAAAGGCTGAAAGAAGAGGCGGAATATATTCTGTGATAGCAGTTGTTTAAAAGTGCAAAATCAAGATATCCATGCGCTTCATCATTAATATCAACAAATTCTAAACCGCTAAACCCTTTGTCTGAAAGGTTTTCTTTTGCCCAATCTATGCTGTCAGAGAATATGAAAAACTTCACACCTTTGAGTTTTTCGCATAAAATATTCATTTTTGATATAATAAATTCTTTTTTGACAACAGGAATTTTAAGTCCGATATAATCTCCCCTTCGAATGTGAATTCCGACAGAATTTTCACAAGCTTTAATTTTTTCAAGTATTGCAGCGTTTTCCCCTTGAAACTCTTCTTTTAAAACAAAATGTTTTTTCATCTTTTCCTTAAATTTTGGGTCCAAAAATTCAGGAAGGGGCGCATAACAGTCGCAAACGGCAATGTTTTCAGGCAAAGTTTTCCCTTGTGAAACATTTTTTAAAACATCCTTATATGATACTGTTTTTGCCATAAGCGCAGGGGTTTTAACCGGGTAAATTCCGTATTTTGTCCTAATTCTTGTTAAAACCTTGTAAAAAGAGTTAAAATATGTCCTTTTTCTAAAGGCGATGTTACAAAAAAGCGTCCCATACAAAGAAACCGGCACTTTTGCTCTTAAAAAAGTTTCAATATCTTCTTTTGCTGCCTCAATAAGTTCTGTGTTAAATTTATCTAAAACAAAGGCTCTGTCTATACTTTCATCTTTTGAAAATAAAAATTTTATATCTTTTCCTAAAAAGATAAGGTACTGCGCAAAGACATAATTTCCAATCTGGTTTCCAATTCCGCTATGTGGACAAATTAACATACAAGTGCCAAATCCTCTGCTTCAGGGTAAAATTCCAGACTTTCTTCATAAGAGTTGAAAAATTTTGTCCAAATACTGAATGTGGAATTAGAATAAATTCTGTGGCGGCATGCGTTAAAAAGCACAAAATCAAGATATCCGTGTGCTTCATCATTTATATCAACAAAATGCAAATTGGAAACCCCCCCAGGTTGAAGATTTTCTTTTGCCCAATCCATTCCGTTTGAAAATATGAAAAATTCTGCGTCCGGGAATTTTTCGCATAAAATATTCATTTTTGATATAATAAATTCTTTTTTTACAACCGGGAATTTGTAATCTATGTAATCGCCCCTTCTGATGTGCACCCCGACAGAATTTTTACAAGCCTTAATTTTTTCCATTATAGCAGCATTTTCCGGGTCTAATTCTTCTTTTAAGGTGAAATGTTGTCTCATTTTTTCCCTAAAAGCCGGGTCGTAAAACCCTTTAACAGCAGGCGCATAACAGTCACAAACGGCAAGGTGTGTGTATTTATGTTTCATTGCCCCTTTATATGTCACTATTTTTGATAACAGGTTTAAGCTTTTTTTCGGGTAAATATTGTACTCTTTCCTTATTCTTCTTAAAAAATTCCACAAATTATTAACCCAGATTTTATCAAAAATGTTTTTAAAAAGAAGGTCGAAAACAAGTCCGGGGTGTGTTTTTGCACTTAAAAATTTTTCAACATCTTCTTTTGTTGCAACATCTAAGTGCGTGTTAAATTTGTCCAAAACAATGTCCCTTGTTTCGTTAACATTATTTGACCACACGATTTTTACATCTGCACCGTATTCTTCAAATTCCTTTAAAAACTGCGCAAATACATAGTTTCCGATTTGGTTTCCAAGTCCGCCGTTTAAACAAATTAACATAGCTTTATCTTAGCACAGTTTTCAAAATAAGGAATTTTTGTTAATTACTATGCTCCAAAGCGCGTTTTGGCGTTGTTTACGGATTGTTGAATTAAAGAAGGGACATCGTCTTTATCTGTAAAAATTTCAATATAGATAAGTTTTTCTTTTTGTAAACTTTCTGCCTTTAAAAGCGCTAAATCAAGCTCTGCGGAAGTTTTTACACTAAAATATTCAAAACTCTTGTCGTCAGATTTTTTGCCGGAAAAAAGCTCAAGTGCCTTTTTGTAATCCCAGCTTGTGATGTCATTAAAAGAGTCATTCGGGTCGTTTGAGAGCACTCTTTCTATCGTGTAGCCGTTGTTGTTTAAAAGAAGAATTATGGGGCGTATTTCATATTTAAATAAATTTGCCATCTCCTGAATTGTAAGCTGGTGAGAGCCTTCTCCCGTTAAAAGAATGAGCCTTTTTTCTCTGTCTGCCATTGCGGCCCCAAAAGACGCAGGTGTTGCCCAGCCGATTGAGCCCCACATTGTTTGGCTTATATAGTTTGAATTTTTCTTCAAATTCATTTTTGACGCGGGGTATGAAATAATCCCTGTTTCCGCCGTTATTGTGTCATTTTCCTTTAAATGTTTCTGCACAATAGGGAAAATTTCATCCGTTTTTATGGGATTATTCGATATTTCAACAACATCATATCCCTTTCGAACGGTGCTGCTGTCCGCTTTTTTTACAATATCAGCCTTCAAAAGTGCTTGCAGCATATCATCTGCAAAAACATTTTCATATTTTACATTGTCAATTTCTGTAAAATTCCCCTGAATATTGATTTTAAACCTGTCATCCGGCAAATAAGAAAAGGCAAGAGTGTTCAGGTCTGAAAAAAGGGTGCCAAAACCTATGATTAAATCTGCGGCAGCAAATGCTTTTTGGAAATCAACATCCGCTAAAATTCCGTGGTTCATCCCGATAAAATGCGGGTCATCTTCATCCACAAGGCCTTTTCCCATAATCATAGAAGTAATTTTTATATTGAATTTATTTATAAATTCATTCACTTCATCTTGAAGCCTGAATCTTTTCATAAGGTAATCTGTTATAATAATCGGGTTTTTGGCGCTGTTTATAATTTCAGCCGCTTTTTTAACTGCAAGGTTTAGCGTTCTTTCATCAGATTTTATCCTAATTTCAGGGATTTTATCTTCAATCAAATGATTGCAAACATCAACAGGAAGCGCAATATATACAGGCTTTTTTGTCCGAACTAATGTTTCAAACACTCTGTCTATCTCTTCTTTGGCGTTTTCTTCGGTTAAAAATGTTGTGGTTTCTGTGACGTTTGAAAAAGCCTGCTCAAAGGCGTAATAATCAGGGTTTGAAAAGTTGTGGTGCAAAAGTGCGTTTGTCTTAATAAATTTTGTTTTGGGTACACCTACAATTTTTACAACAGGCACATTTTCTGCATACGCTCCTGCAATGCCGTTTATGGCGCTCAATTCCCCAACGCCGAATGTTGTTACAACGGCCCCAAACCCCTTTATTCTTGCATATCCGTCTGCCGCATAGGCTGCATTCAGCTCGTTTGTTGAATTTATCCAGGTTAAGCCTTGGTTTTTAATAATTGAATCCAAAATGTTAAAGTTGTAATCTCCGGGCAAACCGAAAACATCTTCAATTCCAAGTTCATATAGCCTTTTTGCAAGGTAATCCGCCACTTTTATTTTCATTTTGTTAATGCTCCTAAGGTTATTGTGTTTTTATTTACTACAATAGTAGTATAAAATAGTTATAAGTGCAAGCATTTGTAAAATAAACAAAATTTTTGGGTTTAAAAACCGCCGATTGGGTTAAAAGGCTAATCAGGCTAAATAACTACTATCAGATACTTTTTCTAAATCCAAAATCAGATGACACTTTTCTTCCGATTGAAATTATTTTATCTTCAATTAAACTTTTACATTTTGCCCTGTCTTCATCTGCCCTGTTTTTATTTGGGTAAATTTCATATTTTTTTCGATATTCGCCCTCTGTAACGTTTGGCATAATAACATTCGCCCCCGCTTGAAGCGCAATTATCCGCCCGTTTGGATGAATTGTTTCCATCGCAGTTGTTGCAGGAATATTAATATCAGGCAAAAGGAGCCTTGTAATTGCCATAACTTTAAGTGCAAGTGTAAAATCCCCCTGTTTTACGTCTTTTAGGGGCGTGTTCGGGTGCGGGATAAAAGGCCCGATTCCAATCATATCTGCATTTAATTCCCTAAAAAATAAAATGTCATCTGCAAGGCTTTCTACATTTTGCCCAGGAAGCCCCACCAAAGAGCCTGTTCCCGTTTCAAACCCAAGTTCTTTCAAGTTATATAAACATTTTTTTCTGTTTTTAAAATCCATATTCGGGTGCATTTTTGAATAAAGCACTTCGTCTGTTGTTTCAATCCGAAGCAAAAATCTGTCTGCGCCTGCCTCTTTATAGGCTTTATATTCTTCTTTTGTTTTTTCGCCAATGCTTAAAGTTAAAGCAACATTGAGTTTTTTAATTTCTGAAATTATGCTGCACATTTTATCAACAGAATAATAATCATCTTCGCCTGATTGCAGAACAATTGTCTTATACCCCATATTGGCAGCGTTTTTTGCATATTCAGTAATTTCACCTAAAGAAATTCTATACCTTTCAATTTCTTTGTTTGAACATTGAAGGCCGCAATATTTGCACCCTCTTTTGCAGATGTTTGAAAATTCAATTAAGCCCCGAAGGTGAATTTCATCCCCGACAAATTTTTTGCGCGTTTCATCTGCCGCCTTAAAAAGAGTGTCATTTTGGGTGTTGTCTTCTAAAAGAGCTATTATTTCATTCTTTTCAAGGGTGTGGGTATCAAGGGCCTTTTGAATAATATTTTCCATAATAAAAATTATACAATAGTTTAAATTGACCAGTTCAAAAAGTTTGAAATATGCTACAATCAGCTTGAATATAGATAAAGAAAGGAGTATTGCCAAGATGTGGGAAAAAGATGTGAACATCAATGATGTGAAAGAAATCCTCACAAAAACCAAGGTATTTTTTGGCGCAGGTGCAATTAAAAAAATTGATGAAATTGTATCAGCCTTAAAAAACGACGGAATTGACAAAGTTATCGTTGTTTCAGGAAAAGGCGCGTATAAAATCACCGGTGCCTGGGATTATGTTGAAGAAGCCCTGAAAAAGCACAATGTAGGATATGTAAACTATGCAAAAGTAACTCCTAACCCAACAACAGATGGAATTGATGAGGCCACCCAAATGGCGAAAGATTTTGGCGCAAAGGCTGTTATTGCAATCGGGGGCGGAAGCGCCATCGATACAGGAAAATCTGTTGCAATTTTAATGGAATACAAAGAAGAAACAGGCGCAAGTCTTTATGAATATAAGTTTGAAGCTAAAAAAGCGGCGCCCATTGTTGCAATCAATTTAACCCACGGAACAGGAACGGAAGTGAATCGTTTTGCCGTTGCAACGCTTTTAGAGAAAAATTATAAACCCGCAATTGCATACGATTGCATATATCCATTGTATTCAATTGACGATCCTGCCTTGATGACGAAACTTTCTCCTGCACAAACCCTTTATGTTTCAGTGGACGCTGTAAACCACGTTGTTGAAGGCGCAACATCAAAGGTGGCTTCTCCTTATGCAATCACACTTGCAAAGGAAACCATCCGCCTTGTTGCAAAATATCTTCCGCTTGCAATTAAAAATCCTGAAGATTTAACCGCAAGATATTTCCTTCTTTACGCTTCACTTTTGGGCGGAGTTGGCTTTGATAACGGGCTTTTACACTATACCCATGCGCTTGAACACCCTCTAAGCGCCGTAAAACCTGACCTCTCCCATGGTCTTGGTCTTGCAATGCTTCTGCCGTCTGTAATTAACTGCATTTATAAAGATAAAGCGGCAACCTTGGCCGACATTTTGGAACCCATTGTTCCCGGCTTAAAAGGCGAAGCGGATGAAGCTGAAAAAGCAGCTAAAGGCGTTCAAAAGTGGCTTTTTGATATAGGCGTCAAAGAAAAGCTTGAAGATTTGGGCTTTAAACTTGATGATGTTCAAAAGCTTACAAAACTTGCCTTTGAAACTCCTTCTCTTGGAATGCTTTTGGGCCTTGCACCAAACGAAGCAAACGAAGCACAGGTTTGCAGAATTTATGAAACATCAATGAAACCTATGTAAAATTCTTTTTATAAATATTATAAAAGCCGGGCAAAACTCTAAAACCCCGGCTTTTATGTTTAAACACCAAACCAGCGAATGAGGGATTATGGCCAAACAGTTACAATGGGCATAATTGAACCTGCGCTGCAAGCGAGAATATTTGGTTAATTAAGCTTTGTGGGTTTTTATCTGTGTTTGTGCCTTAAAAAGCAGATTTTATAACAATAAAAAATAAAGCCGCTAAAACTTAGCGGCTACTAGACTTGGGGAGGAGGTTTTGAGTGAGGACTCAGTTGCCCTCATATTAAAATTTTCGTCATTTTAATTTTTTTCTTTAGCAATTTGTCTGAATATCCTCCAAAAAAATGAGTTTTTAAGAACTTTAAAAAAAATTTAAATTTCTACACTATAAGGTTGATTTAAAATACTGAACATTTGGATATACTACTCCAATGTAGGAGGAATTTATTCCGTTATATTGGGGAGAAAATAAGAATGGCAAAAAATACCGTTAAAAAAAGTGAAAGCCAAAACAGCCAGAGTTTAAGAGTCGTTAAAGCGCCAAAAACAAAGCCCTATAACGACATCGATTTAAACAACTGGAAGGTTTATTCCCACATTAAAACAGGCACCCTTTGGGAGTTTGCTTCCCGTGACAAATCAAACGGGCATTCTTATGATTACCATGGAAACTATATCCCTCAAATTGCAACCCAGCTTTTTGAAAGATATACAAAGAAAAATGACGTTGTTTTAGATTTATTCTTTGGTTCAGGCACAAGCGCAATTGAGGCTTTAAATATGGAAAGACGCTGTGTTGGCGTTGAATTAAAACAAGAGATGGTGGATTATGTTTCACAAAAATTTTCCAAAAAAGAATTAGTAACTGATGTGAACATCATCTGCGGAGATTCAACAACGGATGAAACCAAAGAAAAAGTGCGGGCAAGGCTTGAAATTATGGGCAAAGAGCAAGGCAAAGACACAGCCCAGTTTGTTGTTTTGCACCCGCCGTATGATGATATTATTAAGTTTTCCGATAAAAAAGAAGACCTTTCAAACTGTGAAACCACAGAAGAATTTTATTACCTCTTTGAAAAGGTGGCAAAAAATGCCTATGACCTTCTTGAAAAAGGGCGTTTTGCCGCACTTATCATCGGAGATGAATACAAAAATTCAAGGGTGGAACCTTTGGGTTTTGAATGTATGAAAAGAATGGAAAACGTTGGTTTTGTAACAAAAGCCATTGTTGTAAAAAATATAACAGGAAACGAAAAAGCAAAAGGAAAAACGGCAAACCTTTGGCGCTACAGGGCGCTTGCGGGCGGCTTTAACATCTTTGAACATGAATATATCATGACCTTTCAAAAGGTGTAAGGAAAAAGAAAAATGAATGAACCCGCGCTGATAAAAAATTTAATACACGAAATTAGGGGCTATAAAGTAATGCTTGATAGCGACCTTGCGATGTTATATGAGGTTGAAACGAAAGCGTTGAACCGTGCTGTAAAGCGTAATATTGAACGGTTTCCTGATAATTTTATGTTTCAATTGACAAAAGAAGAGTGGCAGGTTTTGAAGTCACAATTTGCGACTTCAAATAAGAACGAAATTTTAAGGTGCCAATTTGGCACCTTAAACGAAAAAGACAAAAATCAAAGGTCACAAATTGTGACCTTAAACAGTGAAATTAGAAAATATCTTCCCTACGTCTTTACGGAACAAGGTGTTGCAATGCTCTCCAGTGTTCTTCGGTCCAAAAAAGCAATTCAAATTAACATTCAAATAATGAACACTTTTGTAAAAATGCGTCAGTGGGCACTTGAAAATAAAGAGCTTGCCCAAAGGCTTGCAGAGCTGGAAAGATACTTTATCACTCATTGCGAAGAAAATCAGGCCGATATGAAGCAACTATATGAGGCCATTTCTCTTCTTATGGATAGAACAAAGCCCTCAGGAATAGGTTTTAAACACTAATTTAATCTTGCTATATTCCTATTGCACCAAAAACTTAGGGTTCAGTGCAAGCCATGTAAAGGCATCTTCTTTTGCAGGCATTTCCACAATGTAAATCCCGCCGTGCTTTCCCCTCTCGCAGTATAATATTCCCTGTTCCACAAGCTCTAAAACCGCACGCCGTATGGTGTTTGCACTCACGTTTAAAGTTGCTGCCAATTCTTTCATTGAAGGAAGCTTGTCCCCCGCTTCGTGGTGGGTTATCATATATTTTTTAATCTGGTCTAAAACCCGCTGCCAGCTGTACATATAGGAATTTTTAATCTCGTTTTTTCCCTTCGGTGCCGACATAAACCTGCTTTTTTCGCCTTCTTTTTGTTTTGAAAGCTTGTCAGGTTCGTTAATATACCTTGTTCCGTACTGCCCTCTTAAAGAAAGAATAATTTTTTCCTTGTTTAAGCGCTTCATAGCGTCATTTACGGTTCGAACGCTCACATTAAACATCTTTGCAAATTCTTCGTTTGGCATAATTTTGTCATTCAGTTTGTAATTTTCAACGATGTATTTTTTAATTTTCAAATAAAGCTTTTTTGAAAGAGTTTCGCTTTTTGTCGAATCCTTTGAATCTTTTGTGTCAAAATTTTTCTCAATTTCTCTATAATCTAAAAGCAGCGTTTTAACTGGCTTATTGGCGTTCTTGCCGCTTTGGGCTAAAATTCCTTCTCTTGTTAAAATATCAAGCGCAAGCCTCACTGTGTTTTGGGATGTGTCTATTTCTGCTGCGATAATCCTTGAGGCAGGAAGATTTTCTCCCTTTTTAAATTTGCTTTTTATAATATATTTTTTAATGTTCAAAACAGCCGCGTCTTTTTTGGAAGTTGCCTTTGTGTCTGAATTTGGCTGTGTTTTGTCTGCAATCATTGTGCCAACGCACTGTCTTGATGTAAAATACCCAAGGTCTTCTGCATATCTTACCGCATTTTGCATAGTTCCCGTGCTTACGTTATGATATTTTGCCAAATCTTTTTTTGAAGGAATTAAATCTCCCGGGTGAAACAGTCCTTTTTTCAAGCCGTCTTCAACCCAGTTTATAAGCCATTCTAAGACAATACGGTCCTTTGGTTTGTTCAGGTTTTCTGTGGTCAGGCCGTTTTTAATATCCGATGGCGGAATATGAACTTCTGTAATTAAAATCTTTTTCATGCTTGTTTTTTTAATTATACAATACATAAAACCCGGACAGAATAAAATTTTCCGTTTTAGGCGATAAAAATGTAACAAAAAATTTACAAACACCTAAAAATTCGTAAAGTTCATGGAAAAACCCGCCGATTAAAATATTAATTGAACTAACTTTGAAGGAAGGTAAAGATGAACATAGTTGATTGCGGCTCTTATTGTATTGCAAATATTAACAATCAGCTTTACAGGTATGACTATACAAGCGGCTATAATATTAATACCGTAACTGAAGATTTGGTTAAGAACCAAGGCACGGCTGTAAAGCCTGGCCAGGTGCTGCAAATGGGTATGGTAGATGAAAACCAGTTTGCCGAATTGGGGTTTGATCCTGATGATGACGGTTTAGAGGAAACTCCAAATTCCGCTGCAGACTCAAAAGGCGAACTTGACCAGGTGGATTATAACAATTGGCTTGTAAATAATGGTCTTAGCGGCATTTCAAAGCTTTCTTCCGAAAGCAAACTTGAAGATATTCAAAACTATTATAACCAAATTGCAACCAAGCTTAACAGCATTATGTCAAGCATTGATTCTGCCCTTGCAAGCAAAGACCCGGATACGATTGATTCTTATATGACAGAATTAACATATAATATGGCAGCCCTTGAAGGCGTTAGCCAGCAAAGCGGCCTTGGAAGTCTTGTGCCTGAAGGCATGTCCAATGCAGCTTGGGGCGGCATGTGGGGCGGACTTGCTGCTGCAGGTGTTGCAACAATGGCGGGCGCTACAGGAACACTTTTTACGGTTGCAGGAGTTAGCGCCACGATTCCAGGTATTGGCTGGGGTATTGCAGGGGTTTGCGCGCTGACTGCCCTTGGTATTGGCATATACAATTCTTACAAACAAGGTCAAATTGATGACCTTAAAGAACAAATGCAGCAAACCATGGATGATTGCCAAGCAAAGCTTGAATATGCACAAAAAGAAATCGGTGAAACTGTTGATGATGTTATATCAACGGTAGAAAGAGATATAAAAAGCATTGAAGACGGCGGTTTTAGCGACATAAAGGATATGAACAGTGTTTTTGCAAACGTTAACGGCATTTTAATATATCAGGCAAATATCGAAAAATGGGCCGGAATTTGTGAAAAATATGGCGTTCCATTTAACGGCGATGAAATTTTGGAAAAACTCGGCTCCGGCGATGAAAAGAATAAATATGCAGATGAATATATTGAAAAATTTGCAGAAAACACTAAAAATGCTATAGAAAAAAGCGGAGATGTTGTTGATGACACCGGAAGCTATATAGCTTCTGCAGATGAAATAAATGCTCTAATTGCAATGCTTTATGACAGCGAACTTACGCGCAATATTAACGTAACCCCTCTTAAGGATTTAATCGAATTTATAAAAGAAAATAACCAAAGCGATGTGGATAATGACGCAGGAAGCCTTGTTGATGGCATGTATGGTGACAGCGGTTCATATGATTTTAGCGGATATTCAAACGCCTATGACACCGCAGGCGAAACCCAAACAGGCGTGGATGGCGCAGCTTCAGATGGGCAGTATGATGTTGATACAAGCAAATATGAAGAAGTTCAAAAGGAGGCACAAGAAGCCGCCCAAAAAGATGTCGATGAATATTTAGAAAACATTGATATTTCAGGAAAAACCGTTGAAGAGCTTGAAGAATTATACGAAACAACAAGTGCAGACCTTGAAGATTTCAGCCAATACAAAGAAAATCTCGATTTGGATTTGAGCAAATTTGATACCGTTCTTTCAAACATAAGAAAAGAACAACAGGCACAGGTGGATGAATATATAGATTCCATCTCCGTTTCAGGCAAATCCTTAAGCGAACTTGAAGAGCTCCACGGCGAAGTTTCCGCGCAGGGTGAAGCCTTTAAAAAAGCCTCATCCGAAGTTGATACAAGCGCATTTGAAGATGTTCTCTCAAACATAAGGGAAGAGCAGCAATCAATTGTGGATAAATATTCTGATGAAATTTCATCTAAAGTCGAAAGTGCAGGCTCAATTTCACAGCTAAAAAGAATTTCTGCAGAAATGGGCCAATATCTTGATACCGTGTCTGAATATAGTGTAAATACAGGCAAATTAAGCGCTATAAATTCTGTTGTGGATGAAAAAATTCAGGCTGCGGCAGATGAAAAGGCGACAAACTACGCAATAAAAGCTGTTTCTGCAAAAACAAGCGACGACTGCATTACCCTTGCAGATGTAATAAACATTGAAATCTCACAATTTGAAGACACAAACGCAGACACCTCAGGCCTTCAAAAGGTTGTCACAGATTTAATTTCAAGAGCAAATGTTTTAAGAATTGAAGAAGCAAAGAAGAAGGCTGAAGAAGACAAAATGAATGTTCCCGCTGCAGCCCCAAGCACAACCCCGAATGTTTCTTCAAGTGTAACTCCGGGCGCAGCTGACACAGACTCTGACACAGATGAAGACGGCGACGCTTCAAATGTGGCTGACGGTGCAGATGAAGCCCAAACTCCTGTAACCATTCCATCCTATGCAAATGATGGTGCGGCAGCATATTACCCTGACGCTTCAGGTACAGAAGACGGAATTCCTGCAGCAGATGGAAACGAGCCCGCAGAAGACGGCCAGGTTCCTGCAACGGGTGGCGAAGATGGTGATGATAGCGATAATGTCGGTAATACAGGTGTTTTAGACGGTGACGGCGCCCTTCCGCCTGCAGGCGAAACAGGGGAGCCAAGCGGAGATGGTACAATTCCTGCAACGGATGAAACCAAAGATAATAACGATGAAACCTCTGCCCCAAACGGCGAAGAGCCTTCAGGGGACCCTATAACCTCTGCTCCGTCAGGCACAGGTGAAGCTACAGATGTGAATGTCAACGTGACTGTTACGACAGAGCAAACAGAACCCGCGGGTTCAAGCGGCATAACATCTATAGGACAAGCAGATGAAACAACCCCGCCTCCTGCAGGCATGGGCGAAGAAACCGGGGCCGAAACGGTGACAGGCGAAGCCGATGTTAAAGTTGCAGGCGGTGATATTTCAGGAAGCGAAATAGAACAAACCGCAGAACAAGTTCTTGAAGATGGCCTTGAAGAGGGTAAAAGTCCCGATGAAATTGCAGATTTAATCGAAATTGAGGTTGAAGAATAAATAAACACATTTTTAAAAGCGGTACCAGATTAAACGGTGCCGCTTTTTTACGCTTAGATAAAGCAAAAGCTGTCTTGAAAAAAGTTCTTTAAAAATCCGCAAAAATTTCCATTTTTGGACATTATATTGTAAAATAAGAGTAAAATTGTGTTGATAAAATAGGTAGAAATGAAAATCGACGGGAGAGTAAACGGCCTCTATAGTTTGGCGTACGGTAAATCCTGGGCAAAGCCTGAAAGGGAGCAAAAAAGGCATGCCAAAAAAGATGGTGCGCAAAATTCTAATGGCCCAAACAGCCACACCCCGCAAGAACAAAAAGGCGGAATTTATGTGACCCCGATTCAAGCAACAAAGGCCCAGGAAGATACAATAAAACATGCGATGAATGAACTTTCAAAGGTGGAATTTTCTGCAAACGATATTCTTTATATGAAAAATTTGGGTGTAAATCTGCCTTTTAAAAACGGGAATGAGGCTGTAGAGTATTTAAACAGCAAAAATATTGATGTAATGTATGCCAAATTTTCAAACCCAAATGTCCATGCCTGTCTTGATACAACCCAAGCCACCCCTGCCGTTTTAATCAATTCAAATTATAAAGATTTAGCCTCTTTTCCTGATATACTTGCAATTTCAGAGGCCATGTTCCATGAGGCAGGGCATGCAAAGGATGAAGATTCAGATAATTCAATCCAGGAAGAGATAGACTGCCTTGCTCTAAATGTTCTTGCGCACCAGCATTATAAAAAAACTTACCCGGAAATTTTTAAAGACCAAAAATCCCCCCTTTATTTTGAAGGGGTAAATCTTTATGACAGCCTCTTTTTTGATTTTGACCCCGATAAAAAGGCGCTGAAACAAAGAGTTTCTGAAAAATACGGCTTTTTAAACGTTTCATCAAAAAACCACCTGGGCTCAAACCTTGCATATGACATTAAAAACATGCAGCAATCTTAAATTTTTAGGCCTGATTTTAAAAATATTAAAAAAGTTTCAAAATTGTTACAAAAATTTACAAAAAATGTGTGGTTTTAGGGTGTTTTTAGGGCAAAAAATAAACTTTACAAACTTTATAAAATCATTATCGTATGATATAATAAATTTATGTTGTTAGTTAAAAGTGTGCAGTGTGTGTTCAAAAACGGGAGGTGCTAAACATGACTACTCTTGCAGAAAAGCTCAAAGTTAAATCACCGACAAAGTCAAAATTCAATGATGAGTTTCAAAGTTATCTTAAAAAACAATGCCTAAAAACTACGTTCAACGGGATTGAACTTGAAACTTTCAGCTGGTACAAAAAAATGTTAGGCTTGATGTAAAAAATTTTCAAATTTTAGTTTAATTCAGCAAAGGCGGGAATAATTTCCTGCCTCTTTTTGTGCCTATTTATCTTTTAATTTTATTACCTTGTCCTATATTACTGTGTTTTACCCTTATATTCTTGCTGGTGTTAAGCTTAGAACACTTTGTTATAAACACACTTTAGGTGCCCTTTTTCATCTGCCAAATATTTTCTTTTGAAATCCTTTGTCCCATCTTTAAATTCTGTCACATTCTCATATACGGCAGATAATTTCCCGTTTTCAAATTCATATATTTGTTTTGTTGTTTTGGCGCCGGTTTTTAAGCTTTCTGTTATGCCAATTTCCGCTTTCGTAAGCACACCGTCCTTAAATTCATAAATTTGTGATGTTGTTCTTGTATCATCGTTTGTTTCAATGCCGTCTGTGATTGTTTCTCTGCTGTGGGACATTATGCTTCCAACGTATGAAAAGCCCATAGCTTCTGCCGCGTCTTCTTCAATTAATTTTGCCTGCGCTTCAATCTTTGGTGCTCTTTTTTGGCCCATATTAAGCAGCATAGAATGCATAAAAGCGGGTATTTTCTCCCCGGATTTACTATCTTTCTTTTCTTTATCCTTTTTTCCAAAGGTTAAAGTGTCAACTTCTAAAGGTTTTAAAACTTCTTTTAAATCTTTAGAAGGGCTTGTTGTTGTTTCATCTTCTTTTGGTGTGTATGCAATATTAATTTTTGCAGCAGAAATTCTGTTGTTAAAGTTTACTGAATTTGTACGCATAAAATGCAATTTCCTCTTTAGTATGTGGTTGTTAATGTTAATTAGTATTTTGAAGTTAGTATTAAGGTGCGGCCAAGCGAGAAAATTATTGTGTAGTTTTTAAACGGTGCTAAAAACGCTTGGGTAAATAAAATACCACAAGCGTTCTAATTGTGCAATATTTAAAAGGCGCAAATTTTTGAAAATTTTTTGAGGCCTATTTTATAATTTGCATAACTTCCGATAAATCTTTCTTTGGCGGCTTGTTTGGGTTTTCTGAATATGGTTTTCCAATTGCAAGCAATGTTGTAATTTTTTCATTTTCTGCAAAATTTAAAATAGTCTTAATTTCATCATGCGCTAAAACCGGGGCCACCATCCAACAGCTTGAAAGCCCCAGAGCATTGGCTGAAAGTATCATATTTTCAACCGCCCCGCCCATGCTTAAAAGGTAAGAATCCGGGCGCATTTTTGAAATTGCTTCTTTTGAATATCCTGCCTGCTCTAAAACTCCGCCCATAAATTTTGGCGCTTCAATTTCAACACATACAACCACAACAGGCGCGTTTTCAAAAAAGGTTGAATGTCCTTTATAGCTAAGCACACGGCCCTTTGTTTCTTCGTCTAAATTTTTTGTAATTTCATCATACTTATCTGAAATCGCCTCAGCCATTTTGTGCTTAACATCTTGGTTTAAAACGGCTATAAAGCGCCAATTTTGCGCATTTATTGCAGAAGGGGCCAGGCGGGCAGAATTTATTATTCTTTTAATCTCATCATCTGTCGGTATGTAATCTGTGTATTTTCTGATAGTTTTTCTTGTATCGATACATTCAAATAATTCCATATAGTACTCCTCCAAATTTCAATTTATAGTAAAATAATTTTATGAATAATCTTAAAATAATAACCTTTATAATATTTTTCATTGCCTTTGTAAATTATAACATTTTAGATAAGGCAATTGCAAAATCAAACTTTGAATACAGTGTTTATACGCCTGAAACCTTTCAAAAGCTAAAATCAGACGCCCCGGGGTTTTCAGACGGCTCAAACATTTTATTCATTGTGGATTATTCAAATTCAATGAATGAAAAAATGGGCGGCAAAACCAAAATGCAGGTGGCGCTTGAAACTTTAACCGTAATTTTGCCAAAAATTCCCCCTTCAATAAAAACGGGCCTTCGCGTATATGGCCATAAGGTCGGTTTTACATATCTTCAAGGGTGCATGGCGTCAAAAATGGTCGTTCCTTTTGGAGAAAAAAATGCAGACAATATTTTGGGTGCTTTATATTCTACAAAGGCTGTCGGCTGGACTCCTATAACATATTCTCTAAAACAAGCTGTAAACATTGATTTTGCAGGCGTTAAAGGTAAAAAACATATTGTCCTTTTAACAGATGGCGGAGAAAACTGTGATGAGAGCCCTTGTGATTATGCAATAGAACTTATGAAAACACGTGATGACATCTCAATTGATGTTATTGCTTTTGATATATATGATGAAGAGGCAAATAACCAGCTTCGCTGCGCTGCTGTAGCAACGAGAGGTAAATTTTACAGTGCAAACACAAAAAACCAGCTTTTAGACAGCCTGTTTGAAAGCTTGAATATTGATAAAAACGTTAAAGGCACAATAAAAGTGGAAGAAAATTAAATGGAAAAAGATTTAAAAGCGCTCTCTGAAAGCCTTGGAGATTACCTTGAAACAATATATAACGAGGTTTCAAAAAAAGGCGAAGCAAAGGTGACTGATATTTCAAATATTTTAAATGTGAAAAAAGCTTCTGTCACAGGTGCCCTTATAAGCCTTAAAAACAAGGGTTTAATTAACTATGAGCCTTATTCTTCAATTACTTTAACGGAATTTGGCGAAAAACTTGCAGAGGATATTATTCAAAAACACAAGGTAATGAGCGAATTTTTGGAAAATATTTTGAATCTTTCTAAAGAAGAGGCGGTGGAAAACGCTTGCAAGATGGAGCATATAATGTCTGAAACAATGTTTTCCCGCATGACAAAATTTTCAATTTTTATTCAGGATTTGTGCCAAAAAGATCCTGAACTTAAACAAAAAATCTCCAAACTGTACGAGTAGGTTTTGCAGCATTTTGCTTGTTTGGTGCTCCGGCATGGCTTGAAATACCCAACAGCATTTGCTATAATATATATGGATAGCGCCTGCGGTTTGTAGTGCATTTATGCCTGCGTGGAACTGGGCGCTATTTTAGTGAGTAATTTTATTAAGTTTATGCCCTGCATAACGGTACTCTTTATTTTTTTCAAGATAATCTAATATTATTTCAACCTCATAAATGTTGTTGTCTAATTGAATTTTGTTAAAATAAATCTCTTGATTGTGCAAGTGTCTTTCATCAGCTTTTCTTTCTGCAAGTTTAATGGAAGTTTCCAATATTTCTTTAAATTTTAAAAAAACCGCTTTATTTTCTTCCCTTGTAGAACGCCTTTTTTGCGTTTCTCTGTCTGCGCCGGAACCTGTTAATATAACTGAGATTCCCGTGTCCTTAATTGTCACTGTCTTTAGCTCGGCAAAAATCTTTTTTACCCAGTTTGACAAATCCTTTTTTGTTTCAAAAACGGGAATTTCATTTTTTTTAATAACAATTTCTTCCATATAATTTCAGCGCGCTTTAAATTATGACCTCAAGATACAATCCTATTTTCAGGCCTATTATTTTACCTTACTTTACTTATTTACAATCCTGAAAATTTCATTTAAAAGTTTAAATAAGCCATATGCTTCGTTTAAAGGAATCATGTTTGGCCCGTCACAGAGTGCTTTTTCAGGTTCCGGGTGAACTTCAAAAAATAAACATTTTGCCCCCGCGGCAACCGCAGATTTTGCTAAAAGCGGTGCAAATTCTCTTTCTCCTGAAGAAGATTCTCCCGCTCCGCCGGGCAATTGTACAGAATGCGTCGCGTCAAACACAACAGGATAGCCCATATCCTGAATAATCTTAATTCCGCGCATATCAGACACAAGGTTGTTATAGCCAAATGTTGTTCCGCGCTCTGTTATTAAAATCTTGTCGTTTCCTGAATCTACAACCTTTTGCGCAATGGATTTCATCTGCGAGGGCGCTAAAAATTGGCCCTTTTTAATGTTTACAATTTTTCCTGTTTTTGCTGCGGCCACAAGTAAATCTGTCTGACGGCACAAAAACGCAGGAATTTGCAACACATCGGCGACTTCTGCCGCAGGCGCTGCCTCTTCTTCTTTGTGAATATCCGTTACAATCGGTAAATCAAATTCTTTTTTAACCGCTGCTAAAATCTCCAGCCCTTTTTCAATTCCGGGGCCTCTGAAAGATTTTATTGAAGAGCGGTTTGCCTTGTCGTAAGAGGCTTTAAAAATGTAGTTTATGTTTAAATCTTTACAAACCTGTTTAAGTTTTTCTGCTGTTTTAAATACAACATCCTTAGATTCAATGGCGCATGGTCCCGCAAAAATTGTGAGGGAATTGCCGCCTATTTCAAAATTATTAAGCATTATGGTTTTCATAAAATTTATTATATAATGAATATTGCGGTATAGCAATTTTATTATGTAAAACCGACTAAAGGTAAACCGGCTAGATATGGAGAAGGATTTGTATGGCAGCGGAAACAAAAGCAAAAGCGGCAGCAAAAGAAACAAAAGAAGACGCAGCGGCAAAGGAATTAAGAGAAGGTAAAGATAAAGCCCTGAAAATGGCTTTGGATAAGATTGAAAAGGATTTTGGCAAAGGCTCAATCATGCGCCTTGGCGATAAATCTTCAGTAAATGTGGATTGTATCCCGACAGGTGCCTTGGCGCTTGATATTGCGCTTGGGGTTGGCGGCGTGCCCAGAGGCAGGGTTATAGAAATTTATGGGCCTGAATCAAGCGGTAAGACAACTCTTGCACAACATATTGTTGCAGAAGCCCAGAAAAAAGGCGGTATCGCAGCATTTATCGACGCAGAACATGCTCTTGACCCTGAATATGCAAGAAATTTGGGCGTAAATGTTGATGAACTTTTGATATCCCAGCCTGACACAGGCGAACAGGCGCTTGAAATCGCAGAAGAACTCGTTCGCTCCGGCGCAATTGATGTTATTGTAATTGACTCTGTTGCGGCTTTGGTTCCTAAAGCTGAAATTGAAAAGGCTATGGATGAACAGCAAATGGGTCTTCAAGCACGTTTAATGTCAAAGGCTTTAAGAAAATTAACCGGTATTGTTGGAAAAACAAACACCACAGTAATTTTCATTAACCAATTAAGGCAAAAAATCGGCGTAATGTATGGCAACCCCGAAACAACAACCGGTGGTAATGCGCTTAAATACTACGCTTCAGTACGTTTAGACATTCGCCGTTTTGATTCCGTTAAAAATAAAGAAGGTGAAGACATCGGAAACAGAGTTCGCGTAAAAGTTGTGAAAAACAAGGTGGCTCCGCCATTCCGCGTGGCTGAATTTGATATCGTATACGGTAAGGGCATTTGCGCCTTAGGAAATATCCTGGATGTGGCTGTAAATATGGACATTGTGAAAAAAGCGGGTGCATGGTTTAGCTATAACGATGAAAAGCTTGGCCAGGGCAGGGATAAATCCAAAGAATTTTTGGGTGAACACCCTGAAATCCTGAAAGAAGTTGAAGAAAAAGTTAGAGAAACACTTGCAAATAAGGAATAGAAAATGATACTTATCACAGGGGCCGCAGGCTATATAGGGTCACATTCTGCTATTGATTTTATAAAATCAGGGTATGATGTTGTAATCCTTGATAATCTTTCTGTTGGGCATATTGAAATAATTGAAAGGCTTAAAACCTTTGCTAAATTTGCAAAAGGAAACCTTGTTGATTTTATAAAAGGCGACACAAGGGATACTGAAACCCTTGATAAACTTTTTGAAACCTACAAAATTGACGCGGTTGTACATTTTGCGGCAAATTCTCTTGTAAATGAAAGTGTTACAAACCCTTCAAAGTATTATAATAACAACGTTTCAGGCTCAATTTCTTTGCTGGATGCTATGATGAAGCACAATGTGAAAAAAATCGTCTTTTCATCTACCTGCGCCACATATGGGGAACCTGAATATGTTCCGATTGATGAAAAACACCCGCAAAAGCCTGTAAATCCGTATGGAAATTCAAAGCTTGCAATGGAATTTGCAATCAAAGACTATTCCCATGCTTATGGCCTAAAATATACAATTTTTAGATATTTTAACGTTATAGGGGCGGATTCTGAAAACGTTTCGGGCGAATGGCACGATATTGAAACCCACCTTGTGCCAAACATCCTAAAAGCAGATGAGAACAAGGTTTTCAACCTTTTTGGAACAGATTACGACACAAAAGATGGAACCTGTGTGCGTGATTATATCGACGTTTGCGACCTTGCGCGTGCGCATACTATGGCATATGAATATCTTCAAAACAACGAAAGTACGATAATAAACCTTGGAACCGGGGACGGGCAAAGTGTTAAAGAGATATTTTCAGCCGTTGAAAACACCTTAAATGTTAAAGTGCCCCTAAAGATTTGCGGCAGGCGCGAAGGCGACCCTGCAAAGCTCATCGCTAACAACTCAAAAGCGCGTGAAGTTTTAAAATGGCAATCTGAAACTCCGCTTAACATTTCTGTGAAAAATGCAGCAAATTGGGAAAAAGTTCTAAAAACTTTACAAAACGCAACAAATGAGGCCCAAAAAGCGTCCGAAAACGGGGAGGAGAAAAAACTATGAAAGGCATAATTCTCGCAGGGGGCGCAGGAAGCAGGCTGTATCCTGCAAGTCTTCCGATTTCAAAAATTTTACTTCCCGTCTATGATAAGCCTATGGCCTATTATCCGATTACAACCCTTATGCTTGCAGGAATTAAGGATATTTTAATCATCTCAAATCCAAATGATCTTGGAAATTTTCAAAGGGTTTTGGGGGATGGTTCAAGCCTTGGAATTAAGTTCTCATACGCTGTGCAGACTGAAACAAGGGGCATTGCAGACAGCTTTTTAATTGCGGAAGATTTTATCCAAAATTCGCCCGTGGCACTAATTTTAGGGGATAATATTTTCCATGGGTTTGGGTTTTCTTCAATGCTAAAAGCGGTTGGCGCAAAAACAAAAGGGGCAACGGTTTTCGGGTATCAGGTGAATGACCCGCAAAGGTTTGGCGTTGTTGAGTTTGATAAAAACAATAAAGCCGTTTCTATTGAAGAAAAGCCGCAAAATCCTAAATCAAACTATGCCGTAACAGGCTTATATTTCTATGATGACAAGGTTGTAGAATATGCAAAAACCTTAAAACCCTCTGAGCGTGGCGAACTTGAGATTACAGATTTAAATAACATTTATCTTCAAAACGGTGCACTTGATGTTGAAATTTTAGGCAGAGGCTTTGCCTGGCTTGACACAGGGACTTTTGAAAGCCTGCTTCAGGCAAGCAATTTTGTTCAATCAATGGAAATTAATACGGGGATGAAAATTGCCTGCATTGAAGAAGTGGCCTACAGAATGGGCTATATTGACGCTAAACAGCTTGCATGCCTTGCACAAAAGTATAAAAATAACGGCTATGGCGCCTATATAAATAAAATTGTTGAACAAGCCCTTGTAAAGGTGTAATTTCCCTGCGCTTTAAGGCAAAACAGTGGCTGCGTCTAAACTACGGAGAATTATGATTAAAAGATATTCAAGAGAAGAAATTTCAAAAATTTGGGAATTGGAGAGCAAATTTTCCTACTACCTTAGGGTGGAACTTGCCGTTGTGGAGGCTTATTACAGGCTTGGGCAAATTCCAAAAGAAGCCTATGAGCACATTTTAAAAACCGCAAAATTTTCGGTTTTTGAAATTGATGAAATTGAAAAGACTGTAAACCACGATGTTATCGCCTTTTTAACCTGTGTGAATAATTATGTCGGCGAAAAATATTCAGGCTACATCCATAAAGGCCTTACAAGTTCAGATGTCATAGACACTGCTTTTGCCCTCCAGGTGAAGGATTCAGCTGATATTATATTAAAAGATTTAGACACCCTTTTAGAAACGCTTAAAACCCTTGCGTTTAAATATAAAGACACAATGTGCATTGGCCGCTCACACGGCATTGGGGCAGAGGTCATAACTTTTGGGTTTAAGCTTTTAAACTGGTATGATATGTTTGAGAGGGCGAAATATAGGCTTGAACACGCGCTTTCAGACATTTTAAGAGGGCAAATTTCAGGCCCTGTGGGCACTTATTCAAACATTGAACCTGAAATAGAAACTTTAACTTGTGAAATTTTAGGGCTAAAGCCTGCAAAAATAAGCACTCAGGTAATTGCCAGGGACGCGCATGCAGCCTATATTTCAGCCCTTTCTTTAATAGGCTGTGCCATTGAAAATGTTGCGGTTGAAATACGCCATCTTCAAAGGTGGGAAGTGGCAGAGGTTGAAGAAGGCTTTAAAAAGGGCCAAAAGGGTTCATCTGCCATGCCGCACAAGAAAAACCCGATTTCAGGGGAAAATTTATCCGGACTGTCCAGAATTTTAAGGGCAAATAGCCTTGCTGCAATGGAAAATATCACCCTTTGGCACGAAAGGGATATCTCTCATTCAAGTGTAGAGAGGGTAATTTTCCCGGATTCGAATATTTTAACTGATTATATGCTCACAAGGCTTAATTCCACCCTTGAAAATTTGGTTTTAAAGCCTCAAAATATGCTTAAAAATATTGGAAAATACGGAGATATAATTTTTTCTCAAAGCTGCCTTTTAAAGCTTGTAGATAAAGGAATGACGCGCGAAGCCGCCTATGAAATCGTCCAAAGCGAAGCAATGGACGCGTTTAACGGGGTTTGCCATAAGGAAAATTTCAAAGAAAATATGCGCAATCACTTGAGTGACGCGGAAATTGAAGAATGTTTCAACTATCAAAAATACCTAAGAAACATCGATAAAATTTTTAAAAGATTTGAATAAACCTTTTGTAAAATATTTTTTATTTATTAAAAACCCTTGTGCTGCAAGGGTTTTCGAGGTTAATATTAATTTTTGTAACGGTTTTTTGTAAAACTATAAAGTTTCAGTAAAACAAAGCCGATAGTCTAAACATAAGGAACGATAAAGACTTTTAAAGACTTCAAAGCAAGGAGATGACTATGGACAAAATTAATCTTAATCTTTATGGATTAAATTTCCAAAAGCAAGTGGAAAAAAAGGAAGACGAAAACAAGACTCAAAACAAAGAAAATGCGCCTGTTAACGCCGATTCAAAAAAGGTTGACAGCGAAGCAATTTACAGCGCAATGAATTTGTCTGCAGCGCAAAACAAAGCGGCTGTATTAGGCAGTGCGCTTACGATTGACCCTAAAAAATACCTGGATGACGCCTCTATAGCTAGAATTCAGGGTTCAATGGGCGAATTTGAAAATAAAGCAGAAGAAATGGCAAACGTTATAAAAGCCGAATTTCCGGGGATTTCAGAAGCTCAGGCATTGGCTCTTGCGGCGCAAGCTACTCTTCAAACCCTATAATATCCGATAAAAAGAGCTTTTAGTTGAAAATACGGCAGTTTAAAAGTTTACAATATATACATAAAGTCCAAAACCCCTACGGTACTTGGGTTTAAAAAGGCCAAAAAGGTGAAAACCCTTGATATAAGGGCAAAAGCCAAAGATAATTTTCTCCTCTCTCCTATATCTCCATAGTTCTTTAAAAGTTTTCCCCTGTGGTTTGCCATAGGGGATTTTTTTATCCCGAAAAATTTGTTAAAATCAAATAAGACTTATGAAAAATAAAAATTTTTACGACATTTTAGATTTGACCCCGAGCGCTTCAAAAGAGGATATAAAAGCCGCCTATAGAAGGCTTGTGAGGATTTATCACCCGGATGTGAACAAAACAAAAGAGGCCGAAGAATATTTTAAACTCCTGAATAATGCGGTGCAGACGCTTTTGGACGATACTAAAAGGCTTCAATACGACACTTTAAGCGGGTTTTCAGGGGTTTATAATACATGCGATGTAAAAACGCAAAAGCAAGGTTCAGGTAAGTTTGAAAAAAACGATGTCGGGCTTGATAAAAAACAGGCTGAAATAAAGCAAGAGCAAGCTTTTTCAGGGGGCGAAACGAGAGAAACCCAACAAGAAAGCGCTTTTTACAAAAATGAAACGTCAAAAACGGCGAAAAAACAGGATATACACGAAACAAAAGAGGCTAAAACCCGCGCACAGAGCCCTGTTATAGATGGTAAAGATATTGAAACCGTCGTAAAGGTATCAAAAGAGGAGGCAAAACGGGGAACAATGAGGAAAATCAATGTTCTTCATACTGATAAGTGCCCTAAATGCCTTGGCAGACGCTACTTTAACGGCATGGTTTGTGCCCTATGCCACGGTGCGGGCGAAAAATCGGAACATAAAATTATGAACGTGAAAATTCCTGCGGGCATAAAAGACGGCACAAAAATGAAAGTGAAGGGTGAGGGCGAGTATGGAAAATTTGGCGGCAAAAACGGCGACCTTTATCTTTTAATTCAAATTGAACAAAAAGAAGAGCAGAGGCAGGAAGAAAAATCTGATGAAAATATTTTAATAGAAACCTCAATAAGCCCATGGCAAGCGGCTTTAGGGGGTGAAGTCCGTGTGCCTTTAGATGGAAAATTTGTAAAGATTAAAATTCCACCTTTGACAAAATCGGGCTCAAGATTTAAACTTAGAAAAGAGGCTCTAAACCTTCAAATACAAGGCCTGAAGGCAGAATATACCGTGGTTGTAAAGATTGATATTGAAAAAAATTTGAGCCAAAAAGAGCTTGAATTGTATGAAAAATTGAGAGATTTAGACCTCAAAACACACAGGGGATAAGGATTTTAAGAGAAATTGGAAAAAACTTGCAAAATAACGGAAATTTTTGAATCAATTCAGGGAGAAGGGCTTTGTGTTGGCGAAAAACACCTGTTTATAAGGCTTTTGGGGTGTAATTTGAACTGTAAATATTGTGACACAAATATTCCTGACGACAAAAAAACTGTGATTTTGACAAAATCTGCGCTGTATGATGAAATAAAACATTATAGTGCCGAAACCATTAGTTTTACAGGCGGAGAGCCGCTTTTACAGTCTGAATTTTTAAGAGATTTTTTAGCAGAGCACAAGGGTTCCTTGAAAAAGAAAATATACCTGGAAACCAATGGCAGTCTGCCTTACAACCTTCGTGACGTAATTGATTATGTGGATATTATTTCTATGGATATAAAATTGGAAAGCGCCACAGGGCAGAAGAATGATTTTTCTGTAAGTGACGAATTTCTGCTCGTAGCAAGGGATTCCAACGTTTTTGCCAAGGTTGTTTTTGATGAAAATATAACAGATAAAGAAATTTCTGAACTTGCAAATTTGGGCTTAAAACATGGGATAGAAATAATTTTGCAGCCAAAAATGCCAATCTCTAAAAACCTTGATATGACGGGGATTTTCCAGAAATTATACGAAAAATATTCAAGAATTCGCCTAATTCCGCAAGTGCACAAATTTTTGAACTTGCCGTAAGAAGACTTCTGTGAAGAGGCCTCTGTGAAGCGAGCGCAAACCCTTGCTGTGGCTGCATTTTAGCTATTATGCCATATTGCTTGAAAATTTGAAGACTGTTGAAAAATTGTAAAAATGGGTTATAATATAAGCACAGGGTGGCAGTTTTGCGAGAACTGCCGGATACTCTGTAGAAGTCAGACGGTTCTTATTTTAAATGAGAGCCGTTTTTCAATATAAATAAAATCAAAAAGATTAAAAATAAACTTATGTTGAAATTATCCATATTACCCTCCTTTCTAATCGGGAACCAACCCGAAGTCAGAATAATATTGTCGTCGGTTCCTTTTGAAAAGAGTATCTTTTACCCCGGCTAATTAAATCTGCCGTCTGAATTTGCTGCGAATTTCAGCCTCTGTGTCTTTAATTCCTTTGGCGTCTTTTGTGGCGCGGAAAAGCTTTAATTTCGCTTCATACAGGCTTCTTTCCTCGGGAAATTTTTCAATTCCGTCGCTTAAAACTTTTATTGCAACCGGGGTGTTTTTCTTGTCGTAATAAATTGTTGAAAAGTCTAAGAAATCTTGTACAGTGCGGGGTTTCAGGTTTGCAATGGCGTTAATTTCTTTTGAATAGGCGTTTTTATCCCCAAGGCTTTTATAGGCCTGGGCAAGGTTGTAAAGGTACATAGCCCTTTTAGGCTCCAGGTCTACAGCCTTTTTAAACATATAAATTGCCTGGTCTGTATCAAAATTTTTGTATTCAATGAGCCCGAAATAATTGTAAATATCCGCTTCAAGCTCAAAATCCAAATCAAGCTCCATAGCCTTTTTAAAGGCATTTTGGGCGGATGAGTAATCATTTTCGCTGTAATAAATTTTTCCAAGTTCAAAGTAATAATTCGGGTTTTCACTCTGTTTTATGGCGTCAAGAAGGTAGGTTTTTCCTTCATTAACATTTGTGTTTGCAATACAAATTTTGGCTAAATAATAAAGCATATCAGGGTTTTTGCCCCCGTTTTGAGTTACCGTGGAAGCCTTTCTTAGGGCCTTAAGGCCTTCAGATAAATTTCCTTCTTCAACATAGCTTGTCCCAAGCCCCATAAGTGCTTCGTAGAAATTTCCGTCAATTAAAACGGCATTTTTAAAGTTTATATTTGCGTTTTGATAGTCCTTATTTTCAAGGTAGAAATTTCCAAGTTCTAAATAGGCATATTTACTGTTGGGGTTTACTTTTAGGGCCTCTTTTAGGTATTTTTCTCTTTGTTTATTAATTCCTGCGGCTTTGCCAGGTTTTTTTAAGGCATTGTCTTTTAAGGCCTCAAATTTTGCAAGGTTTATATATGTTAAATTAAAATTCTTATCTGCCCTTAAAGCCTTGTTCAATGCGGCTTTTGCGCTGTCAAAATCGTTTAATTGCATATGGCATAAGGCAAGGTTATTAAAGGCCTGAGCGCTTTTTGGGTTAATTTCAACAGCTTTTTCAAAATATGTTAAAGCGCCTTTAGAATCTCCTGAATAGTAGTATTCAAGGCCTTTTGTGTTGTAATAGTCAAAATCATATTTTGGAATTGTTGAAATTCCTAAATTTTTTGCCCAAATAGAGCTAAGAAGCGTGTTATCAAGCATTAGCGCTTTTTTGAAATACACTGCAGCCTGGTTTTTATTGTTTTGGTTGTAATAAATTTTTGTTTTTAAAATAAGCCCGTTTATATTGTTCGGGTTAACATTTAAAATTAAATCAGTATATTGCAGCGCCTTTATGTAATTTCCTGAATCATAATACATATTTGCCATATCAAGGTAGTCATCTTCTGCGGTGGCTTCTGCTGTATATTTTGGCGCAACGCTTATCTTTTCAAGGTTTTTTGAAAGTTCGTAAGATTTTTGAAGATGGTAGGCAGATTTATCCATTTTGTTTAAATTTTTATAGCAAACGCCAAGGTAATAGTGCCCGTCAGAGTCATTTGGGCTGCTTTTTACATATCCTTCGAAGAATTTGGCAGCTTCAGCATATTTTTGACTGTTAATTAAATTTACGCCTGTTTCAATGTTCCAAAGGGGGCTTGAAAACCCTTGAGATTGAATTAAAAGCGCCAAACAAACGATTAAAAATCTTTTTCTTATACTTCTTTTCATATGTTTAAAAATTCCTCAATTACCTTTAGAGTGTCTTCAAAAACCCTCTCTATACTTTGATTTGCGTCTATTACTTTCACCCTTTTCGGGTCTTTTTTTGCTATGTCTAAATATCCAAATCTTAATTTTTTATGAAATTCAAGCCCTTCTGCTTCCAGGCGGTCTTTTTCGCCCCCAAGCCTTTTTTGGGCAATTTCAGAATCAATGTCGAAAACTATTGTTAAATCAGGCTTAACCCCTGCAGTTGCAATGTCGTTTAAATATTTAATTTTGTCTAAATCTTGTTCTCTGCCGTATCCTTGATAGGCAAGGGTTGAATCTGTATGCCTGTCGCAGAGGACAATTTTTCCCGCTTCAAGTGCAGGTTTTATTTTATATTCAATATGCTGGGCTCTGTCTGCAAGGTATAGAAAAGTTTCTGCGACATTTGAAACGGGGGCTTCATAATGTAATAAAATTTTTCTTAAATGTACCCCTAAATCAGAGCCTCCGGGCTCGCGTGTTAAAATATTTTCAATATTTTTTTTGTTAAGATATTCGGCGAGAAGGCCTATTTGCGTTGTTTTTCCACAGCCGTCCGCCCCTTCAAAGGTTATAAAATATCCCCTATTCTCCTTGTGCCCCTTGTGCATAGACTAAAATTTTCCCAAATCTCTTCTTTGTTTATTATATTATAATATTACAATTTGTGCTAAATTGTAAAAATTGAAAAATAAAGTTATAGTTTTTTAAAAAATTTAATCTATAATGTTGTTGTGAAATAAATTACCCATGAATTTTTACATCGAGAAGGATTTTAAGTTGGAAAATTTTGAAGTGAAAGATATTAATCAGATGGAAGAAATAATAACTGCGGGACAGCTTTTAAGGATATTAAATTCAAACCCCAAAGAAGTTTCAACGCTTTGCCAAAAGGCCTGTTTGAAGCCCAAAAAAGACGGTTTTGGCAACATTTATTTTTCAAAAGATGATATAGATGTGCTAAAGAAAGTTAAAGAATTATATCAACATACAAAAGAACTTCAAGAGGAAAAAAAGCGCGCAATAGAAGAAGCAGTTAAGAAAATGAACATTAAAAAAGAAATTGAAAACGAATCAAATATTTTATATAAAACCAAGGAAAATAATTTCCTTCAAAGAGTAAAAGAAAAGGCACAAAACAGAGAAATTGCGCCTGTAGAGGATACTGCAGACTTAATGGCCCTTGATGGGGTTGATAACAATGTTGTGTCAAGAGGCTTCGCTGCCCTTGAAAATAACATTGTGGATAGAATTTCAAGCGTTTTGAATGAAAAAATGGATGGGCTTGATGAAATTGTTGTGGAATTAATTCGTGCAAAGACAGAAAATGAATCTTTAAGACAAAAACTTAACGAATTGAATAAAGAAAATTTCACACTGAAAAACGAAAATTCAAGTTTTAAATCCGTGGGCCTTGGCTTTTATGTAAAAAAAGCACCCGATGATTATATGCTATAAAGCTTGATTTTAGGCGTTTTTGGGTATGATACCCCTTATATTAAAGGCGGGAATTAAATTATGAGCACTGTTTTAAAAAGCTTTTACCACAACCTTAAAGAGCCCATAATTATCTGCGATTTTTTGACGCCTGAAAGTCAAAAAAATGGCGAAAAAAGCCCTGAAAACTCTAAAAATCTTGAAAATAATATTGAAAACTTGAATGGCGTTTATTTTAACAAGGCTTTTCAAAATATTTTTTCTGATGTTGACCCAAAGATGGGAGCGCGTGCCCTAAAAAAGCTTGATTACAAGTTTTATTTTGAATTTTGTTTGCTTGAAAGCGAAAACCTGAAAACGTATTCCCCGCTTAAAGACGCGATAACGTCAAAGAAAAATTTCACGCTCTATGGGATGTATCAAAAAAATGAGAAAGAGTATCTTTATTTTTTAATTCAGGCATTTTCTTTGAAAAAATATCGCATTTTATATTTTTACGACATTACTAAAGAACGAATGCTGGAGCGGCTTTCAAGCGAAAACGAGAAGCTTAAAATTCAAAATCGGGAATTTTTAAACACAAATTCAAAAGCGCAAAACCAGGCTGTGAAAATGGCGCTTTTAAACAGGATTTCAACAAACATTTCTAAAACCATTGATATTAACGACCTTTTAAACACAGCCTTAAATGAACTTAATATTATTTTTGGCGCCAAAAAATCTTATTTTGCAAAAAGGCTTAAAAGCAAAGAAAGAGAAGAGTTTGAAGTTGAACATACATATCCTGAAAATAAGCCCTTTTTAGGGGAAATTTTAAGATACGATAAGCAGACAACGGATGATATTTTAGACAATAAAATTTCAATTCAAACTTGTCTTATGGAATATGAAAATGCGGCAGAGCCTCTAAACTCGCCCTGTACAAGGATAATTCTTCCTATTTCAAACAAGGAAAATGTACTTGCGGTTGTTGTAATTTTAACAACAAAGAAAAATATTGAAGAGATTGAAAAAGAGCTTCTTTTGGGCGTTTCAATGCAAATATCAGGCGCAATTACACAGGCTATGCTCTTTAAGGCGGTGTCTGATAAAAAAGAAGAGCTTGAAGGCGCCTTAAGCGAATTGAAAGAAACCCAATTGCAATTGATAAACTCTGAAAAAATGGCGTCTTTGGGGCAATTGATTGCCTCTGTTGCCCATGAAATCAACACTCCGCTTGCAAGCATTTGCGCGAATAATGAAATTGCAAAGAGGTTTTATGACACAAATGAAACCTTTGATAAGGATATTGTTGAAATTTTAAAGGATACAAATGATATTGATAAAGACGCTATAGGGCGGATTACAAACCTTGTGCAATCCCTAAAACGCTTTGTGCGCCTGGATGAGATGACAAGCCAGGCTGCAAACATCAACGAGGAGCTTGATTTAACGCTTAATCTTCTTCGCCATAAGCTTAAAAAAGATATAAAGCTGACTAAAAATTATGGCGAAATTCCGCTTGTAGAGTGCTATCCAAATATGTTAAACCAGGTGTTTTTAAACATTTTAATGAACTCAATTCAGAGCATTGAAAAAGAGGCAAGTGTTGAAAACGCAGGGCTGTCAGGAACTGCGCTCCAAGATGGGGCTTGTGCGGGCGGTGTGCGCTATGCGGGCGAAATTATTATATCAACAGAAATTGTTAACGATAAACTTTCTGTAAAAATTGAAGATAACGGCTTTGGAATAAAAGAAGAGGATAAGAAAAAGATTTTTCAGGCAGGTTTCACCACAAAAAAAGTTGGGGAAGGCACAGGGCTTGGCCTTGCAATTTGCAAAAAAATTATTGAAAAACACAAAGGCGAAATCAGGTTTGATAGTACAAGTTATAGGGTGAAAAATTCTGCGGCAGAAGGCGGTGTTTCCGCGGGCGCTTCCCCAGGCGCTTCCTCAAGTACTTCTTTTAAGGCGGGCTCAAGGGTTGTAAAGAGCACAGTTTTTGAGATTTTGCTGCCCCTATAGGCTTTATTTATTGATTTTACAGTTTTTTATGGGTGATTTTGCCTGTGATTTTTGCGCGGCAGGCAGGGCGAAGGAATTTTTATTCATTGTTAGGGTTGACAAACTTTTTTAAATACTTATAATTGTGTATTGTTAGTTGAAGCTAACAAAAATGTAACCCTTAAATTGGCCTTAATATGGGCATTTTACAGGGGAAATTTGCAATGAAAATTTTTTACACTATATAGGAAAATTTTATGAACATTTCTGCCATAGGAAAAGCCTTAGACCAGCCGCTTTTAATAAGTAAACTTAAGGATAAAACCCCAAAACTCTTGGGGGGCGCGGCTCTTGCCTTTGGAATTTATGATACATTTAAAGCCCCAAAGGAAGAAAGGAAAAACAGGGGGATAAAAAATGCGGTAATTTTAAGCACGGTTGTCGGGACTTCTTTAATCAGCGCGTTTGGGCTTAAAACTCCGGGCACTGCAGGCAAAGGCGGAAAGCAGATTTTAAAGGGCCTTGTGAATGTAAAAGGAAAGGATGAAATTTTAAATACCCAAAGGGCCGCTGTGGATGAATTTTTAAAGAATAATACGGTTTCTGATGATGTTTTAAGGGTGTTGGGCAAAGCAAAGACGGGGCTTTTGAATGTTAAAGATACAAACGTACTTTTAGATATGGGCGCAAATGCTCCAGGGGGTAAAAGGGCGGATTTCAAAGGCAAAGAGGAGCTTTTAGAGGCACTTTTTTCAAAAAAAGAGGATTTATCTGCCCGCGAGATTTTTGAAGAAACAGGGAGGCTTTCTGTTTTAGGGCTTGCACCGGTTGCAGCAGGGGTTTTAAGCGGAATTGCGGCGGAAAAAATTACGGGTGAAAATACGCCAAAATCCACATCACACAAGATAAAAGAAGGGGCGTATCAATTTTTGGCGAATATTTTTATGTGCAACGTTGGGGCCGCAGGGGCGCTTTTTGGGGCAGAAAGGCTTCAAAAAGCAGGTGTGATTAAGTCTTTAAGCCCCATACAAAAACTTTTAATTATTATGGGCGGCATTTTTGTGACGGGAATTATGGGCGGAAGCCTTGTTGCAAACTTTATCGGAAAGAAAATTTTGGACCCCATTTTTGACAAAGGGGGAAATGTGGCGGCAAAACAAAGCTGGAACCCATATTTAGCGGACAGTTTAAACACATTTACATCAAAATATAAGGGTTTTGAAACTTTTAAAATGCCAACGGGCAGAAATTTAAGGTCTGATGATTATAAATTGCACCATAAAAAAGGGCGTCATAGCGGATTTGACGGACATATGGGGCATAAAGGGCTTTACGATGAAAGGAAACCGGAACTTTTGGATATGGCGCTTCATACGGATGATATTGCAACAGCAGGTGTATTATCTGGGTTTAAGTGGATTGAGCCCATGCTTCCTTTAATGTATACCATCTCCGGTTATCGCGCAGGAATAGGGTATAGGAATAATGGAAAACCCTCCCATAGTGTGAATGGCGCTAATATTGCAGATGGCAAAAATAATCGTCCAAAAATAGGTGTTTAAGATTTATAAGGTGTTGTATTATGTTCAATAATGCCCTGTATGAATTCAACGGGCATTATTGTTGAACATTAAAATGAGAATACAGGTAGAAAATTTCAACAAAACATTTCAGCTAACGAAAGGAGGTTAAATGTTAGTTGAAATTAGCAAAGAAGAACTATTGTTAATATTAACAATAGTTCTAGCTCTCAAAGTCCTTTAATTAGGGCTTACGGGTTTGGGTGTTGTTGCCACCCTTGCCTGTATTCTCATTTTAACGTATTTTCTTGAATTTTCAATCATAGTATTAAGAAATTTAACTTTTCTTCCTTGACTTTGGGTGTGTAAATTTATAGGATAGATTTATGAAAGAGATTTTTGTTGTATCGCCCATAAAGCGGCCTGAAGACATTTTGAATTTTACAAAAAAGGTGAAATGCAGGGAGTTTTATGTTTATCATCACCGCTTTATGAAAAACACCCCTGAAGGCCCAAACGGCCCTGGCGGAACATTTGAATACATAAGTGAATATATTGACGCAGCAAAAAAAACAGGCTCTAAAATTTATGTAAATTTTAAACATTCTATAACAGAAGAAGATGTTACAATTACGAAAAAATTTATAGAATTTTTAACTACAACAGAAATTGACGGCATTTTTGTAAATTCTTACGGAATTTTAGAAATCATAAAAACGATGGATTTGCCTTTTAAGGTTATAATTGACTCTTATTTTGACATTCATAACCTTTCAGGCGTTGAATTTATGGAGATGTTTCATAAAATTGACGGATTAATTATTACAGAAGAAGTTTACCTTAAAAACATTGAAAAAATCAGTAAATACGCTAAAATTCCACTTGCAGTCGATACAGATAATCTTCCATATTTTGCGGACGATCTTATAAAATCAAAGGCAATAAGCTATGTTGTAATTAAGGGCAAATTTTCAACTTCTGATGAGATTTTAAACGGAATTAAGCTTATTGAAAAAATTCTTGATAAGCCAAAAATGTTTAAGGAGCAAAAACTGCCCTTTAAACATGTTAGAAAAAGCTTTTATAAAACAAGTCATTTTTCAGGCGAAATTGTTTCTGCGACAGGGGAAGACTTCAAATTTGCAAATTATATCCAAAAATATGACTGGAAAATAAAATGTAAAAGGACAGATAAAGATTTTGACTATTCAAAATTAAAACTGCCAAAATTAAACCTGCGCCTGTCAAGTTTGGAGCAGTTTAAAGAGCTTCGAAAGTTTATAAAAAAGACAGGGTTTAACCCGGTAAATTCGATTGAATATGGCGAAGTGGCGTCTACTGTGGATTTATCCACCATTCCTTTTGAAGAATTGGTGAACCGTGCAAGAGATTTTTGTGCAGAATTTAATATGGGGCTTAATATTTCAACACCAAGGATTTTAATCGAAAGAGATTTTGAAAGGGTGTATGAAACCGTGAAAATGCTGTGTTTTACGGAGCCAAAGCCAAAAACTATTGTAATAAATAATATCGGGTTTTTCTGGGCAAAAATGAATGACCCTGAATTTCAGGCTGTGCCTGTTGAAATTGGCGGCGGGATAAACCTTTTGAACAGTTATTCAATTAAATGTTTGTCAAACCTAAATCCTATTGACGCGCTTGATTTTTCGGCGCTTGGGGATGAAGAAAATATTATAAAATGTATTAAAAAAACAAAAAAGATAATAAGAACAAGAAAAATTCAGATTGCAGGCGGCAGAAGGGTGGAAAGCCTTGGCCTTTGCCCTTTGAATTGTAACTCTGCAGTTGTATCAAGGCTTATGTGCTCTGCCCCTTGCCATAAAGGCCATTGGTCTGTTAAAGATCCTTCTTTGAATAAAATCCTGCCTTTTGTTGTGGATGGTTTTTGCAAAATGCATATGTTTGAAGCAGATGTTGAACAAAATTTTGACAAAATCCCGCATTATCAAGAGGTTGGGATAAATGAATTTGTGATTGATTTTCTTGCAATCCACTCGCCCTTGCTGCCAAAGATTTTGAAAAATTTCCTTTGTGCTGTCAGGAATTTTTAGGCAAAAAGAAAGCTGCCTTTAATGTTTTAACAATGGGCAGCTTAACAGTTACAGATATTTATAATTAGTTGTTTATATTGTCATAAAAAAAGTAGTGTTATGTAAGATAATTTTTTAATTCGCAGACTTTATCCGCTTTTCTTAGTTTTTTTAATGCCTCCCCTTCTATTTGCCTTATTCTCTCTTTTGAAAATCCTAAAATTTTTCCCAACTCTTCAAGCGTCTTTGTTTTTCTTCCTAAAAGTCCGAAACGGTTAATTAAAATAAACCTTTCTTTTTCAGATAGAATATCAAGCGCTTTTATAATATCTTTGTATAGAAACTCCTTTTCCACCTGGACATCGGGCATTTTTCCAATGTCATCTTTAATATAATCTTCAAGGCAAAGGTCTTGTGCCACTGGTGTATCAAGGCTTACAGGCTCTTTTATCATTGCCTTTTTAGTGCTTTTTACCTTTTTAACATCAATTTTTAAATATTCTGCAAGTTCAAAATCATCAGGTTCTCTGCCTAAATCCACACTAAGCTTTACTATTGCCCTTTTTAAAAGGCGGATTTTATCGCTCATATGAACAGGAATTCTTATTGTTCTTGAATTGTTTGCAATGGCTCGAATAATTGTCTGTTTTATCCACCAGGTTGCATAGGTTGAAAATTTAAAACCCTTTGTATAATCAAACCTTTCTGCCGCCTTAATTAGCCCTAAAGAGCCTTCCTGCACAAGGTCCATAAAAAGAATGCCCTGGCCTGTATATTTTTTTGCGATTGAAACAACAAGCCTTAAATTTGCCTGGATGAGCTTTTTTCTTGCAATTTTAGCCTCTTTTTTTGTCCCTTCTTTAATTGCACGCCCTATCACTGTTTCATTTGTGCGGTTTAAAAGCTTTACTTTTCCGATGTCCTTTAAATACATTTGTAAAATTTCGTCTTTATTTGCAATTGTATTAAAAGTTCTTACATCTTCGCTTTCTTCCTCTTCTTCGTGGTTTTGCTCCATATAATTTAAATATTCATACTCGTCAAAATAAACGTTTTTATTTAACGCGCTGTTTTTCATCCTTTTTTCTCCCAATTCCCTTTTTTTAAAACAACCCTAAAATTTCAGCTTTGTATTTCATTTGACGTTTAAAAATTAATTATGTTTCCATTATCTTAAAAATTAGTGTATAATAAGCGATATGAAACTTTTTAAACTACTTTTCTTATTAGGGTTTATCTTTGTTTTTCAATCTGCGGCGTTTTGCGCAGAAACAACATTTACTGTCATCTCTGATACAAACATAAAAAGAGATTCAAAAGATAATTCTATGACCCCATCTATTCAAAAGCTTCTTTATGCAAAGGATGATATTAATAAATCAGGAAGCAAGTTTGTAATTTTTCTTGGAAACAACGTTTCAAAAGCAGACAGATATGACATTGTAATGTTTGGCAAAATTATAAACAAAATTAAAAGGCCTGTTTATGCAACCGTTGGAAACCGTGACATTCAAAGGGTTAAGGACCTTGACAAGAAAGAATATTACAAAGTTTTAAATAAATATTCAAAAAATAGAATTTCAAAATTACCCTGCACTAAAAAACTGGACGGTTTTTTGTTCATCTTTTTAGACGGCGTAAATGAAACAGTTCCAATGCCAAAAGGGTATTTTAAAGATAAAGAACTTATTTGGCTTGAAAATACTTTAGAAAAAAATAAAAACCAAAATGTTATCCTAATTCAACATTTTCCGGCATTTGTCGGGAAAAAAGAAAATGACACGCTGTATAACCCGGAGCCATATACAAGACTTTTATCAAAATATAAGAACATAAAAGCCGTAATTTCAGGCCACATAAATAAAGATTTTGAAGGCGAAGATGAAAACGGCATAAGGCATATAAGCGTGCCTTCTTTGGCTTCGGCGGGTGAATATAAGGTGGTGAATATAAAGACTATAGATGGAGCTTTGGGCGGGGCTTCCGGTGAAGAAATTTTAATTAAAACAAAAACAATAAGCGTAGAATAAGGAGGATAACGTGGCAGATAATTCCCTTAACAAGGCTCAAAAAACTCTTGAGGCCTTAAAAGCGATGAAAGATTTCATCACAAAACACGCAAACATTTTTTGCATTTTGGCCCTTTTGTTGTTCGGATATTTATTCCTTTTTTTGAACCTTGGAAACTACAGGCTCATTGACATTGACGAAACAAGGTATGTAAATATTGCTCGTGCAATGTTTTTTAGTGGGAATTTTATTACACCGCACCTTAATTTTGAAGCTTTTCTTGAAAAACCTCCTCTCTTCTATTGGCTTACAGTCTTTTCTTATAAGCTTTTAGGGAATACCGACGAATTTGCTTCAAGGCTTCCTGTTGCAGTTATGTCATTTTTAATGGTTTTTGGAACATATTTCTTTGGCAAAAAGGCTTTGGGGTCTAAAATTTACGGCCTGATTTCAGCCATGGTTTTATTGTCCACCGTTCTTGTCGGGCTTTTTTCACACCTTGCGACTATAGATATTGGTTTTACTGTTCTTACAACGGGCGCTATATATTGCGCTGTTATAACACTTTTTAATGTTAAAGAAGAAAATAAGAAATATTTTTGGTATGTTTCATACTTTTTTATGGGGCTTTCAGTTCTCCAAAACGGCCTTCTTGGGCTTATTTTGCCGGTTATAGTGATTGCACTGACATTTATTGCCCTAAATAGTGCAAAAGAACTTGTAAAGCCTGTAAATATAATCCCCGGGCTTATCGTGTTTCTCCTTGTGAGCTTTCCTTGGCACATTTTGGTATATAAAGAAAGCGGAAGTGCGCTTATTCAGGCCCTTTTAGCCCCAACTTCGGGTGTTGGAAGAAAGCAGTCTTTCTTATTCTATATCCCGGTGCTTTTTGCAGGGCTTCTTCCCTGGACATTTTCTTTCGTCTCAGCCCTTATCAGGGGAGTTAAATCTTTAATTAAAGATTACAAGGCGACAAAATCTTTAAGACAAATTTTTTCAAATGATACAAACGATAGAAAACTCTTCATATTTACAGCAGTTTACGTTCTTTCAATTCTTCTTTTCTTCAGCTTTATTCCATCAAAATCTCCGGCTTTAATTTTGCCTCTATTCCCGGCACTTGCGCTTGTTGCGGGGTATTATTGGTGGGGATATATTGTTGATAATAAGTTTGAAAAGGGAATTAAAATTTCAACAATTGTAAATGCCGTATTTTTCATACTTTTAGGGCTTTTGAGCGCATTTGCACTCTGCATATTAACGGGAAACAGCCTGGCTTATGCACAAGGCACAGACGGGTTTAGAATGTTAACGGCTTCCTGGCTTATTATAATGTCTTTAATTACTCTTCTTTGCCTGATTTCAAAGAACAGAAGCCTTTTATTCATTGCAAACGTTATTTTAATGCTTGGTGTTTCAATAATTGCAACGGGAAAAATTTTAAGCTGCACAACAACTTTTGGCCAAACAGAGCTTGAAACCTTTGCAGGCAGGGCACAGATGGTGTCTGATTCAAAACTTATAACTCTTGGTTTCAGTGAGAAATACAGCATTTTAAACAACGCAAAAAACAAGGTTTATTTTATTACAAAAACTGATAATGCAGGCTATAACAGCTTAAATGATGTGGTTTCTGCCGCCAAAAAAGAAAAAACACCTGTGTATTTAATTATAAAAAAGGACAAAAAATACGCACCTGAATTTCTTACAGGCTTTAGCAAGCTTGAAGATGGCATAAAATATGAATTGTATATGAAATAAATGCCGCATAAAATTTAAAATGTTGAACATTTAACCTATAGCAAAGGTTTAAAAAATGTGCTACAAAAGAAAATATGGAAAATTGCAAAGAAAACTTTGAAAAAAACCAAAATCTTATCGAAGTAAAAAATGTGCATAAAACGTTCGACACAAAAACGGGGCTTTTTGAGCCTAAAAAAGAACCTGTTTATGCCCTGAAAGGAGTGAGCCTCAATATTAAAAGAGGCGAAATAGTGGGCCTTGTAGGAGAATCCGGAAGCGGGAAATCAACCCTTGGAAACTGCATTTTAAAACTTCTTAATATAAACTGCGGCGAGATTTTGTATGACGGTGTGAATATTGAAAACTTTTCAAAACAGGATGTTAGAGAATTTAGAAAAAAAACCGGGCTTATTTTTCAAAATCCTTATTCAAGCCTGAACCCCAAGATGAAAATAAAGGAAATTTTAACGGAGCCTTTAATTATAAACGGGGTTAAGGACAAGAAAAAAAGGCTTGAAGTGCTTGAAAATATTATAAGCCTTACAGGCTTAAACGGGGATGACCTGCGGCGTTTTCCGCATGAATTTTCAGGCGGCCAAAGGCAAAGAATTGCAATTGCAAGGGCGCTTATTTTAAAGCCTGAATTTGTTGTTGCAGACGAACCTGTTTCTGCTTTGGATGTGAGCATTCAGGCACAGATTATAAACCTTTTAAATGACCTAAAGGAAAAATTCAACCTCACATACCTTTTTGTATCCCATGATTTAAACGTTGTAAAATATCTCTGCACAAGGGTTGCAATTATGTATCGGGGCGAAATTGTGGAAGAGGGCGAAACAACAGAGATTTTCAACAAGCCAAAACACAGCTATACAAAGCTTTTGCTGGAGTCTATTCCAAAAGTTTATTAGGTTTTACATATAAATGTCTAAATATGGATTTTCGAAACTTGTTTTGTTGTTAACAAACTTTATATAGTTGTCAAAATCTTCTTTTTCAAGGCGCATAATGTTATAGCCGCCTTTTCTTGCTTCCGGGATGGGTTTAAAAAAGCCGCTGTTGTTCCAGAAATTGTCGTTAGTGGAATAAAGAATAACAGAATTTCTGCCTTCATCTTGTGCAATTTGCACAATTTCTTTAATTAACGTTTCTCCAAGCCCTTCATAAGTTCTTCTGTCCGATGTAAACATTTCTTTTGGCTTTGTTTGGATATATGTAATTTTGGTGCAATTTGGGAAAAACCAGTTCCCAAGCCGAAGTTCCTTGTCTGAACTTTGCACCTGTGCTATTGCAAGGGTGTTGCTGTATTTATCTTCAATTCCAAAATATTGCTGTTTTATAGGTTTTTCAGGGGCTCCGCCTTTTGTCATTTGGGAAAAAGAATATGCAATACTGTACATATATTTTGCAAGCCTGCCCCAGTCTTTATGATAAAGATTGTTTATTTGTTTTCTGTCTTTTTTGTTTTTGGGGTCATATTCTACAACTTTTACACGCTCGACTTCACCCCAAGGTTTTCTTACGTTTGTTTTTTCAACAAGTTTTTTTTCAAAGGAGGGCGTGCTGCTGTTTAAGTTTGGATGGTTTAGATTATATAAAGTTGCTTGATTTATTCTCATTTTATTTTGTCTGTCAGTTTGTTTTTGGGCATTTTTTAGCCGTTAATTAATGTAGAAAAATGTTTTGAATTTAGCCCCAAAGAGAAAACTTCGGGCTTTTTTTATTTTCAACATGTTCTATATATTCATCAAAATGTCTTTGTTCAATATATCTTTTGGGGTATATGTCGTCGCTGGTTTCGCTTACGAATAGGCCGCTTTCACCCCAAAAATTTTCCGCAAGGGATGTTAATTCAACAACTTCCGTTTTTCCGGTTAATTTTTGAAGTATTTGTGCGACAAGGGTTTCGCCAACCCCTTTGTATTTTTTTCTTTGGGATGAAAATTTTTCATCCGGAGCTGTTTGTATATAGTCTATTTCTGTGCGGTTTATGCCGTGCTTTTTCTTGCTTGTTACCTGGGCCACGGCAATCGGGCTTCCCCACATGTCTTCAAGGCCATAAAAATGTGTGTCGGGTAATGCTTCTTCATCAAGGCCTGCCATTTCAAACTTTGAAGAAAGACACCTTATATGCTCAGATTCTGCAGGGTTTGTGCCCCAGCAAAGCCCTATAGAATTAATTGTGTGTCTGTCGCTTCGGTTTTTAGGGTCATATTCAACAAAATCAACATTTTCTGTTCCTTGTCTTGCCATTCTTATTTTTGTATGGTTAAGAACGGTTTTCCCAAAGTTTAAATTTACAGGATTTATGTTATTTGTGCAATTTATCTTCATAATTTTAATATCTTTCAAAACGCAAAAACCAGAGGTTTTTACATAAAACCTGTGAAAGATAAAAATTGCTATATTAAGTTTTTAAGCTTTTACTCTGCCGTAGATATCTTTATATCTTATGATGTCTTCTTCGACAAGCTTATCACCCTTTTGAACCTCAATAATCTTTAATTCTTCCTTGTAAGGGTTTCCTAAAGAGTGTTTCACTTTAACAGGGATGTCAATGCTTGAGCCCGGTTTTAAAATATAGTTTTTATTATCAAGAGTCACTCTGGCGCAGCCTGATAAAACAACCCAGTGTTCGCTTCTGAAATTATGGGATTGAAGACTCAATTGCCCGTGGGAAGACACGCAAATCATTTTTGTTAAATACCCCTCGCCCTGGTTTAGAACGGTATAATAGCCCCAGGGCCTGTAAACCGTTGTGTGTACAAGGTGGGTTTCGTCTTTAATTTCTTTTAATTTGTCGAAAACTTTTTTAACGTCCTGGGTTTTGTCTTTTTTGCAGGCCAAAATTGCGTCTGATGTTTCAACAAGGATAATATCATCAAGGCCAACCCCTGCAATAAGCCTGTTTGAGCTATAGAGGAAGGAATTTTTACATCCTTCAGTCATCGCTGTGCCGATTTTTACATTTCCTTCTTTGTCTTTTTCGTTGATTTCATAAATGGCATCCCAAGAGCCCAAATCGTTCCAGCCACAGTCTATAGGGACGTTTACAATGTTTTTTGCATGTTCCATAATGGCGTAATCAACAGAAATTGAGGGCATTTTGTCAAATTTTGTAAATTCAATTGCCACATCTTTTTTAAAGTTAAACTCTTTTGTTATTTCATAAATTTCAGGTGCAAATTTTTTCAAAGTTTCCATAAAAACGGAAGCCTTGAACATAAAAATGCCTGCATTCCAGAAATAATCTTTACTTTTGAAATATTTTGCGGCAGTTTTTGCGTCTGGTTTTTCTTTAAATTCATCCACTTTAAATGCAAATTCACCCGCTTTTTTGGAAGATTTTATATAGCCATATCCTGTTTCAGGAGAAGTCGGCTTTATTCCAAAGGTAACAATTGAGCCATCTTCAGCCAGTTTTTTAGCTTTTTCCACGGCTTCTTTAAATTTTTTAATGTCTTTTATAATGTGATCAGAGGGCACAACAAGAACAATGTCGTCTTTTCCCTTGTCAAGCAAGTATTTCACAGAAACGCTTATTGCAGGAGCTGTATTTTTTTGTGTGGGCTCTGATAAAACAACAGGGTCTTTTGCAATTGATGACAGCTGGGTTTTAACATCGCTGAAATGCTTTGCATTTGTGATTGAGAGGATGTTTTTTTCATCCATAATGTCAAGCAGCCTTAAATATGTCATCTCAAGGAGGCTTTTGTCGGTATTAATTTTTAAAAGCTGTTTTGGATAGAGTTCTCTTGATAGGGGCCAAAGTCTTGAACCGCTTCCGCCTGCAAGAATAATACCGTACATAAAACTTCCTCTTAATTTCTAAATCCCGTTAGCCAATTATACAATAAAATTAGCGGCCGCACAAATTTTTTACAAGTTTTGTAAAATGAATGGAGGATGTAAAGATATATTAAATGCAATAGAATTGTGTGTAGTTGGCTGATTATAATTGTAGTTTGAAAAATAAATATCCTGCCCTCGACATCTACCCGACATAAATACTAGTTAACGCGAGGTAGAAAGGAAAAAGGAAACGATGGACAAGATGGTGTTCATTAAAAAAGCCTTACTGGCTGTAAGGCTTCTAATTGACCTAGTTTTGTTGCTACTTTTCTAGGGCAAGAATGGTGGGACCAAAATGGCCCTGCCATTTCTTATCTTTATTATAACCCATTTTTCTCATTTTTCAAGATATGGTTTGAAGTTTTGGGTTTTTAAGATTTATTTGCTTAATAAATATTTTTCCAAAGATTCTTCCCAATTCGGAAGCGCGCCTGAACTGTCTAAAACGCTGTATTTAGGGCGTTTTGCGGGGCGTGGAAAATCACTTTTTTCAATCGGGCTTACGTCAATGTTTCTTTTTTTAATTTCAAAAATTTTCTTTGTAAAATCAGACCATTTGGCTTCGCCTGAAGACGCTATGTGGTATGTGCCATAAGGCCTTTTTTCGTTAATTATTTTTACAATTTCATCGGATAAATCTCTTGTCCAGGTGGGTGCTAAAATCTGGTCGTCCACGACGCTTATTGAATTTGAAAGCATTGAAAAAGTAATCATTGTGTCAACATAATTTTTCCCGCCCTTGCCATAAAGTGTGCTTGTTCTTAAAATATAGTGCTTTTTAAGCTTTCTTATTTCTTCTTCGCCTTTTAATTTTGATTCCCCGTAAACGTTTATCGGGTTAACGGCGTCTGTTGTTTTGTAAGGCGTTGTTTGATTGCCATCAAACACGGAATCAGAGCTTATGTAAATTATCGGAACATCAAGTTTTTTGGCTATTTGTGCCATATTTTTTGTTCCGATATGATTTACTTCAAACGCTTCTTTTTTGGAAACTTCGGCCTGGTCTATGTTTGTGTATGCTGCAAGGTGAATTATTAAATCCAGGCTGATTTTGTGCATAATTTCAAGTGCAAGTTTTTTGTTTGTGATATCAAAAATTTTGGAATTTGTGGCCCAAAACTGATGTCCCTCTTTATCCAACATTGGACATAATTCCTGCCCTAATAAGCCGGATGCTCCTGTAACAAGTATTCTCATAAAATTGCCATTCCTTAAAATTTTGGGCCTAAAATAAATATTAATTGGGGAAAATATTAGCTCTTCTAAACCCGTCCTGTTGTTTACTTTTATATCAGGAAGTTATGGTAAAATCAATACTATGAAAAAAATACTTTACATTATTCTTTTGTTAATATTTTTTGCCCTCCTTTTAAGAGGCTGCTTAAAGCGGGATTTAGGCTATGATGAGCCTCCAAAACTTTCAGGCGCAAGAGCTTTGGATGTTGTTGAATATAACTTTCCGCCTGCAGAAACAAAAACCATAGATGGCGTGGATTATCTGGTGGCCCGCGGAGAGGTTGGAAAATTTGGCGGAGATTTTGTAACATCCACAATCGGCGAAGGCCCTAAAACCTTCAACCCTTTCAATACAAACGACGCGACATCTTCAACTATGGCAAGTCTTATGTATGACGGGCTTTTAAGCACAGACGCTTATACAGGAGATGTCACTTTAAGGATGGCAAAAAGGCTTGAAATTTTACCTGATAATTTAACGTATATTTTAGAGCTTCGCCATGGTCTAAGGTGGTCTGACGGGCGTGAAATTACAGCCGATGATGTTGTTTTTACATATAAAGACATTATTTTTGCAGGTTTTGGGGACACAAGCACAAGGGACGCTTTGTATGTTGAAGGAAAATTGCCGACTGTTGAAAAAGTGGATAAATATACGGTAAAATTTAAAACCCCTGTTCCTTTTGCGCCGTTTTTAAGGAATTTATCTTTATCAATTGCCCCGAAACACATTTTTAAACCCGCTGTGGACAAAGGAAAGGACTATTTTAGAAGTTTTTATTCAACAACGACAAAGCCTGAAAACTTTGTTGTGTCTGGCGCTTTTAAGCTTAAAGAATACATTCCGGCGCAAAGGGTTATATTTGAAAGAAATCCAAATTATTATGTTATTGATAAAGAAGGAAATAAACTTCCATACCTTGACAGGTGGGTAATGCTTATTGTGGGCGATTTAAACAATGACATTATAAAATTTGAAGCAGGAGAAACAGACACGACAACAATTCCGGGGTCTATGGTATCAAGATATCGGGAATTAGAAAAAAATTCCGATTATGTTTTATATAACCTTGGGCCCACGACAAACACTTCCTTTATTGTTTTTAATATGAATACAAGGAAAAATAAAAAAGGAGAATTTTATCTTGACCCCAAAAAGCAGGTTTGGTTCAACGATGAAAACTTCAGGCGTGCCGTTGATTGGGCAATAGATAGGGACAGCCTCGTTTTAAACGTTTTATCAGGTGTCGGGCAGCCATTATACACGGCAGAGAGTATCACAAGCATTTTCTTAAACGAAGAAGTTGCAAAAGGGCACGGACAAGACATTGAATATGCAAAATCTCTTCTTGAAAAATCAGGGTTTAAATTAAAAGACGGTATTCTTTATGATAAATACGGAAACAGGGTTGAATTTGAACTTTCAACAAATGCCGGACACACCCAAAGAGAGGCCACAGGGGTCAGCATAAAAGAAGATTTGTCGAAGCTTGGAATAAAGGTGAATTTTAAACCTGTTGAATTTAACACCCTTGTAAACAGATTAACCCAAACCCTTGATTACGAGGCGGCGATTATGGCTTTAACATCAAACCCGCTAGAGCCGCATGCAGGCAATAACGTTTGGCGCTCTGATGGTACATTGCATATGTTTAACCAAAGAAGCGATGAGGATATGAAATCAACCGATAGGCTTTTGCCATATGAAATTGAACTAAACAAAATTTATGATGAAGCAAAAGTTCAAATAGATGTACAAAAAAGAAAAGAGCTGTATAATAAATATCAAGAGATAGTGGCGGAACATAATCCCTTAATATATCTTTACAGCCCCGTAAACATTGTTGCAATAAGGAAAAAGTTTAAAAATGTTTACCCGACATCTTTAGGGGGTACAGTTCACAACATTGAAGAAATTTATATAGAAGAATAAAAATGATAGAGAGGACAGAAATGTTTGAAAAGGTGGCAAGGATACAAATTGTTGTATTCGGCGTGGTTCTTGGGCTTAGTTTAATTTTTGCACTTGTTTTTGGGGCAAGGATTATATCAAATAATTTTTCAAAGGATGAAATTACGGTTACAGGTTCTGCAAGCGAAATTGTAACTTCAGACTCCGGCGTTTGGAAGTTTCAAATTAAAACAGAAGGTGTAACAAGAAATGAAGCATATCAGGCACTTAGTGCCCAAAAGCCTGTTGTTGTGCAGTTTTTAAAATCTAAAGGCATAAAAGATAACGAAATTGAATTTTTAGGCATAAATGATTATGCCCGTTATAAATCAGGGCCAAACGGATATTCAACCCAGGAAATTAAAGGGTATACATATGAACAGGTTGTAAAGATTAACTCAAAAGATGTGGAATTAATTAAAAAACTTCACATTGAAATCCCTTCTTTAATTGAAAAAGGAATTGTGGTGTCTTCATATGAGCCAAACTATATGTATTCAGGGCTTTCAGAAAAGAAAGCGGAACTTTTGCAAAAGGCAACGGCTGACGCCAAACTTCGTGCTAAAGAAATGCTAAAGGCGACACACAACAACGTGGGCAAAATCCGCTCTGTTAGAATGGGTGTATTCCAAATTACTCCGCCTGATTCAAACGAAGTTTCAGACTGGGGCATAAACGATACATCTTCAATTGAAAAGAAAGTGACTGCCGTTTCAAACGTTGTGTTTGGGATAAAATAACCTAACTTTTTTTATTAAGCTTATTTAAGCTTTGGTTACAAAACTTAGCAAGCAAAAATATTTCTGCGTTTTATAACTTTACAGTTTAAGACAAGGAAATATTTTTTATGAAAATAAACAGTATATCAGGTTTTATTGGTTTAAATAGTTATGTTAAAAAGGCCCAAAAATCTGATGATTGTTTATCTTTATCAAAATCTCCTTCTTATTTTCCCCTTCGTGCTGAACATTTTTCAAGCACCTTGAATTTTACAGGCGGGTATAGTGTAGATTTGGCACAAACAGTGGAAAAGCTTCCTGAAAATGTTTATCCCGAAGGGATAAGGGAACTTGCTATTCAAACTGTTGAAATTGGAAACCCTGAAGACAAAACGCTTATAGACATTCACAAAGAAAAATACGGTAAATTGCTTCAAATGAAGACTTTAGATGAAGCAAAGGCTGCGTTTCCTGAATTTCAAGGAGTTTTGCCTGATAACGAAATTGATTACCAGGCAAATTCCTTTATAGATAATGTTAAGGATGATAAAATTGAGGCTTTTGACCCTGATATTGATTTGGCTTTGCAATTGCTTCAGATGTATTGGGGAGAAGGTTTTTCCTTGAACGATTTAAAGGAATATACGGAAGGAAAAAACATTTTTAGTGTGCTTGAAAAGCTTAACATTCCAAGGTTGAACCCGACATATGGCAGTGTTTTAAAACTTTCAAACAAAGAATATAACGAAAGAATTACAAGCTTGATGTCTGAAAGGCAAAAGGAAGCTGCAATAAGAAGGGCTGAAAGGCGTGACGGTGTTTTTATTCCAAGGGGCCCGCTGACAGAGGAACACAAAGCAAAAATTGCAGAAAGCAACAAAAAACGCTGGGCGGAAAACCCTGAACTTGCGGTTGAACAATCAAAAAGGATGAAAGAATATTACAGAGAACACCCGGAAGAGAAAGAAAAGCTTGCGCATGTTTTAACAACGGCCTGGAATATGAGGGAGGCTCGTTCTATCAGAAAAAGCATGAGCAAATTTTTGGGCAAAAAAGATATCTCGGCAGAAGAATTTGCAAGAATGAATACAGAGGGAGATGACAACGAGTGTAGAAATCTGAAAAATTTCTGGAATAGAAATCAATGGGCAAAAGCAAGCTGGTCAAAATGTATGAAAAAGGCCTGGGTGAAAGTGAAAGAGAACGAAAAGGCGATAGAAAGCCCTGATTATATCATCAAAATATATCCCGATGCCGTGAAGAATAATCTTTTAAGATGGCTTCGTGCAAACGGATATGAAGTCGGAAGAATTACTGATAAGAATTTGACGGCGTTGTATTATGGGGATAAGCCTGTGCCGAAGTCGGATAAATATGCGGGAAGTGCGATAAGTGAATATTTTAATGCCGATGTTTCAAGGTCAAACCTTATGGCAAACGTATATCATATTGCAATAATGAAAACCGTGACAGACGTTGCTTTTGAGCCTGAATTTAGAGATGAGAACGGCAAGAAACAAAGATATGTCAGATTTGTTGAAACCGGACTTTCAGTTCTTACGGACGGAAAGGGCAATATGGCAAGGGAGCTTGATTCAACGGAAGCAAGAAATATGTATTTAAATCTTGTTCTTCATTGTTATAAAAACGGGGAAACAAAGATAGCACAAAGATTTCAGGACAATATTGAAACCGCGTTTAATGCTCTTCAAAATCCCAATAATCTAACAACAAACACTGTTTTAAGAAGATTTAGTATTTTGGCAAATCAATACGGTATCAAAATTTAAAGGTTTTTTATAATTTCATCTCTAAATTCTGTTGTTTTAGCGCTGCCACCAAGGTCTTGGGTTAGAACTTTACCTTCTTTAATTGTCTTAAACAAAGCCTTTTCGATTTTTTCTGCTGCTTCAAATTCGTCAATGTTTTTTAGCATTTCAATAGCACACATTAAAAGAGCAGAAGGGTTTGCAAGGTTTTGGCCTTTAATATCAGGTGCAGAACCATGTACAGGTTCATACACAGCAGCCTCAAGCCCGATGTTTGCCCCTTGTGCTACGCCAAGGCCCCCAATAAGCCCTGCGGTGAGGTCTGAAACGATGTCCCCATAAAGGTTTGGAAGGACAAGGACATCAAATTTTGACGGGTTTTGAACTAATTGCATACAAAGCGCGTCTACAAGGATTTCTTTATATTCAATTTCAGGATAATTTTTTGAAACTTCGCGTGCACATTCTAAAAAGAGCCCGTCGGTTAATTTGCAGATGTTTGCTTTTGAAACAGCCCAAACAGTTTTTCTGCCCATTTTTTTAGCGTATTCAAAGGCATATTTTACAATTCTTGTTGAAGCATTGCGTGTGATGAGTTTGATAGCCTCCATCGTATCATCATCCACTTTGCGCTCAATTCCTGCATAAAGGTCTTCCGTGTTTTCTCTTACGACAACTAAATCCACATTGTTAAAAGGGGTTTTTATGCCTTCAATGTTCTTGCAGGGGCGAATGTTTGCGTATAAATCCAATTCGCGGCGAAGCTGTACATTAACAGACCTGAAACCTTTTCCGATTGGCGTTGTAACGGGTGCTTTAAGTGCAATTTTATTTTTCTTTATGCTCTCAATCACTCTATCGGGCAAAGGCACGCCTTCTTTTTCAATGACATCAAGGCCTGCGGTTTGCCTGTCCCAGTTGATTTTAACGCCTGCCGCGTCAATTATTTTTACAACCGCGTCTGCTATTTCAGGGCCTATCCCATCTCCTTCAATAAGTGTTATATTGTGCATAATTTCCTCTTTTTATTTATAAATTGCCGTATTTTCTTGTGTTTCAAAGGTTTCAATGGTTTTTGGGCCGGTGGATTATACCAGGCTGAAATCCCCGTGTTTTTTAAGGTGTTCAATAAGGCCGCCATCCCCTAAAAGTTTAATCATAACGTCAGGAAGCGGGGTGATTTTAATTTCGATGTTTTTTGTGATGTCTTTTAAAACACCGTTTTTTACATCAAGTTCAAGTTCATCGCCTGCGTCAATTTTGTCTGTGTCGCATTCAATAAGCAAAAGGCCGATGTTAATTGCGTTTCTATAGAAAATTCTTGCAAAACTTTTAGCAATAACTGCCCCAACGCCTGCAATTTTGATAATTTGCGGGGCGTGTTCTCTGCTTGAGCCCAAACCAAAGTTGTTTCCTGCAACAACAAAATCGCCTTTATTCATTTTGCTTGCAAATTCAGGGTCTGCGTCTTCTAAAACGTGTTTTGAAAATTCTTCCAAATTGCTTCTAAGGTGAAATAATCTTCCCGGCGCAATGTGGTCTGTTGAAATGCCATCGCCGAATTTGAATGCTTTTCCTCTTTTAATTTCCATAAAATATATTCCTTAAATGTTTGTATGTTATTCAAGTTCTTTTGTTTCAATTATAATATAAATTATGGAAAATAGGAATTTAAAAACAGGACTTAAAATCGGCCTGAAAATTGGCATTATAGGCTTAGGTTTAATCGGAGGCTCTGTTTTAAAATCTCTTAACAAGCTTGGGTATGAAGTTATCGGGGTTTCAAAAAGCAGCTGTAAAAAGGCGGCAGAATTTTGCACGAAAGCAAGTGATAATATTTCAGATGTTAAGGATTGTGATGTTGTTTTTGTGTGTTCAAAAATGTCTGAAACACTTTCTGTTTTAAATGAGCTTGAAAACATTGTATCGCCTGAATGTATTGTAGCGGATGTTTGTTCCTTAAAAAGATTTGTAAATTTTGACACTTTGGGGAATAAAATAAAAAGGCCGTATAAATTTATCGGTTCTCATCCTATGGCAGGGACGGAGTTTTCCGGGTTTGAAAATTCTTTTCCTGAACTTTTTTTGGGCGCAAAGTGGATTTTAAATGAAGAAAATGAAATTTTAGAAAATTTAATAAAAAATATGGGCGCAAAACCTTTAATTGTGGGCCCAAAGGAACATGACAAATATGCCTGTCTTATCTCCCACCTTCCAATGTTGATATCATCCGCCCTTATGAAAACCGCTTTTAACAACACAGAGGCGCTAAAGATGGCCTCATCCGGGTTTCGGGACACAACAAGGCTTTCTTTAACAGACATTGATTTGGCGTACGATATGTTAAGTTTAAATTCGGATAATTTCAGCGATTTAATTGAAGAATTTATTCAAAATTTAAAGCAAATTCAAAAAATGTCCAAGGAAGAATTAAAAAATACATTTGACGATATTCAAAAAATAAGAAGTTCAATGTATGATGAGAATGGCAAAAACAGGTTCTGATAAAAAATGAATGTTAAAAGTAAAGATTTTCAAAAATATTTCAGATTTCTAAAAATTAAGGCAGCTTCAATCAGTATGCTGGATAAATATATCCTAAAGCAGCTTATAGAAGTCTTTGTGCTTGGTGTTATTATCTTTACATCAATCATTTTTGCTTCTGAAACTTTTACCCAGCTTATAAAACAAATTACCCAATTTGGAATTCCTTTTAACATTGCAATTATGATGGTTGTTTTGAATCTTCCGCAGGTTTTTGTTATGACAATCCCGATTTCAACCCTTTTTGCAACGGTTATGACCGTAAACAAATTAAGTTTAAATTCTGAAATTACGGTGTTAAGAGCCTGTGGCATTGGAATTGCACGTATTGCAAAGCCCATTTTTGCCTTTGCAATTTTAATGACCGTTGTAAGCTTTTTAATAAATGAATTTATTGTTCCTGCGGCAAGCACACAGGCAAAATATCTTGCAATCTATTCCCTTCAAAAAAAGCATGTTCCTGAAGGCAGGATGAACTATACCCTGAATGAAACGGACAAAGACGGGAAATTAAAAAGGCTTTTCTACGTTCAAAAGTGTGAAGATAAAACTTTAAACAATATTACGGTTTTAGACTTATCAAATGATAATACTGTTCAAATTATCCAGGCAAAGGTCGGAAAAACTGCAGATTCAGGATGGATATTTGACGGCGGCGTTATGTATACGCTTTCTACAACAGAAAAAGTTTTGAACACAACGCTTTTTGAAAGGTCTAATATAAATTTTGGGATTGATAAATTAGACAGCCTTGTAAAAGACGAAGCAAGCCAGTATAACTTTTTCAGGCTGATGAAATTTATTCATAAAAATAAGAAAAATCCTAATATTTTAGAAAAATTAAAACTGGAGCTTCAAGTTCAGCTTTATGACAAGCTTGCCCTTCCTGTTACCACCTTTGCGCTTGCGCTTGTCGGCATTCCGCTTGCAATAACACCTCCAAGGGTAAGATATAACAGGGGCTTTCTTTTCTCTGTTATGATTATTTTTGTATATTATGTAATTCGTGCGTTTTCTCTAAACCTTGGGGAAACAAAGGCAATAAGCCCGTTTTTGGCGGCTTGGCTTCCTGTAATTTCAATTGCAATTATAGGCTGGATTTTATACAGAAGAAAAGCGTATACTATTACTTAATTTACAAGGGCATAAGGCTATAAGGGCATAAAGATATAAGGGTATAAAAGGGCATAAAGGCATTAAAAACCCCGCCTGGTTTGGACGGGGTTTTAAATATTAAGTTTGTTTTTAAAATTAATATCTGAAATCTTCAGGTCTGAAGCCGGGTTCGCCTGCTGCCATAGCTTCTTCAACTGAGTCAAATTTTTCTGAAGCAGAGCGTTCTTCTCTTGAGCTTCTTACAAATGTATCTTTTTTTGCGCCTTTTGGCATTTTGGCGATATATGCCTGGCCTTCATCATATAAAATTTGTTCTCCGGGGCCTGCTTTCGGTTCGAATTTAGAGCCTTTACCTAAAAAGTTAAAAGCGGAAACTGCTGAAATTTGCATTATAATTTCTCCTTATTTTTTTTACCTAACAACAAATGCTATTCAATTAAAACATAAAAAAAATAAAATTGAACGGCTAGATTTAAAATTTTAAATCTATTTTTCTTTTTTCTGATATGCCCAGGCATTGTGGTTATGAATGCTCTCTTGGGCCTCAATTTCCACTTCAAAAGAATTTATTATTTCATTATTATCAAGCTTCAAAACAACATCCCGAAGCACATCTTCAACAAATTTCGGGTTTTCATAGGCCCGCTCTGTTACGGCCTTTTCATCTTCCCTTTTTAAAAGGGAATAAACTTCAGACGAGCCTGATTCTTCAATTGTTTTGATTAAATCTTCAAGCCAAATGTGCTTAGATTCAGGATATGAAATTTTAACTTTCACAATTGCCCTTTGGTTGTGTGCGCCATAATCGGATATTTCTTTTGAACAGGGGCAAAGCGTTGTCACGGGAACTTTTGCGCCTAAATAAAATCTGTAATCATTTTTGTTTAAAACCCCTTCAAAATAGCAATCATAGCACATAAGGGCTTCAAGGCCGCTTTTTGGGGCTGTTTTTTTAATAAAATATTTAAAATCAAACTTTACATAAGCGTTTTCGGCGTTTAATCTTTCTTTAATGTCTTGAAGCATTTTTTTAATATCAACGCCGACAAGGTTTTCTTTTCTGTAATCGTTTAAAATTTCAATAAAGCGGCTCATATGCGTTCCTTTGAATTGGTGCATTAAAGAAACGCTCATTTTGGCCTTGGCATAGACTCTTTGGGAATTTACGCCGCCGTTTTTTAATTTCCTTTGAATAACAAGAGGGATTTCAACATCTTTTACACCCACTTTTTGGATGTCTATATTTCTTTCATCAGTTTGATTTTGTACGTCGTTCATATTTCTTAACAATTCTTTGAATTTATTGAAGTCCAAAAGAAAAGGGCTTTTTAAAATTTATTCGTTAAAACTTTTTTCTTCAAGCGCAAGCAAAAGCTTTAAGGCAGCTTTTCTTTGGGTTTTGGGGTCAGCGTGTCTTAAAATTTCAATCGCTTTAATCATAACAGGGTCGTTGTCATACCAGCGGTTTCCCTTGCCTTCATATTGGGTGATTATCTGATATATGCGCTCAATTACTTCTCCTGCAACTTGTTCTTGTAATTGCAGAATAAAATCTTTTGCATGTTCTTTTTCATCCGGGCTTGAAAGCCTTAAAAGTTCTAATGCTTCTTTTAAAATGGGGTCTTTGTCATACCATCTTTTGTTGTCTGGCGCATTTTCCATATTTTTATCCTTTTTATCTTTAAAAAAAGTATATCATAAATAATTGTGTTTTAGCCATACAAGCATATCTGAAAGTGCCTTCCCGCGGTGAGAATGCAGGTTTTTTTCATCTTCTGTAAGTTCTGCCATTGTTTTGTTTAACTTTTCAACAATAAAAACAGGGTCATACCCAAAGCCGTTTGAGCCCTTCTTTTCAAAGGCAATTTCTCCTTTGCACACGCCTTTTGTTTTGTTTAAAACATTTCCTTTATTATCCAAAAGCACAAGGTGACATTCAAAATGAGCTGTTCTTTCATGCGGGTTTTTGGCTTCTTTCATAACATCTAAAAGCTTTTCAATTCTGTGTTCTGCCGTGTCTGCAAAGCGGGCGGATTTTATTCCGGGGGCTCCGTCTAAATAATCAACACAAAGCCCTGAATCATCCGCAAGGTATAATTCCCCGCCGCCGCACTCATATGCAGCATGTGCTTTTATGTATGAATTTTCTTCAAAGGTTTCACCGTTTTCAATCGGGTTAAAAGCCTTGTTTTTTGTATCAGGCATTTCAAATTCAATTCCATATGGCTTTGAAATTAAATTCATCTCATAAATTTTATGTTCGTTTTGTGTTCCAAGGATTATTTTTAACATAGAATTTCTCCGCTTTTGGCGCCAATAGGCGGATATGGCCTAGCCGCCGTATCTTCTTTGTCTTTTGTTAAATTCTTCAATTGAAATTTGGAGTTCGTTTTCATCAAACTCGGGCCAATATTTTTTTGTAATGTAAATTTCAGAATACGCTATCTGCCAAAGAAGATAATTGCTTACGCGCATTTCCCCGCCCGTTCTTATGAGCAAATCAGGGTCCGGGATATTTTTTGTGTAAAGATAATTTTTTAGTGTTTCTTCATCAATTTTATCCGGTGTAATATTTTCTTTAACCATTTCGCGTACAGCGTTTACAAGTTCGTTTCTCGCGCCGTAATTTATCGCAATTTGAAGGTTTACGCCCGTGTTTTCTTTTGTAACATCTTCTGCTTCCGCTAAAATTGCTTGCAGGCTTGAATTCAGGCCCTTAATGTCCCCTATGAATTTTAATTTTACGTTGTTTTGATGAAGTTCTTTAAGTTCATTTTTAATTGTGCTTGCAAGAAGGCCCATTAAAAAATCAACTTCTTCCTGGTTTCTGTTCCAGTTTTCGGTTGAAAAGGCATAAAGTGTTAAGTATTTAACGCCAAAATTATGCGCTCCCTTAACAACTTTTTTAAGGGCGTCTACTCCTTTTTTGTGGCCCATGGCAGATGGCAGATGGTGTTCTTTTGCCCAGCGTCTGTTTCCATCCATAATTATTGCAATATGCTTTAAATTTGTTTCTTTTACAATCTCTTTAACCTTATCGGTTGTATTTTCAGCTGTTAACAAAATTAATTCCTCTTTTTTAAAAGGGCATAAACATTTTCGCCCTAATAAATTATAAATTAAATAAAGAATTTAACAATATTAAAACTTAATGCTAGAATAGAGCATAGTTTGGAGATTTTATATGGTTGAAATATTAATCCTCTACATACTTTCAAAATATGACGCCACAATTTACAAGGTTCGAAAGCTCATTGAAGAAAAATTCTTTATGTTTGCAAACCCAAGCCTTGGCACGGTAAACCCTGCCCTAAAAAGGCTCGAAGGGTTATCTTGTGTGGAGTTTGAATCTAAAATGACAGACGGGGGAATGCTCTCTAAAACCTATAAAATCACTCCGTTTGGGATGAAATATTTAAAAAATGCAATTCTTTCGTTTGAATTTAAAAATAAATCCAACATTTTAAGCAATGTGTCCATTTTGCTTTGTGTTTCAGACATTTTAGAAGAAGATGAAAAAAAAGAACTTTATAAAACTTTGCTAAACCATCTTTTATTGTTGAAAAAAGGGATGGAAGATGCAATTTCAAACCCTTATAATATGTATGAACCCTTGCAAAAAGATGTTATTAAAAAAGAACTTACGGCAGTTAACGGGCTGATTGAGGTGTTTCAATAATGTGCGCCAAAATTCAAAAGGGAATGATAGTGTCTGAAGTCCGCCCGGATTCAATTGCAGATGAACTGGGTTTATCAAAAGGCGACATTATTCTTTCTGTAAACGGAATTCAGCCAAAAGATATAATTGAATTAAGTTTTATTGTGCAGGATGAAAATATTAACCTTGCCGTTAAAAAAGCACCTATTCTTCAAGAAGACGGCACGAGCTTGCCTGGGGAAGTGGAACTTTTTGAAATTGAAAAAGATGAAGAAGAAGATTTGGGGATAGACTTTGAATGTGCTGTGTTTGACGGGATAAAACCCTGTCTTAACAAATGTATTTTCTGTTTTGTGGACCAGCAGCCAAAGGGCCTTAGAGAAAGTCTTTATGTAAAAGACGACGATTGGCGCACATCCTATCTTCAAGGGACGTATATTACAGGCACAAACTTAAAAGAAGAAGATTGGCAGAGAATGGAAGCCCTGAGACTTTCTCCTTTGTATGTTTCAATTCACACAACAAACCCTGATTTAAGGGTGAAAATGTTGAATAATAAAAGGGCGGGGGAGATTTTACAAATCTTAGACAGGTTTAAAAAAATCGGCGTTGAAATCCACGGGCAGATTGTTCTTTGTCCTGAAATAAATGATGGAGAGGAACTTTGCCGCACTTTATCAGATTTGAAAAAGTATAAAAAAATATTAAAATCTTTGGCGGTTGTTCCTGTCGGGGTAAGCAAATACCGTGAAGGCGACCTTTTAAAGCCCTTAACAAAAGAAAATGCTAATAAAATTATAGATATGCTGGATGAATTTAACACATCTTTAAAGAAGCATATAGGAATGGCCTCCGATGAGATTTTTCTTACGGCAGGAAGGGAAATCCCTGATAAAAAATATTATGGAGATTTTGTTCAAATTGAAGATGGGGTGGGCTCTATCAGGCTTTTAGAGGACAGTTTTCAAAAGTGTAAGAAAAAATTTAAAAAGCGGCTTAAAAACAAAAAGAAAGTTTCACTTTTAACTGGAACTTACGGGGCTTGGCTTTTTAGCAAATTTAAAAAAGAGATAAACATAGAAAATCTTGAATTTGAAGTGATTGAGGTTAAAAACGAATTTTTTGGGGATAAAATCAGCGTTGCAGGGCTTATAACAGGTTCTGATATTCTAAAAACCATACAAAATAAAGAATTTGAACATATTATAATCCCTTCTGTTATGTTAAAAGAAGGCAGCAGCGAATTTTTAGACGGCATAAAAATTTCAGATATTGAAAAAGCCCTTAAAGAACGCGGGCAAGAGCCTGTTTTTCACATAATTTCCGATTGTTACAATTTTGATGAAATCTTAACAATTTTAAACGAAAGTTAGCAATAATTAATGTTACAGGTTTTAACAAGGTATAGGTTAAAGAATTGAAGGCTTAAAAATATGCAGACAGTGGCACCGAACCCTATGTTTAATAATCTTCAACAAGCGCAATATAGCGCCCCTGTTGGTGTTCAGCCCGCTTTTTCTCCTTCCATAAATTTACAGCCCCAAATTCAAGGCCTCCAGACAGTCCAAGCGGGTCAAACTGCTCAGCTGCAAGGAGTTTCGCAAAATGTACAGGCCCCTGCAAATGCTAATGTACAGAAAAAAGGCGGCATTTTAAACTCTATGCTCGATATCGGAAAAACCGTTGCAGGAGGTGTCGCAGTCGGTGCTGTTTCAGGCGGGCTTGTTTCATTATTGCCGTCCGATGATACTGATTTAATGGCTGCAAGCCTTCATGACACAATTTTAGAAGCCGCAATGAAATCTGACACGCTTCCTGATGACCTTAAAAATGCAAGCGAACCTTTTAATATGGCAAAAGAGCTTATGAAGGCACAGGAAGGGTATAACCAAATTAAAACAAAAGAAATTTTAACTTCTGCCCAATTGAAGCTTGCAACTGCGCTTGATGATGATTCAATTAAAAGCACTATGTCAGAATTAGCGGAAATTTTAAAGGGCACAGGAATAGATATTGCAGACATTCCTGCAGATGTTGCTTCAAATTCAAATGCGCTTGAGGCCCTAAAAACAGACACGTTGTTAAGAATAACAGAGGCCATAAATAAAAACACAAGCAGCTTAGACGACGCTGCAAAAAATGCGGCGATAGATAATATTTTAAACGCTAAAAATACTTTTATTGAAAGCATTAAAAAGTTTATAAAAGAAGCACCCGCAGGCGACGGGCTTGTATCTTCGGCAAAATCCCAGGCAAAAATTGCAAGCACCACACACCTTATGGGAAAAGCAATCTCATTTGCCGTGTTAATTGCGCTCATAACAAAGGCTTTTGACATTATGAGGCCAAAAAAAGATAAAGAAAATACGAAAACTTCTTCAGCCCCGGCTGTTCAAAGCGGGGCGCAAAACGTCCAGCAGACGGGAAATGTTTGGAATATGTTTTCCCAAAGTGCAGCGCAAGGGCCATTGGCGCAGAACAATTTTAATAAATTTATGACTTTAGGATAAAGAAAACTATATAAGGCGAAGCCGCATTCTTTATAATCCACCATAATGTTTATTTAAAATTAAAGATTTATCGTGTATAATCTTTCTATATGTTTGACAGTTTGTCCGAAAGATTACAGGAAATTGTTCACAAAGCCTCATCTTCCGCCACGTTAACAGAAGAAAATATGGCAGAAGCTTTGAGGGAGATTCGCCGTGCGCTTTTGGCTTCGGATGTTTCTTTGAACGTTGTTAAATCTTTTATTTCAAAAATTAAAGAAAAAGCGGAAGGTGCAGACGTTTTAAGAAGTGTTAAGCCTTCAGAGATGTTAATTAAAATTGTGTCGGATGAACTTACAAATCTTCTTGGGGAAAAGCAATCTCCCCTAAAACTTGACACAAACCCAAGTATTATAATGATGTTAGGGCTTCAGGGAAGCGGAAAAACAACAAGCAGCGCAAAATTGGCCCTAAAATTAAAAAAAGAGGGTAAAAAACCTCTTTTGGTTGCGATGGATGTTTACAGGCCCGCGGCAATTGTCCAGCTTGAAACCCTTGCAAAAGACACAGGCGTTGATTTTTTCAGTGTTAAAGATTCAAAAGATGTTACAGACATTGCAAAAAAAGCACTTGAATTTGCAAAAACAAACAACCACACGGTTTTAATCTTCGACACGGCAGGAAGGCTTCAAATCGACACGGATATGATGGCTGAACTGTTAATTTTGGATAAAACCTGTAAGATAAATGAAAAACTTCTTGTAATAGACTCTATGACAGGGCAAGAAGCAATTGATATTGCTAAAAACTTTGATGAACAACTTGAAATTACGGGGGTTATTTTAACAAAACTTGACGGGGACAGCCGCGGCGGCTGTGCATTAAGCGTTGTATATTCAACCGGAAAACCGATAAAACTTATCGGGACCGGCGAAAAAATTACGTCCCTTGAGGATTTTCACCCTGACAGGATGGCAAGCAGAATTCTTGGCATGGGTGACATTGTAAGCCTTGTTGAAAGGGCACAGGAAGCGTTTGACGAAAAGCAGGCAAAAGAACTTGAGCTTAGCATGCTCAAAAACAAATTTTCATTTGAAGACTTTTTAAAACTTCAAAAACAGATGAAAATGTTTGGTTCTTTGGACAGCCTTCTTGGCATGCTTCCAATCCCCGGGTTAAACAAAGATGACAGGCAAAAAATTTCCCATGAAGGGGAAAAACAGTTTAAAAAAATTGAAGTTATAATAAGTTCCATGACGCCAGAAGAGCGCCAAAACCCTGATATATTAAATGCAAGCAGGAAAAAAAGAATTGCCAAAGGCGCAGGTGTTGAAATTAATGAGCTTAATGCGTTTCTAACCCAGTTTGACGCTACAAGAAAGATGATGAAAGGCTTTGGAGAATTAAAAAACAGCTTTAAGGGCTCTAAGGCGAAGCAGAAAGCAAATTTGATGGCTAGAATGAAGAATAACGGAGGGTTTCCTTTTTAAATTATGGAAAAAGAATATTTAGAACAGTTAATTGAAAGAGCGGACAAAAAAAGAAGAAAAAGAAAATTCTTTTTGGATTACCTTGCTTTAAAGCGCGTGAAGGCGGCAGTTGTGATACTTGTTGCTCTTGGCTTTTGGGCTGCATTTAATGTATTTGGATATGACATTGATATTGACTGCACAAAGGCAGACAGCACCTGCACCATTTCAAAAAGCAGCGTTATAGACCCAATTCCGTTTAAAGTTGCCCGTTTTAACACAGGCGGAATAATTGATGTTTACGTAAAAAGCAGAACAATTGAAGATGGCAGCACAATTTACGACCTTCTTTTGGATTACGGCGAAACAAAGGGCCAAATGTTTATCGATTATGGCTTTAACACAGTAATTAAGGCAAACACGGCAAAAATGAAGCTCTCGACTTATCTTGACGGCTCTGCCCAAACGTTAAACATTAATAAACACTGTTATTTTAATGATTATTTTTGCTTCTAAGCTCTTTAAAAATGCTTGATTTTAAAATATCTTTGTGGTTTCATTTTAATTAAGCAGTTAAGTAGTAAAGAAAGTAAAAGAAAGACGAACAAAAGTGGTTAAGATTAGACTTAAAAGACTAGGATATAAGAAAAACCCGACATACAGAATAGTTGTAATAGATTCACGTTCAAAAAGAGAAGGTGCGCCTATTGAAGAACTCGGGTATTACAACCCTAAAACAAAAGAAATGAAATTAGACAAGGCAAGCGCAGAAAGCTGGGTTAAAAAAGGTGCCCAGACAACAGAAACTGTTGCATATTTAATCAAAAATTGCGATGAAAACGGTAACCTTGTTTACAATAAAAAATCAGAACAAAAATTATCAAAGAAAGCTTTAGCTAAACTTGAAGCTCAAAAGCAAGAAGAAGCCGCCCAAGCGGCTGCGGCAGCGGAAGCTGCGGCAGCGGCTGACGCTGCAGCGGACACAGCAGACAATGAGGCTAAAGAATCTGAAGCATAGATTTAAAAAGAACACTTTATGAGCCTCACCAAAATGAGGCTCATTTTTTTATATTAATTACCAAAATCCAAATTAAAAGAATAATTAAAAGAATTAAGGAGATAAAAATGGAAGCTACCTATACTATTAAACCCTCGAAACGTATTTTAAATTTGCCAAAATACATCTTTGCCGAACTTGATGAATGGAAAGAAGAAGCAAGGGCGAGAGGCATGGAATTAATTGACCTTGGTATAGGAAACCCGGATGGCGCGACTCCTGAACCTATTGTTAAAGCTGCGCTTGAATCTATTCAAAAACCTGAAAGCCACGGCTATCCAAGCTTTAGAGGCAAAAAAGAATTTAGGGAAGAAATTGCAAAATGGATGAAAAAAAGATACGACGTTGATATCGACCCAATGACAGAAATTCAAACCCTAATTGGTGCAAAAGAAGGGCTTGCAAACGTTGCTATGGCATTTACAGACCCCGGCGATATCAACATTGTTCCTGACCCGTATTATCCTGTTTTATCACGCGGCACCTGGGTTGCAGGCGGGGAAGTTTACCATGTTCCTCTAACTGATGAAAACGATTATCTTCCTGATTTAGATACAATTCCTGTTGATGTTGCAAAAAGGGCCAAAATCTTTATCATAAACTATCCAAACAATCCTACAGGCGCAGTTGCTCCGGTTGAATTTTTGGAAAAAGTGGTAGATTTTTGCAGAAAATATGAAATTCTCCTTGTGTCAGACCTTGCATACGGCGAAGTTTGCTATGACAATTACCGCCCGACAAGTATATTCAAAATCCGCGGCGCAAAAGAAATTGCCGTTGAATTTCACAGCTTTTCTAAAACGTTTAATATGGCAGGCTGGAGAGCAGGCTTTGTTTGCGGTAAAAAAGAATTTATCGATGTTATTTATGCAATGAAATCAAATCTTGATTACGGCACATCTACAATTGTTCAGGACGCTTGTATTGCGGCATTAAACGTGGATTATAAATATGTTAAAGAAATTATGGATAAATATAATTCCCGCCGTGAAATAACCGCAAAAGGCTTTAATAAACTCGGCTGGACAATGAAAAGAAGCTCTGCCACGATGTATTTCTGGCTGAAGATTCCAAAAGGCTACACATCAAAAGAATGGTGCAAAATGGTTCTTGATAAGACAGGGGTTGTCTTTACACCCGGTATTGCCTTTGGAAACTATTCAGACGACCATTTCAGGGTGTCTATCGTGCAGCCCACAAAGAAACTTGAAGAAGCATTCAGACGTCTTGAAGCTGCAGGTATCAGATACGAATAATCTTGAAATGTTAAGATTAGAATAAAAAAATTGTGGAATATAATATATTAATAGTCACAATAATGTAAAAAAATCGTAAAATATTTACTTATAATCAGATATATAGTAATATTTGATTATAAGTGGCATGAGGTTACTCGTTTATGAAATTGATTAAAAAATTAAATGATAAAAAATCCAAGGCGCAAAGCTTGATTGAATACGCCCTGATACTTGCAATGGTAACAGTTATTGCAGTTACAGCGCTTCAATTGTTGGGCCAAAATATGGCAAACACAATGAAAAAATCTGCAGACACTGTAAATTCAGGTACAGACGATGTTCAAAAGAAAGCTTGTGAATCTTTTGGCGGAACCTGGACTGAAGGCACAGAAACCACAGCCGGCTCTTGTAACCTTGATGAATCAAGCACAAACTAGCTTTTTGGCTTTTTTGCTTTAAATTTTGGCTTTATTTAGCCTTCTACAATATTTTTAAACTTTTCAAAATCCTGTATGGTGTCAATCCCTACAGGATTTAAATTTGTCTGTATAATTTTTATTGTCATGCCGTTATATAGGGCGCGGAGCTGCTCTAAGGATTCTGTCTTTTCAATCATCGCCATAGGCAAAGATGTCATCTTTAAAAGGCTCTCTTTTTTGTATGCATACATCCCGATATGGGCGAAATATTCAGCCTCTTCAGCGTTTCTTGGGTATGGAATGGGGTGTCTTGAAAAATAAAGCGCCAGATTATCCTTTGTAAACACGCATTTTACGCAGTTTGGGCTTTCAATCTGCTCTTTTGATGTTATTTTTCTTACCAAAGTTGAAATGTCCGCGTCACTGTTGTGCAGGGCGTCAATTAAAGAATCTATAACATCAGGGCTCATCTGCGGTTCGTCCCCTTGTAAATTCAAAATATATTCAATTTCAGGGTGTCTTTTTGCAACTTCTGCAATTCTATCAGAGCCTGATTTGTGCTCATCTGATGTCATTTCAACATTTCCGCCGAAAGCTTTTACGGTATCATAAATTTCTTTACTGTCACATGCTACAATCACCTGGGAAGCAAGTTTTGCCTTGCTTGCAGCCTCATATACCCACTGAATTATAGGTTTATTTTTTGCAACAAGCAAAAGCTTATTCTTAAGCCTTGAAGAATTAAGCCTTGCGGGGATTATAATTGCTGTTTTTTGAACTTTTTGTGCCTGTATGTTATTTTCGCTATTCATCTTTTTCGCCTTCTTTATAATCTTTTACATTGTGCGGCATAGTGTAATGCCATATAAAAACTTCATAAAACTTAAAAATTCTTAATAATATTTCTTTCCAAGTTCAATTACTTTGTTTTGCGCTTTCTTTAACATAGTCTGGTCTTCAACCTCTGCCCCTAAAAACCTTTCATACTCTTCAAGAGCGTCTTTTTCCCTGCCTCTTTTTTCTAAAATTTCTGCCATATAAAAGTGGCAAGTGTAATATGCGCGGTCGTATGACAGAGTTTTTTCGAAAAATTTATACGCATTGTTTGAATCCCCCAAGGCCTTATATGTTAAAGCTTTGTAATAATAAACTTCGGGGTTGTTTGGGTAAAGTTTTTCTGCCCTGTTCAATTCAACAATGGTGTTTTTGTAATCCTTTTTTTTATATAGGCTGTAGGCCTTGTCCAGGCTTTTATCCACCTCTTGTTGTTTAATGTAGCTTAAAAGTTTTCTTGCCTTTAAGTTTGTTTTATCAAGCCCGATTGCCTTTTCAAGGTAGCTTTCTGCCGTTTTTTTAGAATTTAAATCCAAATATAAAAGGGCTATATTATAATAATGGTCTGAATTTACAGGGTCCAGTTTTATCGCGTGGGAAAGGCTGTCGATTGCGGCTTTATAATTTCTTAAAGATTTGTAACAAATTGCGATAGATTCATACAACGAAGCGTCCTTGGGCTCAATTTGATTATAAATTTTAAGTGCCTTTGCATATTCCTTATTTGCCATATAAGATAGTGCCATAGAGCTTTTTGCGCCCGCAGCATTTGTGTTTGTTGCCTGATACAGTTTTTTTATTTCCTGATTGTTTGGCAGGTTTTTATGGGCAGCCTGGATTAGTTCATAAGCTTTTGCCCTGTTTCCTTCAAGTTCATAAATTTTATAAAGCTGAACATAGGCCCTTTCTGCCTTTGGGGCTTTTGCTATGGCTTTTTTATATATGTTTATTGAATCTTTCACCATTCCTTTTTGATATAAAATTGAGGCCAAATTGTTGTAAAAATCAGCATTTGGGACAAAATTTTTGTTTAAAGGATAAAAAGTCTTTATAATAACATCCGGGTTTTTGCCTGAAAGAAGCTTATATAGGCCATATTGTGCCTGCATAGAATTTGGATACAAGGCTAAAACAACCTGATAATCTTTAATTGCGGCATTTGTCATATTGTTTGCTTTGTAACATTTTGCCCGTGCAATCCTAATTTGCGTTTCATATGGGTTTTTAGAGAGAATTGAGTTATAAACTTCAATCGCATTTGCATATTCTGCCATATCAAAAAGCAGGTTTCCAAGGTAATATTTTAAAAATATATCATCCGGCTTTAATTGCAGTGCCCTGTTGAAGAGTTTAAATGTTTTTTCATATTCGCCAAGCTTTTGATATGCAAGCCCTAAAATTTCATAAGAAATCTCGCTTTCCTTGCCGCTTTCTTTGGCTGAGTTAAGGTCTTCTTCATAAATCTTTACAATATCATTTAAAATCTCATCATCTTCAGTTAAGTTTATTGTTTTTTCAAAATATTCTTTGGCGTCATCTTCTTTTCCAAGAGTTTTATATAATTTCCCGAGTTTATATGTCACACAATAGTTTTCAGGTTCAATTTCAAGTGCTTTTTTGTAAAAAATGGCAGCGCTTTGTGCGTTGTTAAACTGTGCTGAAATATCCCCTAAATATTCATAGCAAATTTCAGGTGAATAGTCTTCTCCTGCAAGTTCCAAAAATTCAAAACCGGCTGCGAAATATTTTCCTTCTAAATAAAGGTTTTTTGCTATTTCAAGGCGGTTAGCCTGGCTTTTTTTAAACCCAAGCTTTGTATAGGTGTCATTTAACAAGGAAAAATATTTTCCGTAATCAACGCTTCTTTTATTTTTCCTTAAGAAATATAAAATGCTTCTGCAATCATCCGCCTGTGCCTCATAGTCTTTTTTGAAGCCATGAAAAACAACACGTTTTTTCATAACTGATATGTATCGTTCGATGTTAATCGCGTTTGGCGTTTCTATTACTTTGTTTGCGGCCTTAATCACTTTTTTTGAATCTTCGCATTTTGCATTTGCCGTTTCGTTTAAAGACGTGGCAAATAAAAGTGTAAGGGCAACAGCGCAGATTATATAACGTTTAAATTTCATCTAAAACCTCTTCTTGGCTTTTTAAAATTATATTTACAATCTTAATATTATACAAAATGTTAAATTTATACAACCACACGTAAAGGGGGCTTATATGCTAAACCCCGGCGGTGCCATACCGGGCTTGTTTTGGCACCTGCTTTGCAGCCACAAAAAATGGCCTTTGCAGCTACAAAAAACGGCAATAAAAAACGCCCCTTCTTTTAAAGAGGGAGCGTTTTTTGGTTTTATTCAACTCATCGATTAGAATTTGTCTGAATCTTCTTCGTTTTCTTCGTCGAGAGTTAGTCTTGCAGCTGCCATAATCACGTTTGCTGTTGGGTCTGTGATGTTGTTTAATACAGGAGCTACTGCGCTTACGCCTTGTTCGTGTTTTGGTAATCTTACAAGTGCTGATTCATCAAGTGCAGAGTATACATTGCTTGGAGGAGGAGGAAGAATGCATTCACCGCCAGCTCTGTTGTAAGTTAAGGTGAAGTTTTGGTCGCCACCGAATGTGATTAAGTGGTTTTGGTATGTGCCGTCGCCGTATTCTTGGCTTAAGCCCCAGTGGAATTCACCTGTTTGACCTGGGTTGTAGAAGCCTGGCATGCTTTCTTTTTTGTCAAGGTCAACGTTATCCATGTTCCAGCCTGCATATTTGTTGATTTCGATGTATGCTCTGTTGTCATATCCGTTTGGAGCACCTGAAGCGATGTTGTCTGTTGCGCTGTTTGCTTTGTTGTCAGTTGCTGCAAGGATTGTAGTTGATTCAGGGTTTACGATTGTTAACGTATCAGCTTTAACTTTAGCAAGTGCCATTGTATTGTCGTTTGCTTTTAATGTAACGTTTTTGCCGTTTAATTTGTTGCCGTTGCCATTTGCTGTGTTAACGTTTGAGTTAATTTCAAGGCCTTTTGCTGTGTTGTTTACGCCTGTGAATGCAATGTTGATGTCTTTGTCAGCGTTTACGATTAACTTGTTGCCTTTTGCGTTGATTACACCGTTAGCTGCTGTGTTGATTTCGCTGCCTCTTGAAGTTAATGTTGTTTTGCCTGTAACGATGTCCATTGCATTTGAGATTAACATATCTGCTGTTGATGTGATGATATTTTCGTTACCTGAAGTGAATCTTGTGTTGTTCAAGTAAACTCTGTCGTTTGTTGAAGTGATTAATGTGTTGTGGCCTGCGCTGAATGTTGCGTTGTCGATATCCCAAGCGTTGTGAGATTCAAGAGCGATGTCATTTGCTGCAGAGAGGTTTAATTTGCCGCCGTATGCAAGAGCTTCAAAGCTGCTGCCTACGATGTTTTCGCCTGTGCCAAGAACATTAAGGTTGATATTTCTTGCGGCTTCGATTTTAGAACCGCTGTGGAAATGATTGTTAAGATCCATTGTTAAGATTTGAGTGATTGTTACATCTTCGTTGTTTGATTTAACGGTTGCGTTTTGAAGTTCAACATAGTCACCAGCGTTTCTGCCGTTTGAAGTTAATCTGTTTGCGTTGTTTGCAGTTACTTCAGATTTGTTAACCCAAACGTAAGTTCCTGCTGTGATGTCTGATTCGTTGCCTGCAACAAGTTTAGAACCGTCTTTACCTTCTGTTCTTGTGATTGTTACAGAACCGTTATTTGCTTTTACGTTATTGTTGTTTGCTGCATTGATGTTTGAAGATGTGATTAATACGTTTCCGGTTTTAGCTTCAATGTTGTTGTCGCGTCCAGCGTTTAAGTTTGAAGATTTACCTACTGTATCGTTTTCGTAAAGGTCGCCGATTGTAACTGTTGAACCTTTAACGTTGATGTCTTTGCCTGCGGTTAAATCAGATGTTGAAACGTTTGCTGATTTTGCTGCGTCTAATGTGATTGAACCTGCAGTTGTGATGTTTGAAGTGTTTCTAACTGATACTAAACCTTTTGTTGAAACTAATTTGATATCAGCTGTTTGGTTTTGAAGTTTGTTTTGTTCTGAATCAGGAGCAACTTCAGAAACACCTTTTCTTTGAAGTTTATTGTTTGTGATGATAAGGTCGCCGTTTGTTTCAAGAACTAAAGCGTCTTTTCTGCCATCATTTGCTTTTCTGTCGTTAATTGTTGTGCCGTCTTTAATTTCTACGTTGTTTTTAAGACCATAATTGTCCATATAATCGTTGTAGAATTTAAGGTCGTTGTATGAAAGATTTGCGTCAGTTAATGTTGTGTTGAAACCGATAAGGTCTAAAGAGTTTTGAGCGTTTACGCCGGTGTTGTCGATGATAAGAGCGCCGGTTCCGATTAAGTTGCCTTTTTCATCGATTGAACCTGAGTAAATGCCGATGTTGTTTGCACCGAGAAGGCCGTTTGCGATTTTAACGTCGCCGCCTCTGATGATAAGGTCGCCGTTGTCATAGCCTGTTGCTTGGATTTTTGTGTTGCCGTCTAAGTCAGCGATAACGTTTCCTCTTTGAGCAGAGATGTTTAAGTTTCCGCCTGCAACGATGTCTACTCTGTTAGGAGCGGGAACTTGAGAGTTCACAGCGCCTGCTTTTTTAGTGATTTCAACGTTTCCGTTTTCTGCAACGATGTTGATGTTACCAACAACTGCTTTGTTTTGACCTTCGTTTTTATTTGAATTTGCTGATTGAATTCTTGAATTGTCGATAAATACGTTGTTAACAGCTGTAATATCGATGTTGCCGTGAGTACCTACGTTTGTATTTGGGTTGTCTTTGTCGCTGCCGTAACCGTGAATGGTTTCTACGCGTGAATCTTTAATAACGATGTCGCCTGTGCTTTCAAGAGCGATTTGGCCTAAAGAACCGTTCCAAAGTTTGTCAGCAACTACTGTTGAATCTTGGATAACAAGGTTTGTATCTTGTACACCGTTTACTGCTTGAACAGAACCACTTTCGATTTGAGAATTTTTAATGTTGATTCCGTATTCTTTGCCTGCAACTTTGTCAGTTTTGTTTTTAACTTCAACGTTTTCAAGAACGGTACCGTAGTTTGAATATTCAAATGTTACGCCGTCTGATGTGATTAATTTAACGTTTGAATCAGATTGACCGTAGTTTGCAACGTTTCCTTCAGTTCCGCCTGAAGTGTATGTATGAATTGTTGAATCGTTGATGTCGATTTTGTCTGAAATTAAAGCAACGGATTTAGCGTTGGTTTTCTTCCAAGTTTGTGTTTTTTCATCCCAAACAGGGCCATTGAATTTTGAACGGTCGAGTTCGATTGTTCCGTTACCGTTTTTATCAAATGCAATTTTTTGTGTCCATGAATATTTATCTGAAATACCGCCTTGTTGAACGTAATCAACGTATCCGCTTCCGTCGTTACGGGGAACAGCAACGCTTGCGCCTGAAATATAGCTGCCGTATCCGTTTACGTTACCAGCTGTAATTCCGAAGTAATCTTCGCCGCTTGCAAGAGCGTCTTTAATGTCTTTCATTCCTTTGATATCGGCAGTTGAAGCTGTGAAAGAGTTGATGTTAACTTGTGAACCTTGTCCGAATAAAATACCGTTCGGGTTGATTAAGATAACTTTGCCTGAGCCTGCTGTGCTGTATGCGCCGCAGTCACCTTGTGCGCAGCTGCTTGTTAATTTACCGTAAATTTGAGACATTTTGCCTGAGTTTAATACTCTGTTGATGGCTGTTTGAGAGTGGTTTGTGAAAATCCAGTCTACTGTAATGTCTTTACCAACGTTGAATTCTTTCCAGTCGAATTGTGCAACGCCGCCTTGACCAAGGTTTTTGTCCATATTTACATCGAATTTATTCGGATCTTTTGCGTTAGTACCAACATAACCGCCGTTGATTGAAGAATCTAAAACAGGTTTTGTTGTTGCGCCAATGCTGTCTGCGCCGGGAGCTGCGATTGAAGGAAGCAGTGAAACCGGCATGTAAGCTGCGAAAGCGAATAAAACAATTGAAGCTTTAATTCTTTTGCTTAAATTACTCATATCTAGCCTTTCTTTAATATATATACTCTTCATTAAAATTTCCTTTCAAAGATAAAAAAGTTGTTGAATTTGCTCATTTTATATAGTTATAGTGATGTCTTTCGTATATTATAATAAAAACTTGTAAATATGGAAAATTGCCAACTTTACAAAAAACTTTGCAATACTTAACAATTGGATAATACTAAAAAAATAAATGGAATAAAAGTATTAAATCCCCATTATTTTTTAAAATAATTGTTACAAAACTTCATAAAAATGTCAAATTTAGCATGTTGATTTTTTTAGATGTTTTAAATATTCTATTAGAACAGTTGATATGTTCTATTTTAATCAAGATAGGATAAAAATCATTAATATAGTTTATTGCCGTCTTGTAAGTATTGCATTATGATTAGAGTAATACCAGAAGTATTTATTCTCATGAAAAGGACAAGTAAAACAGTGAAAAATAAATTTTTGGGAACATACATTCCGCTATTTGCGCTCTGTATGTTAATTTCAACAGGAACGGGTTATGCAGTGGATATTCCCCAAGGCGTTCCTTCAAACATGGGTAACTATGACTCAGGTGTTATTGACCAATCGAACTTGAGGCAGTTCAAAGAATATGAAATGAAGGCCCGTGAAGAAAGAAGTAAAGAACACCGTGGTGACGAATCCATCGAAATGCGCAAAGAAATGAAGCAGGAAGTGGACAAACTGCCTAACAAAGAAGTTACATTTAAACTAAATTCAATTAAATTTGACGGTTACACGGCTTTCACGGAAGAAGAACTGATGAACCTCATCTGTGAAAAAATCGGACAACAGGTTACTGTTGCAGATTTAGTCGGTATGGCAAATATGGTAACCGATTTTTATCAACAAAGAGGCTATATTTCAACAATAGCATACCTTCCGCCTCAAAAAGTTCAGGATGGTAACATCCACATTATGATTATGGAAGGTAAATACGGCGACATTAAAGTTACCGGAAATAAATGGGAAAAACAAAGTTATCTTAAAAATACTTTCTTAACAGATAAATATATTGAAGAAGGAAAACTATTAAACGTTCGTGATATTCAAGAATCCTTAAGAGAAATTAACGCTTCAGGATATATGAAAGGCCAGGTTGCCTTAACAGATAACGAAGAAAGTGCTGAATTTACCGATTTAGAATTAAATATCGGGGATAGATTTCCATTAGACTTTGACTTCAGATGGGACGATATGGGTACAACCACAACAGGTTTGAACCGTGCAATCTTCTTTGCAGGCTCTTATAACCTGACAGGCCACGGCGACCAGTTGTATTCTACAACTACTTTGGCAAGACACTCTATCGGCCAAGGTATTTTCTATAGCATTCCTATCGCAAAAACTAAAGAAACAAAATTAAACTTGGGTTATTCTTATTCAGGCGCAGATATTGCAGGCGAAATGGAATGGCTTGGTCTTGAATCAAAATCTCACAACTTCTTTGGATCAATTTCAAGAAGATTGGTTAAAACTGATAACTACAAATTATACGGTGATATCGGTTTTGATATGAGAAATACAAGAACAAAATCTACAGTATTTCCTGACGCTTCATTCCTTGATTACAAATACAAATCAAGAACAGTTAAAGCGAACTTAACAAATATTAAAGATGACTTTTACGGAAAAACTTTCGTAAACATCGGTACAGGCGTTGGTATTCCCGGTTTAGGCGGTACGGACGACCTTTTTGGCGCAAGCAAACATGATAAATCTGTCGGCAACAACAACGCAGTAAGGGTTTCTGCAAGTGCTGCAAGATTACAGGTGTTGCCTTTAAGGTCAACAGGTATCTTCCAATTGGGCGGCCAATGGGCAAACAGAGCGTTGCTTCCTTCAGAAAAAATGGCTGTGGGCGGTATGTCTTCAGTTAGAGGCTATGAAGAAAGTGCATTCATTTCAGACTACGGTATGACAGGTTCTGCCGAAGTAAGGTTCCCTGTTCCGTTCTTAAGAATGATGTTGCCTGAAAAACTTCACTTTATCGACGACAGTATCAGATTGGCTGCATTCTATGACATCGGCTGGTATGGCAACGTTAAATCAGGCGAAGGTTCTGACGTTATTATGTCAACAGGCGGCGGCGTTATATTAAAATTAACAAAATACTTATCAGGAAACCTCTATATCGGTGTTCCGATTGGAAACAAACCTGAAGACGCTTCAGGCTGCAGGGTTCACTTCATCCTGTCTTCAAACATCCTGTAATAATAAGTAAAGTAGATAAAATTGCCTCCTGTGAAATAAACAAGGAGGCAATTTTTATGTTTTATAAGGCTATTTTAAGGCCTAAAAAGCGATGGTGTCATCCAGCATAAACTTATACATCTGATACTCATCATCATCTTTTTTATCTTGCGCTTCTTTGGATTCAAGCGTTTTTTCAACTTTTTTATCTATATCGTCTTTTACATCGATTATTTTTTCGTCTTTTTTTCTGTTAAAAACGTTAATTTTCAGTCCGTCAAAAAGCCCGTATTCATATTCAGGCTGATATGTGCCGAATGTCGAAGCGCTTGCGGCTTCTATTGCAATGTTTTGGGCTAATAAAATTATTAAACAGTATGCTAAAATCTTTTTCATACATACATTTTAGCATAAGTTTTTGTTTTTTATGTTTTTGCTTGTTTGTGCTTCAAATATTTGCAACGAAGACAGGGCGGTCTGTTGCACATCTTAAACGCTCTATGAGAGTTTGAAGCGGAGTGCTTCGCGACAGTCTTCTTTTGCAAATATTTTTCGCTTTTGACGGTTTTATAAAGCATAAAGAAAAGAAAAATCCCCCAATCTCATAAAAATAAATGATTAAAATGTTGTTTTTTGGGTATTATAATTAATACTATGCCCGACTATATTTACGACACCGAAGATGAAGATAAAGATTTGAAGAAAATCGGCCTGGAGCTTATGTTTCTAACCCCCGAAAAGTGCTCTAATGACGATGGAATTTCTGCTGTCGAATTGTCTAAACACCTTCAAATCGAGCTTGGCATTGTAAAGAAAAAGTTAAAAATTTTGTATGAACATCAAATTGTCCGCTCAATCGGCATAAACCCTAAGTTTTGGAAGTTTGATGAATATAATTTTCAAAGAATGGACGAGGACGACCCTGTATACAGGCTTTTGTGCTCGTTTGATGATGTAGATTTTGACAGGTATTTTAAATATTAAAATGGAATTGAAACAAGACGATATAATAGAGCTAACCGCAGAAAAACTAGTATATTCAGGCGCCGCACTTGCCCACTACGAAGGAAAGGCAGTGTTTTTGGAAAATGCAGTTCCGGGCGATAAAGTAAAGGCAAGGGTTTTAAGGGTAAATAAAAATTTTATCCGCGCAAAAATTTTAGAAATAATCGAGCCTTCAAGCCACAGAGTGAAGCCTTTTTGTCCTCTTTTCAACGCTTGCGGCGGGTGTAATCTTCAAAATATCGAATACGATTTTTTAATCAGCGAAAAACAGGGAATTTTAGAAGAAATGTTTTCCCCTGCGGCGGGCGAGGCCTTTTTTGGTGTGGAATTTAAGCCTTTTATAAAGTCTGATATTTTAAAAGAATACAGGTGCAAGGTTCAAAACGCAGTTTCTGAAACCAAGGTGTCAAAACGCTTGCTCACAGGCTATTATAAGGAAAACACACATGAAGTTGTAAACATCAAATTCTGCCCGATTCAGCCAAAAATAATTGATGAAATCACGGGGTTTGTAAGGGAAAACTGGAAAATGACCGGGTATGTTGAAAGGACAAACAAAGGCCTTTTAAAACATATTTTAATCCGCTATTCGGCTGCAGATAAGAAAATGCTCCTCACCCTTGTTTTAAACAAAGATTTTGAATATTTTAACAAAATAAAGCCTGAAATCGAAGAATTTTCACAAGCCCTGGCTGAAAAATTTCCCCAAATTTCAGGAATATTGGTTAATTTTAACCCTAAAAAAACAAATAAAATCACAGGTGATGTGACAGAACTTATTTTGGGAAAAGATTTTGTTACAGAAAAGCTGAAACCTGAAAGTTTTGGTGATAATGTCAAAGAATTTGTCTATAAAATAAGCAAAGACAGCTTTTTCCAGGTTAATCCAAAAACGGCAGAAAAAGTGTTTGACGCAATCAAAGCCTTTGTGGATGATGGCTCATACATTTTGGACGCATATGGCGGTGTGGGTGCAATTTCAATTTTCCTTTCAGATAAAGCTAAAAAAATCACCCTTGTGGAAGAGTCTGAAAGCGCCGTAAATGACGCCAAAGCGAATTTTAAACTGAATAATTGTGAAAATTATGAAGTTTTTTTGGGGGACGCTAAAGAAATTTTTAAAACCCTTCAAAAACAGCTGCAAAAGCCGGGTAAAACCTGTGCCAAAAAATACGATATTGCAATTTTAGACCCCCCAAGAAAAGGCTCTGATAAAGAGGCACTTGAAATTATTTCAAAGCTTGCAAAAAAAATTGTCTATGTAAGCTGCAATCCTTCAACCCTTGCGCGCGATGTTAAGATTTTATACGACCTTGGTTTTAAGCTGAAAACCTTGCAGGGCGCTGATATGTTCCCGTTCACCCACCACATTGAAAGTATAGCCTGCCTTGAAAAAGAATAAGTTAAAATTTTTTATAAAATCCTTGGGCTGTAAAACAAACCAGATTGAAGGGCAGATTATTCAAGATGAGCTTTTAAATTCGGGTTATATTTTGGCGCAATCGCCCGAAGCTTGCGACATTTACATTTTAAACACCTGCTCTGTCACATCCCATGCGGATAATCAGGCGCTCTATCTTATAAAACAAGTAAGGCACAATAACAGCGCTGCAAAAATTGTCCTAACAGGCTGCTTTGCGCAGACTGCAAAGGATTTAGACAAAATTGACGCAGATATTATTCTTGGAAACGATGAAAAACTTGAAATTGTAAAATATTTAGACAAACTTTCTTTGAACGGTTCAATTTCCGCTGAAAGCCAGGTGCAAAGCGAAAACCAAAGTGTTTATGGCAAGCAAATTTATAAAGAAGACATTTTTAACATAAAAACCTTCCACCACAAGGCTTTGAGGAATTTAAAAACAACAAGGCCTTCGGTTAAAATTCAAGAAGGCTGCTCAAACCGTTGCTCCTACTGTATTATCCCATATGCAAGGGGGAATTCCCGCTCTGATTCTGTTGAAAACATTATAAATGAAATCAATTTTCTTGCAGATTCAGGCTATAAGGAGGTTGTAATTGTCGGAATTCACATCGGCGAATGGGGCAGGGAATTTAACAAAACCTTGCTTGATTTGTTGAAAGAGGTTGAAAAAACGCGGATTTTAAGGTATCGGCTTGGTTCTTTGTATGTGACGGAGCTTGATAATGAGATGATAGACTTTCTTTCGCGTTCTGAAAAATTCTGTCCGCATTTTCATCTTTCCCTGCAAAGCCTGTGCGACAAGACTTTAAAAGGTATGAACAGGTTTTACACCAAAGACTACGCGCTAAATGTCATAGAAAAGCTTCACAATGCTTTTAAATTGCCGTTTTTAGGGTGTGACATTATCACAGGCTTCCCCGGTGAAACGGATGAAGATTTTCTTGAAACCTATGAGGCCCTAAGGGAGGCAAAACTTTCTTTTATCCACAGTTTTCCATATTCAAAAAGGGAGGGAACGCCGGCTGCTATGATGGAAAACCAGGTGTATGAGCACATTAAAAAGGAAAGAACAAAAAGGCTTATAGAACTTTCTTCTTTGCTCCACAGGGAATTTTTGGAAAAAAACAGGGCTTTAGGGGCAGACAACAATGTGCTTTCTGAAGTTTTATTCCAAAGAAAGGGCAAAAACGGCAAATATACTGGGCTTACAAGGAACTATATAAAAGTTTACAAAGAAAGTGACTCTGACCTTTGGAATACTGTCCAGCGCTTAAATTTAGCGGAATATGAGATAGAATAACGGCCTTAAAACCTTTGGATTGAGTACAAAAATATCGACAAAGTTATTTGTAAACAAATGTAACAAAATTTATATATTTTCAATATATTTTGTCAATAAATTTTTTCTAAATTACTTTATTAAAATATAAGAGGACAGACATTTTAAAAGAGAGTAAAAACCAATGATAACTTCAAACGCAGACTTAATCGTTAATAAAATGAACAACTTTTTCATAACAGAAACCATCGCAAAAGAATATAAAAACGCAACAAACGCCATCAAGGAAGCAAGCCTTCCTCCAAAGAAAAAAGTTTACAGAAGTATGAACAAAATGCTTAAAGAGTGCTATTTTGTCGGCTCTTTAAAGTATGGAAACAATTTTATAGCATAAATTTAAAGCCCTGAAGCAAGGGCTTTTTTAATATTTTATTCATTTTTTCCTAAAAAAAGCTTGTATTTATTGAATTTTAAGTATAGAATAGACAAGTAACACCACCCTCAATTTATGATTTTTTTAAGGGAGAAATTTGCATTTTTGCTGATTTTTATTGATGGAATGATGCTTAAGCCAAGAAGGATAACCTTTTATGTACACTAACAAATGCACTAAGTGCGGCAAAGAATTTGAAACTAAAAACCCAAAAAGGGTGATATGCCCTTCATGTCTATATCCGGATAAAAACCCGATATTAACGGATCCGAATGCGCCTGCGCAGGAAGCGCCTCAGCAACAATACCGAAGCTATTCTGCCGGTTCCGATAACAATAATTATTATAAAAAACCATACAATAATCAAAACCAAGGCAATAGGCCAAGGCCTCAAGGCGGCTTCCAAAGAAGGCCCCAGGGCGGCGGGCAAAGGCCAGGCGGGTTTCAAAGGCCCGGCGGCAACCGTTTTAATGGGCCAAAACGCCCAATGCAAAAGTCTAAACCGCTTTTGGTGAATAAAGAACAGTTGGCACAAATTGAAGAGCTTTATAAAAAAATGCTTCCTCTTCCAAACCCTGACGCACACGAGGTTATCGGCGAAGCTATCGGGTTAGAAGCTAAAAAAGTATTTTTTGGAATAAATTTAATCAGACAAAAAATGATGTTACCGAAGGTAAGCTTCCCGAAAAGAAAGCTTGCGCTCACTCCTGACCAATTGATGGCCATTAAAAATCTTTATGAGCCTCTATTGCCTCTTCCCCCTATCGGGTGTCATAAAATCCTTGCTATGCAGCTTAAAATGGATGAATGGCGAGTGCATGTGGGCATAGGCTTGGTTCGTAAGCAGCTTGGCCTTGAACGTTGGAACCAGGAAAGAGAAGACGCGCCCGAAGAATATAAAAACGCGGCCTCTAAAAAGGACCCCGAAGCTTCTGAAGAATAAAAAGGGGCAAGGCGCAAACCGGTTTTGTAAAATTTTGTTAATAAAGACGAAATTTTACACTTTTTTCATCAATTATTTTCTTCTTCCGGCTTTATAGAAATAGGAATATTGCAAGAAAGCTTTAGGAAGGGGCAATTTTGACGAGCGTTATACAGCCGACAGGCGTATACAGAAATCTTAACATCAGGCCCATGCAGCCAAACCCCGCTGCAGCGCAGCCTTCTGCACCTTCTCCTTCCCCTGAAGACATTACAAAAGCCAAAAAGAAAAAAATAAAAAACCGCATTGTTTTTGGCGGCGTCCTTCTTTTGACCGCGGCATGCGCCATAACTCTCAATGCTTCAAAAATTGCTGCCTCCCTTGGGCACAGCAAAACAAGAAAAGCAATCAGCCGCATTCCTTTTGAATTTATAAAAGCCCCTATAACCGCTGCCCAAAGCTGGCTTATACAAAAACTCGGTCTGCAAAATGCGCATTTCAAATTTGGCATTCAAAATATAGCAGGCTCCCTGTTTGATTTTGTCGGAAAAAGGCACAAGCCCAAAAGCTAAATTTTCAATTAAAAAATCCCGGTGTTCAATATTTAAAACAGTTGTGTAATATGATATTATTATCTTATGGCGATTATCAAAAATCTTGTTTTTTGTTCTAAAGACAGGCTTAAAAACTTAACCTCATTTGTGAATTTTGAGTATAACACGCAGGGTTTTGTCCCTTTTCCTTTGGATGTTATACACTATATGCTGCCATATAAAATGAAATTTTTAAAAGAGTCTTATGTTGCAATTGATGAAGACAAAACATACGGCCTTATCACCCTTGAAAAGGATGATAACAACAAAAACAGGCTGAAAATTTCAAGCCTTTTTCTTGAGGAAAATTCAACGGAATATGGCGAACTTTTAATAAATTATGTTGTGAATAAATTTCTTGCAAAAGGGGCTGAATCTTTCTCTGTTGTTGTGGATGAAGCAGATGATAAAATGTTAAAACTTTTGTCTGATGTCTGCAAATTCAGAATTTTGGCAGATGAATATCTTTTTAAAATTAAAAAATCTGATTTTCAATACCAAAAAGATACAAGCTTTGAATTTATAAGGTTTTCTAAAAACGCAGAAAGCACAAGGATTGCAGAGCTTGCAAACAGCCTTATAAGCTCTTATCTTCTTCCTTCTTTTGAAATGGAAGAGGGAGCCTTTAAAGACAACGTTTTTGTGGGCTTAAAAAGCAAGGTTGTTTTTAAATATGTTCTTGAAAATACGCAAAACAAAAAGATTTTCGGATATTTTACAATTTCAAGCAGCAACAATAAAGATTTTATATTGGATGTTGCCCTTGCAAATGCGCATGAAGTCTATCTTGCAGACATTTTAAAGTTTGTAAAGCTTGAAATTTCAAAAAGAAGCTCAGGCTGGACTCTTTATGTAAGAGTTCGAAGCTATTTTACAAACCACAAAGTGCTTTTGGAGGTTCTTCAAAACTACGATTTTAAATGTTACAAAAAATCCAAAATTCTTGTAAAATCAATATTTAAAACAGTTAAATCAGAAAATTCCATAACAGGAAAGCAAATAATCTTTAACGATATAACCCCGGCATTCTAATTTGCTTTTCAGCTATTTTGCATTTTATGGCCGTAGCTTTTTTGGCTAATGTCTGTTTTTTGGGCTTTTAAGGCAGAAAAGTTCAAAATCCACGCTTCTTTGAATGTTTTCCACGCCCCCTTGCACATTTGCCGGCACCTTTTCAAAAAATCTTGAAATTCCCATTGTTTCAAGCAAATATTTATTCTGACTGTTTAATTTATACCTAACCTGAAATCCGCTTGTTGTAACGGCTTTGTTTGCATAGTTAAATGTTAAAACTTTTTCAAGAAAATCAAGCGTGTTTGAAACTTTGTCACTTTCTCTAAGCGCGTCAATTACGAAGATAAAGTTTGTTGAAATCTGTTTTTCTTCGTTTATTTTGCTAATTTCTTTCACTTCTTTTAAAAGGTCTGTGAAAAAATCGTCAAAAAGCGCAAAATTGTTATAAACGATAAACAATTTACCGGGTGCTATTGCCTTACAGGCGGTGTATTTCCCTCTCATTTTTGCTGCAATTTTTGCATATTCTTTTGCGGCAAGCTCTTTCATTGTTCTCCCGCTGTCTTTAATGTTCGGGTCCACCATTGGTTTTAAGTCCAAACTCAAAAGGATTGCAAACTTTGTATATTGCATTGTTTTGTTCTTAAAAATTTCTTTTAAATTTTCATTTACAAGCTTTTCTTCAAGCTTTCTTTCCGCAATAACGTTTAAATTGTGCTGTTCTTCCATCTTCTCAACAACAGACACAAAATAATTAAACACAAAATACAGCGCCTGGAAAAAAGCTGCAACCACAAGCGGAAGCATATCAATGGACCTTCCGCCGTATCCTATGTCAAAGTGGATAAAGTTTCTTAACAAAGCAATAGGAGGGCCAAACACTGCGGTTATAAATTTCATAAGGACAAAGTCAAAAAGCTGTAAAAACCAATAAAGAACGTATAAAACCGCCGCCAAAGTGCAGAGAACTTTTGCAGTGTTAATAAAATCAAGCAGTTTTGTATATTTTTTATAAGTCAATGTTGTCTATAAGCCTTACTGTTGAGATGTTTCCGTCTTCGCTGCCGTTTAAAACCCTTGCTGCAACAAGCATTATCGCTTTGTTTTCCTTAGAATCCGGGTCTTTTTCTATTATATCAATTTTTTCAAATGTATCAACAGAAACAATTTCTGTATATTCGACATCAAGGCCCCCCATATAGGCAAGTGCCGTATCAATCAGGGTATCAGCTTCTTTTACGCCTTTGTCGCAAAGTTCTTTTGCCTTAAAAAGTCCGCGGCTGATGTTTAGCGCCTGTTCCCTGGCTTTTGGGGTTAAATATGTGTTTCTGCTTGAAAGCGCAAGGCCGTCTTCCTCGCGAACAATCGGGCAGCCAATAATTTCAATGTCAAAGTTTAATTCTCTTACCATTTTTTTAATTATAAAAAGCTGCTGGGCGTCTTTTTTCCCAAAATATGCTCTGTCACATTTTGTGATGTTAAAAAGTTTTCCGACAATTGTGCAAACGCCGTCAAAATGCCCAGGGCGGCTTTTTCCGCAAAGTTTGTTTACAACATCATACGGCGGGCAGATTAAAGTTGTTTCTTTGTGGGTAAAGTAATACTCGTCATAAATATCTCTTGGCGTTGGCGCAAAAACAATGTCTACACCTGCTTTTTCGCAAAGTTTGGCGTCCAAATCAAGCGTTCTTGGATATTTATCATAATCTTCATTCGGGCCAAATTGTGTCGGGTTTACAAAAACGCTCACAACAGTGATTTCATTTTCTTTCCTGCATTTTTCAATTAAGCTTGAATGCCCTCTGTGCAAGGCTCCCATTGTGGGAACAAGCCCTGTTTTGCCGTTCTTACTTGATTTCAGGTTTTTTATTTCATCTCTTAATTCTTTAACATTGCTTATGATTTTCAAGTTTACAAAGCTCCTCTTCTTTCAGGCTGAAGCTTTCAGCCTCGTTTGGAAAATTTCCGCTCTCAACATCTTCAATATATTTTTTTGCAACATCTAAAATCATTTCTTTTGAATCGAAATATTTTCTTGCAAATTTAGGAGAATAATCGTCAAATTTTCCTATTAAATCGTTAATAACCAAAATTTGTCCGTCACAACCTGCGCCTGCGCCGATTCCAATAGTCGCCATTTTAAGGTTTTTTGTAATATATTCAGCACTTTCTTTTGGAACCATCTCAAGTACAAGGGAAAAAGCACCTGCTTCTTCAAGCTTTTTTGCCGCCTCTAAAATTTTAACAGTTGTTTCGAAATCTTTTCCCTGAATTAAATTGCCGCCGATTGTGTTTACATATTGCGGCGTAAAACCAAGGTGCGCCATAACGGGAATGCCAGCTTCTGTGAGCCTTTTAACCAGTTTTATTATATAATCGCTTCCGCCCTCAATTTTTACGGCGTCCGCCCCTGCCTTAATGAATTTGCCGGCGTTTTCAATTGCCAGTTCATATGACACGTTATAGCTCAAAAACGGCATATCGCCCACAATTAGGGCCTCTTTTGCCCCGCGGGCAACGGCTTTTGTAAAAATTTCCATTTCATCCATAGAAATTTTTGTTGTACTATCATACCCCAAAACCACGTTTGCAACTGAATCTCCGACAAGGATAATATCAAGTCCTGCCATATCCAAAAACTTGGCTGTCGGGTAATCATATGCCGTTAATGCGGTAATTTTTTTGTTTTCAAGCTTAAATTTTTGAATTTTTCTTACGGTTTTTTTCATTTTATTTGTCTGATTCTAAAACCTTTGTGCTGTCGTCTTTTGTGCCGCCATTTTTCTTGGAAGCTTTTCTATACCAATAGTATATGCTTCTTGCAAGACGTGCCGGAGAATGCCTTACAAGGCCTTCTTTGTTGTCTTGAATTAACTTTGAAGTTACAATTTCAAGCCCAAGCTTCTTAATTTCTGCCGTGTCAATTTCAACAGGAAGCGAGTCTTTTTCTTCATATTTCTTTGCAAGGTTGTTTGGCAGCTGGTTGTTAATCAAAACGGCGTCAAACAGGGGCTTGTCAGAATTTTTTGTTCCGCACCCGCAGGCACCACTTTTTTTCATATGGTCAAAAAGCGCTTTAATATGGTCTGAAGCACTATAGTTATCTGTTTCGCCGGGTTGGGTCATAATGTTGCAAACATATATTTTCTTTGCTTTAGCGTCTTGAATTGCCTTTGAAATTCCTTCCACAAGAAGGTTTGGGATGATTGATGTATAAAGGCTTCCGGGGCCCAGAATAATTAAATCCGCATTGTTTATGGCTTCAATCACTTCATTTGAAGGCCTGCAAACGTTCGGCTCGCAGGACAATTCCACAATTTTTTTGCCGGATTCAGGAATTTGGCTTTCTCCTTTAACGTACGAGCCGTCTTCCATCCTTGCAATAAGGCGCATATCGTCCGTTGTTGCGGGAATTACCTTTCCTCTTATAAGTAAAACCTTTGAAGATTCTTTAATTGCGGTTATCATATCTCCGCAAATTGCCGTCATTGCTGTAATAAACAGATTTCCAAAGCTGTGTCCTTCAAGGCCTTCGCCTGTTTTGAACCTATATTGGAACAGCTGCGTTACAATGTCATCGTCGTCTGCAAGCGCTGCGATACAGTTTCTGATATCTCCGGGCGGCAAAATGCCCATTTCTTCGCGCAAACGGCCTGATGAGCCGCCGTCATCGCCCACGGTTACAATTGCCGTTATATTATTTGTAATCTTTTTAATTCCTTTAAGCATGGTGGAAAGGCCTGTCCCGCCACCAATTGCAACAATTTTTGGGCCGTGGTTTAATTTCATTTTGCGATATAAAGTTTCGCCCATTGTTTTTTGGTTTCTTGTGCCGTTTAAATCAAGCATTGAAAAGTTTGTTCTTTTCCAGGCCTGAATAAAAATATATGCGCCAAAACCTATAAATACAAGCCCTGCAAGCTCCGCCGGCACAACATGGAAGATTTTTTTAGCCGTTGATACTATAAAATAAATCGGTTCAAGCCTAAAAACAAGGGTAATACCAATAGCAGCAAGGACAGACCCTAAAACAATCAGTGCGAACCATCTTTTAATTCTTAGCCCCGGCACAAGCCAGATTGCGTCTTTTGGCATTTTTACTTTAGAATTTAAAAATTTCATAGTTTAAACTTAAAATCCTCCGGTATTATATTTGTTCTTTCACCCTGTTATAGTTTATGGGGCTTGGTTTTATAACATCATACGCTCTTTTTGCGTTTTCTAAATCCGTAAAATGAATTGTTTCAGGCTGTACAGGCATTTCTCTTAACTGCCTTACAGACATATTATCCCCGAAAGCCACTTCATATGTGCAGTTTATCCCTGCCTCTTTTTGAATTATATCCTTTGTTTCGGGGTTTCCTACAATTAAATTAAGCCAGGGGTTAAATTTTTTCACAGCCCCTGCTACAGCAAGTGCAAATTCAGCGTCTGTGTTTAATTTCTCATACATTGCCCCGTGGCATCTAACATGTTCTATTTCAACATTTAAGGTGTTTGCAAAGGCTGAAATGGCGCTAAGTTGGTAAATTACAACTGCTTCAATTTCTTCAGCATTCATATCCATATTTCGATAGCCAAAGCCTGAAATGTCTGGAAAGCCAATGTGCGCGCCCACAGAAAGGTTATTATTTTTGGCAAATTCAAGAGCTTTTTTAATGCTCAAAGGGTCGCCTGCGTGAAAACCTGCAGAAACGTTAACGGAGCTCATATACTTTGCAATGTCATATGCCCCTTCGTTTTTATAAATTCCGTATTCCTGTGCTAAATCAGAGTTAAAGTCAAACACCATCAATACCCTCTATATTTTAAAGACAATTTTTAAAATAATTATACTACAAAATTATTTACTAACAATTTTTTTACAATTATAATAAGGAAAAAGCCAAGATTTGGAAGGTATGAAAAAGATGAATAAAAACGTTTTTGTTGTAAATCACCCCATTGTGGCGCACAATTTAACCATTTTAAGGGATAAAAACACAGACACTGAAAAGTTTAACCACGCGCTTAAAAGAATTTCTTACGCCCTTTTCTTTGAAGGAACAAAGTTTTTGCCCACGGTTGAAAAACCTGTCGAAACACCAATTTGCAGCACAAATTCCCCTGTTGTAGACCCTGAAATTGAAATTATAGTTTCGCCAATTTTGCGCGCAGGGCTTGTCTTTTCAGATGTCGCCCAGGAAATTCTTCCTTTCTGCCGCATACACCATCTTGGAATGTATCGAAACGAGGAAACGCTTGAGCCTATTTGGTATTACAACAAAATGAAGGGCAAATTAAAAGACCCTAAAAAAACCTTTGTATTTATTTTAGACCCAATGCTTGCAACGGGAAATTCAGGCTATGACGCCGTTCACAACTTTATTAAACAAAAAATTCCACAAGAGAATATGGTTTTTGTAAGCTTAATCTCCGCCCCGCAAGGGATTGAAAGACTAAGCGCGGCTTATCCGAATTTAAAAATTGTAACTTCAAAAATCGATGAAAAGTTAAATGAAAAGGGCTATATTGTTCCGGGCCTTGGCGATGCCGGCGATAGAATCTTCAACACAGTGTATTAAGCTTTTTTTGTGTTAATAAACGCCCTTTAAGAAAAATTTGAAAGAAAAACTTTTTTCAGGTTTTATATTCTTGTTATGTGAATTAAAAAAGGTTTAATATGATTATAAATTCTATCCAAAACATTTCTTTTAAAGGCATAATAGATACTCACGTCCATACGGGGCACTGGTATAAAGAAGGAAAGCCCGGGTATTATTACGGAAAAAGTCTTACAGATGGTTTTAGAGCGCCTTTTAAAAATATAAATGCAGATTCAAAAGATACATTTATAAAAAATGCTGAAAAGCTTGATAATATGCTTGTTTCAGATTTGGATGTCATGTCTGAAGAATATTACAAAGGCGAATTTATAGGCAATGAAGATTTCCTAAAATCTCTTGAAGACGATTCTTTCTATGTTCCACTTGTGGTTTGCAGGCCCGATAAGACTGGTGGTGACACAAAAGATGTTGAAAAATTGCTTGAAAAATATCCAGAAAGCTTTGCCGGCTTTAAATTTCACCCGGAAGCTATGAGCCTTCCTGCGGACGATTTAAAATATGAACCATATATGCAGCTTGCCTTTGAAAAGAATTTTCCTTGTATGTTCCATTCTGAAGGCGAAGGGGTTTCTGATGTTTCTGCAATTTACAGGCTTGCAAAGAAATTTCCCGGTGTGCCCGTTATTTTGGCGCATATGGGGGCAGGGGGCGCCTCTTGCCATCAAAAGGCCATAGATGTTTTTGAAGAATCTCTTAAAAATAATGACGCAAATTTATATGTTGATTTAAGCTGGGTAGATTGGGAAAATGGCCTGCCGTCTTATGAAAAGCCTTCCGTTAAAAAGGTTATAGATGTAGCACTTGAATACGACGCGCTTGATAAGATTTTATTTGGGACAGACACGCCGCTTGGGTGTTTCGGGGAAAAGCAGGAAGGGGGCAAAAGCCCGCTTGAAGCATATGAAATGTCTGTTGATTCGCTTCAAAATTTCATAAAGAGGAATTACCCTGAAAATTACAATGAAATTTTAAACGGCATTTTTCACGACAACGCCGCAAAATTGTTTAAAATAGAAGAATAAATTTTAAAAAACTCCCTCACCAAAAAGGTTTAGGGAGTTTTAAAGTTTTCGTCCGCAAATATTTTAAGACGTTTTAAGAATATTCAAGCTTAATCCACATACAGCGGAGCGAGTTTTGCTTCTTGCTGCGGAATTACGCCTTCTTCAATCGGAAGGTAAACCCTGTAATCGATTTCAGAGAAGCAGTTATCAATTGATTCAATTGCGGCAAGTGCTCCTTCGTTAATGTTTCCGCTTTCTATCATATCGGCAATTTCTTCAAACCTTGCCACATGTTCTCTAAACCTGTCTGTGGCATAATCTTTGGCCTGCCAAGTTGTAATCAGGAACGGCCAGTCTGAACTTTGTAATAACAGGTTTTCCCTTGCCATTTGGTTCAGTGCCCTTAACATAAGCTTGTCTTCGGGTTGTTTTTCATATTTTGATACGATATCAATCATTCTCTTTTCGCAGGAATGAATAATCGGCCACATCCACTCTGTTAAATGGTTTTGCCATACCCAGAAGTGTCCGCCTTGTCCCCAAGAGCTTTCAGGGATTTGAATAGCGTCTGTTGGCGGGTGTGCTTTTAAGTATTCGCCTGCGGTCATTCTTTCAACCTCAGGAAGGTATTGGTTTAATTTTTTAATAACCTGTTTAATAAATTCAACCCCTTCAAACCACCAGTGGCCGTATAATTCGGTGTCGAATGATACCATACAGAGGCCTTCTTTGTCGTTATGTGACATTTTATAGTCATTTAAAAGGTGATAAAGAAGGGTTGTATAGTGGTCAGAGTTTGAATTCACCTGGCTCATTGCAAGAACCGGGTCATAGAGCATTTTGTCCCCTAAATCCGTTGAGGAAGAGGTTATTCTCCAATAGTGCATACCTGAGTTTGGGTCTTTCCTGTGAAATTCCCTGTAGCAGCCATCTCCCGGGTATCCGTCTGCTGCGGACCAAACCTGGAAGCCTGCTCTGTCGTTTCTGCCCATCACGGCAACCTGCGCGTCTGGAAGCCAATACGCGCTGTAGGTGTCATATCCTGTTGCTTCTCTTTTTGGAAGCGGGATATATTCAATGTTTCCGTAAACTCCGATTGTTCTTCTGTTTCCGATTGAGTTTCCGCCTTCAATTACGTGAGATTCCGTAAAGAAATACTCAATGTCGTTGTTTTGAAGGGTCACTTCAATTGCCGGGCGCCATTTTTTCTTGCCGTCTTTTCCTGTAAACTCATACCCTTGTCTGTAGGCACATTCAGGAAGCCAGCAGCCTTTTGCTTTCTTTCCGAAAAATCTTTTGGTTGTGTCTGAACCTACTTTAAATTGGGCATTTAAGTTTGTATCAGTTGCAAGAAGCGGTGAAAAACCGTGTGTTGCGCCTGAAGTTGTAATTTCAATACATTCAAGCTCCTGATATTTTTTAAATCCTGCAATCAGGTCTTTATTGAATTTATTAATAAAAAGGTCTTTAATGTGGTTAAACCAGTCGAAATAATATTTTGCAAGATACTTCAAATGCTGTGAATGAGCCACTTCCGGGTCAGGATAACGTTCTAAATCCCCTGATACCGCCTTAATTCTTGTATCAAGATAGTCAATAAAGCCTTGTTTTAGGTGTTCATCGTTAAGTTGTTCGGCCAAAATAGGCGTAATACCTATAGTTAGCTTTGCTTTAATTCCTTCGTCGTAGAGCTCTGAAATTATATTCAACAAGGGAACGTAAGTTTCTGCCATACATTCATACAAATTTTCTTCGCCAAAAGGCCACATACCTGCTTTTCTGTAATAGGGAAGGTGGGAATGCAGCATAAAGACAAATTGTCCGACTGATTTTTGACCCATGTTATTATTTCTCCATAATATTCTGATACAAATTTTATATCACAAAACCGTTTAAAATATAAGCCATAAGAATTAGTACACGGGTATAAATTTTTGTTTTTCAATTGGGCTTTAAATCCTAATTCTACTGTCTTTTCAGGATTTAAAAAACTTTTGAAAAATTTTTCTCTTTGTAAAGAATTGTAAAAGAAAATATATACACCCGCCACCGCAAACATTTGGCCGAAAATTAATCAAAGTACAACTGCCACCCTGAATTTGTTTCAGGGCCTAAGAAGTTTTAACCCCGCACCAATTTTTATTCTATCCCCATAACTTTGATATTCAGCTCGTCTGCCTTTTTATGAAGCACTTTTAGCCCCGTATAAAGACAGCCAAGCTCGGCCATATCTGAATTATGCTTGCAAAAATCCATAAGCAGGGTGGAAAGGTGAAAAATCTCTTCCACACTCTTTTTGATATATTTTTCATTGTTTTGCACAATTTTCTCCTTTTTAGTGACCCCGATAATTTGTCGGGCTTTTGATGTGATTTTATCATTATGATTAAACCATGGCAAGCGGCGTAGAAAAAATCAAGGCAAAACTTGGCCCGAATATAAGAAAATTCAGAAAAGCATTAAAGCTTACCCAGTTTGAACTTGCTGTCCAAGCTGATGTTACGGAAGATTATATTCAGGCCCTTGAAACGGGCCGAAGCACGCCCAGCATAGCCTTTTTGGGCCGTCTTGCTGACGCCCTCAAAGTCGATCCCCACGAACTTTTGATTTAAGATTTTTTCTGCCGTTCTTTGGGTAATTTTGCTATTAATTTATCGTTTGTCGTCATTTTGCTCATCCCTTATATATTTTCCACTGTTTTTGCACAATTTTCTCCTCGAATTATTTTGTACCGTGATACATTATCACGGTTTTAGAATGATAATAGCATTATTATTAAATAATGGCAAGCGGCATAGAAAAAATTAAGGCAAAACTCGGGCCAAATATTAAAAGTTACAGAAAAGCCATGAGATTAACCCAACGGGAACTTAGTATCCAGGCAGATGTTAGCGAAGACTACATCCGTTTTTTAGAAAGCGGACGAAATACGCCAACTATGGCAGTTTTGGGCCGTCTTGCTGACGCCCTCAAAGTCGACCCCCACGAACTTTTGATGTAGCCACATCCAAAAATCAGTAAAAAGTCCTGTAAAAGATGTAAAGCCTTACTTTTTCCAAAATGGTAATTTTACGGCAGAAATTTCTTTTGCAAATTCTTTTATGCCTTCAGGATCTATGGCCATTTCCTCTTTCAAAACGCCTACAATCCTTTTTATTAAATCTGTTCCATAATCGGCAGAACATTCATCCCCGCTTTCAAGCTTTTGAATAGCTTCATCAATAAGGTCTAAGAATTTTTTGTCTACAGCCATTTTTGCGTCTGTTTTTAAAATGCCGGCTTCATCATCAAGCTTGTCCAAAGAAGCAAACAAATCTTTTTCTTTATAGAGCATATTTAAAAGACTTTCTTCATCAAATTTTTTGCCGGAAAATAGCTCCCTTGCAGATTTTACCAGGGATGAAGTGTGCTTTACAATGCTTTTTTCACCGGCAGATAAATCCGGCTCGCCTGCAAATTGTTCCATATAAATTTGTGCTTTTGCAAAGAATGTATCTGCCTGTCCTGCAAGCTTTACAAGTTGTTTTTGTAATGCTTTTGAGATTGGAAGTTCAGAAATTCCTTTTTGAATTACGGGAGAAACCTTTTGGAAAGGCAAATGGCCCGTGAAAGAAACGGTGTCGCCTGCGTTTTGGAGTTTGGTGTTTGCAAAATTATCATAGGCCTTAAAAGAAGAAACGGCGCTGTTTTTTGCCGCTATTTGGTTTTTTGCCGCAATATTAAAATTTGAACCTGAAATGCTCTTAATCTTCATTTTTATACCTTTCTTTCGGAGGGCTGAAAATCACCTTTTTAAAGGTGTTTTGGGGGTGAAATACAGTGTAATTTTAAATTTTTTAAAGAATTATTTTCCCGGGTTGAAAAAGTCGCCCATTGTGTCTACAAAATCTTGCAAGGCAGATTCAAGCCCCGGGGAAACCTGCGGCTTTTTTCTTGAGCATAAGGCGAAAATAACAATCCCCGAAATTACAATAGCGGCGCTGATTCCTGCCGCAATTTTCTTTGCTTTGGGGTTTTTAAAAAGTTCTTTTGTCTTGCTTTTGAATTTATTAATAAAATTTGGCTTTTTTGCCTCGTTTTCTGCCTCATTTTCAGGCTTTTTCGCCTCGTTTTCTTTCGGGTTTAAAGCTATGGGCTCTGTTTGGGGTTCAGGAACAGTTGCGGCCGGTGCTTGCGGTTGAACCACCTGTGTTTGCGCCGCCGGAAATTGTACAGGGCTTGTTTGCATTGGGCTTTGCGTTGAAAATGTTTGCAAAGGCGCTGTCTGCACATTTTGAGCGCTTTGTGTCACAGGAGCAGTTTGCAAGGCAGGGGCTGCTTGTGCTGTGGGGGCCGCGTTTTGTTTTTCAAGATAAGATGTCAAAAGGCTTGATGGGCCAACGTTTGGGCCAACACTGTTAACAGACATAATAAATTCCCTTACACTCTTTTTTTGCCTTTATAACGCTTCTGAAAAATAAAATTTGCCCTAAAAAGTGTTGAATTTGTAAATTTTACACCGTTTCTTGCGCAGTATTTTCGAGTTCTTCTGTGTTTATCGGGTGGATTGGCAGGCAAAAACCAAATGTAGAGCCATTGTTTGGTTCGGATTCCACGAAAACCTTGCCATTGTGGTGTTTTTCAACCGTCACTTTTACTAAATGCAATCCAAGCCCCGTGCCCTTAATTGTATGTGTGTCGTTTTCAACGCGGTAAAAACGGTCGAAAATCTTTGCCTGGTGCTCTTTTGAAATTCCTATTCCCTTGTCTGAAACTGTAATTTCAACGCTGTCGGCCATTTTGGCTGAAAGCCCTGCCTTAATGTCAATTGTTGAATTGTTCGGTGCATATTTTATTGCGTTTGTCACAAGGTTTGAAATTACACGGCCGATACTTTCCTCATTGTAAGGCAGCATAGGGATTTCATCCTCTTTTTCAACCTTGAAATTCACCCCTTTTTCTTCGGCAAGCACCTTTAAATTTCCCAAAGTTGCTTCCAAAGTCTGCATAATATCACCCTCAACCTTTTCATAGCGCGTGTTTGATTCCAATTTTGAAAAGTCTAAAATGTCGTTTACCATATTATTTAAACGGATAATTTCCTGGTTTATAACACCGATAAATTCAGTCTGCTCTTCAAATTTGAACTCCGCACCAAAATTATAAAGGGTGTCAATGTAGCTTCTTAAGATGGTTACAGGGGTTCGAAGCTCGTGGGAAACGTTTGAAATGAAGTCGCTCTTTAGTTTATCAACCTCTGCTTCCTTTGTCATATCGATTAAAACGATAATATAGCCTAAATAATCATGCGCTTTTGAAAACATTGGCGAAATGACAGATTTTATAACCCTTTGGTTCACATCCACGTGAAATTCCAAAGGTTTTTTTTCAATAATTTCAAGCGGGGTTTTTTTGAAAGTTTCAATTTCATCTTTAAAGCAGGCCCTGCCTTCAACATCGACATAGTTTGCAAAGGATGTGTCAATAATATCTGTTGATTTAACAGACAAAATGTGCTCTGCAATTGGGTTTACAAGGACTGCATTATCTTCACTGTCGCACACCACAACGCCGTTTGCAATGTTCATCAAAACGGATTCAAATTTGTTCCTCTCAAGCGTTAATTCTTCAATATTTTGCTCTTCATAAACGTGCAGACGGCTTGACATATCGTTAAAAGCGGCAAAAAGCTCTTTAATTTCGCCCGAGGCGTCTTTATGTTCTAATAATGTGCCGAATTTCCCGCCTGATATGGCTTTTACACCCTGGTGCAAAATGGATAGTTCGCGCGTAATTAAAAACGTGTTTATTAAAATTACAATTGTAAAAACTGCCCAAACAAGCGTAAACACAATAAACATAGAGTTTTTGGTGGTTTTTGCAATGGCAGAAGCCATTGAAGCATTCAACCCGATTTCCACAGTGCCTGTTATTTCGCCTTTTTTGTTTGAAATTGGCGCAGAAAGGTTTGTTTTTGTGCCTTCTGCCCTGTCTTTATAGGTTTCTGTGGTTGATGTTATTATGTTTCCTTTGGTGTCTTTAAAAGTTATAAACGAAATGTCTGAATTGCTTTGCAATATAGACACAGCGTGGGTTTTCAGTATATTTTTCTTTTGTGCTTCGGTTTTGTCTTTTGTAAGTTCATAGCTTTGAATGGCAATGGTTTTTCCTAAAAGCTGGCCAAAATTTGCATAACTTTCGTACAATTTTTCCTGAATTTTACCTATGGCAAAAATTGAAACCGCAATTATTAAAACGGTGGAAACCAAAAGCCCCGCAATGATTAGCCTGTTTTGTGCTGTGTCGTCAAAATTCAGTTTAAATTTCATATCAATTGATATTATATCATAGGCAAATTACCATGGTATAATAATTTCTATGACAAACGCAGGAAAAAAAATAATATCCTCAAACAAGAAGGCATACCACGATTACACCGTTTTTGAAAAGTTTAAGGCGGGAATTGTGCTTTTTGGGACGGAAATTAAATCTATTCGAAAAGGCGCAATTAACCTGAAAGACAGCTTTGCAAAGGTTGAAGATATGGAAGTTTTTCTCTATAACTGTCATATAAGCCCCTATGAAGGCGGAAACAGAAATAACCACGACCCGGAGCGGGTTCGAAAACTTCTTTTAAACAAAAAAGAAATTTTAAAAATTTTAGGGAAAATAAAGCAGGAAAGCTACACTATTGTGCCTTTAGAGCTTTTTTTGGAGCGCGGTTTTGCAAAGCTTGAAATTGGACTTTGCAAGGGTAAAAAGCTGCATGATAAAAGAGAAACCCTGAAAAAGAAAGATATACAAAGGGAAATGGAGCGGTTCAAATAAGATGTTGAATATAGCTGTTGACATTTCATTTTGTGAATTTTAGAATGTACTACAATTGTAATTAATGAGGAATTAAAAATGGCAATAGAGAGAAGTGCTGCAAAACGTCCAAATTGGTCTTCAGGCTTTGCTTTTATTATGGCAACGCTTGGGTCTGCCGTGGGCTTAGGGAATATTTGGCGTTTTCCATATATTATGGGCCAAAACGGCGGCGCTGTCTTTCTTTTGATGTATATTGTGCTCTCTGTTTTTATATGCTCAATTCCTTTGCTTTGCGAGCTTTTGCTTGGAAAACAAATGCGCAGAGGGGTTATCCGCTCTTATGAAAAAATTAACAGAAAATTCAGCGCTTTTGGCTGGCTTTGTTTTATAACATCAATTTTTATTCCCTGCTTTTACTTTGTAGTGGGCGGTTGGACGGTAAATTACATATTTATATACCTTTTGGGCACCATTCCTGTTGATCAAATCAACACTGCAACCTTTGAAACCTTTGCGGCACAGCCGATTGCACCTTTAATTATGGGTATAATTTTTCTTGTGCTCTGTGCGGCTTTCCCGTTTAGGGGTGTAAATAAAGGGATTGAGCAGGCAAATAATATTATTATGCCAATGTTTATAATTATGCTCCTTTTCCTTGCTATTACTGGGCTTTTCCTCCCAAATTCAATTGAGGGGCTTAAGTTTATGTTTGCACCCGATTTTACAAAATTTAATTTCACAACTGTGCTAACAGCTCTTGGGCAGGCGCTTTTCACCATGAGCGTCGGGATGGGCTGTCTTGTTACCTATGGAAGTTATTTAAAGAAAGATAGCGATATAATACAGTCTTCCGGGCTTTTAATTCTTGGAAACACAATCATAGCGGTGCTTGCGGGGGTTATGATTTTCCCTGCGGTATTCTCTTTTAACTTAGAACCAAGTGCTGGCGCCGGTTTAGTGTTTATAACGCTGCCTAAAGTCTTTGCAGCATTACCTTTTGGGCAGTTTTTTGGGCTGATATTCTTTGTGCTTCTTTTCTTTGCAGCTTTGACATCCGGCATAAGCCTTTTAGAAGTTAGTATTGCGGCAATTTTAGAAAAATTCAAAATTTCAAGAAAAATTGCCACAGTTATAATGTCATCAATAATTTTAGTCTTTATGGTGCCCACCACCTGGTCTTTCGGGTTGTTAAACGGCTATAAGCTTTTAGGGAAAACCTTTTTCGAGATTATGGATTTTACGGCATCAAACGTTCTTTTGCCCTTAAATACAATCATACTCTGCGTTGTAGTGGGGTGGATATTGAAGCCCAAAATGGAACTTTTGACCAAAAACGAAAAATTTTACAGTGTGTTTATGTTTTTGTTGAAATTTATAGTTCCGCCCGTACTCGTGCTTTTAATGCTTTTTGGGCTTGATGTTCTGTAACGTTACGGGATAAAATAAGTTTTAAAACCCGTCTAAAACTTGCGCTGGTGCGGTTTAGGCGGGTTTTAATTTCGTGTAATAAGCGTCTAACAAGCTTTAAGCCTCTTTAATATCTTTAAAAGCCTTATTTTATAATGCTTTTAAGCCTATTTTTTGTTTTTTAATATGAATATGGCGAAAACCCCATTCAAAAGGGGCTTTTTAACGTTGTAAAACCTTGAAATCCTTGACTGTTGTCAGTTTAGGGGAAATAAAATCTGTATTTTAAATAATTGAAATCTATTATAACGGGAGTTCTATAATTCAAATAGGGTAAAACCCCTGTCCTTAAAGGCATAGGTTCGTGTAAAAACCTGCAAAACCTTATTACATAAAGCTTTAAGGCACCTTATAAAAGAGGTGCCTTAAAATATTTTACAACATTATTTGGTTTTTAATGTTTTTGGTTTTGATAAATTGCCTTCAAACAGTGATGAGGCAAGGTTTTAACCTTACATAACCATCTCTAAACCAATCAGGGTCTTTGTTTCCCTTACCATAAGTTTTGAATTTGCCGTTTTTACAATGTAAATTGTATCGTGCTCATTTTGTTCGGCCACTCTGGTTTGAATGCTCGGGTTAAGAAGAGTGATTTTTCCGAAGTTTTGAATAACGAAAATTTCATCTTCAATATAGCCGATAAGCGCGATATTGCCGTCATAATTAACAAGGCAAAGACCTCTGTTTTCGCCAAAGCTTGCAGTCGCCAAAACATCCGCCTCATCTTCATTTGCGGCGGGTTCTTCAACTGCGGTTGCGGCAGCTGTTGTAATTGTTTCGTCAAAAGTCTGCATTGGCTTGGGTTCATAAACATCAACCGCCTCAACCGTTTCTCCCACAGGGGTTTCAGGCTTAGAATCATATGAAGGATAAGCGTTTTCTGCTTTTTCGGCCTCAACATGGGTTACAACGCTGTCCACAAGGTTTCCAAGGCTTTCATATTCGGCAGATTCGCCAATAGGCCTGTCTTTTGCAGCTTTTTTCTTTGGAACCAAGAGCCAAACAACTACAAGCAGTAAGAAAATTGCGATTAGCACCAAAATATTATCAAGTACATTTTTTGCAAAAAGTTTGATGTACTGCTTTATGCGCTGTTTTCTTGACAATTCGGGAATAATTTCCTCATCCCCGGTTGCAAGTTCAGTTAAGCCTTGTTCTTTGGCGTCTTCTTCGAGGCTTAAAATATCTTCATCAGATAATTCATCATCCAAAACTTCTTCTAAATCAACAGAAGAGGCCTTTTTTTCAATATCTAAAGTGCCGCCTTTTGGCTCTTGCATTTCATTTTTAGACTTTGTAACTATCTCTATTTCTGTGCCAGCTGTTGTTGCAATTTTTTGAGCGTCTTCTTTTGCTTTATTTATAGCTTTATCAACCTTGTCAGCAACTGTTTTTTGTTGTGGTTGGCCTGCTTGAGCCACTTTCACATTGTCTTTTATAGGTTCTTTTGCTGTTTCAACAGGTTTTACAACAGGTTTAACCGGTTGGACCACAGGTTTAACAGGCTGAACAGCTGGTTTTACTTCAGTTTTTGGGGTTGCGCTTTGGTAATTTGGCTTGCCGTCAAATGCGCTGTCAAGCTGTGCCAATTTTTTGGCGTCTACTTTTGGAGCAGGCTTTCCTGCTGTTTTTACGCTTGTTGTAAAAGTGACAGGTTTGCTTGTTGAAATGTCAATTTTTGTATATCCGTTGTTCAAATCCTGCCCTGCGTAAGGATATAACTTCACATCCACCTTGTTGATGTCGCCTGATGAACCTACAGATGTGATTGAGTGGTATGTTTCGGGCAGAAAAACATAATAGCTTGTGTCAGATTTTTTAATTACCTTAATTGGCTCATTATAAGGCTTTTGAGTGTATAAATCTATTTTATAGCTGCCATCATTGGCTTTAACTACATCTACTTTTAAAAGGTTATTCTTGTAATCGCTGTCAAGGGCCATTGTATCGGCATTAAAGATACCTCCAAGCCCCAAAAGCAAAGTTAAAATAATCCCAAGAATGTATTTTCTCATCCTTCTATCCCTTCAATATTGGATTTTCCGTTTCTACTATATTATAATAAATTACAAAGCTAATTATACTATGAATACAAAAAAACCGCAAAAAAACAATGGGCAAAAAGAATATAATTTAGGAATAATCAATGGAAAAAAACTTTAAAACAGGCTTTGTGACGCTCATTGCAAGGCCAAATGTCGGAAAATCCACGCTGTTAAATAAAATTGCCGGGCAAAAAATTGCAATTACAACTCCTGTGGCCCAAACGACGAGATATCAGATAAAATGCATATTTACAGATGAAAATTCGCAAATTATCTTCATCGACACGCCCGGTGTGCATAAGCCTTTAAATAAACTCGGTGAATTTTTAGCCGAAGAATCAAAAACTTCTCTTGAGGATTCTGATGTAGTCTTGTTTTTGGTGGATTCTAAAGATGAAGCGGGGGCAGGGGACAAGTGGATTGTTGAAAATTACCTGAAAACCCTTGAAAAGCCAGTAATTATTGTTGCAAACAAAATTGATACAGCGCCAAAAGAAAAACTTGAATACAATATTATTTCTTACAAAAAGCTTTTTGAAAAAAATCTCCCTGTAATAAAAATCAGCGCAAAAACAGGGAAAAACCTCTCTGTTCTTTTGGATAAAATTAAAGAATATTTACCTTTGGGGCAAAAGCTTTATCCTGACGATGAAATCACCGATCAAAATATGCGCTCGATTGTGAGTGAAGTTATAAGGGAAAAAATTATTTTAAATACAAAGGATGAAATTCCGCATTCTGTGGCGGTTTTGGTTGAAGAATATAAACAAACAGACACCATTGATAAAATTAAGGCGCAAATTATTGTTTCTGCTGAAAGCCAAAAGGGAATAATAATCGGTAAAAAAGGCGCTATGCTTAAAAAAATTGGCACTGAAGCGCGCCTTGAAATTGAAGAAATTGCCCAAAACAAGGTGTTTTTAGAGCTTTTTGTGAAGGTTAAGAAAAATTGGCAAAAAGATAATAATGCACTGAAGGCGTTGGGGTTTGAAAAGAAGGTATAGCAAGGGTTTGAACCTTATTCTCCAAAAACTTCTTTTTCAAGTATTCTGTAATATTCTACACTTTCTTCAAGGTCTTCAATATCAAAAATTTCAAAAGTTATTTGCGGGAAAAGCCGCATATTTCTTAAGGTTTCAAGAATTGGTTTAATTTTAAGCGAGCCTTTTTTAAGGCTTGAATGTGCGTCTTCATCCCCGAAATTATTGTGAAAATGCATATGGTGAAGCATTATGCCATAGTCTTTAATCCATTCAGGGACGGGGATTTTGGAGTGGATATTACAATGGCCGATATCCACAGTTGCTTTTAAATTTGGTGAATTTATGGCTGCAATTATACTTCTTATAAGTTCATTGTCAGGCTCATGTACGTTTTCAATTGTTGCAACGATGTTTTCTGCTTCAAAATGCGGGATAAATTCTCTGAAAAATTCCAAAGAAGAGAGGAAAAAATTTTCGCGATACTGTTTTTGTTTTAATAAATTGTTGTAACAAGTGTGGAAAACAACTGTCTTTGCGCCCAATTCTGCCGCTATTTCAAAGCTTTGATAATATCTTTTAACAGACGCTTCTTTAATTAAAGGGTCTTTTGAACACAGGCAGAGGTTTGAAAAGAAGCCGTGGAGGGTTAGAGGGCCTTCAAGCCCTGAAATTGCGTCTTTATAGAGGGCTAAAGTGCCGTCAAAATCGTCGTCAATTTCACGGAGTTTTCCAAAGCGGCTGATTTCAAGGCCCGCCTGAAGCCTGTTTGCGGTTTCTACGGCGCCAAAGATATTATGAAAATCAACTGTTGATGATATAAAAATTTCGCTTTTGTTTTTCATTTCAATTAGATTATAATTTAAAAATAAGTTTATGTATATTATAGAGCTCATTTTTAAACTGAAAGAAAAATTTGAAGGCCTTCGCCAAAAAGGCGGCGGGCCATTTGGCTTTGGTGCTCAAAATATAAGACAAGGGGCCGCTTTTTTAACGGAAGAGGGGCAGGAAGCGGATTTTGAGGATGAATATGAAAAGTGTGAACACATTTTTCGCCCGGTGGATTCGACAAATACGGTGCTTGCCTGTGTTAAATGTGGTTTTTTAATTCATTGTGATGAGGATGAATTTAAAAAGAAGAATATTTTTGAAGAAGGGTTGTAGGCGTACTATCTTTTTTGTACGGATTTTTCCTCTAAATAACCGTTTTGAAATAGTATAGTGCAGAGTATTATAAAAATGTGGCAGACCCTAGGGGCTTACCTTCCGTTCCAAACAACATAACTGCAGTATGAAGTTGGAAAGGGGGTGAGGCAAGAGGTGTTTATTACTGAAAAAGCGCTACTTCTTATCTTAATGATAATTATAGCGCTCAAAATAAACAATTAGGGTCTTTAAAGGGAATGTAGCGAGCATTCCCGCCCTTTTATATTTTCATTATACCTCAATTTTTGGCAAATTCAACATGGGGCGGCCCGTCGTTAAAAATATATCATTAAAATATACTTGAAAAAGAGGTGATGTATTCCTGTATAACTTCCATTAACATTGGTAAAATCCAGGTTAAAATAAGCGCACCCAAAATTGGTTTAAAAAGAAAGCTCATCTGAAAAACGTTAACTTGCGGGGCTGTTTTTGAAATTGTACCAAGAATTATATCCTGCCCCAAGGTTGCAAGCAAAACAGGCGCTGCAATTTGCATTCCGACCATAAAAATGTTTGATGTAATTAAAATCAAATAATCTAAATTTACAATTTTATCCAAAGGAAGCGAAACGCTATACATCGGGAAAATTTCAAAACTCCTGATAAAGGCGTCAATAAGCCAATATAGCCCGCCTATTGTGATAAAAATTATAACGCCTGCAAGGGTGAAAAGGTTTCCTATGATTGATGTTTGGGCACGGGTTGTTGGGTCTAAAACCATGGCAGAAGAGAGCCCCATTTGTGTATTAATCATATCGCCGCCCGCTGTAATTGCAGCTATAACGCAGTTTACAATGTATCCTATGAGTGCGCCGAAGATGTAATTTAGAACAATGCACAAAATCATCGAAGAGCCTTCCGGAAATTCAGGAATTTTTATAACTGAGGCCGTGATAATGGTCATTATGAGCGCAAAAGAGAGCCTTGCAATAGTTGGGATTTCTTTTCTGTTAAACCCGGGGGCAAATTGCATAAGGCCGATAAAGCGTGCAAAAATCATAATGCCTGCGCCTATTGCGAGGTTTATTTCAGGGAATATTTTTGCAAACTGTGTTAAGATTAAATCCAAAAAATCTCCTTTGTGTGCGTTAACTTTCAGGCTTTAAAATTACCCGGAGCCTTGAAAACTGTTTATATATCTTCAAACATTGTGCAATCGCCAAAGGTTATGAGGCTTGGCACTTCGTTTTTGGCGTTTATGGACATCATAACTGTTGTCGGGCGGTTTGAATCTGTGAAAATCTGCATATAGGTGTAGGTTTCCTGCCTTGTTTTTACAATAATGTCCTTTGGCGCGGCAAGTTCATAAAGCATTTTTTCTTCATCCGCTTCATTATTTTCTTCCGCCTTAACGTTTTCAATATCCCCGATTGCAACAGCGCTGATTGTTTTAGAACATCTTAATTTATATTTTCTTTGTGAATTTAGTTTTATGCTGTAATCATCCTTTGAAAGAAAGGCTGCAGGGTAGTCTTCTCTTAGATATTGAAGAGCGGGTGCCACAACTTCTTTCTTTGTTACTGTTTGTTGTAAAGATTTGTTAACATCTGCATTTGAAGGCGCAGGAGGCGCAGGCGCAGCATTTGAAGTTGAGGCAGGGGCTTTGGTTTCAGCTTTTGCCGGCATGGTTAAAATTAACATTGGAAGCACAAGGCAGATAAGCACCAAGAAAAAAAGGAGTATTAAATATTTAGACGGGATTTTTTTGTTCATTTTTTACCTTCCAAGCATTCTGTTTGTTTCTATGAAATTCGGTCTTGGGTCTGCCCCTTTGCTTCTTGGGGTGTATTTATCTTTAAATTGTTGTTCAGACCAGGGAATTTTCCCGGGGTTTTTCATAATTCTATCAATATTATCCCCTCTTTTGATTGTATCTTTCATTTCAGAGGCGAAAGGTCTTGAATGGAAATAATAATCTTCAGGAAGGACGTAGTTTGCGGAGCGTGTCACAACATTAAAAGCAAGGCTTGTTCCTTCAACAAAGTACTCGGTTAAAATCCTTATATAAAGCATTCCAAGGATTATAATCGTTAAAAATACGGCGATAATTTTAGGCGCAGCGGCAATGGTTTGTTCCTGAACCTGGGTTACTGCCTGTAATATACCAACAACAAGCCCTATTCCTGCCGCCACAAGAACGCAGGGCAAAGAGATTGAAAGCATTGTTATAAAACCTTTTGCAAGATATTCGACTAAAAGTTCCATCAGTTAAAACTCTCCACAAGACCTTTTACAATTAAGCTCCATCCGTCCACCGCAATGAATATCAAAAGTTTAAAGGGCAATGATACAATTGTGGGCGACAACATAAACATACCCAAAGCAAGCAGTATGTTTGCAACAACAAGGTCTAAAACAATAAACGGTATAAAAATTATAAACCCGATTTCAAAGGCGGTTTTTAATTCGCTTATGATGTAGGCTGGGGCCACTTCCCAAAGGGTTAAATCTTCAGGGGTTTCGGGCATGGTGACACGGGTTTTTTCCACAAAAAACGCCAAATCTTCTTGCCTTGTCTGTTTTAGCATAAATTCTTTTAAGGGCTCTGAGCCCTTTTGAAGCGTTAAAACGATGTCACCGTCTTTTTCATAAGGAATGCGCCCTGCTTCATACATGCTTTGAAAAACGGGGGACATTGTGTATAAGGTCATAATTAAAGCAAGGCCGATAAGTGCAATTGCAGGGGGCACAGATTGTGTTCCCATCGCAGTTTTCAGCATTGAAAAAACTATTGTAAACCTCAAGAAAGATGTCATACAGCAAAAAACAAAGGGCAACATTGAAAACAATGTCATCACCATTAAAAGCTGTATTGCAGGGTTTAAATCTTTTAGTACAACATCCATTTATATATTTGTCCTTTTTGAATTTTCAAGTTCTTTTAAAATGTTTTTCATTACATTCTTTTTGGCGCCGTTCATATTTTTAATATCAATGGCATTTGAATATTCATCTTCGTCTTGTTCGGTTGAATTATTTGCAATGTTTAAAGTTTCAAGCTCTTTTATGTATTTTTCCACCTGTGCTTTTTGGGCTGCTTCGTTTTCATATATATTGTTTACGGTTTCGGGCTTTATTTCTTTTGAAAGCTGTATGGGGCCAAAACTTTGTTTTTCAAGGCTTATTTGGTTTGTTTGGGTTGTGCTGTTTTGGGCTGTTATGCCTTGCTGCGTTTGGTTTTTTTGGTTTAAGCCCTGCATTATGGTTTCTTTTTGGCTTAATTTTGCAAGAAAGGTTGTGTTTTCAACATCTGAGGCGATTAAAAACCTTTCTCCTTGCACGTTTATAATATAAAGAGTTTTCCTTTGGGACAGCCTTAAGGCGTCTTCAATTTTCATGCCGTTATGAAGTTTTGAAGAGTTAAACCCCATCGTTTTTTTATACACAACAAAGGCAATGAAGAAAATTCCTATCATTGCAAGTGTGTATAAACTGAAAGCTATAATGTATTGTGCCATCTAAAACCCCTTGTATTCTTTGTTTACCCTTTTTTTGTTTTGCAACTTTTTTAATTGGTGTTTATCCTTCTTCGTTTTCAAAATCGGAATAGTCAAATTCTTCAACTTCCCCTTGCGCCGCGCCTTCTGCCGTTGCCTGTGCCATTTTGTTTACAAGCTCCGGGTTTGCCTGTTGTGCTTGGGGCTGTGGTTGCCCTTGTTGTTGTGCTTTTGAAGGTTGTGGTTTTGCAGGTTGTTGTGCAGGCGCCTGATTTTGGGCGGCTTCTTCCCTTTGGCCTGAAGATTGGCCGGCAGAGATGATTTCATCCACTTTTACGCCGTATTTATCATTTAAAATAACAAGCTCGCCCCTTGCTACAACCTTGTTTTCCACAAGAAGTGAAATTTTGTTATTAAAAACAGGTCCAAGGTCGATTACAAGGCCTTTTGAAATTTGTTTTAAATCTCCGAGCGTCATTTTCACCTTGTCAAATTCCGCCCCGACTTCAATTTGAATGTCATCCCATATATTTTGATTATCGCTCATATCGGCTCCTAATTCATGTTCATCTTCATCAAGTTCAAGCATTAAAGCAGGCTCCGGGTTCACTTTAAAGCTTTTTCTAAGGGTGTCTGTTTTTATTTCCATTAAATTTACATTGCTGTTTTCTAATAAAAGAATGTCGCCCGGGTATAGATTTTTCAGGTCATTTAGGGAAATCCTTGAAGTGCCTGCTGAAATGTTTACGAAAGTTTGTGCGCTTAAAAAATCTTCATATGAAAAATTTTCTTCCGTCTGAATTTTTTGTGCCCCAATGCAGTTTTGTGGCACAGAAACGACAATTTTTCCGGTTTTTCCTTCCTTTGAAATTAAAAACGCCACATTGTAAACCCCTTTGTTTTTAAGTTCTTTTTTGGGGATTTTCTCATGCGGAATTATAAAATTTTTAATTTCTTCATATATCAGGTCGCAAAAAGCGTTTAAAATCTTAATTTCAAGCTCTGAAAGTTCTTGAAGCTTGAATATGGGAGAGCTTGAGCCCAAGGTGTCATGCAGCACCACGCGGATAAAATCCGAAGAAAGCCTGATGAAGGCATTTTGGACAGGGGTCACGGGCAATTCCGTTGTGAAATAAATTTCTCCCTTGGATGTGAGGTCGTTTTTTACACTTAAATTTGTTGTGAGGCTTTGGGTTTTTATGTCGAATTTATTTTCCCAAAAAGCTTCACACGCCTTAAGGACAGCGTTTCTTAGCTGCTCGTCAAACCAGCCGAAAAGAAAACAAAGGTCAAATTCCAAGTTTTTTTGTGTGCTGTCCAATTTTTCCCTTTTGAAAGTTATAATATCCCACAGATATTATAAGAATATTCAGCCCCCAAGGCAAAAAGGTTAAGAAAGTTGTAGTTGCTTTAGGTGGAGATTTTGCGCAAAAGAAAAGGGCATTGAAAGGTTACAAAATCAATGCCCGAAAAGTTGTTCATCTAAAATTTTAATTTTGACTATCCTGTCATACGGTGTTCAGTCCCCGTAGGTTGGGTTTTAACCCAACATCATCCAATACCCATCGTCATTGCGAGGGAAGCGACAGCGACGAAGCAATCCAGGAAGATTTTACGGAATCAATGGAAAACCCTTAAACCAGTTCATCCAATGCCAGTTTTTCTGGATTGCCGCGCTTCCGTTGGTCGCTCGCAATGACGAGTTAGGCACCGCCTGGCATTAACCCACCCCCTACAACGACGTACTCTTGTACTCAAGAATCACCATCCCCCTTCCTCCATTTCCGCCTATTCCTCCTGTTTCATTTATAACTGCACCCCCGCCTCCTCCACCGCCAAAGGTTCCATTCTTTCCATTAGGAGTATTCGCTGCGTCATT